>NZ_AUJU01000004.1 GCF_000424385.1 Butyrivibrio sp. LC3010 | reverse complement strand
CAGAAGTTTTGTTAGTTTTTTTCTAAAAAAACAGGCAGTCATCAATTAAACTGCCCCGTTACTATATACATATGCATATTACATAATGTTAATTCTTTCAAAACAAAAATTTGGGAAACAATCAATAAAAACTGTAGAACATTACTAGAAAGAATATCGTTTTTTATCAGAATCATAGGTGCAGTATTTAGCACCTATGATTCCAATCCGTAAATAATTACGTCAGCTCATGAAAATCAAACTCGTTCGATTTTACCCTTAAAGCCTGCTTTCTCAAGAGCCTTCTTGAATTTCTTAAACTGCTTCTTAGACATCTTTTTCTTTGAAACCTTGAAGGTCATCTTTGATGTCTTAAGCCCCTTAAATGCACCCTTTTCTACTTTGATGCTCTTTTTGCCGTAGAATCTGATTGTCTTAAGCTTTTTTGCGCCAGAAAACGCATTCTTACTTATAGCCTGGATTGAACCGGGAATAGATACTTTTTCTGCCTCACTTGCATTTGCAAAAGCTTCAGCCTTGATCTCGGTAACTAAGTATTCAACACCACTAACTGTGACATTATTGGGAATCTTAACACGTTCTTCAGTTGTTTCTCCTACTGATGTAAAAGTAGCTGTGCCATCTTCCTTAGTATCAACTGTATAGTTAGTATTTTCTACCTTAGTATTATCAACTGTTGTTGGCTTACGCTCCTCACCTGAAACAGTCTGATTAGGTGTTTCAGGTGACGGCGCAGCATATACAGGTGTAGAGATAAAGAGTGCTGCCCCAAGGATTGCTGCAAGAACTTTTTTCATAACACTATGCATGGTCTCCTCCTTTCCTCCCCAGCGCTTAAGCACCGGATCAAATTTTATATGAGTAAATTACAGAAAAACTGTAAATAACTCCGACAAAAATACAAGGATAATACTCAATTAATTATTAGCATAATAATATGTGCCTTGCTTCTTATAGTAGTACTTACCCTTACTACTCTCCACTCTGTTGAGAACAACTCCAAGCAGAGGACATCCTGCTCTCTCAAGCTGCATGGCTGAATGTCTAACCATCGACTTTGATGTGACACCACTTCTTACAACAAGAATTGCCCCATCACAAAGAGAACCGATTCTCTCACCGTCTGATACAAGATCAAGAGGTGAAGAATCAACCAGTGTATATCTAAAATTCTCTCCTGCATAATTGAGGAGCTCTTCAAACCTTTGATTTTCCAAAAGTTTGGATGGATTGATTACATTATCAATATTTGGAAGAATAAATCCATTATCTATTGAAGTAGGATAAAAAGCTTGATCAAAATCACCATCTCCTGAAAGGACAGCGCTTGTTCCCTGAATCTTACCACCATTTGTAAGCTTCATATCATACTTAATAGCCATGGTTGATTTTCTCATATCAGCATCGATAAGAGCTGTCTTAATTCCTGTCTGTGCAAACTGTCTAAATAGCTGCATAGTAACAAAACTCTTTCCCTCATTAGGGGTTGAAGATACTATCATGATTTTCTTTACATCTTTACCCAAAAATCCAATGTTTATACGAAGAGAATTAAGTGCCTCTTCCATTGCATAGGGTAACTCTGGATTATTATTAAATACTATCTTATTCATGAGCACTTAGCCTCCTTTCCACTTTTTTCATCTTTAATATTCTTTATCTTTTTCCCGGATGTTGATTCATTTCCCTCTGCTAAAACTCCAATATTCCCCTCAGGAATAACCGCAAGAGGAAGAATACCAAACATTCTCTCGATATCATCAGCGGTATTAACTGTATCCTGAAGTACAAAGATTACAGTGAAGACTCCTAAAACAAGTACTGTTGCTCCAAGAGCTCCAATCATTATATTCTTAGAATAACTTGGAGAACTCTTAAACATAGGTACAATTGCAGGTTCAATGATATGAGGTTTAGGCGTATCCATGAGCTTTGGAATTTGAATCTCAGCCTGTTTTGCAATATCATTTGCAATCTGTTCAGCTTCATTAGGGTCATTACTTGTAACACTGATAGTCATAATTCTTGTATTCTTAACAACTGCTATTTCTACCATTTTAACAAGTTCTTCATAAGTATAATCAAGATCAAGATCCTTGATAACCTGATTAAAAATCGGTCTTATGGTAATAACCTGCTCATAATCCGCCGATAACCCTGTTCCAAGATTAAGGTCAGTAAGATTAACCATTGTATCAGTCGATGCAGAAACTACATATACTTTTGCTGTGGCAGTATATAAAGGTTCCACCAGAAAATAAGTATAAGCTCCAGCCAATACTGACCCAAGTACAAACGCTGCAATAATTATGATCAGTTTGCTTCTGAAATAACTAAGCAATCCAAAAAGATCAATCTCCATCTCTTCCTGATCATCATCAACTTTTAAAACCTTTATCTGTTTTTGTTCCATTTGTTTCTTTTCCATGTCTTCTCCTCTAAATCAACTTCAATAACTACTCTTTTACAGGCGTAAGGTGAAATAATTTATCCATCACCTGATAATAAGAACCTTCATTTATATAGAACTCCTGATGCTCTAATCCATCGGCGAGTAATTTTCCGATTTCGTATCTACCTTCAAATTTCAATGTTCCAAGGTTTTCTCCTCTATTTGCTCTGTTTAAAACTCTTGAAAAATCATTCCCGGTCATGTTAGTCTGTGCGACTTCTTTCAACTTCTGATATATTTCATTAGGGAATTTAGGATCCTCTTCTGTTTTTTCCATAAGCTTATTCAAATAGGCTTTTATATAAGCTTCCTGCCTTGCCATTCTTCCTTCATTGGTGCCATCTCCGACTTCCATTCTGGCATGAATGTAGTTATAGGCCTGCTTATCATTGAGGGTAATCTCCTCTCCTTCAATTAGAGTCGGATCAACCTGGCTAAAATCGCCTTCTACAGTGACTGTTACTCCACCAATTACATTATTTAGTTTTTCTATGGAATCCATGTTAAGCTCATAGTATCCATCAATTGGTATTCCACCTAAAAGCTCCGAAACAGCATTCACTGTGTTCTCGCTGGACATCTGTGGATTACCTCCAAACCAGTGCGCAGTGCATATCTGCATAAGGGACCTCGCATTGACACTGCCGTCCGGATTCATCATTGGAACTTTCATAATTGTATTACGATCTATTTCCAAAACTGCATAATTATTATCAGATCTGTTGAGTACTACAAGAAGTAATACGTCCGCCATATTCCCATGATAATCAACAGCTTCTTTATCTTTATAAGTCCCTGATACATCTGTTCCTATTACCAGGTAATTCCTGACTGCTGCATTGTATCTACATACATTCCCATTTATCAGAAGTTCGACATCTGAAAGGACTGTATCTTCTTCATAAACATCTTCCATTTCTTGCATATCTATATATTTTTCAACAGCATTTATGCCTAAAAAAAGCACTAATAGTAGAAAAACTATTACAAAAGAAATCCCTACTACCTTAAACTTTCTACGATTCATCATTTCTCCACAGTTTATCTGAAAGCATATCTATATCATTCAAAATCACCTCTCCGAATTTCTTCTTCAAGGCTTCTCTACCTTGTGACATATTCACTGGTCTGTCTGTATTATTATGCGCATCTGTACCAAGAATAATACTATGCCCATCATTAATAAATTTAAATACAAAACGTCGTGACATCCAAGACTGGAAACACTCTGTATTTATCTGCGGTATAACCGGAAGTTGCATAATCTCATTCCAAATTGAAATATCTTTTTGATATTTTCGAAATCTCTCAATATGAGCCAGAATAATTGTAAGGCTCTGCCTCTCTATAATCTCTTTAACTTCCCTGTATACATCTTTTGTCCATTGTCTAAAAGGCATCTCCAGAAGTAAGACCTCAGTCCCTTCAATACACAAATCTGATAAATTCTTGGATTTAGCCATTCCTGAAAAGAAATAGACCTCTGCTCCTAATTTAAACTTCGGATTTGTTTGATCTGAAAACTTCTTATCTAAAGTCAAATCATTATACAATTCTTCGATGACTTTATTATAAGCTCTTTGTCTTCTTTCGATGAATCTTACAGGATCATCCTGCTGTGCATAGAAGTGAGGTGTAAGAACAATTCCGTTAACGCCCTGATCTATCTCTGCTTGAATCATCTCTTTTGTTATATTTATATTTTTGCTGCCGTCATCTATCCCCGGCAATATATGTGTATGGAAATCAAACATGATAAATCCCGCAGCTAAAAACTTCCTTCTGAAAAAACATGATGTACAAAGACTTAAAATACACAATGAATTATTTATCTACATATAAACAATTCATTTCAATATAGTATATATAAATTTTCTATAAACTTCAAATAAAAATAATGTGAAGTTTCCATTAAGTTTTTGTGCAAAAATAATGAATATAATTAATATATAGTTATCTTTTACAACGACTCTATAATTTAAAATTAATTTCAACAATAAATTAGAGCATATCCAGAACTAGTAAAATTATATTACCAAAATACACTTCCAACATCTGCATTACTAAAGTTCATGGTTCTAATTCTTTCCCATCTTTAATAAATTCAGTAACTCAATCATAGGCTAAGTCTTATTCTTTTGTTAAATAATATGCATCAAATGGATAATAATCATATTGTATTCGGGAAAGATATTTTACTTCGAAGCCTTCTACATACTCTTCAGGGAGTTTTTCACCTATATCTACGATAAATATTATATTCAGTTATTCATGTTATCAGATTCAGTTATTCATGTTATCAGATTCATTTTTTTCTGCTTGACATTATTTTTAAATAATGTTTATATATTTAACGTTTCTATTCTAGAAACTTATATGCATTCAGTATATAACCTTCACATATATAGAATTTATTTTCGAATGAAGATGCATTTTGAAAGAAAGGAATTATGATAATCATCATTTAGATGAACAAGATGTAGAAACATGAATATTGATAATTTACTTCCAAAGTTTGATTTTACGCAAGAATTAGCAGAGCGAAAGCAGCAACTAGATAGAGAAATTACAGCAAGAAGAAAGCGTTTAATGGACGCACCCGGCGGTAATCTTCATATTAATAATTTAATAATTTTATCAATCCTAATGATATGAAAAATGATTCTCAATTTTTATGATATTTTAGTTGTATTTTCACAAATTTTTATTTTGATAATTTTAACCAATATTACATCGCTCTTTTTAATAAATAAAGCTTGCTACTATCTGCACCAGGTATCTATGATTTGTTATACTAGATAATTAAAGAGGATGATGTCGAATTAGATGATTAGCTCTAGTAGCTCTTTTCTGCATATAAGGCAGAATTCATAAACTATCTTTTACGTATATCTCATAATTTCAGTAGGCCAACAGTGTATTGAAAACGCTCCGCTTAAACATAGAAGCCTCATGTAAGAGTGATCTTTGTTTTATATATCTTCTTGAATGGATGCCAGTACCAGATCAATCAACTATTGCTTGGGTTATTTCGCTACATATTTTCGGATTTAAGAAAAAAACATAATAATTGCAACTTTAATTCAAATCTTTAAGTTTAATCCGAAGATATCAATATCCCTCATAAAGTTCATTTCATGTTCAAATCATCCTCAAAAAGCACATAATAGAAAATGAGTTACACTTTTTCACCCTCAAAAGTGTAACTCATTTTATTGGCTTTAAAAATTCAGTTCCTTACAATGCTACTATCTCACACTCATGTTTCTTACTTTTGCTATCGTAATTAATCCCAATAAATAGGATATCACCATTATATTCTTTCAAAGCTCTTCCATACTGTTTCTCAAATATCTGCTTAGTCGCTTTATCTACTGTTTTATCCCACTTTAGTTCAACTATAAGCGCTGGACATTTAACATCCTTCTTAGGCCAAAATACTATATCCGCATAGCCTTTTCCTGTCGGAAGCTCTTCTATTTTAGTGTAATAATCCACTGCACTTATATAAGCCATTTTTATAACACTTCTCAGTGCCTGCTCGTTATTGTAAAAATCAGGAGCAGTTTCATCCATATGCATATCTTCTATGATACCGGCAACTACTTCGCAATCCTTATCCCAGGTTGCCCTAAGAAGGCGATCTGACTGCTGTACTGCCTTCATTAGTTCTTTTCTATTACCATTTTTCACAGCTCTGATAAATTCACTTTTAATCTCATCATTAGGAATAGATACCATTTCTGAATCTTCATCGAAGGTAAGATACCCCAAATGTATAAGAAGTGTTAAAACATCATCTCTGCTCTCCATAGATGTAAGATCATTTTGAAATGAATTAGTGTCAACCTTTATTCTATTTCCACCAATCATATCTATGACCGCATCCTTTAGTCCATCAAAATTCATATCTATATAATCTCTGAGAGATTCATAAGTTTCTGTCTTAGTCCAATAATTACTAAGCTTTTTCCGCAGCATCGATTCCATAACAGACTTCGGATTAAATATATGTTCATCTCCGACACGATAACCATCATACCAACGCTTAAGAGCCTGGTAATCCATTGAATTTTGTTCACATAATTTTTTCACTTCCTGCTCTGTAAATCCGATGTATTCCTGTAATGGTCTTGGTTCCACCATACTGTATTCATAAAAATCGCTCATCGCAGATTCGTGTCCATATTTTTTTATAGGTAAAATTCCTGTCATATAAACGCCATCAAACAAAAGATCAGTGAAACTGCTCTTAAAAAGAGATCTTAAAAGCTTGATATATTTTTCCAAAATAACAGAATTCCCTTTATACTCTCTAAATGGCGCATCCCATTCATCTATGATGAGTATGAGTTTCCTTCCTGTTAATGCTACTAATTTGCTAAAAGCATTAACAAGGTTTTGTTCATTGCGCACCTCAGGAAAATCATATGAAAGGTCTTCGATGACATCCCGTTCCATACTGTCTATTAACTCACTGCTCTTATCAACAACTGATATGAAATAAGTCATGTCCAGATAAATGACATCATGGTTATTTATGTGTTTTTCAAATGATTTATCTTTAGCCACTATCAGATCGGCAAAAAGATCATATGAATCGCAATCATTGCAGTAATATGCACAAAGCATTTTAGCACCATAAGATTTTCCAAAACGCCTTGGTCTACTGACACAAACGAGTTTTTGTGGCGTGGACAAACACCCATTCATAAATGAAATGAGGCCTGATTTATCAATATAATTACCATTTCTTATTGTTGAAAATCCATCGTTTCCAATATTTAAATATTTTCGTGTTCTGACTGAATTATCTATAGTTTCACTTACAACTCCGGGTACATAGGTATAATTGTCAGGAATAATCCATCTTCCTTTCTCCATTTTTGCGCCTACTATTTTCCCCTGCGCGCAGAGAGAATTGACCTGCCTTTTAGAAATATTCCATTTATCTGCTGCTTCTTTTGATGTCATAATATATCCTCCTGACATTATTATATCACAATAGTGGGAAGTGGGAAGCCCAGGCTTCCCACTTCCCACTATATAAATTACTATTATAATCCACTCATCCCACAACCTGAATAGCTTTCTTCGGGCACTTCTGTGCGCAGAGGCCGCAGTGTGTGCACTTGTCCTGATCGATGGTTGCGACGTTGTTCTCTACGGTGATGGCACCGGAAGGACAATTCTTCTCACAGATGTGGCAGGCGATACAGCCGACCTTACAGTACTTGTTGACTGCCTGGCCCATATCCTGAGATTTGCAGCGAACTGATTCTGTCGCATCGTAAGGTATAAGATCAATAAGATGTCTGGGACAGATGTTCACACACTGGCCGCAGGCCTTACAAGCTTCTTTGTCGACTACAGCGATTCCGTTTACTATATGAATCGCATCAAACTGACACACGCTTACACAACTGCCGCCGCCAAGGCATCCGAAGGTACAAGTCTTAGGGCCTGCGCCCGGAACCTGGTTGATCACACGGCAATCATCTGCGCCGTAGTACTCGTATCTCTGAGTAGCCTGCTCGCAATCGCCTCCGCAGTGAACATATGCAACCAAGCGCTTTGCATCACCTGCATCCACTCCCATGATTTCTGAGATCTTTGCTGCAACCGGAGGTCCTCCGACAGGACACTGACTTACAGGCGCCTCGCCCTTTGCTATTGCAGCTGCACAACCTGAACATCCCGGGAATCCGCATCCACCACAGTTGTTACCTGGAAGTGCTTCCAATATAGCCTGTTCTTTCTCATCAACATCTACGTGCAGTTTCATGTCAGCAACGCCAAGGATTATTCCGATAAGAATACCTACTCCTGCGACCACTGCCGTAGCAATGAGTACACCACTAATCATAATTTTCTCCTTTGATATTTACCTAAGTGTTGAAAATCCTGTAAATGCTATTGCCATAAGTCCTGCTGCAAGAAGTACAGTGGGCATTCCTTTGAAAGGTCTTGGAATGTCGTTAAACTGGATCTTCTCACGAATACCGGCAAGGATTACTATTGCGATAGTGAAGCCAACAGCTGTCGCAAAACCGCAGATTGTACTCTCAAGAAGATTGTAGCCATCGGTTACGTTGTTAAGAGCAACACCGAGCACTGCACAGTTTGTTGTTATCAAAGGAAGATACACACCAAGTGACTGATAAAGTGATACAACAAACTTCTTAAGAAACATTTCCACGAACTGAACCAGCATAGCAATAACCATTATGAAAACAATAGTCTGCAAAAATGAAAGATCAAGTGGTGAAAGTATAAACTTATAAATTGCATTTGTTACAAGTGAAGCCAATGATATAACGAACACGCACGCCATGCCCATACCAAAGGCGGTATCTGTCTTTCTTGAAACTCCAAGGAAAGGACAAAGTCCAAGGAACTGACTCAGGACTACGTTATTTACAAGAGAGGCAGTTATCATTATGGATAAAAGTCCGATTATAGTGTCTGTCATTTCTTATCCTCCTCTCCCGGTGTTACTACTTCTTTTATAGATGCATTTGTATTAGCCTGTGCTGTTGTAGCCTTGATTTGTTCAAATCCTGATAATACCTTTTCTTTTTCAGGAGCCTTTATATCACCGGGCTTTATTGTCTCAGGCTTTGCCTCAAGCTTTGCTGCCTTTTCTTTTGCAAGAAGTTCTTCCTTAACCTTCTTGGGATCCTTGATTTCAACGTCGCTGCAGCATCCGCCAACACCAAACTTGGATGTGTCCTTGCCCTTCTTTTCCATATTGAACTTAACCTGGTTCATTATGGCAATCAGTACTGCAAGTACGATAAATGCCCCTGCCTGCTGTATGAATATTCTTATAGGCTGATACAGGCTAAAGAAATATCCCACAGGTCCCGGTACTACAGAGCCTTCACCAAAAATCTGAACGTCGAACATTGTGCCGCCGCCGATGAGTTCTCTGAAAAGTCCGATAACAGTAATAGCACAGGTAAAGCCAAGTCCCATGCCGATTCCATCGAAGAAGGAAGGAACCACATTATGCTTTGAAGCGTATGCCTCTGCTCTACCGAAGATGATACAGTTAACAACGATAAGCGGAATGTAAACACCCAGAGCTGCATACATCACCGGCACGTAGGCCTGCATCACAAGCTGAACCAATGTAACAAAGGATGCAATAACAACGATGAAAGCAGGAATACGAACGGTGTCAGGAATCACTTTTCTTAAAAGTGAAATAACTGCATTACTAAGGGCAAGCACGAAGGTTGTAGCAAGTCCCATGGTAACACCGTTGATTGCAGATGTCGTAACCGCAAGTGTAGGACACATACCAATCATAAGAACCAGTGTGGGGTTCTCAACTATAAGTCCATTCAGGAAGCGCTCCGCAGGAGTGTCCTGTTTGAAGCCTAAAGCTCCTTTATTCTCTTCACTCATACGAACCTCCTTAATTTGCAAGTGCAGACTCGAAATACTGCACTGCTGCATTTACGCCAAATGTTATAGCCTTTGATGTGATCGTTGCACCTGAAATAGCTTCTATCTCACTGTCAGATGCCGGATCATTTTTAGTTACTGAAAACTGTGCGGCCGGTTTTCCTTCAAACTGAGGAACGATAACCTTCTCAGCATTCATTCCAAGTCCAGGAGTTTCATTTATAGAAATAATTGAAATTCCGTTAACATTTGAGTCATTAGTAATACCAACTGTGAAAACGATCTTGTCTCCGTAACCGCCACTGGAAACCTGAACAACATAGCCAAGTCCGTTTCCTGAAGCATCAACTGCCTTTTTAGCACTTACTATATCGATTTTGCCATAATCAGCTCCGCTAAGAACTGCTGCTTTCTTCTCTTCGTCAATGGCTACATCCTCGAAATCTGCTGCATCTGAGAACACAGCCTGATTAGCCTTTATCTGAGCAAGCTCGTTCTGATAAGCGATAGGTTCCTTTGTAACCTGATATACGAAACCAAGAGAAACACCTGCAACTAAAGTTATTACGAAAAGAATGAGCGCATTTTTCAGCATTGTTTTTATATCTGTCATGCCTTTTTCTCCTCCTTCTTTTCAACGGGTCTGATACCGAATGCTCTCGGGATTGTGTACTTCTCGATGAGCGGAACGATCAGATTACCGATAATGATCGCATAGGATACACCCTCAGCCGATACTCCAAATACACGGAAGATTCCGGTCAGGATTCCAAGGAAAACACCGTAAATATATTTTCCTTTTGCAGTTATCGGGCAGGTTACGTAGTCCGTAGCCATGAAGAATGCACCGAGCATAAGACCGCCTCCGGCAAGCTGGGCTGAGATATAAGCTCCGTTTAATCCATGTCCTCCAAAGATAATAATGAAGAGCACAAATGAAACTATGTAGGAGCCGGGAATCTTCAGATCAATAATTCCAAGCATTATCAGAATGCAGGCACCAACTACGATTGCGATCATGGATGTCTCACCGATGGTTCCGGGAATTTTACCTATGATCATATCGATGACTGATACTTCCTCTCCTGCCTTAAGAGCTGCAAGAGGAGTTGCTGATGTGTAAGTATCTGTTGTGAAGTTGGTCATGAATGCCGGGAATGAAATAAGCAAAAAGCATCTTGCTCCCAGAGCCGGATTCATGAAATTCTGTCCAAGTCCTCCAAAAAGCATCTTAACAACAAGAATTGCAAAAATGCCGCCTATCACGGGAAGCCACCAGGGGGCTGTGCTTGGAAGGTTCATTCCAAGAAGCAGTCCTGTAACTACCGCTGAAAAATCTCCAACCGTTATCTTTTTATTCAAAACTTTTTCAAAACAAAACTCGGTAAGGACTGTGGATAATACCGAAAGAATCAGTATTATCAACGCATCTATCCCGAAATTGTAAATGCCAAAGCCTGCAGCCGGAAGAAGTGCTATGACAACCCACATCATAATATTTGAGGTTGTCACACCGGACCGAACATGCGGATTTGACGAAACTTTCATCATATCACTCATTGTTTTTTTCCTTTCGTTTACTTCTTCCTCTTTCCAAGCTGGATTTTACGCATACCCTTTATCAGCTGAGTGAGCTGTCTTCTGGCAGGACAAATGTAGCTGCAGCATCCGCATTCGCAACATTCCATTCCATATTCGGCAAGGAATTTTTCTTCCTGACCATTCTCAACATCATCAGCAAGGTTCTTGGGAATTAGTCTCTCAGGACATACATCCACACACTTTGCGCAATTAATGCAGGCACTTGGCTCCATTGCAGAAACTGCATCCTCTGTCAGACAGGTAAGAGCTGATGCCGTCTTGGTTGTAGGAACATCCAGGTCAAATAATGCAAATCCCATCATGGGACCACCTGAAATAATCTTTGCAGGTGCTTTAACAAATCCGCCGGCATCATCGAGTAGTTCTCTGTAATTTGTGCCGATTCTGACCTTATAGTTTCTGGGATCTGCTACTGCATCACCTGTGATGGTAACGATTCTCTCCATAAGCGGGCGTCCCTCTATGACAGCTCTGCTTATGGCGCACAAGGTATCAACATTATCAACTATGCAGCCTGCATCAGCAGGAAGCATTGATGAATTAATCTCTCTTTTTGTACATGCATAAATCAGCATGCGTTCTGCACCTTCAGGGTATTTTGTCTGAAGTGCCTTAACCATAATCTTATCGTCATCCTTTGTGAGCTCACGGAATTTTGCAATACAATCAGGCTTATTGTCTTCGATAGCCAGAATTCCTCTCGCATTTGGGAAAAGAGAAACTGCAATCCTAAGTCCACTCAAAAGTAGCTCAGGATCCTCTATCATACGTCTGTAGTCACTTGTAAGATAAGGTTCACACTCCGAGCAATTGGCGATTACATATTCAATTTTCTCTGGTTCCTTTGGAGACATTTTGACCGCAGTAGGGAATCCGGCACCGCCCATTCCGACAACTCCGGCTTCTCTGATGAGATTGATCTTCTCCTCGGTGGTAAGTTCTTCGAGAGGCTTCGTGGGAAGCATTTCTCCTTCCTCGTACAAGCCGTCATTCTCGATGATGATGCTGTCACACATACTACCTGTAGCCAGTCTCCGTTTTTCGATTCCTTTGACTGTTCCTGATACCGATGCGTAGATCGGTGCTGAGACGAAACCTGCCGATTCTGCAATCTTCTGTCCCACCAGTACATGATCGCCTTTTTCAACAATAGGCTTTGCAGGTGCACCGATATGCTGTGATATCGGATAGACAAGATCACCCTTTGGCAGAATTTCCTTGATGGGTTTATCCTTGGAAAGTTCTTTGCCTTCGTAAGGATGCACTCCGCCCACAAAAGTTAATTTAGCCATTTCCTACCCTTCCTTTTTAGCCATAGCAGGCCATATTTTCTTGTTCAGAATATTATTTACATAATGGAAAATAATAGAAGCCCCCATAAGTGTAATTATTCCAAACGAATAAATACCTTTTTTATTATACTACAAATTAAATAATTAGTCAGATTTTAATAAGAAATCTACTCATTTATTTTCACAATTTCTATGATAAAATGAATATGTTTGAAAAACAGATACTGATCAATGAGGTGTGCTTGTATGAAAATTATTGATGAAATTATCACTGAATCAGCAGAAAGCTATCCCCTTGAGAGAATATCCGACTCTCCGGAGGATATTTTATTTATCGACATTGAAACAACAGGTCTTTCACCAAAAAACAGTCTGATTTACCTGATAGGCTGCGCTTATTACAGAAACGAGACCTGGAATCTTAGGCAGTTTTTTTCCGACAGCCGTGGTGAGGAAGAGGATCTTCTGCTCTCTTTCATGGACTTTGCAAAAGATTTCCATGTTCTGCTCCATTTTAACGGCAATAGATTTGATCTTCCTTTTATTGAATTTAAGTGTGATCGTTTTCATATAAAAAATCATCTTGAAGAATGCGAATCCATAGATATTTATAAGCGTCTTGCTCCATATAAAAATATTCTTGGAGTTCCGGACTGCAAACAGAAAACCATCGAGCTATTCCTTGGCATAGACCGCACCGATGTATATTCAGGAGGTGAACTGATAAAGGTCTACAAGGATTATCTTTTGAATAAGGATGAGAAGTTATATAATCTTCTGCTCCTGCACAATGCCGATGATGTCCGTGGAATGTTCATGCTGCTTCCGGCGCTTTTCTATCATGATCTTTTCCGGGCTCTTTTAGACAGAAAGGTTGTGCTTTTCAGAACCGATGCTCCGGAATACCCACAGGTTCGTTCCGGATTTTGTATAGATGAATGCTCTGATAATGAGTCTCCCGATGCAGTTATTGACCTTCCGGTTCGTGCAATGAAGGTGCAGGCCAATTATTACAAGGATTTTGATGGAAAACAAAAAGAAGAGATACTTATGAAAATATCTCTTCCTGATACTCTTCCATCTTCCATTGGCGGGTCTGCGGACGGATGCTTTTTCAAGGCGGAAGGCGCTACAGCGACTTTGAGAATTCCGCTTTATGAGACTGAGCTTAAGTATTTCTACAACAATTACAAGGATTACTATTATCTGCCTGCTGAAGATCAGGCGCTTCATAAATCCGTTGCTCAGTTTGCTCCCAAATCCCACAGAGTCCAGGCCACTGCCTCCACCTGCTACACCAGGAAACCGGGACAATATCTGGTTGAGTGGGATGCAATATTCTCCCCGGTTTTCAAAAAAGACTATGCCGACAAGTCACTGTTTTTTGAGCTGACCGATGAGCTGAAAAAGAGCCGCGCAGCCATGAGCTTATACGCTGTGCATGTTATGGCTCATATAATTGAACGAGCTTAAACCTTGTTCTTTCTGACGTTATAAAACCTCCCGGGCTACGGGAGGTTTTATTTAAGCAGCGCACAAAGCGATGCCCTTCACGAACTTGTTACTTAATATATCAAGCTTCCAATGCCTGTCTGATATCTTCTATAAGGTCTTCTTTATCTTCAAGGCCGCAGGAAATTCTTATAAGTCCTGCAGGGATTCCTGCTGCTTCAAGCTGCTCATCAGACATCTGTCTGTGAGTTGAGGTTGCAGGGTTGAGGCAGCATGTTCTTGCATCAGCTACATGAGTCTCGATAGCACAGAGCTTTAATCTGCCCATGAACTCCTCTGCTGCCTTCCTTCCACCCTCAATCTCGAAGGATACAACTCCGCATCCACCGTTACCCATATATTTCATTGCAAGGTCATAGTACTTGTTGCTCTTAAGTCCGGGATAATTTACATTTACAACTTTCGGATGTTTTTCAAGAAACTCAGCAATAGCAAGTCCATTTTCAACATGGCGGGGCATGCGCACATGAAGTGATTCAAGTCCAAGATTTAAATAAAATGCGTTCTGAGGTGCCTGAATGCTTCCAAGGTCTCTCATAAGCTGAGAGGTGGCTTTAGTTATGAAAGCGCCTTCTTTTCCGAACTTCTCTGCATAAACGATTCCGTGATAGGATTCATCAGGCTTTGTAAGTCCGGGATATTTGTCGGCATGAGCCATCCAGTCAAACTTTCCTGAATCAACGATGGCACCGCCCACTGCTGCTCCGTGGCCGTCCATGTACTTTGTTGTGGAATGTGTTACTATGTCAGCGCCCCATTCAAAAGGTCTGCAATTCACAGGAGTGGGGAATGTGTTATCAACTATAAGCGGCACTCCGTGAGAATGAGCAGCCTTTGCAAATTTCTCTATATCAAGGACTGTGAGCGCAGGGTTCGCAATCGTCTCGCCGAATACTGCCCTGGTGTTATCCTGAAATGCTGCATTAAGCTCTTCTTCTGTACATTCAGGATCAACGAAGGTTGCTGTGATGCCCATTTTTGCCATGGTCACAGAGATAAGGTTGAAGGTTCCTCCATAGATAGATGCTGAAGCAACGATATGATCACCTGCTTCGCATATATTGAAAAGTGCAAAAAAATTAGCTGCCTGTCCGGAAGATGTGAGCATTGCTGCTGTTCCTCCTTCAAGTTCAGCAATTTTTGCTGCAACATGGTCATTTGTGGGATTCTGAAGTCTGGTGTAAAAATATCCTTCCGCCTCCAAATCAAAGAGTTTTCCCATATCGCTACTTGTATCATATTTGAATGTAGTAGACTGAACTATCGGTATCTGTCTGGGTTCCCCATTTCCCGGAGTGTAGCCTCCCTGAACACACTTGGTGTTGATCCTGTAATTTTTCATAACTTCTCCTCTCTTGTTTATATTGGATATCGAATTTCTTAATAAAAACTGAATCCATTTTTTATTTAGCATCTAAAAAGTAATAGCTGACTTTCCTCTATAACTTACGTCCGTTTATGAACCAAAATACCACTGATAATATAAAGAAAACAAGTGTTGCAAGCGCAAGTACTGCTTCTACTATAAGTGATATCTTCCACTTAAGATGCATTTCTTTAATATTCTGCGGTCTCTCAGGCCAGGATATTAGTATTATAGCCCCTACAATTCCACTAAGTGTAAGGGTTGTTGTTCCTATTAAAATAAAAATATCAAGCATGACGCCACCTCTATATTATTAGACAACCTGCCTGTCACTTCAAGTGTTTTTCAATTGTGTCATTTTTATTATATATTGATAATCAAATCCATTGCAATACATTGCAATTATTGCTATTGTATGTTGGTGATTGTTTTATTCCACAGACAAAATGGAGTTTTTATGAAAAAAAATCTGAAAACAGAATTCAGCACCAGACAGTATATGCTGTCACGTGATTTTGAAATCTATTATTACAATGACAAAACTATCCCGGATGTTAAGGCTCATACCCATGATTATTATGAGTTCTATTTTTTCATGGGCGGCCATATCATTATGTATATTGACGGTAAATCATTTGTGCCTGTTCCCGGAACCATGATCATTATTCCACCCGGGGCTGCCCATTTTGCAAGGCTTTTGGATTCAGACTCTCCCTACAAGAGATTCGTCTTTTGGGTAACTGAGGACTTTCTTCATACACTTTCAAATATTTCTGAGGATTACCTTTTTCTAACTGACAAAACGAAGCCATCAGGTCGATTTTTCATACATAAATTTACTGAAATTGAATTTAATGCTATTCAGGGAAAAGTGTTCACTCTCATTGATGAAATTAATTCTGACAGATTTGGAAAGGATGCAAAGATACTGATATCTGTCAGTGATTTTATGTTATCAATAAACAGAATGGTTCATGAAACAGAGAATCCTTCAATAACCGATTCTGAACCGGATTCACTGTATCAGAGTATCATTTTATACATCGAGTCTCATATAGACGAAGACCTCTCGCTGGACAGATTGTCCGATATTTTTCATGTGAACAAGTTCCATATATCTCATCTGTTCTCTGATACGAACGGTCTTCCTTTACATAAATATGTAATAAAAAAGCGCCTTGCCATGTGCAAAGACGCAATTTTGAATGGTCAGGATATTTCTGCCACAGCTGCAGCTTATGGTTTTACGGATTACTCGGTATTTTACAGAGCATTTGTTAAAGAGTACGGTATTTCGCCTAAAAATTATCGCAATGAGGTGGTGCGTAATAAACAATGATCAGCTTCATTATCACACACTTTTATTTCTATTCTGTCTCCGTACTTTGTTTATGTGCCGCTCAAAATCTCCGCTCTCAATCAGTGTCGCAATCACATACTGATCAAGTGGCGGAACTGGACATTCATAGAACCCGGTTTTTTCATTAAAAAGTTCAAGCAGCTCATCAGGAAGAACCATGTATGCGCATCTGGCATAGCTTCCGATTGTTCTGGTGAAGGTGTTTACATATATGACGCGTCCCTCGGTATCGAGAGAATAAATTGTTTCCTCAGGTTTTCTGCTTGGTGTAAATTCAGATTCAAAGTCATCCTCCACAATATAACCGTCATTTTTTTTGCTCCATTTCAGGTATTCTCTTTTCTTGGCGGCAGATGCAGTTACTCCGCTGGGGAAGCTTCTATAAGGACTGATATGAAGGACTTTCATTTTCCCTTTCCAAAGCTCATCGCTTTCAACTCCATCATTTCCCAAATTCAGCATTTCTATATTAGCGCCGCCTGCTTCGTAAACCTTCTGAATTTTAGGATAGGATGGATTCTCTATTCCGTAGATGATGTCCCGCCCGAAGGTCTGCACGATAAGGCCATACAAATACTCAGCCCCCGCGCCGATAATTATCTGATCAGATGAAACCTCCAGTCGTCTCGATCTGCTAAGATAATGAGCGATGGCATTTCGAAGTTCAAAGGTACCGTTTTTAGGAGACTTTGTCATTATGTAGTTTTCATATTCACTAAGGACACGCCTAACGGTTTTGGCATATATTGAATATGAAAATTTCGCCGCAGCAGGAGCAACCTGCTTTATAGTATTCCCCTTCTCTCCGGTTTCCTCTGTCTTTTTATTAGCTGCAGGCTTTCTTTCTTTTAATCCTGTATAGATTTCCTTGTCATCAAAAGTCACAAAATATCCGCTTTTTTCCTTAGCCGTTATGTATCCTTCCTCAATCAAAAGCTCATAGGCATGCTCAACTGTGATAACACTGACTCCCATAGCTTCTGACATGACTCTCTTTGACGGAAGCTTGGTATTAACCGGATATCGACCATTAATGATATCCTCTCGTACCTGCTCGTAAACCTTAAGATATCTCTTATTTGTGTCCATTTTCACACCTGCCCGTCTTTTGTAAAATCTATTATTATTTTGCTATAGACTTTATATTTATTTCGCCCTGTCTGGTTATATAAAAAAATCCAAATCTGATATTTTTAATACTACCAGTTTGATGATATATTATGTTAAGTCAATAAGTCAACGAAAAATAATTCATATTGGTCACGGAGGAGATTATGAGAAACGATCGAATTACAAGAATTTCGTATGCAGGCCTTATGGCTGCACTTTGCTATGTAGGTTACGCGGTATTTCCTGCTATAAACGCTTCAGGCACGAAGGTTCATGTAGGAAATGCATTTGTGGTACTCGGCGCTTTACTTTTAGGAGGTCTTTACGGCGGACTTGCCGGAGCTATCGGTTTATCCCTTGCTGATATCATCTCCGGCTACGCAGCCTCCGCTCCAAGAACTTTCATCTGCAAACTGGTAATAGGTTTGGTAGTAGGTCTTGTTGCTCACAAGATTGCAAAGATTTCTGATGATAACAAAAAGGCATATGTTCTCAAGTGGTCTATCATAGCAGCTATTGCAGGACTTGGATTTAACTGTGTGTTTGAGCCCTCACTTAAGTATGTGTGGTACACAATTCTTACCCCCAATGCTGAGAAAGCAGCTTCCGCAATCAGCGCTCTTGTAGCAGTTACAACCTATGCCACAATAATAAATGCAGTAATCAATTCACTTATTGCTATAGTTCTTTACAATGCACTTCGTCCTGCACTGTTTAAGGCTAACCTTTTCCCGTCAATAACAAGACACGAGATTCATCAGGCATCATGAAAATACATGGCTTACAAAAAATGACATTATTGGACTATCCGTCAAAAGTAGCAGCAACCGTCTTTTTAGGCGGTTGCGATTTTAAATGTCCATTTTGTCACAATTTTGAAATCGTAAACGGAACTCTCCCTCCTATAATGGATGAGGATGAGCTTTTTTCATTTTTAGAAAAACGCAAAGGTCTACTTGATGGCATTGTGGTAACAGGCGGGGAGCCTTGCTTAAATCCTTCACTCCCCTCTCTTTTATCCGGAATCAAAGACCTGGGATATCTGGTTAAGCTTGATACCAATGGATATCATCCGGAAATACTTAACAATCTGATAGGCGAAAAACTTATAGATTATATTGCGATGGATATTAAGAATTCACGGGATAAATACGCTATGACCTGCGGCTTGTCATTTCTTAATACCGATATCATCTCCAGAAGTATAGATATTATTATGAATTCAGGACTCGATTATGAATTCAGGACTACTGTAATCCATGAATATCACACCGCTTCTGATTTTGAAGATATAGGAAGATGGATTGAGGGCGCAAAAGCATACTATCTTCAGCAGTACATTGAAAGAGATACTGTTCCTGATAAGAGTCTTACATCTCCTTCAAAAGATAAAATGTCCGAATTTCTTGATATTGTAAAGAAATATGTACCAAATTCATCATTAAGAGGTATTGAGTAATGGAAAGCGACCCGCAGGTAATACTTCATCAAACCTGTATCTCGTCTTCTTCCGGCAGGTGGACTTTGGATATAACCACAATGGTATCTCCCTGCTTTAATTTCACACCGCCCTTCGGAACTATTGTGCGGGAGTCGCGTTTAATTGATAACAGGATCGTCTGTCTTGGGAAATTCAGGTCTTTTATAAACTTATCATTCCAAGGGTGAGTGGGACCAAGTGTGACTTCCTTCAGATTCATGGGAGTATCATTTTTTAAAGCCTGCGCTCCGATTACTACTTTGTCCCCCGGTTCAAACACTATATTTCCGTTTGGAATGATAGTATTTCCCTGTCGTTGGATCATTGCTATCAGCGCTCCGTGTGGCAACTCCACTTCTCTTACTTTCTTGTTTACCCACTTATCTTTAGTACTTAGCTGAATCTTTATAAAATGCATGTCGATAGATTTTGAGTAGTCGCCCATGTGCTTAAGCTTAGTGTACTGTTCCACAAAACCTGCGGAAATAATACCTGTAGGGATTGCAACTATCAAAACTCCCAGAAAAGCAAGTATAATTCCAAAGACTTTTCCCATAATAGTCACAGGGTAAATGTCTCCATAACCTACTGTCAGAAGTGTTGATGCAGCCCACCATATTCCTGAAAATGCATTTTCAAACACATCAGGCTGAGCCTCGTGCTCAAGGGAGTACATGCACAGGCTTGATGCAAGCATCATTACAGCTATGATAAATACCGAAGATAAAAGCTGCTGCGCTTTATTTTTAATGATCTCAGTTATTACATTTAAGGAATCATAGTAAGCATTTATTCTGAAAAGCCTCAGAACTCTGGCCACTCTGAACATTCTAAAGGCCGTGGCTCCAGCCGGAAAGAAAACCGGCAAATAGTATGGTAAGAAGCTTAAAAGATCAATTATTCCAAGCAGTGAAAAGAAATAGGCGATAAATGCCTTAAATTCAGATTTATCAGGATACATGCACTTAGCGCATATTGCCCTAAAAATATAATCGATGGCAAAAAACAGAACGGTCCAGTATTCCACCTGTTCAAGAACACTGCCGCATACAGATTGTACGTCATCAAATGTAGAAAGGACCGCTGCGACAAGATTTAATACCAGCGCAGCTGATCCTATAACGTCATAGACTACACTCGGAAAATCTCCGAGATATCCCACAGATATAACTCTGAAAAGTTTACTCCTGAACTCATTAAACCCTTTATTTTTTTCCACAGCACTCTCCCCTATTTAGTTCTCCTGCATTAGTCATTTCCCCATAAAATTTAACAATCCAACTTATTATCAAATTTCTGCAGGAACTATTTATCTGCCCGAATATCACATTCCCTCAAGGTACCAGAATTCTGATATTTTTATTTATCATCGGCTCTGAATTCTATCGCATCACCGGGCATAAGTGGTTTGCTGAAATAATATCCCTGAATAATATCAGCGCTAAATGCTCTCAGCTTTTCATACTGCCACTTCTCCTCTACGCCTTCAACGATTACCTTCTTGTCGATGTCATGTACAAGCTGGATGACATCCTTTATGAAAGAATCCTTTCCATCCTCTAAGTAACCATCAACCAGGGATTTATCGAGTTTTACATAATCAACAGGGATATATGTAAGATAGCCAAGGGAGGAATAGCCGGTTCCAAAATCATCCATTAGAAGCTTGATTCCAAGCTCATTAAATTGCTCAAACAGTCTCTCTGCCTGGTCTGTGCGCTCAAGGAAAAGTCCTTCAGTTATTTCTATTTCAACAAACTCTCCTGAAATATTATAACTCGAAAGAAGGCCCTTAATAAAGTCCACGTAACCTGTATCACCTATCTGGTTACTTGAAAAATTTATGGAAACAGGATGCAGTTTTTTGCCCTCATCACGCCAGGTTGCAAGCTGTTTTATTACCAGTTCGGTCGTAACTCTTCCAAGTCTTCCAATCCATCCGCTGGTCTCAAGAATCGGTATAAACACATTGGGATAAAGCCCTTCTGCCTTTATTCTTACAAGAGCTTCGTAGCCTGTTACCTGCTTGGTTTTTGCATCAATCTGAGGCTGATATACCATGTAGAATCCATCATTATCGAAAGCATCAAGAATCTTTGCCTTGATCTTGTTTTCTTCACGAACTTTTTTCTTTAACTCATCTGCATATTTGAAGGCTTTATTTCGTCCTCTGACCTTTGCTTCATACATGGCGATCTCTGCGTTCATGATATGCTGATCGGGCAAAGTCGCACCGTCAGACACAGAGATTCCGATACTGCAGGACAGAATGATGGTTTCATCTCCAACAGGAATCGGTGTCCTGAACATATTTAATATCTCTTCTATTGAATTTGAGTTTTCATCAAGCTGTTCATTTGGCACCATCAGCAGGAACTCGTCGCCTCCGTATCTGGCGATCATCCAGTTCCTGGCATCCGCCATGTGTTCTAGTTCCAGTGCCAGATATTTCAATATTTCATCCGCAAGCTGATGTCCGTAGGTCTCATTTACATCCTTAAAATTATCTATATCTATCATCAGAACTGAATATACATGTTTTATGGTGAAATTCTCGCGCAGATAATCTACAGCACTTCGCCTGTTCAGAATATCCAAAAAGTCATCATGTTCTGCCTGATACTTTAGCTTTTCCTGGGATTTGATCAGCTCATCCTTGGATTCCCTTAGTTCATTATTGGTTTCTTTACCTATAAGTACCGTAGTGTATACAGCACCCAGAAGTGAAACCATAGAAAGAAAGATAAGTCCGAGTGTAGGGAATAAATTTCCATACATATCCACGAAAGTCAGTGGTCTGTTGAATATGACTGCATCATTGGGAAGCTTTTTCTCATCGATATCATATTTTTGCAGCATCAGATAATCAAATTCGGAAAAATGCGGAGTATCAACCACCAGCTTATCATTCTTTATGCTTTTTCCACTCAGTAGGTCAGTCATATATTTTGCTGCCATTTTGCACTGAATTGTAAAATCTATACCAATACTGCCCAGCACACCATCACTAAAACCACTGGAAAAATTACGCATTATCGGAATATCCGTATTATTTATTATTATGTTGGTCATCTCATTTGTGGAATGGACAATCTTAACAGAATCAGTGAAGCAGGTCATAAAAATCAAAACTGCATCTGATGGTATTTTTTGAATTACTGTATCCAGATCTTCAAAAGGTATTGTGGCGATATTTATCTCATTGAATTCATATTCAGGATGGTTATTTTTTACTCTGTTATAAAGCACCCTGTCTGCCAGACCTGCCGGAGAATTATCATGAATTCCATAATATACTTTCTTATCAGGCATGAGCTTAATGGCAAGTTCCATGGTATCAACAAGATAATCATTTTCAAAAAAGCCATACATTTCGTATCTCTCAACGGCCATCTGCGCGAGAGTCATATTATTTACACCAAAGAAAACAATGGGGATATCATGAAAAATATCCTCGTGATATTGCATCGCAAATTTCACTGCCTCATCATCTGCCAGCAGCACACCATCGTAGTCTCTCTGAATATTTACTCTTTCAACAAAATAATTGTGAAATGTTTCGATATCTTTTGTAGAGCCGTGCTTTTTAGCATCCATGAACATTAAATCAAATTCGATGCCATTTGGTTCAAAGATTTCTCTAAGCCCTTCAACCTGGGGTTCAAATGTATAATACTGGGAATTATAAGAAGTCAACAAAAGAACTCGATGCTGCACCTCACCTTTGTAAATAGGGCTACCCATCGAGAGAGTACTATCCTTTGTCACAAACTGCCGAAGATACCAGACGGCTACCAAGAGACTCAGGACACTTATCAAAATGAATACCAAACGTACTTTTTGTAGTGTACTCTGTTTCGTCATAAAAACACCGACCTCATAATGATATTAATAATTCTACCACTATAAGAATCGATGTTTATGAATTAAGACTTATGTATCTGTATTTATATTAAAGAATACATAAATTTTCTATAAATTTATTGATAATAATTTTATGTTTAAAAATATCGTATTTTTCAAACAAACGGATTATAGAACCTGTTCCCATCGTGATATGTGAGTATAAGCGCCGCAGCACTGAGAATCACAGCCGAAAACAGCACCACATAATCTCTCACGGTCAGCTTTTTTCTTGAATACCAGCTGCGTTTCTTCTTTTTGCCAAAGCCCCTAAGTTCCATGGCATTACTTACTATGTCAATTCTCTCCATGGATGAAAAAAGAAGCGGAAATATTATTACGGCTGTATTGGTGATCCTGGAAATGAGATTCCCCTTTTTGCTCATCTCTATTCCTCTTGCTTCCTGAGCATTTTTTATTTTATGAAAATCATCCTGCACATCAGGAATATATCTAAGGGCAATCTCAACTGAATAAGCTAAAGTGTAGGGAACTCCGATGCCGTTTAAGGATGCCGCGAGCTCACTGGGATCAGTGGTAGTAAGGAAAATGAAAGCTCCCGGTATTACCGTGAAATACTTCATTGTGACGTTAAGTTCATAGAAAAGCTGCTCTTTCGTAACAATGTAATTCCCAAATATAGTAAAAAGATCTGTTCTCGTACCATAGATTTTGCAACCTTCAAAGGGTGCTAATATAAATATTCCCAGCATGTTGATGATCATGAAAAACATGATTGCATAAAAAACTTTCGAGACCTGTTCCCATTTGGTTCCAGATATATAATATATCACCGCACCTATAACCAGCATCGCTGCCAGTACTCTGGTATCATAGGTAAGCGCACTTGTAAAACACCAAAGGAGAAATACTATCAGTTTGGTCAGTCCGCTAAGTTCATGAATAAATGTATCCTGTTTTTCATAGGACAAAACCTTAGCCATTTTTGCCTCCTTGCTCTGACTTATTCCGGTCGGATGCTCTCCTGTGCCTGTTTTCATCATCGATAAATCTGGCTGCAAATTCAGGCGGGTTTTCTATACCACATCTTACGGCAAGATCGTAAAGAGATGTCTTTTTCAGATATGCAGCTTCACAGGTGTTCTCATCAGTAAGAATATCAAACGGAGGTGCATCTTTTATCAGATTACCGTTTGTCAAAACCAGCGTTCTGTCTGTGTATTCGAGCATAAGATGCATGTCATGGGTAATCATCAGTATGGTAATATTCGTCTTATCCCGAAGCTCTTTCAAAAACTCCATTATCTCCGTATAATGTGCAAAATCCTGCCCTGCAGTGGGCTCATCAAGGATGATTAGTTCCGGATTCATCACAAGAATTGATGCTATTGTAAGTCGTTTTTTCTGGCCAAAAGAAAGAGCTGACACAGGCCAGTTTCGCTGCTGATATAAACCGCATATTTTAAGAGTTTCATTTACTCTCTTTTCAATCTCGTCATCAGGCACTTCCCTGACCTTGAGACCAAGTCCGACTTCCTCAGATATCATAGGCTTACTGATCATCTGATTCGGGCTTTGCATCACAATCCCTATCCTGTCCCCTCTCTCCTTTATGGAAAGACCGGAAATATCCTGTCCACGAAAATATATATCACCGGAAACCGGTTTTAAAAATCCGCAGATAAGCGAAGAAAGCGTGGTTTTCCCCGCTCCGTTTTTTCCAACCAGAGCAACCATCTCTCCCCGTCTTAATTTAAAACTGACATTATTCAGAATATCTCTTTTCTTGTCATATCTGAAGCAGAGATTCTTTACCTCTAAAATGACATCCTCTGAATACTGCTTTACCGAAGGCTTAACGGAATAAAACCATTTTTTTATGTCTTCTTTGTACGGCTCTAAGTCCATAATCTCGATATTTCTCGGATTGGACGAAGGCTGTATTTTTGCTCCTGAAGCCTTAATCGCAGATATGTAGAGCGGTTCTCTGATTCCGTTATCAGAAAGTAGATTGCTGCAAAGAAGGTCGTCAGGTCTCATGTCTGCAACTATCGTTCCATTGCCCATCAGAATAATCCTGTCAACATCCCTGTAAAGTGCATCTTCAAGTCTGTGTTCAATGATCACAATTGTGACATCATCATTTTTTGATATATCATCTATCAGCTTAATGGCACTCTTGCCGGTGGCAGGATCCAGATTCGCCAGCGGTTCATCAAACAAAAGGATCTTAACATCGCTCACCATAACTCCGCCAATTGAAACCTTCTGCTTCTGCCCTCCTGACATAGCTCCGGGTGCGTAATCAAGTAAATCTGTAAGTTCAAGCTTTTCCGATATTTTTGCCACTCTCTGTACCATCTCATCCTGCGGTACATTGTCATTTTCCAAAGCAAATGCAATATCTTCAGCAACCGTAAGTGCAATGAACTGACCATCTGTGTCCTGCAGTACTGTTCCTACAATCTGTGACATGCCAAACACTCCGAGCTTGCCGGGATTTTTCCCACAAACTCGGAGTGTTCCATTAACCTCACCTGAATATGAACATGGAATCAGTGCATTAAGGCAATTAGCCAGAGTTGATTTCCCGGAACCTGACTGTCCTACAATCAGAATTTTTTCTCCGGGGTAAATCTTCAGATTAATATCATTAAGTGTTGGAAATTGTTGAGCTTTGTACTTAAAAGAAAAATGCTCAAACTCAATAATGGGCTCACTCACGAAACTGTTAATCCTCCAATTTTAGTCCTGATGATTTTCCTGAAATCTTTGAATATGCAGATATAAGGATTGTTCCAAGAATTGCGATGATAATGATATTACCGATAAATGCAAATGCACCCTGAATAAATACTTTATTTGTAGGCTCTGCATAAATAAGAATATCAAGAGCAGGTGCAATTCCGATCCATGCTATAGCATTGGCTGCTGTCTGCACCCCATTAAAAATCAGTACATTGGTTGTTGATATGAAATTCCCTTCCTTAACAGCGTACTGCTTAGCAAAAAATCCAATTGCAGCACCAACAACTGCTTCAGGAATAACCCAGCTCCACCATACTGAGCCATAAAATATGGCATCTCCAAGAGCATGTCCCAGAACTCCGATCACACCCCCAACAATAGGTCCAAAAGCTGCGGCAAAGAATGCAAGTATTGCCATTCTGGGCTGGAGATATGTGTTAGGTATCAAAAACAACGGTATCTGTACAGCAGTTAATGCCACAAAAATAGCAGTTCCTATACCAACTGCTACAACTTCTTTAATTCCAAATTTTTTATTCATTCCAATCCTCCTCAAAAACATTTTAATTAATTATACAATAATAATTTTAAAAGTAAAATGTACGCAATAAAGTAATTTGGACAATTTGATACATTATTATTACATTATTATTTTGTAGACAGCACACTGTTTTTTTACTCAAATAAATATCCCCTTAAAGTGTATTCCTTATATCAGACTCGGAAATGCTTTAAGGGGATCTAATTATCTTTAAGCCATCAAATCTCGAAGATATTCTGTTATCCGTTAGTTATTTTGCTAAGGAAGATATTATTCTTCTTTAGTTTATTTGCTAAAGAAGTTATTTCTTTCTTCATTGGTTATTTTGCTCCGGAAGATTTTACATTAGCCTTCAATCATGATCATCTTCTTCTCAGGAACCTTAGCCTGTTCTTTCTTAGGAACATTAAGACTAAGAACACCATGTCTGAATGTAGCCTTGATATCTTCTTCCGTAAGGTTCTCACCTACATAGAAGCTTCTCTGCATTGAGCCACTGTAGCGCTCCTGTCTGATAAGCTTACCTCTGTGATCCGTCTCATCCTTATCAAGTCCCTTAGCTGCGCTCACTGTAAGGTATCCGTTATCAAGTTCCAGTGAAATCTCTTCCTTCTTAAAGCCCGGAAGATCAATATCAACTTCATAATGATCATCATTCTCATGAACATCTGTCTTCATCAGTCTGTCAGCGTGTCTTCCGTAGAGCTTCCTCTCGGTGTTATCATAATCTCCAAACATCGGGAAATCAAACCAGTTATCAAACAACTTCTCATCAAAAATACTAGGCATCAACATAATAGTTACCTCCTTATATATAAAAGAATTTATAAACGTTGAGCATCGGAACCGGAGTCCATTCTATTTTATTGCCCCCTTTATTTCTGTTCCCTTGTTCTATAACTGTTATAACATTTGTTAGCACTCTTGTCAAGTGAGTGCTAACAATTTTTTGAATCATTTTTTCTTACGAAATGCATTTTGTGCTATATTATTGAATATAAAAAATAGAAGGGGTTTCAAGATGACTATTTTACAACTTAAATATGTTATTGCCATTGATGAAGAGTGTTCCATGAGAAAGGCTGCTGACAGGCTTTATGTATCTCAACCCGGTCTTTCAAGCGCCATAAGAGATTTGGAAAAAGAACTTGGAATACAGATCTTCGAGAGAGTCCACAACGGAGTTGTGACAACATCAGCTGGAGCATCATTTATTGCATATGCCAGAAATGCTGTGGAACAGTTTGAAAAGGTTGAAGAGAAATATCTTAATACCAAGAATGATAAGCCTACATTTTCTGTTTCCATGCAGCATTATACTATTGCTGTTAATGCATTTATTGAAACTGTTAAAGAATATGACCTTGATGAGTATCAGTTCTCCATTAAAGAAACTCAGACAAGCGAAGTAATTGAAGATGTCAAAAATCTTAAAAGTGAAATAGGTGTAATAGCGCTCAGTGATTTTAATAAAAACACTTTTAAAAAGATATTTGCTGATGCTTCTTTGGAGTTTCATGAGCTTTTCACCAGAAATACTTATGTGTACTTAAGAAAAGATCATCCTCTCGCAGGCAGAGACGAACTATCATTAGAGGAGCTTCAGGATTATCCCTGCATGGTATTTGATCAGGGCGATAATACATCTTTTTATTATAGAGAAGAGGCTCTTGCAACCTATGATTACAAAAAGATAATAAGCACCAACGAAAGAGCCACATCAATTGAACTTATGCTTGGACTCAATGGCTATGCTGTCGGAGCCGCAATGCTTGGTGATAGTCTCAATTCTTCTGATCTTACTCATATTAAATTAAAAGAGGAAGAGAATCTCACCTTCGGATACATTTTACGAAAAGGCGTGAAGCTCAGTGAAATGGGTGAAAAATTTGTAGAAAAACTGGAAATCTTTGCACAAAGTAATCCTCAGGATGCGTAAATAGACGATAAGATGTTATTTCGTGAATAAAGCCCACAACTTCTATGACCGGAAATTGTGGGCTTTTATAATAGAGCTTCCTTAACTGAAGAAATTATCCTGTTATAGTGTAAAGCTCATATACATCACTATTTAATTAACAACATAAGTTTATCTTACTTTCATCGGTATCAGCCTAAGGTTCCCCGTTCCGAAAAAAAGAGAATTTCTTATCATTCCTATTCTGTAAAGATTTAAAATATAAAACATCATACACATTACAGTAGGTATACTAAAAGCTCTGATAAGCTCTTCAACGGTAGGTGGATAACCATGCCTTCTTGTGTAATTCCCAACATATTCTGCAATTTTTGATTCAAGTATTCTCATACGCCTTCCTTTCTTACAGTTTTTTGAAATACCAATAAAGATAATACCGAAAAAATGTTATTAAAATGTGTCTATTTCGTAAAAATCTAAAGGTAAATCAAATCAGGAAGTCATACTCAGCACAAGTGAGAATGCTTCAAAAAACTGATTAAGAGAGGATTTGGATTCATTATCGTCCAGAAGCGTTTTATAGACCATAGATATGGTATCTATAGTGTTTATTCCTGCTTTATCGCTAAGAATTATTGATGATAGCCCTTCAGACTTAGTGGAGTTATTAGTTGTAACCCATAAAAAACCTGCATCCTTAAGCTTGTTATTAAGCATAATCTCTCCTGCAAGAATTCCAAAAGGAGCAGCAATGTTCCTTGCTATTTCCTCAGTTACGAGATTTTTCTTTCGTAATGATTTGATCTGATCAATAACATTATCAAGCTTGTTCAGCGAATCATTGCCGGTAGGGCTGATTTCAATATTTGCCATCTTGGCACACATTTCAATGGCGCTGTCTGTAAGAGCAGTTATTTGCTCATGTGAAATATTTGTAATTTCAGAACTATTATCAGGACTCATTATATATTCCTTCCATGACCCTAAGGAGTACTGCTTGATGTGGATCCCTTAGGACAGTTTACTGTTTTCATAATTGACTTTACATTATCTTATTATTTATTCAATGTAATAAGATATCCGGCTTCAAAACTCTGACCTTCAGAAAGCTTCTGCTCATACTCTCTTTCTGCCAGTTCTCCGTTAAAGCCTTCTGCATCTGCTCTTCCATACCATGGTTCAAGGCAGATAAAAGGAGCATTTTTTCCTACAGGTGACCATATGCCAAGAACCGGTGCTTCAAAATCAAGCTTAACAAAGCACTTTCCTTCTGAATCAGCTATTCCAACACTTGATACCTGGTTGTCCTCAAGTATAATTGCACCACCGTCAAATGTATGCTCATCAACTGCTATCCTGCCGTTGTCAGGAGTAAGCTCATAAAATTCATTAGCTGCCAGAGGATCGTGGAATTTTCTTACTTTCAGAGCCTTTCCAGAATAGCTTATATCATTGGAGGCAGATTTTTGCTCACAATCTCCGAGAACAATGTAATTTCCTTTAAGTGTTCCATCTTCGTTTAGTTCACAGTTAAATGCAGGATGCGCACCTATTGCAAACGGCATAGTCTCATTACCTGTATTCTTTACAAGCCAGCCGACTTTTATTGTGTTCGCATTCAAAACGTATGAAATCTGAAGTTCGAAATCAAAAGGGTATTTTGTAACCGTAACGTCATCTGATTTCAGTTCAAAAACTGCCTTGTCCGGAGTACTCTCTATACAGGTAAACTCCATATCTCTTGCAAAGCCATGCTGTCCCATATCATATGTCTTCCCGGCATGGCGATATTTACCATCAGCAACAGCGCCGACAAACGGGAAAAGAACCGGTGATGTACGTCCCCAAAATCTGGCATCGCCGCACCACATAAACTCTCTCTCGGCTATTTTTGCACTTTTAAGTTCAGCACCATGAGTATCTATTTCTGCACTTATGACACCATTATCCAATTTAATTCTCATTCAAACTTCCTCCAACCATTCTATTTCTAAATCAAATATGTCACATTAAGCTATGGAACATGCACAATATCAGAAACAATAGGTTCCACTTCATTAGCCTCTCTGTTCACATCAGGCTAAGCTAATATCAAACAATCTGCCTAATCACCGATAAAACGGCTTCATATTTTTCAGTTCTTCATAGATAATCTTGTAATTATCGTATCTTACCTTTGAAATCTCTCCGTCCTCCAAAGCCTTTTTCACTCCGCAATCAGGTTCTGCAATGTGGCTGCATCCGCCAAATCTGCAAAAAGGCTCGTAGGGCTCAAACTCAGGATAATACAGTGGTAATTCCTCCGCAGTTATATCCTTTAGTGAAAGTGAGGTAAATCCCGGAGTATCAAAGATGTAGGTTGAACTCTCCTCATCTGACAAAGCAGGTATAAAAAACATCTCAGAGTGCCTTGTTGTATTGCGTCCACGGGAGATTTTTTTACTAAGCTCTCCGGTCTCCATGGCTGCCTCAGGATGAAGCCTGTTTAGAAGCGATGATTTTCCAACTCCACTGGGGCCTGCAACTACTGACGTCTTCCCCTTGAGCTTTTCACATAGTCTGTCTATCCCTGCACCCTCATGAACACTTATGAAAATGACTTCATAACCGCATTTTTCATAAGCATCCATCAGCTCCTGCTGCTCTTCTTTTGAAGCTATGTCCTGCTTGTTAAAGCAGATGATTACAGGCAGGCCATTCCTTCTCATCTGAATCAGGAACTTATCAAGCACATTGTAATTCGGATCCGGCTTTACTATAGCAAACAGAACAACCGCCTGATCGACATTCGCGACCGGCGGTCTCATAAGCTCATTTCGCCGGGGTAATATCTTAGTAATATTACCTGTTCCGGCTTCCTCATCAATGATCTCAATATCTACATAATCACCAACGAGTGGTTTTATATTGTCTTTTCTAAAAATGCCCTTTGCTTTACATTCATAAACACGTATGCTTCCTGTGTTTACATAGTAAAAACCGGCAATTCCCTTAACAATCCTTCCCTTCATAGTACTCCTACTTAAATCAGTTGCTCTGTGTAAAAGTAACTGCTCTGGTCACTGTATATTCCTCAGTACGACCTTCAATCACGTTACCGTACTCATCAGTTGTAGCGGGACTTGTTGCTGTGTAGGTGAATGTTATCACACCTGTTGCAGATGTAAGTCCTGTACGGATAACCCCTGTGATAGGAAATGAAGCCGTTGTTGTATCAAGAAGTGAAGTACCATCAGCTGTTACAAAAGATACGTGAACAGAAAGTCCATCAGTGTAATTCTGTCCTTCAGTGGGAGCTGTGATATCTCCTGAAAAACTATAAGATACACTGGTCGGTCCAATCGATTTTTCCATATCAATGGATGTTCCCGGCTCAACCTTTGTTCCTACAGGCTGGCTCTGTGCAGTAACAACATCAACCCCGTAGCTGTCATTATTAACATCAACTACTCTGCCCTGAACAAGTCCGACCTCTGAAAGAGTTGCCACAGCTTCGTCAATTGTAAGTCCCACCAGATTAGGAACAGCAACCTTAGAGTCCTTAGGCTCTTCCTGTGTTGAGGCTACGCTGGATGAATCTGCACTGGAAGCTTCAGCGGAAGGCTCTGTACTTTGCTCAGATCCCTTTCCTGTGCTGACGGTTATCTTAACTGTTGAACCGCTTTCTGCATACTGTCCGGCATCAGGTTCCTGTGAAACGACTGTGTTCTTAGCAAGTGAACTCTCGTCGTCCTCAACTTTTTCAAATTTAAAGTTTTTATCTTTAAGTGTTGTGACAGCCTCTACATATGAAAGTCCGGTGACATCAGGCACCTGAATTCCATCTGAAAGAAATGTCTCACCTGTAATACTCTCTGTCTGTATCTCAGCCTCAGTGGGTTCACCTAAGATTCCAAGGCTCCTTCCCACAAGTATGATCACTATGACACCGACAAGAACTGCTCCTATTATGGCAAGTGCAATGGTCAGTCTCTCAATTCTGGCACTGTCCCCAAAACCTCGTCCATCATAATCATCCTCGTCATCATCATATTCATCACGATGTCTGCCGTAATCCTGATCGTGTCTCTTATGATTCTCATACTCTCGTATAACATCGGCATTCAGTCTCATCTGCTCAGTATCAGTCATATTACTGATGCTTTTAGCCTCTGCATCTGTCGCAACTCTTGTAGCACTCTCTTCATCCGGATCTACCAGATTAACGAAGTCTTCATCAGGCGTTATAAGTGATCTCTTCAGATCAGTAATAAGCTCTGCAGCGCTCTGATATCTTCTGTCAGGACTCTTCTGGCAGCACTTCATTACAATCTTCTCAACACTTATCGGAATCTCATCACTAAACTCCGCCGGTGAAGGAAGCTCCTCCTGAATATGCTTTATAGCAATGGCAACAGTCGTATCTCCATTGAAAGGAAGACGTCCTGTAAGCATCTCGAATAGTGTGATACCAAGTGAATAGACATCACTCTTGGCATCTGAGTATCCGCCTCTGGCCTGTTCAGGTGAAGTATAATGTACGGACCCCATGACATTAGAAGTAATAGTATTACTGGTTGCTGCCTTCGCTATTCCGAAATCAGTAACCTTAACTTTTCCTTCTTTAGAAATAATAATGTTCTGAGGCTTGATATCACGATGGATAATATGGTTATTATGGGCAGCCTCAAGGCCCATAGCAACCTGAATAGCAATACTTACTGCTTCCTTAACGGAAAGTCTCGATTTTTTCTCTATATATCTCTTTAGAGTAATACCATCTACGAGTTCCATTACAATATAATGGATACCATTCTCATCACCTACATCATACACATTCACGATGTTGGGGTGCATAAGACCGGCAGCCGCCTGGGCTTCAACACGGAATTTGGATACAAAATTATCATTCTCTGAAAATTCCTGTTTTAGTACCTTGACCGCAACAGGACGATTCAGTTTATGATCTTTTGCCCTATAAACATCAGACATACCACCGGTTCCGATCTTCTCAAGAATCTCGTATCGGTCACCGATCATCATTCCAATCTTAATCATTCAGCTCCTCCGTCAGCAAAAGGCTCAATCAGGATAACAGCGATATTGTCCTTACCGCCATGCTGGTTTGCCATATCCACTAACTTCTGTGCCTTCTCTATAATATCCCGTTGACCACTGACGATCATGCGAATCTCCTGATCCTCGAGCATATTGGTAAGCCCGTCGGAACACATGAGCACGATATCCCCCTTTTCGAGCTCAACATTGAAGAAATCCACATCAACTGTATCATCAGCGCCTATAGCACGTGTAATGATATTTTTCTCTTTATGAGTGCGTGCCTCTTCAGGATCAAGTCCGCCTGCGCGCACCATCTCCTGCACCAGTGAATGATCACGGGTTATCTGACGAATATCATCTCCTATGACATACAGTCTGCTGTCCCCCACATTAGCAACCTGTAAATAACGCCCCATAACGGTTGCTGCAACAACTGTTGTTCCCATGCCATATAGATGCTCATCCTCAGCAGCTTTCGCTCTTAGCTTCTGATTAGCGATCTTGATTGCATTTTCGAGAATACGCACCGGATTCTGTTCAAAGGATCTCTCAATCTCCTCGACCATTGTATTAACAGTAAACTTTGATGCATAGTCTCCGGCATTATGACCGCCCATTCCATCAGCTACAATAAATACATTTGACAGATTACCGATCCGTCTCTCGGAGGAAAAAACGTAATCCTGATTCAGTTTTCGTTTCTGACCTATGTCAGTTATTGAAAATGTCTTAAGCAAGGATGCCTCCGAATTAATAATTTTATTTTGGCAAATTGTTCTTCATAATATCGTTCAAAATGAACCTTTGCCAATTTAAAAATATACCACAAAATGTGGCTTTTGACAATAATAGCCATGCAATGAAACAGGGCTTGTGCACTGGAAAATTTCACATCCTGGCACAGCCCTTATTTCTAAAGTAATTGTAATAATTATTACTTTCTGAAATTTATTTCTTACCGGTCACACGGTTAATAAGTATTTTGCCTGCACGTTTAGCCGCATATGGACCAACTTTCTTAAGTTTGTCCTCTGATCTTACCATGGTACTTGCTTCAGGTATATCACGGCTAAGATGGATAGCGTCAAACTCACACTTTGTAGTGCAGAGTCCGCAACCGATACATCTGTTTTCATCAACGGTAGTTGCTCCGCATCCAAGGCATCTGTTTGCCTCGATCTTCACCTGTTCTTCTGTAAGAGTAAGTCTAAGATCATCATAGGTTTCCTTAGCTATACCTGCTTTCTTACCGGGTATCTGACGAGGTGCATTGTCGAAGCTCTCAATTCTGATGTCATCCTTATCAAGTTCAATGAACTCTCTTCTGTCTCTTGCAAGATCAAGACGATTTCCGGGATGTACAAATCTGTTCATGGAAACGCATGCCTCACGTCCGCCTGCTATAGCATCGATGGCAAATCTGGGACCTGTAAATACATCTCCACCTGCAAAGATATCAGGTTCTGCAGTCTGAAGAGTAAGAGAATCAGCAATAATACCACCATTAGGTCTTAACTTAACCTGAGTTCCTTTAAGAAGATCTCCCCATATAATTGACTGTCCGATTGAAAGTAAAACATTCTCACAACTTATTGTAATAGTTTCATTTTCATCATACTTGGGATTGAATCTTCCATCCTTATCCTTAACAGAGGTGCACTTTTTAAATACTATACCGGTAACCTTGCCGTTTTCAGTAAGTATCTCTTTAGGTCCCCAGCCGTTCTTTACTTCAATTCCTTCTTCTTTTGCTTCTTCTACTTCATCCTTTGCAGCAGGCATTTCTTCTGCACTCTCAAGACAAAGCATTGTTACCTTTGAAGCTCCGGCTCTTACAGCAGTGCGGGCTACATCTATTGCAACATTACCGCCGCCCACAACGACTGTTTCTCCATTCAACTTCACACTGTGATCAAGGTTAACTTTTCTAAGGAAATCAATACCGGTCTGAACGCCTTTTGCATCCTCACCCGGAACTCCTGCAAGTCGTCCGCCCTGGCATCCGATTGCTATGAAAAATGCTTTGTAGCCCTGCTTTCTGAGTTCCTCGATGGTCACATCTTTTCCGACTTCTACGCCACACTTGAACTCAATGCCCATCTGCTTCATTACATCTATCTCAGCTTCAATGACATCTTTCTCAAGCCTGTAGCCGGGAATTCCGTTCATAAGCATACCACCCGGACGGCTTTCCTTTTCAAAAACAGTTACGGGATATCCATCTATTCTGAGGAAATATGCTGCTGACAGGCCTGCAGGACCGCCACCGATTATTGCCATCTTATAGTCATCTGACCACATTCCGCCATCATGCTTTTCACAAAGAGGAACATATCTGTTCTCCTTCTTAAGATCAAGTGAAGCTATAAATTTCTTGATCTCATCAATAGCAAGGGGCTGGTCGATGGTACCTCTTGTGCAGGCGTCCTCACATCTTCTGTTGCAGACTGCACCGCAGATCATAGGAAGCGGATTATCCTGCTTTATAAGCTTTAATGCATCTTCGTATCTGCCCTCAGCTGCCATCTTGATATAACCCTGAACAGAAAGATGAACAGGGCAGGCTGTCTTACAAGGTGCTGTTCCTGAATCGTAGCAGTTAATCTTGGCATCATCTCTGAAATTGTAATTCCACTTTTCAGGTCCCCATTTCTTACCATCTGGAAGCTCTGTCTTGGGATATTTAACCTCTGAGCCGTCCTTCTTGCAAAGCTTCTGTCCAAGCTTTGCTGCTCCAACAGGACATACCTCAACACATTTTCCGCAGGCAACACATTTATCCTTTTCTACATGCGCACGATATGCTGATGCTGACATGTTGGGTGTGTTATACAACTGAGATGTTCTTAGTGCATTGCAGACACCGGGTGCACAGTTACAAATAGCAACAATTTTTCCTTCACCATCTATATTGGTTATCTGGTGAACATAGCCATGACGCTCAGCTCTCTCAAGGATTTCGTAGACTTCTTCCTTGCTGACATAGTGCCCTATTCCACGGCTGTCCATGTATTCAGCCATATCACCCATTCCGATGCAGTATTCACCGCGAATCTGACCACTACCTTCGCCTCGCATGGTCTGCTGCTTTCTGCAGGAGCATTCTGAAATACCAAACTTATCATACATATCTATCCAGCGTGAAAGATGTTCAACGGGAACAGACTTATTCTCAATACTTATAGCCTTCTCAACCGGAATAACATGCATTCCGATACCTGCGCCTCCCGGAGGCACCATCTGAGTAATACCTGCCAGAGGAAGCTGAGTCATCAGGTTAAAGAATGTTGCAAGCTGAGGGAACTCATCTGTGAGTTTCTCCTGCATCATCATAAACTCAGCAGAACCAGGAACGAAAATAGGAAGCTCATACTGCTTGTGCTTATCAGGAGTTTTAGCGCGATTCATCTCGACTATACCTATCCAGACAAGGCGATCTACCATCTTCTGCGCATTTTCAACGCTCATGTTATTCATGCTTGCCAGTTCTTCAATGCTGTAAGGAACTCGTGTCTTTTTGAAATTGATCAAAAACTTTACCTGTTCTTTGTTCAAAACAGCATCCAGCATCCAATACTCCGGATCTTTGTTATTGATCTTTCCTGTGAGTTTTTTCACATAACGGTCTGTGATCAATGTTGCAAGCTGTAATACAAGCTTTTCCTTCTCAGGATCCTCTGCCACATAATTTGGATCCTGCCAATAATCATTCTCGTTGATCATTGGATCCCCAATTTTCCATTCTTTCATACTTTTTGCCATAAATAAATCTCCATACTTTTTAACTATTTTTCCATTAATAAGCATAAACCTCTCTGTGAAAGCTCCACCGGGTTCGAAAATGCCTCACCAAGTGCTCTGCTCAAACTGAGGGGTTTATGTATTAATAGCCCTATGAATTCCTTTAAAATTCACATCTATACTAATTATATATTATAGATTAAAGATTTTCATCCATAAAAATCGAAACGTACGTCGTAATATCCTTAGAAAACCAAGGCGTTTCCAATTTGTTCGATTTTTATGCGATTTTTTCAGCCAAAAAAAATTTAAATTCCCTTAAATAAAAATACAAATTTCATATTCTTTCCTGCAGGAAGTCTGTACTGCGGATGAGGTCTTGCTCCCCAGCTGTCATCACCGGCTATTCCCATCTGACCAAGTGCAGCTCTCACAACCGTATAGTGCACACGAGGAAGTTCAAAGTCATGCATGGCATTTTCCATCTCATGAGGAGTATAAGGCAGTGCGCTAAAGGAAATATTATCTCCAAAGAACTTCATCCCACGCCCCTTAAGGTCAGTAACTTCTGCCCAGCGAACATCACATTTATTTCCGCATTCCTGAGGCACCAGATATTTTGCCATATTATCTGAAACCTTATTTTTGTAAATTCCTATCTTTCCGCCACATTTTCTGTCTTCATAGGTTTCCTGCGGTCCAAGACCATACCAGGTCACGTTGTCATAGTCAGCATTTAGCTTGAAAAGCATACCGAATTCAGGCATATCAGGGAGCCCTTTTACTGCATCAAAGCTCATCTCTGTCTTTATAGTGCCATCACCAAATACCTCATAGCTTACGGCACAATCTGACTCAGGAGATGTGGGAAGATAATAATTATAGGATATGGTTATGCTGTTCTTCCCCTCTGTGATATTTGCAAATCTCATCATTTCATCAGGCTTTCCCCTCATTGATGCATATAAGCTTGCAATCTTCCACTGAGCATATCTTTGTTGCATCATGCTTCCGCAGTCATTATCGTTTGGCGCTCTCCAGAAGTTAGGCGCAGGAGCCTTTTCTATCATCTCTCTTCCGGCATAAACATAGGATGCAAGTCCCGGAGATCCATATGTAAACAGGGCTGAAAACTCATCACCATATATTCCGATATTGTTTTTACCGCGAACAATGCGAAGTTTGTCACTGCATTTAAAAGGCTTCGTGGTCTTTTTAAGGATGGTCTGTCCGAAGGCTATCTCATGTCCTGCCTTAGCCCAGAGAGTATTTTCTTTTAGTGCAAACGATACTATAAGCACAAACTCAAGGCTTCCTGACTGTAATGAAAAGCCGGATTCATATTCCATCATTACTTCAGTGATCTCATTTGGAATATTGAAGTTTTTGTTTGATAAAGGCTTTACATCACATTCAAAATTCATTTCATGGATTTTAACGCCATTTGCCAAAAGTGTTAATGTAGCATCAAACTCGTCTGTATTTACAAAAAGGTTCTTGTTTACAACTTTGAACTTGTTCTTTTCAAAAATCACAGAGATGTTCTGGTAATTAAATTTAACCTCCTGCATTTTGGGTGATTCAGTTCTGTCACCGTATGCAATACCATTTCCGCTGAAATTGTAATCTGTTGGTCTGTCGCCAAAATCTCCGCCATATGCCTCAAAGTACTTGCCATATCGGTCTTTTTTCAAAATACTCTGATCAATGTAATCCCAGATAAATCCGCCCTGATATCTGGGCTCTGTGTCGGTAAGATCTGTGTAAAGATGCATGCCTCCACAGGAATTACCCATGGCATGGGTGTACTCGCAACAAATAAAAGGTTTATCCTTTTCCTTCTTCAAAAATTCTTTGATAGCTGCAACCGGAGGATACATCTGGCTCTCCATATCAGAAGTGTCATTGTATCTTCTGTCGTGACATATTCCTTCATAATGAACAAGTCGTGTCTTGTCATGTTCCTTGAAACGTTTGCTCATGGCATATGGAACCGTGCCGCCAAAGGCTTCATTTCCTATAGACCAGATAAGGATTGATGGATGATTCTTGTTTCTGTGATAACAGGAATCCACTCTGTCCAGCATCATTGCCTTCCACTCTTCCTTATCCTTGGGAACAACATAATCCTCAGTCTCAATGCCTCTTTCAAAAGCCTCCCAAGTACCGTGGGTTTCCAGATTATTTTCAGCAATCATGTAAATACCATAAATGTCGCAGAGTTCATAGATCGCAGAATCATCAGGATAGTGACTTGTTCTGATGGCGTTGATATTGTTCCTCTTCATGGTGACAATATCCTGAACTAATTCTTCTCTGCTGGGAACGCGGCCATTAACATGGCTGAATTCATGGCGGTTTACGCCCTTAAACACGATGCGCTTTCCATTAAGAAGCATCAGGCCATCCTTCATCTCAAACTTGCGAAGTCCAACATGTTGACGTATAACCTCGTGTACGACTCCCATGGAGTCTGTGATAGTAAGATACAGCTCGTAAAGATTTGGTTCTTCCGCACTCCATAAATGTATTTTTTCAAAGTCGCACTTTCCGGTGGTCAGACCATTTGATGAAAGCGGTATTTTACCTTCAAGAACCTTTTCACCCTTGTACAGGAGCTTCAGCTCCATCATTCCGGCACCGGATGTAGCAGCGCTAATGAGGAGTGTGGCATCCTTGAAATCATCTGAAAGCCCTGTTTCTATTTTAAGGTCGGTGACATGAACCTTTGGCACAGCATATAAGTAGACACTTCGGAAAACTCCTGAAAATCTAAAGAAATCCTGGTCCTCACACCAGCTGCTTGAGGTCCATTTAAACACTCTCACAGCAAGCTTATTCTCACCCTTAACAAGTGCATCAGTAAGATCAAATTCGGAAGGGTCAAATGAATCCTCACTATAACCTATGTATTTTCCATTGAGCCAAAGAGCAAAGCCGCTCTCAACACCCTGGAAAGAAATGCAGACTTTCTCTCCCTTAAAATCTTTTGGGAGTGTAAACAGTTTTACATAGTCAGCCACCGGGTTGAATTTTTCTGGAATTTCGCCTGGTCGTATATCTTCTGAACCATCCCAGGGATACTGCACATTTACATATTGAGGCTTATCATAGCCCTCCATCTGAATATGTGCAGGAACATTTATCCTGTCCCATCCAGATGTGTCATATTCATTTTTCCAGAACTCTACGGGTGCATCCTTTACATTTTTTGAATAATGAAAGTGCCATACCCCGTCCAGGCAAAGCCTGTAACTTGTTTTACCTAGCAAAAGCTCTGCCATTGATTTATATGCCACATGATCAGAATGGGCAGGTAGCCTGTTTTCCTGAAAAATCTCAGGGTTCTTAACTATTTCATAATTAAACTCGCTCATAATTTCCTCTCCAAGTACGCTGCCAATAAAGTTTATTTCACAGAACCTGTGATACCTTCCGTAAACTGCTTCTGCAGTACGAAGAATACAATCATTGTAGGTAATGAGCAGAATAAAACGCCCATCATCAGCATACCGTAATCAATTGTGTAACCGCCTGCCAGATTGGCAATAAGCATAGGCATTGTCTGTGCTCTGTTGTCTGTCATTACGACTCTGGGCCACAGATAAGCGTTCCATGAGTTCATGAAGGTGATAACAGCAGCTGCTGCATAGGTTGACTTCATTACAGGCATATACATACGGAAGAAAATCGCAAACTCTGAGAGTCCGTCAATTCTTGCAGCTTCCATAATATCCACAGGGAAGTTTCTGGAATTCTGCCTGAACATCATGATCATAAACGGCGTCGATATGGCAGGAAGCGCAAAGCCCCATACTGTGTTAAGAAGCTTGAAGCTGCTCATCATGGTAAACAGAGGAATCATTGTAGCAACACCGGGAATCATCATTGCCATAAGAAGTATAGCAAAGAGGATATCCTTAGCCTTGTCGTGATAAAGCTCGAAACCATATCCTGCAAGTGAGCATATGAAAATACAAAGTAATGTCTGTACTGTTGAGTACAAAAGCGAGTTACCAAATGACTTCCAGAGATTGGAACTATTCACAAGGTTGTTGAAGTTCTGTACCATGTAATTACCAAACCATATCTTACCTCTTGATACATCAACAGTCTGGTTGGTTGCTGCCGTGAACATCCAGAAAAGAGGAAACACGGAAAAAACAGAAACTATGATCAAAAATATGTATGTAGGAATTAGCCTTCTCTGAATGGCGCTTTTATTCTTTTTATCAGTCACGTGTATCACCTACTTTCAAATTGATTGCTGCAAGTATAGCAACAAGAATAAGTACGAAGAATGACATTGCCGATGCGTAACCAAAGTTAGCTACACCCTGTCCAAATGAGTTATTGTAAATGTAATGAGACATTGTAATCGTGGTGTTTGCAGGTCCGCCGTTTGTGAGGTTTACTGACTCATCAAAGAGCTGCAAAGTACCATTTATTGACATAATAAATGTCATTATTATTACGGGCTTAAGAAGCGGAACTGTCATGTACCAGAATGTCTTCCATGCATTTGCTCCGTCAATCTTGGCTGCCTCATACACTGAATATTCAATGTTCTGAAGTCCGGCAAGATAAAATACCATGTTGTATCCTGTCCAGCGCCATATCAGCGCTATGATAATTACAAATCTCGCCGTGTTGGTCTGGCCAAGCCAGTTAATGTTTTCATGAATGATTCCAAGGTTTGTAAGAATAATATTCACAAGACCCTGGGTTGCAAATATTGATCTGAAAATAAGTGCATATGATACCAGCGATACTGCACAAGGAAGGAATACACAAGTACGGAAAAGACCGCGGAATTTAAGATCCTTGTTGTTTAAGAGCTGTGCCAGTAAAATTGCAAGAATCAGCATGATTGGCACCTGAATAATGAGATAAAGGAAGGTGTTTCCTACTGATTTCATAAACATCTTATCCTGGAACATTCTTATGTAATTGTAGTTCCATGGCTCAGCCCATCTGAAATTTTTACCCGTTCCTGTCTTGAAAGAAGTAATAAGTGCCTGTACCATCGGATAAAAGCTCATTATTATAATCATCGCGGATGCAAGAACAAGGAATAGCCAGCCTGCTGCTCTTTGTTTAGCTAAAAGGCTCATCTTCTTTTTCTTTTCCATTTTTGTTCTCCTTAAAATCACAAATACCTATATTGAAAAATATCCCAAATCTTTTTATAGATATGGGGAACCGAAAGACGGTTCCCCATATAAATTTAACCTTCTCTAATATTTTTGCTCAGGAAGTTCTGCTATCACCTGGTTTTTCACAAGGAAGTTCTGCTCTCGCTTCGCTCGACAGAACAACAGTCTTAACCAACTGTGATAGTCTATCATTCAAAGCGGGAAGTTCTGCTCTCGCTGCGCTCGCCAGAACAACAATTCTAACTAGGCTCGAAAATACCTCGCCAAGTTATCATTGTCCCATCTCGAACTTAACCTGATCTTCAGCGTTCTGAAGTTCTGTATCGAGGTCGCTACCATTGATTACGTTTGTGATAGCTGCCTGGATGTATGTACGTGCATTGTAGTGATAATCACTCTGCTCTACTACAGGAACGTTAGCACCCATGCTAACGATATCAGCATAGATTGACTGACCATTGAAGAAGTCTACGCCTTCCTGATATACATCTGACTTTGAAGCAGAGATGCATGTTCCGATAACACCACCGTCACGAAGAGCATTGTCATATGTATCCATAGCACCGTCTCCGCCACCGAATGTATAAGCAAGGAAGCTCTTTGCAAGATCAGGCTTTGTGCAGTTAGCTGTTACATAAAGTGATGAACCACCGTTTGCAGCATAGCCTTCTTTACCTGAAAGTGTAGGAATTGTTGTGATCTGCCACTTACCACTGTTCTCAGCAACCTGCTCCATTGTAGGAATGATCCAGTTACCATTGAATACGCCTGCTACCTGATCACCGATGATTGAAGTGTCTGTGTACTCAGACCAGTCGTTGCAAAGATAGATAACGCCGTCCTGTGCGCCTGTGATAATAACCTGAAGGATCTGCTTAAGTTCTTCATTACCTACGAAGAAAGGCTGTCCATCCTTCCACTGTGAAAGACCTTCTGCCTGCATCATCATGTAAGGAAGATCATCTCCGTTGTGGTCCATGGAAAGAAGGTACTTACCTGTCTTTTCCTTAACATCACGGCCAATCTCAAGCCATCTGTCCCATGTAATGCCAGTTACATCATCGATTGTGTATCCACATTCTTCAAGGATGTCTGTACGATATGCAAAAATTGATGTTCCGTTGTCTACAGGTGCACCATAGTGCTTGCCGTCGATAGTTGAATATGAAATCTTCTCAGCACCAAGGTTACTCCAGTCAATACCTGCATCCTCAAGATCGATCCAGGCATCCGGATAGTTTGTTACATAGCTCTGGATGTAGTGATCCTGGAAAAGAACGATGTCAGGAAGCTGTGAATAATCACCTGAGTTAGCTGCAAGTGTTACAGCGTTCTCAACGTCTGAAGAAGCTGACTGCTCAATGATATTAAGCTTGAATTCAGGATCAACTGTCTGATAAGCCTTCTCAGCTGCTTCAAGAGCAGGGATGTTGAAGTTCTTATCCCAAGCGTAAACTGAAAGCTCGTGCTCACCTTCTGATGAAACATCAGCTGTAGGTGCAGCCTCTTCTTCTGCAGTTGCATCAGCTGTCTCTGTAGCGCTATCAGTAGCTTCTGTGCTGTCTGTAGACTCAGTAGCTTCTGTAGTCTCATTTGATGTTGTAGCTGTGTCTGCGCTTCCGCTTCCACCGCATCCTGCTATCATTGAAAGTGTCATTGCAGATGCGAGTACCATTGATAATGCTTTTCTTTTCATTATTGTGTCCTCCCCTAATGAAAATAAAATATAGTATCTTACTTGATTCTTATTAGTGAAATTATCTAATCTCAGATTATTTTTATCAAAACCATCAAATTGTACTTTTTGGTCATTTCGACTGAAATAATCTCTTTCTGAATCAAATATATGTATATTATACCAATCGTACATAAAAATAATGCACATTTTAGTAACTAAAACGTGCATTATCGACCAAATATGAACAAATTTTGAATAAAGTTTGAACTAAACTAATTGTTTAAATAGAGTATCCCTCACTATTACCAGCCTTTTAGGGCATGAATATTGTAATCTAAGAGTTTTCCCACATAATTATCCTTATTTTTCTTCCATTGGTATGGCGATGTGCCCAAGAACTTTTTAAAATTCCTATTAAAAGTCGATACATTGCCAAAGCCACATTCGACGGCAACAATCTCCATGGAGTAATCAGTTTTCTTCATCGTGTCACAGGCTTTCTGAACCCTGACAAGATTTAAATAGTCCATGGGTGCCATATTTATAATGCCATCAAATGTCCTTCTGAAATGAGTCTCACTCATGTTGCATGAATTGGCCAGATCAAGCGCCCTTATCTCATCTGCATAGTGCTCTTCTATATACTCAATCGCAGGCTTTATACTCATCATATCATCACCGGTCTCCCGCTCAACAAGCGTCGGTGATTCAGCCTCCATTGATTTGTGCATTCTCATTATCATGAAGAACAGAGTCTTGATAAGGTTCTTTGTAGTCTCCTTGTAATAAGGCTTCTTATCGCGCATCTCCTCCATGATACTTTTTATGATTCCGGCGATTTCCGGCTTTTCATAACCATGGGTAAGATCAGCCCTTTTATTCAGAATAGCAACCGCCTCTCTCTGTTTTGGCACATTCCCCGGATAAATCTGCTGTGCCACAAGATCCACATCAAAATAAAAATACTCCCAGAAGTTCTCTGTCTCACTTGTTGTCGTGTGCGGATAATTAGGAGGAATGACTGTAAACATATCAGTCTCATACTGGCATACTCTCTCATCAAGGACAACGATACCATTCCCATATCTGCAATAACCCACTTCAAACAGATTGTGAAAATGCAAAGTATTTATCGTTTCTCCGTACACCCTGATCCATTTCTCACCAAGAAGAGCCAGACAGCTCTGGCCCTGCGGAATCTCATAAAAGCGGAATTCAATTGTCGGTTTCTTTTTTCGTCCCATATACAATCCATCAAATTATCATCGGTTAATATTTTCCTGCGGAAAAATAATTATCTAAAAATGCCTGTCCAGAGCGCCTATAATCTCCTGCTTTCGCCTTGAATATTCCTCATACCAGTTCTCGTCAGGTTTGATGTTAGTAACGCTTGTATCTTCTTTTATCCTCACACTATAAAGTGATCTGGGCATTATATCCTTAAAAGCCTGCCTGAAAATATAGCGTTTTACGCCATGCTTCATGTATAGATGCCTTGGAATTGAAACAGCATAATCTATAACCCTATAATCAAGATATGGAATAAGATATCTCAGATCCGTCAGGCGAAATTATTATACTCGCCTGTTCCATCCTTTCAGCTGCTTTTTGCGCATATCTATTTCCAGAACGCATAAAGTTACATAAAATGCCTTCCTGTTTATAAAAACGCGAACAACAATTAAATGAAAAAGATCACCAAATGTATACAATTAAATCAACATTCATTGCAATTTTGTATGAATTAATTCAGGTTGTTTTAATTGCTATTACCGCACTTTATGTTTTTTATGTATTCTCGTAAAACACCAGGTCTGCTTTCTGCAAATTTCTTCATAGCTTCTACATTATTTTCCCAATTCTCAACTGTATAAATGTCATCTTCTGAATAGCCTGGCTTTATCATGTTTTTAATCTTTTTCAGCCATCCATCGGTAGTATGCCAGCGTAAAAACTGAGATTCTATCTCTGGAGCGTAAATCTCATAGATAGTATCAATTTTGTCAATTACTGTCGCCTCAGAAAAACAAGTATCCAGACATTCTTTCAGCCTATTATAATACTTATCAGAAAAAGCCTTATTTTTTATAAGACTATAGAAGAGCTCCCTGTTCTCATCATGATAGTGGCTCATTCCTTCCAAAATTGATTTATCATAATTTTCTTCAAAAAGAAATTCCAACGAATTGAAATCCGAAAACGTTAAGGCTTTATCAAGGTCATATAGGAAGAATCTCCATTTATTATCGCCGTAAGCTGAATCAGGCTGGTCTGCTCTCCAAATACGATAATTATTCCCCGGCCAATCATAATTAGCAAAATAAACTTCTGCCACTAAGTAATCTATAAGATTATCTACATCCACGCTATCACAAAAATATGCATAATTAGCCTGCTCATTCATATCATGAGTTTTAACATACTCAATAAGATCATAGTATTCCTCAAGATCATCATCTGTACCGGCAATTATTTCCGTTACATACGGAGCCGTACCAATATTAAGATTGATTAAATTTAGATTTTCACTATCAATCCCATAGTGTCTGTAAAAATATTCTTCATTGCACACTTCTCTGATATTATGAATTCCCCAGTATTCTCCATTGATAAAAAGCACTGCAGGTTCTGCAGCAAGATATGGAACATCGAGGTTTCCGGCTATAAGAGCTTGACATAACACGTCACAAAACATAGTCTTGTTAAAATCTGATCCGCTGGGTCTTAGTGTAATCGCATTAACGTCCCCACTAATCTCATCCTCAAAATTATCTGCCGGAAGTAGTTCAAATATCCCTACATCAAAACCAGCAGTTTCATCATTAACTATCAATCTTAGTCCCTTTGCTGCATTGGATTTTGATGCTGAACCAGCCACCTTCAGTTTTACATCATTATCAGCTTTAAGTGCTCCGTCTTTATTAAAAATTTGAACATGCGCATTTACCTTTTTATCCGAATAATAATTTGCAGGTGTAGAAAAAGAATTCTCTATGCTTTTATTATATTTTTTCCATAAGTAGTATGTTTTGCCAGGAACATACAGACCATCCCATTCATCAAACATCTCCTCCGGATTTACTGTCAATGAAACAATATTCATGGATGTTTTAGGCGCTATAAAAAAAGACTCTGTTGAAATATCTTTGGACAATACTCCATCTTTTAAAGCTCTGGCTCTCACCACCGCGCCTTTGTAATTATATGAGTTTTCCCACTTTTTCTTAAACAGATAATCGAGTGTAGTCTTTGTATTTCCAAATATATTTTCCTCGTCACTTCTGTCTCTGATTGTCAAAGGTCCTGTATAAACATGCGAATTTTCATCAGGTTCTGAACCATCCAACGTATAAACAATCACACTTTCTTTATCATTTGTAGATAGTTCAAGCGCAAATTCTTCATATATTCCTGATGGTACAGAAAAAGAAGGTGCTTCCAGCTTGGTATCCACTCTTGGTACATAGGAAACAGGCTTAGCATTATTGGGAAATCCGGGTGAATTATTTGAAAGAATTGCAAGGACTTGTGGTTCTTTTACAGGTCTTCCGACCGATATCCCAGGTTGAACAGCAGATTTAATTTCCATTTCATCAATAATATTATTATTCTCATCATATAAGATCAGTCTGTCAGATGGATTTATCAAAAAATCAGTATGCATCTCCCCATCATCTGTGACTTTATCTTTCCCTGAAGCCCATACAATAAGATAATTTCCTGCCCCAAGTTCATAAACAGGAAAATGCCATCTCTTATCATCAACAACATGATCGGCAATTGAAATACCATAAAGATCAACCGCTTCTGTTCCATAATTATAAATTTCAATCCAGTCACTGTTATCTCCATCTGAATCTAACTGCTGACCTAGATTTTCATACATAACTTCATTAATGCAGAGAGTAATTCCTGTTACATTTTCAGGATAAGCATTAATATCTCTATATTCAGATTTGATACAGTATATTAAAAGAAAAACCAGAAGCATCAAAAGTATGCTGCCGGTTAATCTGTAAAAATAACGGTTCCTCAAAATATTACCCCGCGATTTCTCCGTTATAAGTAACTATGTTAATTGCTTTAATCCCATCAACTTCTTTAATTGCTTTTGTTATTTTGGAATCTTTTCCTTTGCTAAAGGACACCTCATAAGTTATATCTGTCCCCTGAGAATTAACATTTTTCATTTTCAGATTGGTCTTTGTGCAATGCTTTTCAATAATATCAGTTACTTTATCTACATCAGCATTCTCTCTTGTATGAACTATGATCAGGTATGTTGTATCATCAAAGACTCCTTTACTTATAAAGAAAAGAATGGCTGCAATAATAACACTTCCCAAAATTGCAATTATGTAAATTCCGGATCCGCAGGCTATGCCAACCGCTATCGTCCAAAATATAAAAGCACTATCCTTCGTATCCTTAACGGCTGTTCTGAATCTGATTATGGAAAGTGCACCTACCATACCAAGAGAAAGCGCCAGGTTACTTCCTATTATCATCATTACCATCGTAGTAATAATTGTTACCAACAATAATGTAACGTTGAAATTTTTAGAATACATTACTCCGGTATAGGTTTTCTTATATACAAAGCAAATAAAAAATGCCAGAAGTACTGACATTATTAACCCAATCGCAATCTCTTCAATTGAGATATTTGTGTTGTTTTCAAGCAAATAATATAGTAACTCTCGTTTACTCATTCTAAAATTAAAATCCTTTTAAAATTGAAAAATCTTTGGCTAAGCTAATGCCTCTCTAACCATGCAATATTTACTTATAGAAGAATACTGAATAGCTGCTGAACTCATGGCTTGTTTAATAAATTCAGGAAACACCCTATCATATTTTACTTCCATTACCATTACAGACTCTCTGAAAACCGGAACCATGCCAATATTCTCATCAAACAACCGATCAGAAAAAGCGCCTCTGATATACTTATCAAAGGTCACTCTGACATTATGCTCAGGGTAAACATAGGCCTCTCTATCATAATCAACAATTACTTTTGGCTTATACAACTTTCCTGTCATAATGTTAAGTGCTTTTACAGCAACACTATCAGTATATGTTTCAAGATACGAATAATTTCCATTTATTACTGACAGCGCAGCTTCTTTAGTAATTGTTAATGATTCCTTTTCAATATAATCACCATAACGGTTCTTTATTTCAAGCTTTACAGCTGTATCAGCAATATCATAAATACGAAGCCTTAGCTTTTTTCTTTCTTCAATTCCGGAAATTTTTGAGTAATAATCTATGTTATCAACAGAATCAAAATACAAGCTTCTTACATAGTACTGTCCTTTATCTTCCATATGAGGATCTGGTTTCATCAAAGCTTGTATAAGCTGTTTAATGTAATAATATTCCGTAATGCCGATATAAAATTTCTTTTCACTCCTAAATACTTGGTTCAAATCATTATTCATGTTTTATATATACTGTCAATACAAAATATCATTCCACTTTTCCAACAAGATTAATACTAAATAAATGTCACATCTGTTTTGTGAACTCAATTTCTGGTTGCAACTCTTTTGGCATGTTTTTTCTGAAAATAAGTATATCCTTTTAAAGAGAACCTGAAAAGTAATAATCTCATTTTGGTTTTGAAATTGACATGTGGCGATAATTCTTTTGCAAGATTACGATAGACTCCATATAGTCTCTTTATTTCCTTTTTACATATTTCATCCTTTAAAACGCCACTAAGATCTATAATTGATCTGGTCCCCATTCCGAATTTAAATTCAGCAATATCAATATATCCCTTTGAAATGAGATAAACGATTATTTCTGAAACTCCTGCTGCATGAAATAGATTCCATCTTCCATATTTGCTTCTTGAAATGCTCAATTTAGAAATAACCTGATTATATACCACTTGATCAGTTAGATATATTTTTTTGCAAGACTCCATCAAGTCCGAAAAGACAAACTGATCTTCACTTTTATTAATTTCAACTGGAAACCTAATGTCGTCCCACACATGTTTTCTATATAATTTCCCCCAATTTACGATAATTAACTGTGTTTGTTCTGTATATAATAATAACTCACATGCCTCTCGGTTATTAATAAGCTTATTGCAATATTTCTCTGGAATTTCAACCGTCTTGTAATAACTACCATCGTCTCTAAAATATGCATAATTCCCAATAACAAGATCTGCCTCATGGTCAATCGCCAATTGTAAAAGTGTTTCTAGCGCATCATCAGGAAGAAAATCATCATCGTCCATAAAGAAAATATAATCTCCGGTAACATTATCTAGTCCCACATTTCTCGCTACACTTATACCGACATTTTCTTGATGAATGATCTTAATATTTTCATTAGCATTAGCATATTCGTCACAAATAATTGATGACGAATCTTTGCTGCCATCATCAATTATTATGATCTCGATATTAACATTTTTTTGAGCCAATATACTGTCAATACATCTATGTATATAGTTTTCTCGATTATAAACAGTGAGAATTACTGATATTAAATTATCCATTAGTTATTAATTGAACTCTTCTTTCTTCACTTCAATTATTTACTGCCATGCACTATTTTTTAGTATCAATATACTTGTCATTACTTCTCATTACAAATTCTTAGCTTTACCAATGAAAATATTACACAAATACAAGTTTTTTTGTCAACAATTCTGGTAACTGCAAAAGCAAATAAGCATCCTACTACGCTTAAATAAATAAAAAATGTAGAAATAAACCATCCTAAAATGGTATACTTTATCCTAGATTTTCTCAGCTAGAAACCATAAAAAATCAATTATTATATGCATATTTTTATCTAATAAACAATATAATATAATACCTCATAAAAAACATGCTTTACATTTATGTGAAATCATTTTAAAGATTTACTTAGGAGATTTTCTAATGAAAAACAAAACAAGTATCAATTATATTTGCGTACTGGGATGTATGTTATTATCCGCAATAGTGTTTGTAGGTTTGGCATCTACAACAACAAGCCCGACTTTTTATTTTAAGGGCACAGATTCTAATATATTTCAGGTTATTGGAAAAGGCTGGTGTGAAGGCCTAATACCATATAAGGATTTATTTGACCAAAAGGGTCCCGCTATATTCTTCATTAACATGTTAGGTTATATGCTTCTTGGAAATAGATATGGTATTTTCTTATTACAAATCCTTTTTATGTTGGCTTCTGAAATAATAATCTTCTTAATTTTTCGCCGTATCTATTCTGAAAAAATATCGCTCATAATTGCTTCATTTGGTATTTTTGCATTCATGTGGAATTATGATACCGGTAATTCATCCGAAGAATATGCAAATCCATTTTTATTAGCATGTTTATATTGTTTTACTAATTGGCTACATGATAAAAATGAAAACCGCAAAAATCATGATCCTATATACGCTTTTGTATATGGTATTACATTTGGCTTTTGCATGATGTCCAGATTAACTAATGCAATTAGTGTTTGTGTGGTTGTTTTTTTCATTCTTATATATCTGATAATCTCAAAAAGTTACATGAATATACTTAAAAATATCATCGCATTTATATTGGGCACGTGCTGTATGGTTGTTCCATTTATGATTTATTTTGCATTAAACCATACAACATATGATTTTTGGTTTGGCACAATTTTGTATAATTTCATGTACGCTGCTAAATCTAAAACAAGTTTATCCATTATGGCAGGCAGCATTGTTAGTCAATTAGGAAGTTATGCTTTAATGGTTGTCGGTATAATATATGCCACACGTAGAAAATTCTATGAAGGAATCCTCTTTTTCGTGATTGGACTCTCTACGGAAGTATTATTTATGCATATGTTACATTTTGGGCATTACTATATGATTGCATTCCCGTACCTTCCTATAGCATTTTATGAACTTATATTGTTATTACGTGATTCTAACCATAAATCAAAAATAGCTATCTATATAAATAAACTAATTCAAATATTTGTGATTTGCTTATTAGGTATTACTGCGGCCAGAACCATTAAACAGTTTTATAGCGAATTTCGCTTTTATATGACCTTCCCTGGAAGTGATTCAGATAAAAAGTACGAACAACAATTGAATTTCGTAAAAAACATTCCAGCTAATGACAGGGATTCTGTTGCATTATACGAAATGGATTCAAGTATTTATATAGTTTTAGATATTCAACCTAAGTGTAAATATTTCACTCTTCAGGATTGGCAAGCCGGCTTTTCAGAAGAGCTAAAGAATAATCTTATTGATGAATTCGAAACAAAAAGTCCCAAATGGATTGCTTGTAATCATCCAAATGAGACTATTATAACTGAACTATTGCAAACTAATTATGAAATAGTTTACGAAGAAGATATTCCAGATGATGATGAAGAAACAAAACTCATTTTATATAGGCAAAAATAGTTCTCATCAATCAGCTAACTCCATTACTCTCATATTTATTGCGCATTCAAGAAAACACCATATAAACTTTGAAGGTATTTCCTAAGCTCTGTATTCCTTATCTACTACTAAAAAACTAGATTATAAAAGAGGATGAAAAAAGCAGTTCCATCCTCTTTTGTAATTCAATGATAATTATTTAGAATAATAACACAGCATTAGCTAAGTACATCTGTTCTGCTATCATCAGGATTTACCGGATCTACCGGATGAGGTGTCGGTTTAGCAGGAGTCAACGGAATTGCAGGAATAACCGATTCCTTTGGATCATTAGTAGCATGTCCTGATATATGTCCGTCTCCAATATAACCTCCATCCCACATTTTACCAAGCCAATGTTCTTCAGTAGAACTCAACTCAATAAAATTAATATCAGCATTTTCCCATTTCTTCATTGTAAACATTCCTCCAAAACAATATATAAATTACAATTTATAATATACATACTTATCAAATATATGTATACCATTCTATCAAACTTGTAATATTTTTCTTCTATAATACCGACTAAAAATATATGTTATAAACAGGTATAAATACTCATCTTCGTTTTCTAATGAAAATGCTTTTCTATCATGAATCACTTTTTTAATGGCCGAAATATTCAGATATTTATTTAAATTATCTAACTTATATTCATTATTAACAAGTTCATAGATACGATTTTCATTTTCCAGTCTATATATCCAATCTGTACTCTGTATTCCTCTTTTAAATATTGGAAACAGTATACATTTAGGAAGTAATTCGCTCATAAAGCCGCGTATTAAGTATCTTGGTATACCATTATAACAGTAATAATGATACGGAATTGATTGACAATAATCAAGAACTTCTGGGCTTCTTGTGGGATCACGTATTACAATCCCGGTATACAACCCCATTTTAGTTTCCATAGCTCCTATGTAAGATAAAGCTGGCAGCATATATAGTATTTTTTTAAAGTCCTCCTTTGCAGTTATTGCTGCTACATTTGTTAAAGGTAAACCACTTTTATTTCTATCAGTAAAACTATACTCATCCAGAAGGCTTATATTCACGTATGGATTAATTAATTCTTCATCTAATCCTATTTGTTCCATGTTAATTTTTCTCTGATTTAAAGTTTTCTTTATTTCTATAGGAATATTATATTTTCTACTAATACCCGCAATTTTACAATAATTATTGTAATATTTTAAGGCTTTAAAATATTCTCCGGATTCATACAACTCAAAAACAATATCATCAATATCACCAAAAGAAACACTGTTATTTCCGGTTTGCCCATTAAGGAATATCTTACAGCCTCTTTGATAAGCTGTTCTATATATTTCTAACAATAATGGCAGATTAACATAAGCTTTAAATGGTATTTCCAAAATATCAATAATCTCATCAATATAACCAAAAAAGCTTTTTCCTCCATTATCTGTAAAATTTGTTTCAATATTCGGGTAAGCTTTAGCCATTTCCCTAACATAAGCAGATTCATTTGTAATATACTCACGCTTATAAAATGGAGTCATGTCATAATGTGGAACGTATGTATATGAAATTAAGTTTTTGCCCTTTTGTTGAAGTTTCGGAGCTGCCAAAGCTGCAACTGATGTCGAATCCATTCCTCCACTTAATGCTATTCCCACCTCGCCATTAGTTCTAAGTGCTTGAGAAACCGCATTCCTATATATACTAAGAAAATCATCTTTTAAAACATCTATTTCATCAGATATTTCATATACTTTAGGTTCATAATATCTATATAAATTCACATCATCGGACTCAACCATTAAATAACAACCGGCTTCAATAATATATACATTTTCCCATGGGGTTTCTGTAGAAGACAAATTTGGCATAACCCCAGGACTTAACAGGAAATCCCTTAAATACATCTCATTTTTGCTTATTTCAGGATATAACTCCTTAATTGGACTAAGTAAAGTTGAAAATGTCAGACTGTTATTATCCTTATAATAATACAAACATCTACTAGATGTTCTGTCTGTACAAAGGAATACTCTATTTTCTATGGTATTATAAATGGCAATAGAAAATATACCCTTAATATACTTTACAAAGTCATAATGCCATTTTTCATAAGCAAATGATAATAGTTTTACACTCGGAACTAAAGGATCATCTTCTATACCCGAATATCCCGGAAAAAGTTGTGATAATAATTCCACTCTGTTATCAAGTATGCAATCAGCAACAATAATAGTATTCCCATCATCCACTATATAGGGCATATTCTCAAAATTATCTTCATCGTTAATAATTTGTAACCCCGAACCTATTAGCGAATTTTTGAATCTAACTTCATTAATATTATCAAGCTTGCATTTTCGTTTATACTCAGAAGACATTGATTCTACTAAGCAATTGCTTTCACCAAATTCTATGTGCCCCCAAATAGCTGACATTTTCCACCTCTTGTAATTCTAAAAATTTCTTACTTCATTATTTATACGTATTACTTCATCAGAAATCTGTTCCTGATAGTACCCTTCTTTTGGTCTCAATATCAAGTATACAGGACATTTCCCCGATACTCTCATACATAATTCAATAATTTCTTTATCATTCTCCCATTCACCAAATAGCCTATGCAAAAAAATATTATTTCTTAAAGCCATAAACTGATCAAGCCCAGAGAGTCTTTGTACCTTAAGTTCTTTTATATCTGCAGTGATTAAATATATCATAAATTTCAACTTCTTCGGTTTATCAACAAAGCATTCCTTAACTGGAACCAAAAATTTATCCTTATTTTCATCGATATATATTATTTCATCTTTAGAAAAATTTCTGCTCTCTACTTCATTCCTGCATAACTTTTGGTAAGGGAATGCCGGAAAAACCATTGCATGATCCAACACGTTCCAGGTTTCAATATAATCGGCACTTAATCTTTTATTTTCTTCATTATCATAAGCTACTGCTTCCATTTTTACAGCAGCTACATCATCAGCCATTATCTTGAAACCCTTTTCGATAAGCTTTCTCGTAAGTGATGATTTACCTGCTCCCATCTCCCCTGAAATAAGGAATGCACCGCTATCACCATCAGTAACTGCGCTGCAATGAATAGCAAGAATTCTTCTTTGCAAAAGTAACATTGCCATTGAAAATCCTAGAAGCCAAGGAGATACTTTTTCTGGCGTATAGTCTTCTTTTGTCTGAAAAATAATCTCCCTTCCATTTTGGATAACAAAATATCCTCCTATATTCATAAAACATGAATACTCAAGTCCAATTTCATATTTTCTTTTCAAGGAATCATGTTCAGTTAAATAATCTATTACTTCATATTCACATTCTCGCTGCCTAATAGTAGCATCAATTTGTATTTCACTACTGCCCTCTTGTGCCGAATTGATTTCATCAAGCTGCATGAACTCTACTTCTGATTCAATTGTAAGTCCGTATAAAGTATACCTTTTCATATAAATCCTTTTTTAATATAGTTATCCATATTCCTAAATACATTGATTTTTCAAGATCATCAATATATCTCTTCAAATATAATCTTATACTCTTTTGATTTATTATTCATGTAAAGTATTTATGACTTGCTTGCATGAACAAACTTCCATACCGGAGTGCTATATATTACATCCACCTGAACTGCTTCTATATCTTCTCCATAAAATCTTCGCACATATTTTAGAGCAAACTGACAATCATCTGCTATATAATATGTATTATCTCTTTCTAATAATGCTTTTATTGGATTTGAAATGCCCACATCAGCCAAATTTTTAATGTAATATTTTTGTCCGAAAACCCAGCTTCCTACATCTGAATTATGATTTAGGAATTCTTCTTTCGGGAGTCTTCCTTCACTCATATAATAATCCGATACTTTTGTGAACCAATCTCCCCAAAAATAGAAATCATTACCTATACAAGTTTTTTCAAATAATTCATCAGTCATATCGCTTCTGGCAAGTAATGCAGTATTAGGCTTAGTAAAGCCTTGATGTATGCATATTAACATTACAGAAATAATTGAGATAATCGCAATCAAAGCACTAAGAAAAAGTTGTTTTTTTGAAATTCCGTCTTCCCTAGTCATTCTAATTACTTGTAATAATAAAATTAAGAAAATCGCATATATCACAGCATACCAGATACGCAAAAATGCACGTCCAAGTATAGTAAAATATAAAAGTATTATTATCCCACCAAGAACTGCTAATATGCTTTCTACTTTTCTATATAAAGCAATCTTACTAAACAGAATAATCAGTATCGTTAATATTATATTTATTAAAACGAGCCACAATACTTTGGTTTGACTAATAACAAATTTCACCATTATTATGCTTGCGGTTTTGATTCCAGATAGGTTTAATGGATATCTTGTTGTAGCTGCAACTGATGCTATTTTGCCATAAGTATCTGAATTAAGCCTATCAGTATCCAGCAAAAACCACTGTAAAACAGCATCATAATCCAATTCATCAATATTATTAAGTTTCCCACTAATATCATTCCATTCCAGGACAGGATAATCTTCTAATATTGTCCTTTCCTGATCATATCTTACAGCATCTGAATATTGTTCAGTTTTTTCTACATAATTCTGACTTATAATCAAAATTATAACCATAGCAAATACAATAGTATTCCATGTCCAATTATGCTGTTTTTTTAATGACAATATGAGGCTTTCATATAAAATGGTAAAAAGCTCCAATATTATGAAAGGTAAAAAAATTAAAGCTGCTTTAATTCTCCACATTGTACCAAAAAAGATAAAAACTATTCCCAAAGTTCTGAACACAGTCTTTTTTTCACAATTTCCCACAAAAAAAGTTAGCCATCCAGTAAAAACAAATGATGCTCCTTGAATTGTGTAATTTGCACTAAATAAACCAGTAGCAATAACCACAAAAATAGCAAGGCCACACCCCCCTACCTGAAAAGCCCTGCTTTTTGGTAAAGTCAAGGATAAATATACAATCCAAGTAAGTTCAAGCCATATCAGAAAATGTGATAATAATAAAAATCCATCAGCCTTTGGAAAAACCATACAAATCATTTTTATTATTATGCATAGTAAAGGATGTAAATGAATACAATAATTCTCTGTATCATATAACCCATTTGTTACAAGCGAAATTGTAAAATTGTCCACATCTGCATATAAGGGTCGCATTACTCCTGACATCAACAGTACTACAGTCGCTAAAGTAATCGATATGATTATTTTTTTGATTTCATTTTTTATTCTGCCATTTTCCATTTATCACTCATCCTAAAAAATTACATAGAATCTTGTTTGTTATTGACACTTTATTATAATATTATCAGTATAAAAAACAAGAATATATAATCGCCATATACTCTTAATTCATTAATGTATTTAACTATATTCGTTGATTACATAAAAAATCAAAGATTATTTTTCTCAAATATTGGAGTTTATATGAAAATAAAATCTATTAGCTTTATTTTTATATTTATCATAGTATTCTGCACATCTTTTCATTTCACATTCTTCTTTTCATTTGCAGCAAATACAGATATTACTGCAAATGCATTCGTAAATCAGATGACTAGCGGTTGGAATCTTGGAAACTCTCTGGATTCTCATTATGGAGAGCCTACAGGTGATGGAAACCTTTCCCAGGAAACCATTTGGGGAAATCCCGAAATTACCAAGGAACAAATTGATTATGTCAAAGAGCTGGGCTTTAATATTATTAGAGTACCGGTAACCTGGCATACTCATACTTTTCGTGATGATAAAGGCAATCTGCACATTCATCCTGATTGGTTAAAAAGAGTTAAGGAAGTTGTGGACTACTGTGTTTCAGATGATCTTTATGTAATAATCAATATCCATCATGATGGAAACCTCTTCCACACAGGTGTAAATGAAAAAGAATTCAATCAAATTAAAGCCGATGCAACTTCCCTTTGGACAGAAATTGCAACAACTTTCTCTTCTTACGATACGCATTTATTATTTGAAGCTTACAATGAAGTAGATAATTATGAAAAATACTGGAGTTTTGGCAAAAAAGCTGCCCAGCAGATGAATGAGCTTAACCAATTATTCGTTGATGTTATCAGAAGCTCCGGTGACGAAAACAATAATCGAATTTTATTAGTTCCGACTCTCCTTCACGCAACAGGTGATCAATTTCAAGATGCTTATGTTTTACCAAAGGATATCGTACAGGATAAGTTGATTATATCTGTTCACGATTATTCTCCTCAATTTGATCAAGCGATTGATCTAGTTTTTTCTTCTTTACAAGCCTTTTCTGAAAAAGCAGGTGCTCCAGTAATAATCGATGAATGGGGCTCAACAGATAGCTTCACTCCTTCTGAATATCGAGCTATACATGCTTCAAATTATGTATCACGCGCTGCTGATCATGGTATAAAATGCATATATTGGGATAATGGCAGTGATTTCGCAATTATTGACAGAAAGACATTAACTTGTAATGAGTCTATGATATCTGCCATAATGACACCTAGAGCTTATACCTCAAACGATTCTACTGTTTTATCTTCCTGGGATGATTATTCATATATGACAATCAATCAGGATACAGGTGAACTTATTTCAGATAGCAATTGGGGCACTATTGTAGTAAACAAAAACAAAAATGGTGGATACGATATACCCAAAACTAAAAAAACGATATATATTGGATTATATGCAAGATCTAATATGTCCGATCAGCGTATTCATTATATATACTTTTTTGATTCTAAAGGGAATCTACTAGAAAAAATAAATGATTGGGATGGTTTTACTGAAAAAAACTTATCAATTCCTATCGGTAGCTCATATGTTCGAATAGGTATAAATAATGCTCATGAGTCTACTTCTTTACATAAATACAAAGCAGCTATTGAATCAGGTAATTTGGCTATTATAGTTAATCTATATGAATAAATCAACAGAGCAATATGAGCTCTGTTGATTTATTCATTAATAGTCATTTTATAAAATTGCAATTATTTTTGAATCACTTTTTTACCATATAGTAGTAATTTAATCCATCATCATATAATAATTCAGCATCAATTTTTTCTATTGGATTTTCTTTGTCCTCTTCGAGGTTAAGAATCAAAATGTAATCTTCCTTTTGTGCATCTATTGTCTGCCAAAAAGTCTTCTCATCTGTAAATACATAGCTATTCGCTTTCTGAAGTATTACAAAATCATACAGAATTTTCCAGTTAAGATCAACATAAACCACTACATTTTTCTCTTCCGCCATCTTAATGGCAGCCATTTTGTTCGTATCATTATAATCCATTGGAATATAAAAATCTCTAGTTGCCAGATTAAAAAATGAAATAATACAGAATAAAGCTATTATCATATATTCAGATATCTTCGATTTAACAAAAATCTGAAGCACTTCCCTACATGCCAAAAAAGCACACATTATAAATATCCAAGAAATGGGCATTATATATCTAGTTGTAATAGCCGGGCTAATTTTACCTACTATAAGAGTATAAAATATACCGCAAAGAATAAGATATCCACAAAAGTCTATGGATAGCGTCTTATCTTTTAATTTCATGATAATGAAGATTACCCCAACAACTATAAATAATATAATAAAACCAGCAAAAGCCTCCTTATTTAGTAATCCAAGCATACCCATAAATCCTGAAATCAAGCCTCCAAAACTGGTTGCTTTCTTTATAGCTTCTTCTCCTCTATATCCGTTAAAAATATGAGCTAAAATGTGATACCAGACAATACCATATACAAATCCAGCTATAGCTATTGAAATAATATAATTCCTTATACTTATCTTATCCTTTGTTATTATGAGTCTTACTCCATATACAAGACACATAAAAAATGCAATAAACAGAAAATAATAGTGAGTTAACATACCAAAAAACAATACAACTCCAAGTTTTATCAGAAATTGTTTTTCCGGCTTTTTATCCCAGTTCTTTTTAAAAATATACATTAACAGGATTACAAAAAATGTAAACTGTGCATACATTCTGATCAACAACATAGTGTCAAGAAATACTACTGATGTGGCATAGGCTATAACAACTCCAAAGGAAGCCGGTATACTTTTTGTTATTTCTTTAGCAAGTATATAAAGAACCGATAAAATCAGAGTCATCCAAAAAATATTTAACGAAATTCCATACCATTTACTGAATGTACCTTTAAATATAGAGCATATAGTATGCATTAAAATATAATAAAATGGCGGATGAACATCCTTTGCCTGGTTCTCCCAAACGTTGGCATAATTAAATGACTCTCCCTCTAAAACCTCCGTAAAACTCTCAAATGGTCCTTTTCCTGTATAGCTCTTTCCAATTTCAAATTCAGGATTAATTCCACCAATATGATTCGAAAGTCCATAAGTCCAAATTTCATCACAATGATAATTAACCTTCCTTATTCCTAAAAATACTATCATTGCTGCTGTTATTATGATAATAAATATCAGCAAACTTTTTTCAATTCTCTTCATTTACCATTTCCTCACAAGTAACATAATTTTAACTTTTCAAATCATATGTCATTTCTTTTGTATAGCCGTATTGCTTGATAATATTCTTCATAAAAGTAATATTTTTCATCTATTAATTCATAACTGAAATTATCAAAAACTCTAACTTCTTTCTTTTCATTCTTCTCAAGCTTTTCAACAACCTCATTATACTCTGTGGTATCACATAATATATATCTGGAAATAATAAACTCAGGCTCTTTTTTATCAACATATCCGTTTTGAAGATTAATTAATTCGTCTCCACCCTGATTCAGCTGTACAAAGGCTTTCCATTTTGGCATTCCCCCATCTCCAAAATAGTATCCCTCATCTAGAACTCCATAAACAAGCATATCATAGTCATCTAATCCGTAGCTTTTCATTTCATCCGCAAATGCATATTGAGGCATATCTGACTTATTTTTAAACAAATCATGAGTATGTAGACAAAAAACATATGAAACAATGACGGCAACTACAACTATGCATAAGTTTATAACAAAATTTCCATTAAAACGTCTCTTAATTAAAAACTCAACTATAGGACAAAAACCAAACACAGTAAAAACAAAAAGCGGTAGATTTCCGTATTTTTGTACTACTCCAATATTTATCAGAACAAATGATAAAATAAACGAACCTGTTATTCCTATAAATAATTCATATTTCTTTTTTATCAGAATCCATGTATTTCCTAGTATTATCAGCATTATTGCACATATGTTTCTAGCTTTAAAAAGCAATGTAGCTGCCATCTTCATATTATCGCCAAAACCTTTATACATCGCTTCATTTTTTCTGTACAAAAAAATATTGTTATAAAAATAATTTATAAATAGATCCATTAGCGAACCATTTACAGCAAAAAACAACAAAATCGGAATAGAAATAATTATGCATCCCAAAACAAAGTATGCAATTTGTAGCCAAAAGGCTTTTGCCTCTTTTTCTTTAATAGAATGAATCAGCATAAAAATAAGTAATGCTATATATATTCCACATAAAGTATATTTCGTCCAAAAAAGTAGACCTGCACATATTCCCAGCATAATCATTTCATTAGCAGCTGGAAGTTTGTTTTTTACAACATACCTAACAGCTAAATATAGCATGTAAGAAAATAAAGCAAGTGACATTTCTTCAGGTCCACCACCATGTCTGTTAACATATGAAGAATATACAGATGCCGCAAGTAAAGCTGCTATACCAAATTCATATGTATTTACATCAAAAAAAATCTCAACAATCTTAATTGAGAAAAATAAAAAAAATGCTGCACAAATTATTTCAATCAAAAAAATACCTATAAAACTTGACTTTGACAAAAGAAGTCCTAGTGAATATACAAAAAATATTGCCGGGCCTTTTTGCTCTGCCAAGTCCCTATAAGGAACCATTCCTTCAAGAATTCCTCTGCCCTGAATGTAATAACAGCCTGCATCTCCCCAATTATTTATTGGGTATAAAAATGAACTTTTGGTACATATAGATAGAACACAAAAAGCTGCTAGGCAGCATTTAAAAAACAAAATACATTTATCATTTTTAAAGCAATTAGAAATTTTCATTGTCGTTCCCTCTCCTCATCATTTTCTTAATTATTCTTTAGCCTTAATGATTAACTAAATGATATAGAATTAGTTCACTGCCATCCTCAGTATTAATTACCGGCTCAGAATCAACAACCTCATAATAGTTATCAAGAATGTTTTTTATAACAGGTGTTTTAGAATCACTATATACTATCCAGGATGGTTTATTTTCATTATATTCCTTTAATAAGTATTCTCTAAAAGATTCACTAAATTCAGCCTGCCAATCCTGCATAACAAAAAATCTGTTAGCTGGAGTAATATCCATATCCAAATAAAACCACGGATTAGTCCCATATCCCACAACCTGATCACGCTCATTTTCAGGTATCTTTTCCACAAAATCTAAAAGTTGTTTATAAGATGCAATTGCGTCTTCTGAAGAAGATACAGAAAACCTATCATAATATTTTTTTAGTTTAATCGCTTCCTTACCTGTACGAATTAAAGCTATACTACATGTTCCAATCAAAATAATTAGCACAATATATCTAAATACTTTCCCACCACTGTAGTCATCACTTTTATCATAAGTCTTCTTTAATTCATAAATCGCTAAAGGAAGGAGCGGAAATGTTATCATTGCATAATGACCAAAATTCATAATATTCATTAATAAAAACTCTGTACCAAGTCCTAAAGCAATGTACATCAGCCCCTCGTAATATTCTTTTTTTATAATGAGAATAAAACCGGCTGCAATAATAGCATAACTGCCAATCTGTCCCATAGCTCCCTTTATAATAGTGCTTATTCCACCATTAGAATTAGAAGCATAAGATATATTGTAGAGGAGTGTTCCATACCAAAATTCATAGCTGCAGCCTTTTATTGCAAAATATAGTACAAATGGTATAGTCACTAATGCTGTTCCACATATAAAGGCTATAGCATTTTTTATCAAACTAACCCATGCACCATTTTTTACAAGATAAATGATAATAAAAAAAACAGCCATACAGACAGCTATAGAATTAGTAAGTCTGGACATAAAACAAAACCCAAACGTAATCCCATAAAAAAGAGCCCACATAGGATTGTGATCCGGTTTCTTCTTAGTCTTCTTATCTAACCATTCAGAAACAAAATAAAGACAAATTATCAGAAAAGGATTTGCATATTCCTCGCAAAGATTACCAAATTCATAATTACATGCAAAAACAATAATAACGCAAATAGACAATATTGCAGCAAACACTTCCTTAAAAGACCTTGAAAGTATTTTAAATATTGCTAAAATAGAGACAAACATGAATAGTACCTGGATTAAAAATACTCCATATCTATTCCCTGTAATTAGATATCCCAGCATTTCTATGAAGAATAATGCAGGTCCTTTTTGATCGTATAGCTGCTTATAGGGTATATACCCCTGGCTCCAACCTTTACCTATCACTTGAAACAGACCAGAATCCCAGCCTTTATAATGAGGATATAATGGACTTGTAGTTGCTGACGCACACAATATAAAGCAAAATGCAACAAATATAAAAATTATATATGTAACAACGATTCTCCATCTTTTTGTTTTCATACGAACATCTTCTTTCTTTTTGAAATCATAATCCAAGCTTTGCTCATAATAATCGCCACCAATAATTCGATTATAATTGTCACTACATTTTTAATATATTGTTCACCGAACACTATTTGAACCAATAATTGAATGTACCCAATCGCTTTCTGATGAATCAAAAACATTTCTGCACTTATACCAGCAAAAAAGTAAAAAAATCCATTACATAATAACTTAGTAAATATCCCCTTGTTAATTGCGGTTACAAAAATGATCATACATGCTGGAATAATCCATATAACCCCCGGAGTAATTCCCATTATCTTAGCAGGTTCTTTTACATATAACCACATTCCAAAAAACGAAACTAAAATTGCAATCAGCTCTAGTATTGAAAAAAATAATATATTATTTGCAGATATACTCATTCTCATGAATATATATCCCAAATTACAACCTATAATGAAATCTAGTAATCGAATAACCGGGAATATATATGAAAACCAAACAAGCGTACTGGGCTCAACAAAGTGAACATTTACAAAATATGCTGATATAAATCGCACAACAATCAGTATTATGCAAAACATCAGAGGTTCTCTATTCGTTTTATATTTTTTTATAATCTTAAATATCCATGGAAAAATGAAATAAAAGAGTAAACAATCGCTTAAATACCAGGCAACTCCATTGATTGAATAAACCACATCCAAATCAGGTACATAAGACTGAAGCAATAGCAGACACAATATTATTCTTATAATTGTGTGTGGTACAAATAGTTCATCAGGTTCAATCCTATTATTCATAATTAAGAGTGGTATAGACACTATAATCATAAAAATATGTAGTATATATAATTTTTTTATTTTTTTTAATGCAAATAAAAAATTCTGGGCAATTCCTATCTCATATATTCTATTATTATCTAAATAGGAATAAACCATTAAAAATCCCGAGAGGATAATAAATACACTAACTCCCAAACTTCCAAAACGATCAAATGCAACAATTCCAATATGGGCCAAAAAAACCCACAAGCATGCCATACCTCTTAATCCATTGAGCGAATTAATTCTATTCTTTACTGAAATATCCATTATTCTTACCAAAAATCCTATCAAACTAATTATTATCGACCTAGATAGCTGTACATAAGTAATATTCCTAATTTATTATGAGATAGAACAAGAAATTTAATTAATTTCTTTCTTCTTTCTATATCTCTGATACCAAGTGCATCTCTAAATGTTTTACTATCACAGATATCTGAAATTCTTGAGATTTTATCGCTAAATGTAAACTGCTTTCTACAGCTTATCTGTTTTAAGTTCGTCGTTACCAATTTTATATATAAATTAGTAAATTTATTTTTTTGAAATTCATTATCTGAATACTGACTACAATACGCCATAGCATCATTATAAAACCTTGTTACAGAGTCAAAATAATGCTCAGAATATGTAGACAAACCGCTTCCGGATTTTCTTATATAATATACATAATATCTATTGGGATTTATTACTATTCGCTTAGCAAACTGTAGCATATTCGCTGAAAATGTAATATCCTCATAGATTGTATATTCCGGAACAAACCTAAGATTATTTTTTCTAACAAATTCCAAATTAAATAATTTGTTCCATGGCGCATTAAAAAGCTCATGATCAATTGTTTCTGTTAGTTTTGTTATAAAAAACTCTTCATTATTCCCGGAAAAGAAACCTTCATAAGTATTTTCTGTACGTATATCTGAATCCAAATCATGATACCAGAAGCTATAAAATACAACATCTGCATCATTCTCAATAGCTAATTTAACATTATCTTCAACAAGGTTAGGAACAATGTCATCATCTACATCAATATATAGCAAATAATCTCCGGTTGCTGCATCTGTCCCAAAGTTTCTTGCCGCGCAAACACCGCTGTTTTTCTGATGAATAGACTTTATTCTGGTGTCATATTTAGAATAATAATCGCAGCGCTCAGCTGTGTTATCAACACTTCCATCATCCACTAAAATGATTTCGAAATTTGAATAGCTTTGTTTCAGCAGGTTTTTAACACAATTATCTATGTACTTTTCGCCATTATAGATTGGAACTACAATACTTACTTTTTTCATCATGCTTTTCTTCCAGTTCATTGTAATATTGGTAAATAAATCGAAAATGTACTTCCCTCGCCTAATTTACTCTTACACTCTATTCTTCCGTTATGTCTTTCAACAATGCTTTTGGCTATTGAAAGACCAAGGCCGCTGCTTATCTCCTTCTCAGGAGTTCTCGAATTTGATTCTCTGTATGTTCTGTCAAAAATGTATTGTATGGCTTTTTCTGATATGCCGCGCCCATTATCCCTGACGTAAAAACAAACTTCATTTTCGCATGGATAGGCTCCCAGTGTAATTGTGCTGCCTTTATCAGAATACTTCCTTGAATTGTTAAATAGATTATCAAGCACTCTGCTAAGTTTTGCGATATCTATTGATACCACCTGCATCATTTCATCAGGAACAGAAAGTTCAAGATTATATCCATCATATTTATCATCAATCTCTGCAGCAAAAAAATATTCTTCCAAAAACTGGGCTATAGGAATTTCTCTGAATTTAAATTCCTCACTCCCACTATCAATGCAAGTCAGATAATACAGATCCTTTACAAGCACTTCCAATGTTTTTGTTCTCATATCGAGAAGGTTTAGAAATGAGTCAAGTTCATTTTGGGAAATACTCTCAGATTCATCATTATTCTTTAATAAAAGATAATCTATTGTACTTCTGATAGCCGTAAGCGGTGCTCTTAAATCATGTGAAATATTTTCCAACATGATCTTTCGTTCATTTTCTGCACACTTGAGCTCTAGATTTGCCTCTATAAGTTTTTTGGAAAGTTCAGCGACAGTATCAGAATCGACCAAAGGCTGTTCAAACTTTTTCCTAATATCCATAGTCCCCTTATTCAAAATGCGTAATCATTTTATTTTAGCTTTACCAGCTTGTAGCCCTTCGCCCAAACTGTTTCTATTAAATTATCAATTCCGGTCTGCGACTCAATTTTCTTTCTTAATCGTGACATATTGACCATAACATTTCGCCTGTCAGATTCAATGTAGCTTCCCCAAAGTTTAAGTCCGATTTCTTCAAAGGTAATCTCTTTTCCTATATTCTGTGACAAAAAAAGAATGAGGTCATATTCTTTATTAGATAGTGCTATTTCTTCTTCTCCGTATAGAAGCTTATGATTTTCAATATCTATATAAAACGGATTAATATCAATTATCATATTTTCCTTTTTATACTGATTAGTCTTAGTATGTCTTCGAATGCTTACCTGAATTCTTGCGTATAATTCTCTGAGACTATAGGGTTTTTCTATATAGTCATCCCCACCTGCTTCAAAGCCTTCTATTTTGTCATCCTCAGACACTTTTCCTGAAAGAAATAAGACCGGCGCATCCGTAATTTTTCTAATCTCCTTACAGAGTGAAAAGCCATCCAGATCAGGCATCATAACATCTAGCAGTATACAATCAGGATTGAATGTCTTTGCAAGCTGAAGACCTTTTATTGCGAGCTCTGCTACCTCAACATGACAATTTTTTTCTTCAAAAAACTTTTTATTTATATCTAAAACTTCGATATCATCATCGATCATCAGAATCTTGATCATATTGCTTCCCTCATTTTTCTATCAACAATCTGAATCTCTCTGTCGCAGTACTGCAAAACAGATCTTCTATGCGTAATAAGAAGGCAGGTAGGAGCAGGACTCCATTTACGGATTCCTTCAAGAACACGTAACTCCGTGCTTTCATCTAGTGAAGATGTAGCTTCATCAAGAATAAGGAATGGTGCTCTTCGAACAAGTGCTCTGGCTATTGCGATTCTTTGAGCCTGTCCTTCAGAGATACCTACGCCCTTCTCACCGATCACAGTATCTATTCCATCAGGGAAATCCTTAATAAAGTCATAGGCTGCAGAACTCTTTAGTGCCTCCATTATTTCCTTTTCAGAAGCATCTTTTCTGCCCATCAGGATATTTTCCCTAATTGTTCCACTAAATAAGGTGTTACCCTGTGGAACATAAGCTATAAAGTTTCTGGCATCAGGACTGGCATCAAGCATTTCACCACTTGTATTATAAAAAGATATATTTCCCTGCATCTTCTTGGTAAATGCCATGATAAGTCTTACAAGAGTAGTCTTGCCGATTCCGGATTTACCAACAATTGCAGTAAATTCACCGGGTTTAAATTCAATACTTGCATCCTCAAAAACAAGCTCATCCGTATATCCAAAGGTTATATCTGTAACCTTAACTCCAATGCCCTCAGGCTTTATTGTTCTTCCTAAGTATTCTTCACGAGGAAGCTCCTGTAGTTCAATGATTCGGCCGGCAGAAGCCAGCATTGATATAAGCCTGGGTACTAGCTGAGCCAAGCTTACTATCGGTGCTTGAATTCTGTTTACTAGCTGTAAAAATACAGTCATGGTACCATAGGTGATTGTCTTACTTGCTATACAGATAGCCCCCCATGAAAATGCAACTATATATCCAAGCTGAAAGGATAATCCCATTGCTGCAGAAGCATACATATTTGTTCTGTTCTTTTTAAAAACCCAGTAAATTCGCTCATCTCTTAGCTGTGTAAGCCGCTCTTCCGAATAATCCTCAAGACAAAAGGATTTCTCAATCAGAATATTGGCAAGACTCTCTTGCATAAATGAACGATACTTTGATTCTGTCTGTTGTACCTTAACCGTGAGATATTTGAGTTTTCTTCCAAGCCAGAAGCTCGCAACCATAGCTATCGGCGCAACCATCAGAGCAAATAGAGCCAACCGAATATCATAATAAGCAAGTGCAAAGAAGGTTACAACTAGCTCTACAAGCAGCCTTATGATAGTTGGAATGGTAGTTGAAATACCGTCTGCGACAGCTCCAACATCACTGGTAAGTCTGGTCATTAAGTCGCCTGTATGGTACTTTGAAATGTCAAGCCAACTTGTATCAAGAATTCGTCTATATACCTTTTTTCTAATGCCAAAACCAAATTTCTCATAAACCACAACTGAAACCAGATTACTTATAATTCCCAGTGCCTGACTCCCGAAAATAACAAAGACATACATAGCAATAATAGTCCATAAATCCGATAGATTTCCACTTGTAGCTTTATCTATCATTTCTTTTCCGATTATTGCCATGCCAACAGACATTAAAGTTCCGATTAGATCAAAAAACATTAACAGACTCAATTGTGGGATATATGGCTTAGTATATCCCAATATCCACTTAAAATATTCCTTGGCATCATCTCTTTTATTCCAATAATGCTTTATTTTTGCCACTTTGCTCATCACTAAATCCTTGCCTTAAATTTCTCAACTATAGCATACCCCTCTGAAGCACCATTTCCTCCAGTTACATATGCATTTCCGCATCTTATCCAGGCATGAGCGACCATCTTACCTTTCTCATTTTCCTTGCATCCAAGATAGAGCGTTGAGTCTATTCCCTTCTCAGTAAGTAATCTTTGAGCTGTTAAAGCTCTTACTAGGCATTTACTCTCCCATCTTGTTTTATTGCACACCTGATTTACAGCATATGCTACTCTTTTTGCAAATCTATATTCATCCAACGTTGCGTCTCCTAGCGATTCCTGCCCCGCAATCCCCCATTTGTTATATAGCTTTGCAGGTTTCTCATATAGCATCTGGTATCTGAATCTGGCGGATAATATCCATGCTTTTAGGGTAAGTCTTTTATGCTCATTGTATCTAATAAATCTATAAAATCTTCTTAATATACTCATTCTTATTTCCTATTTATTTGCCAATAGATAATATACTCCAAAACAATATCTAGCTAAAAATACTTTAACTAAATTCACATTACATTCCTTCTTTATCTGTTTAATTAATCTATCAAAAGTTTCATTGTATGTTTTCCGAATTTTACATACAGATTCATTACCATATTGTTTTTTACTTTGTGCACATAAATTTGCGATCTTAACCAACGTATATAAACGTAATCTGTCATTATAGTCTTTATCTGAATTTTCCAGTACTTTTAGCGTATAAATATATGACTCGGCAGCTTCATTACTTATATCCTTTTTCCCTCTTGATGTAATACTACCATCTCTCAATCTATACGCATAAGATCTATCATCCAGCCAAACGGCTTTGTTGATATCGTGTGAAACTTCAGCATTAAAAACTATATCTTCATATATGAATTGTTTATATCTGTGTTTTTTTATGATAGATGCCTTAAATAATTTATTACAACTCCAACCTATTGGTCCTGTAAATTCATCCATAAAATGTTCAATATAGTCATTATGATTCTCAACATGTGTCTTACCATTCGGATCTATATTGAGGTTAATTTCATCTTCATTACATCCATCCTGAAATGCTCTTTCATGGCATAACGAAATGTCTGCACCTTGGTCAACTAATGCATTAAGTAATCTCTCAATAAAGAGCTCATGGATAAAATCATCTGAATCCACAAAAGCTATAAATTCACCACTGCATATTTCAATAGCTTTATTTCTGGTTCTTTGAACACCTAGATTATTATCGTTACAAATATAAATAATTCGGTCATCTTTTCCAGCTAATTCTTCACATATTTTTCCAGAATTATCCGTAGAACAGTCATTTATCAAAACTATTTCTAAATTTCTATAGCTTTGTGTTTCTATAGACTCTATACACTTATTTAGATATTTTTCAGCATTATAAACAGGGACAATCACACTAACTAATCCATTCATAAGTCATAATTCCTAATAAAATAATTTTCTAACAAGAATGTCTATGTCTTTGTCAAAAACTTTATTCTGATTATCTATTTTTAGGTTCAACATATCCTGTATTTTTTTCTCTAGCCCATCTAAAGAAGGAACAAACCTTATATATTTGCAATCGCTAAAAGTTTTATATGTTTCATAAACTTTATGATGATTATTCCCAATCACAATACATGGTGTTCCGGTAATTACCGAAAAAATCATCCCATGCAGTCTATCTGTTATAACCAATCTAGCACTTCCAAATAGTTTAATTTTCTTCTCAAGAATTTCACGTCTCATTTTTGAAGTTACTTCGTATTTAACACATGTATCAGTCACTAAAGCTTTATCTGTAATACGTTCACAAATATCAATAATATTTTTCTTGTCTTTTGCATTAAGAGCACTTTCTTTGTCTGAGCGCAAACAAACTATTATTCCATTTTTCTCCTTTTCGCAAAGATATTTTGCATCAAAGAATGAAACTACATCGTGAAGTTGTTCTACTGTACACTCAAAATACTGTTTCATTAGTTCATACGATTTCGCATCTCTTACAAAAATAGTTATATCATTACACCCTTTAATTATTTTTTTATCTGCATTCAGTTCTCGCCTTCCTTTATCATCATCAGAATAAAATACAGTCTGTGGCATAATGATAATTTTGTTGTTTCTAAATGCTTTAAGGACCTTACGTCTAAACACTTCAGCAAATTCATATAAACTACCAAAATTACCCCCTCCCTGACATACTATAACATCATTAGGAAGTATATGTTTTCTTAACGATTTTATCGCTCTATCAGTATCCCAACCATCAACAATAAATAATTGATACTCCTTAAACTCCTTACATTTTGTTTCAAGTATTTGTTCAGATACAAAAGCAATAGCATGATCACCTAGATTGTCGAAACAAGGAAGTTCAAAATATACTATTCTTTTTGTTTTCCCTGCTTGTAAAGAAAAATCGCAAAAATCACTAGTTGTAATCCTTTTTTTTATTTTTCTAATGTTCTGAATACACTTTTTATATAGCTTTTTACTTTTTATATAAAGGCTAAAGATTCTTTTGTTCATCAGATATACAGACAGTAATTTTTTGTCTTTTTCGTCAACTATTTTATTATTTAAAAAGTCATACTCATGATTTTTAATATATAATTTTGCCTCTGCTATATCAGTATTTGCCGATACGATATATCCGCTTCTTATATCTGAGTAAAGATATGGCAAGAGTTTTGCCATAGAACGTTCATATAAGTCTGTATAACCATTATCCTTAAAGTATGATGCTCTTTCCTCCTGCCCTAAGCATGTCGCATGACATCCCTTATGCCATGCAGCAGTTGAAGAATTAAACGAAATACCATCTTCTCTTATCAGATAATAATATAAATAATCAGGTATCTTAACTACTCGTTCTGCTTTGTCAAAAAGTAAATAGGTTGTAGCAATATCCTCATAATTCCTTCCATCCGGATACCTTACCCCATCAAATAGTTCTTTTTTATACAGTTTTCCCCATGCATAACTCTTTATTTCCTTATCTTCAACTAATTTCAGCAAAGCATCATGTCTATTAAATATCTGAGTTTCATCATCTATTCTTTCAGTAATTTGTAACTTGTCACCCTCTTGTTCAAAATGAGAACATATTGAAATATCCGCATTATATTGCTTAGCTGCTTCGTATAGTCTTTTAATCAAATCCTTGTGAACATAGTCATCACTATCTATACAGACTACCCATTTTCCTTTAAGATCATTAAGTGCGGCATTTCTAGCACTAGATAATCCACCATTTTTCTTATGAATTACTCGAATTCTTTTGTCTCGCTTAGCATAGTCATCACAAATCACTCCACAATTATCAGGGGACCCATCATCCACCAAAATAATATCCAACTCCGAATATGACTGCTCTAGAATTGAGTCTATACATTTATTTATATATTTTTCAACCTTATAAACCGGAACGATTACACTGATAATATCGCTCATATACTATTACTCGCTCTCTTCTATTTTCGAATTCCTCGAAAAATGTATTCCTTCAAATATCTAAATTCATCTGTATTAAATGAAACTATATAAAGACCTGTCAAAACAATCGTTGCACTAATAAATATATCTATTATCAATGTTGCTAGATCATTAAAATTTGGTACCAAAGAGCATGCAAAAAATGCGACACTGCCTATTATTATTCCTATACCCATCCTAATAATATAAGTCATATAATATTTAATAGGATTCTTAGAAAAATACTCTCTGTATAGAACCATAGGTTCTTTCCACCAGGCATATACCATTCTAGAAAACACAGTAGCAATTATGATACCAAACAATCCCCAAAGATAACCACCAATAATTGATGTAACTATGTTACAAATTGCAGTTACCATAGTAGTATATTGTGTCTGTTTAAATATTCCCGTTGTTTCTCTGTAAGCCCATAATGTCTGTCGAATATTGCTTGTATAAAAATTAAGAATTATAGCAAATACAACAATATGTGGCAATACATATTCCTCTCCAAAGCATAATTTGATAAAAGGCCCCGACAAAACAAAGATCGCTATGCTGCAACCTAAAACTAGCCAATAATTAAGCAGCTCTAAAATCTGATATAACCTATACGCATTTTCTATAGAATTCTCACTTGCAAGTTTATTGCCAATACTGGCTTTTAAATTCCCAAAGATTATTCCCAAGAAAGTAATTACCTGACTGATAATCATCACATAATTCGAATAATATCCTACTACAATGGTACCGACAAAAACAGAAATAAGAATACTGTCTGTGTTACTTTGAACTACTCCGCAAACTTTATATAAAAAAAGTGCTTTAATATCATCAAAAATAGATTTTAATTCATCTTTATCCAGCTTTAGAGGCTTAATTGTTCTAAGGAACGGATACATTTTCAAAGCTATATGATTTTGATAAAGATTATTAACCATATTTATACATACGGCTATAACCAAATAAACAAAATAGCTCTTAAATACTATTAGAGCAAACATCTGTAATATAAAAGATACTATTTTAAAAATGATATTGGATCTTACAAGTAGATAATTCTTTTGATCTGCAGATACAAGAACAGTTCTGTAAACAAACAAATACGTCATAACTGTTCCAAGCAAATTAAGTATGTAAAACGCATACAAGTGTGGAATATTATCAGGAAGGTTGATTATATACTTTAAGAATGGAATAAGTGCCATCCCACCCCCGAAAACCACTGCAGCAATCAACAGAAAGATTCTTTTAAAAAAAGCAACAAGAGCTACTATTTTAGCTTCATCATGTTCAGAAATAGGCTTGTACAATCGATACATCATTGCAGTAGACATTCCTAAATCAGCAATTGACAATACACTTATAACATTAGAGAATAATCCACTAATACCAAAATAACTGGCAGTCAAAACTCTGGCAAATACTATTCTACCTATCATTGAAATCAGCAGATTTATTATATTTTGTATTACAGCAGTTCCTATATTCCTCTTAGCTTTTTTTGTCCTTGATTCAGCCAAAACACCACTCCCCTAAAAACTAACTAATAGAATATTCAGATTTTATCTGATATTTTTTATCTTGTGTATGATATAGTCTGTTTAAAATTACACTAACATCTTTTTCAAGTTTATCTTTTTTGTTTGCTTCTATGCTGTTCCATTCATCAAATACCGGAATGCATACAATCTTACCGTTGTCTTTAAGAACTGAGTGAAACAATGAAAAAGAATAACTAATAATTTCTCTTTCTATATCAGCATTTAATGCCATGGAATATTGTGCCATCTTATCAAAAGGTTCAACTGTAACCCCATTAACAGATACTAAATTGCCCAAGCTATGCTCGCAAAAATGACCATTATAATAATCCCAACCATGAATAACATGTTCATGATTTGCTACTACAAAACTTGCACCATTTTCTATAGATAAACTGCACATCTCTTTTGTATATTCAGAAGGCTGTTCATTATATTGTCCACCTATGTGGAGCATAGAAATTACTATATCAGCTCCTTGATTTCTACATTTTTTTATCTGTTCAAAATAATATGTTAATCTTTTCTTGTTTTTCTCTCTTCGTTCATACGGTGCAACATCAAACTGTCCTTTACCGAAAGCTCTATATAATACTCTTAGTAACTTATAAGGAATTTTCCTATTATAAAGAAGATTTCTGTCAAAGCTATTAGATAGTTCCTGATTCTGCAACATATCCACATACTTATACTCTTCTTCAGTCAGATAATTATTATTTGCAAATGCATTCGTTCCGTATGTAAATGCTAAAAATCCCACATTTACATTTCCAATCTTCTTTATTACAAATGAATCACCCTGACAATTTCTGGTTCCTATATGATCAATTCCAATCATATCCAAATTGTCATTGGTTAAGAATAATCCTTCAAGTCCTCTGTCCAGACAATGGTTATTGGCTGTCGTTACCATATTAACACCGGCATCTTTAAGGGCCCTTGCAAATTCCACTGGGGTATTAAACTCATATAGTTTATTAGTGTAACCTCCTTCTGTATTATCCGCTATTGGAGTTTCCAAATTTGCAATTGTATAATCTGATTCTTGCAGATATTTACTGAGAAATTCAAAGCATTCAGCAAAATCATACCTATTCCCATCTGAGTACAGCGGTAACTGTTCAGGCTGCATCATTACATCCCCTAAAAAGGTAATTCTCATTTTTTCCCCCGTAAAGAATGTGATATTCCCCTACACCAAATCCACATTTTACTACAGCGAAGTTTTTTCATTGGATACTCATTAAACTTATCCATATCCATATTTAAAAACCATCTATATGAACTTATATTATTTATCCTATTCTCATTACTCTTCATGACGCTCTGAGAACTACGATAATATGTTTCAACGTAAAACTTTGGAAGTCTGATTTTATTCATCAAAAGATTTTTCATTCCGCTAATATTTTCATTTGACCATTTGAAGTTAAATTCATTTGGGTCTGCTCCTTCCGATACCAATTCCAGAATTGTTCGATAGCATTTCTCACATTTACAGCAATTTTCCCCAGTTTCTGTTTCCCAACATACATGCAATCGCACAGGATAATTATGCTTTTCTTTTTCGCTCACAATATAATGAATCTTTTGCTGACGATCCAATTCATAGCCATCATGAATAGTATTGCATCCGCAAAAGCACATATGATTGTCAATTATAGGATCACTCGCACATGTATATGTTCCTTTCGCATATTCAGGGTTTGATGACGATATATATGAATGCTTAAGTCCCCGCAAATATGCTATTGGTGCCATATGAGAAATAATAGCCATTCCATGCTGAAATCCATGCCACCAACCTTCATTTGTAGGTCTGACAATATCTGAAAGAGTTAATTTGGGTTCATCAATTACTTTCTTAATAGAACTTTTTATTGTAATAAATTCAAAATTATAATCATCTGCAGAAGCCTTTATTCCTCTTTCAAGAATTCTCCATCCTTCTTCGTTATCAATATCTACATCAGCTCCCCATATTGTAACCAGAAGCGGTTTCTCCTCAATATGACGATACAAAGTTGTATAAGCATCTACTCCTGCGCTGAAAAAAACTGCTGAGCCTTCGCTTGATTGTGGTCTATTTTGTTCTACATTATTTACTTTAATTGTTCCCTTAAATTCAAGAATGGGATACATTTCCATATATCCTTTTTTAAGATTTTCCAATTTATTATAAAAATCTTCATCCAAATCCGGCAAAACAGCCTCAGCATCAAACAACCAAATCATGGGTAAAAAATTAGAAAGAAATGGTACAGCCAAAACTGAATCAGGTACACCTGTTATACCAAAAGGATAAGAAATGAAAAACTGTTCATTCAAATTGAAATAATCTTTCCAATCTCCCTCAACAGCATATTCATATACAATAGTATTTCCTATCTTCTTAATGTTTTCTAATAAAATCTTATTTCTCATGTTTTTACTCTCAAATCTCATAAATAGCATCTACAAAATAAATAAAACAAACTATTATCTTCTAAATTCAAGGTTAAGTTTATGATAAATATCAAGCATTTTCTCAATATGCTTTTTATCAGCTGTCTCTAATCTTTCTTTATGCTCTATTGCTTGTTTATTAAAAACACCGGAAACTCCTCTGATTATCCATGTTGCAGGAAGCAGATATGGCATTTTATCCAGGCAAGGATATTTTTCTTTCATAAAATTTAATGAAGGAAAATAAAAGTGCAGTTTTACATTATTATTATCCATCGTTTCTTTAGCCAATTGACTCCATATACCATTTTCTGACTTTCCATATATACCGCTCTCAACCATGTACTCAAAAAGATTCTCAAAGAACTCGTCACAATTCTTTCCGTCAAGCCAGATAAAAGCAAGTTGTCTCATATTTTTCTCAAAGTCCAGAATTCCGCATAAAGCCAACTCCTTCTCAAGGTATCCCTGATTCATAACCATCCCATATTTATTTATATAGATATAAATATCAACAAGGTTTCTGATACCACATCCTGTTTCAAAGAAATGCTTTGCCATATGAGCTATCATATATACATAGAAATCTTCTATACTAAACTCATATGTGTATTCTTTTCCTTCCTTTAAAATTGCTCTGAAATTATCTTTAAAATATATATGCTGCTTTTTTCCTGCATTAGAGTCAAACAAGGTCCAATGGACTTCAACTACCAAGTCTGTTCCTTTAGTAAAAATCATATGGTGCTTTATAAGTCCATGGTTTGTAAATCCCATTCCTTCCATAACCCGAGCAGCTCTATCAAGATTATCATCATAAACAACAAGATCAATATCACTCATATCTCTCATTTCAGGAGATGGGTAGATTGTTTTAGTAATAGCACCTTTTAAAATCTGATGCCTGATTCCTTCCTTTTCAAAAGCATTTGAAATATCTTTTACTGCAACTGTTTGAAAAAAAGTTTTCATTGTACTTTTATATAAAGACTTTTTAATATAATCAAATTCCGTGCTATCTTCAGCTATCTTTAACAGCGAATTAAACATCAGATATTGCATCTGTCCTTTGCATGCAACATCAACAATATCAGAAATACTAAGCAAGTCCGGAAGTAATTGAGGTTTTCTATTCTCAAAAGTAGACATTATTAATTCTCTAGTGTATTCTCTGATAACTCTCATATCAGTCATTTGTTACATCCTCTTCCTGTGTAGTTTCTTCATTTTGCTCAGATATTATTGATGAGTCTATCGCTTCCATATATTGTTGCATGTCTACACCATTACTATTATCTTCTTCAATTGTCATTGATTCACCCTCTGTAGCTTCAGCATCTTCATTTATCGTCTCCTCCCCTTCAATATTCTGATCTAAATTAGATTCGCCATCGATATCCCCGTCTTCACCCTCCTGATTTTCTTCTGAATCACTCGTTTTCTTCTTTGCCTCAAGTTCTTCAAGAAGTTCTTTTGCATACTGAATATCACCACCATTACTCACAAACTCTTCTGTATACTTTGCCATATATACAGGACGTTCCTCTAAAAAGGCGATAATATTATCAACCAAAGCCGTATATTGTTTCTCAGATGGTCCACCATAGAATCTATTAAATGAAGCCAATGCAGGTTTTTTAATCAATTTAACAATTTTCTCGATACTTTCCTCATATTTCTCTTCTATAAAAGTATCAGAAATTAGCTTGTTCATTCTGCTTTTAAACTGGTCACAAAATTCTTCATTCATAAGTAGTGACTGAAGTAAAAGATCTGCTTTTATTCCTAATTGTAAAAAAGTATTTATTGTTGGTGTTTGCTTAGATGAAAGATACATTGTATGGGACATATCCCCACACATAAAACGCCATTTTCCAAAAGTATTTTCACTACCAGTATTATCAACTACTCGCCAAGCTGTGCCTTGATGAGAGAAAAACTCAGAATTACCAAGATAAACATTCAAACAAACATAGTCAATATAACTGTCAATGTCCAGCATAGATTTTACTGTTTCATAATTTTCAGATATTGATAAATCATTGTTTGTGACAAATGAATAAAACTCTCCAAAGTGGTCTTCATATCCTTCTACATTATGAAAATCAATTTCTTTACCTGAAATTCCATAATGGCGCTTTATATATTTTTCATCATAATATGCATTAAGACTATAAAGTCCCCAATATTCTCCATCTATAAATAAAATACAAGGCTGACAATCCATTGTACTAACATTTAGGTCTTCTGCAAAAGAACTAACAATATGATTTCTTACCTTAAGCAAATTATCATCATAATTTTGCTGAAGTTTTATCTTTCCAAAAGACGATATAAAATCAATTATTCCAGAACCATTAAAATCTGAATAATCTGCATCATTGAGATCAAATTCCAACCCTTTTTGCTTATCTATACATGAATCATCACCCAAAACACTCATTTCTACGTTAAATTCAAAGCTCTTACTTTTATTTGGTTCAAAATACTCTATTTTTGAATTCTTTTTTAATCCGGATAAATAATTAGCATTACTACTTATTTTATTTAATCCCTGTATAAGAGCATCTTCTCTTGCTTTTCCAGCTACATAAATCCCATCCTCATAGCTAAAAAGATTTTCAGGATCAGTAGTAATTGATAATACAGGCATATTTTGATAATCAGTATCTCTTATTAATCCAATAAAATATGACTGACTTGCTTCTTTCGTAACCTTACCTGAAGAATCTACAGCAATTGCTCTTACTATCATTCCCGCATCTATTGTTCTTGGCGCATACCATCCGCTTAATCTGTTATATACCGCTTCTTTAGCATATACATAATTTGTCCCTGATTTATTACTTATCTTTATTTCAGTATCATAAATTTCAGATTCTAAAGTAGGTCTGGTTCCATCAGTTGTATAATAAATAGTTTCACCATCATCTGCAGCAAGCTGTAAAGCAAAACTATCGTTATAGAATCCCCCCGGTGCAGAAAATGATATTCCATCATATTGAACCAATTGAAGATTTTTGGAGCTATTTTTTTTCCCTTTCGAAGGTGAAAAATATCCCCACTTATTAGTTTCCTCATCAACAATTCCATAACTTTGTTCATCAGAAAGTTTAGGAATTAACAGTGATTTTATCTGTTTGCCATTTTTATTTTTTAAAGATAATAAATTTGAATTGCGATTACCTGGATTAATATTAGTATCAATTACTGCATAGGCATCTTTTTTAAGCTTTACATCATCTTCTACCTTTCCGACGCTATTACCTGATACTAATATCTCCAATCCTGATAAATCGATTGTTTCTGTACCTATATTATGTATTTCAACCCACTTTTCTCCACTAACTTCTGTAATTTCCAAAAATTCATCTGCTTCACTGTTTTTATCAGCAATCAAGTCGTCAGCGGTAACATCTCTGTTTTTTTGAAGTGTCTCCGATAGAGCTCTATCATGGTTTCTTGAAATAACAATAATAAGTAATAATAATATCAGAGAAAATGAACTGATTATAATTATTATCAAATCTTTCTTATCTAGTTTTCTATTATTGTTTTCTTTATTTTGACCCATTTCTGTTTTCTCTCTTTTTTAAAATAACTACAAATATATATCCTATTATTGCACCTATAAAAGTTCCAAATGAATTCATTAACAAATCAGTTACTTCAAATACACCTGTCCGGCTCAGATGTTGTATTATCTCTATTAAAAAGCTAAACAAAAATCCGGTAATTGTAGTCATAATCACTACTCTTAGAAATTGTTCATTTTTTCTATATAAACTAAGGAGCACCCCCCATGGAATAAAAAGCAACACATTAAAAAAACAATAAACTACTTGATTGGGGGAATAAATTGCCCTTCTAGAAACCCCCAAATATAAATGTGTAAGAATTCTTCCCGATCTTGATCCTGGTTCTCTTCTAAAAATCGTGAATACAAGCATTATGCAAGCAAAAACCACAGTAAAATAAATAAGAATTATTTTTCGATATGTTATCATTTTCTTAATATATAAAACATAGCCTGGAACCAATATAATTAACGCACAGGCAAAAAAAATGATTAAAAAATCACTAATATAAATTCCCGATATCTGCTCCACAAAAAGCCAACTCATCCTACGAATCATTTCTTCAAACATTTCATAGCTCCGGTAATGGTGTGCCATTTTTTTGAGCTATTGAATACTCATAAAATGGTATATTTTTCTTCAATTTGTTATATCTATTTCTTCTAATCAAAATCTGAATGAAGTCAAATAGTTTTGGTTTTTGTTTTAGTGCTTTCTTAATTTTGTTTTTTATGCTATTCGAATCATCATCCTTGATTCTCCACTCACCAGCACACAGATGAACTGCGTAATGTTTTCCAAGCAAAGAGCCGATTTCAAAATATTCTTTTGGGTAAATAACAAAATCTCTCAATTCCTGATACTGATTATTAAGAATAAACTCAGGATAATGTTTCAAAATATAATATGTATAATAATAATTACTAGTAGCATAACCATGAACAAAAAGCTTATCATCTCTCCACTCAAATACTTTTTTGTTATCTACAGGTTTGTCCTTAACTATAACTGTCTTGTCATACATATCTAACAGCCCTTTAATAAGTGGATTTCCCTTTGCTCCTCCAATAATAGCCGAGCCAACCGAACAATCGAAAATAAAGTTCAAAAACATCTTATGTTTTAGGAGCTCGTCAAAACTCTTATTAACCTTTACATCTGTATCAAGATATATACCACCATATTCAAAAACTGCTTTAAGTCTGTAATAATCCCCAATAAATCCAAGCTGCTTGTCACTAAACGTATTTCTGACAAAGTCATTTTCATCAAAGCTACAATTGGATTCATCCCATCGCATTATAGTATAACCCTCTAGTTTTTCCCAGGAAGCAATGCAATTCTTCAAATCCTCAGGAAGTGGTTTACCGCCAAACCAACAATAATGAATTATTTTAGGAATACTATTCCCATTTTCCGGCTTTATTCTTTTTATGATATTGATATCAGTAGTTTCCCTGATTGATAACGACATCGTAAAAGGTTCCTTTCTTACTCAATTTATCCTGTTCAAATTTTATACTCAGTTTATGTATTCCTGTCTTTCTTATTAACATTTTATATTTATACGGATCATATTTATCATAAATATATGTCGCCAAAATATGTGAATCCACTTGGCTTACTATAGGCATAGCTTCACATTCTTTCCTATAATAATCGTTAGCTATGCTTCCTAATATATGTAAAAGATAGTAATTTGATATATAATTATGATCCTTCCAATACTCATACATTAGTTGTTGTAACAGACATAGCAGATTATTATTTGATGTACTATGCATAAACCAACTATTATATTCCATAATCTCCGGATTAAAACCAAAATAATAAAAGCTAAACATGAATAATGGAAGATTATCTATTTCCTTTACTAATTCCCCATCGGTCATAAATACCGTTGCATCTATCCAATATCCTCCATACTTGTTAAGTAGCTCTAACCGAACCAAATCAGAAAACATAGCATTCGTAATAACGCCTGCTTTTCTTTTTTGAATTATGTAATTCGGTAATGATATATAGTTATCTATATTATTTTCATCTATAATAATAAATTGTTTTTGTGGCATTGCTCTTTTTTGGCTCTCAATACACTTCTTTACTATATCAGGAGCATCACTAATTCCCTGTAACCACATAACCCAAACAGTATTATTATTCTGTTTTTTTTCCTTTTCTTCCCATGTTTTCCTCTTAATACATTTATTTAGATATTTGTTTTTATACCGCTTATATAAAAGCATGCGATGCTTTTGGCCAACCATAACACTATATAAAAAATGTGTTTTCTCATCATTGTACTTAATTTTCAACATTAGTTGATCATATATCGTTCCTAGGAGCATACCATCTTTTATTCTGTTTATAAACTTACTAGAATTCATTACCATAATATAAATTTCCTATTTTTATGATATTTACCTTTTTCAGGTGGTATATAAGTTGTTTTTTCACAACAAACATAAATAGCAAATAATATATATAAGTATTTAAGCGTTTGTAATGAATCTGCTATAGTCAGATGGTAACAATAAGCTACTGCGCCAATAAATGCAGCCCTTACTATTGCTGAACGAGTCATAAATATATCCTTTAACATCCTTATTCCCATATAGGCCAAATATAATAAATATGAATACATACCGGGATATGCATATCTAACATATTCAGCCACATAGAAATCATCAATAGACTCAACAACTCTTCCATCAACCAGACTTGTAAAGGCCCTTTTTCTGCCTATTCCAAGAATTGGATTTAACCAATCAACTTTATAAATACTTTTCAAAAGCTCTCTATAAGCTTTACTCTGAATAAGCTGTTGGTAATCTGCCCCATATTTAACTGAATATTGTGTATCAAAGACGGAATCTACTAAACTTGTCAGCTGAAGCAAAATATATTTTCCCAAAGGCGTTGATTGAGCAACAAATGTAACAGCAAAAAAAACTATCACCGAAATTGTTGTTATTAGTAAGTTGTTTTTTAAGTACTTAAAATCTGATAAAAAAAGCATAAGTGCCAGCTCAACAAACATAACTCCAAGGCTTGATCTTGACCCAGTATTAAAAATGTTAACTATTATTCCAACAAGCAATAATGGACGCCTAAATATATTAAATTCTTTTTTCTCTACATCATATCCAGCAAATGGCATTGCAGTCATAAGCAAAAGCCCATAACCAAGTGAATGCACACAATTACTCATAACCCGATAATGTCCACCTCTGATATATCGTCCTGTATAAATTCCTTTTATTGTTTCTAAATATGCAAAAGGTGTTACCTTCATAAAAGTTTCGACAAAACCAAGAATTATAAGCAGATAAATGAAAGCGATAATAAGCTTTACTGTTCTATCTACCCCCAGTGAATCCTTAATTACATAAATCAATAAATACATTTCGAGTATCTCAATGAACGGATTAAATAATGCATTTAAATCTGCCCTAAGAACCATCGTATAAAATATAACAATTATATATGGTATCAATATTACCGACATTTTTTCAGTCCGTATTAAATTTACAAATCCATGTAATCTATCAAAATCAAATATTATAAAGACAAGTAATGAAATGATACTGATTCTTACAATCGTCAAGTCAAACATCGGAATCGAAATTCCAAAGTACTGTGGCATCACATAAAGATTAAAAAGATAAAGAATAGCACATCTATAAAAAATAACTCTCTCTCTTGGAGCCTTCACATATTTACTTGAATATTCTAATTCCATGTTCCTTGAAGTCATTACTAGTCCTTATTTAACGCCATTATCAGTTCTACCGGGATTGATCTTTTTTTGTGATAGCAATCCGCATATCCTAATAAAGTAAAAGTATTGAATACTCTTCTTCCCTGAATCAAATCTATCCTTAAATCTGTAGCTTTTATATGCTTTCTTAAAAGTCGAACTTTATTATTTTCAATTCCATATTTATCTATAATAAATCGTGTTGTCTGTTCGTGACTCTTTTTAAGTTCTGTAAGATATTTTAATCTCTGCTGTCTTTTATGTTCCTTATGTAGAGTTACATTAGTTGAGTGCAATCTTCTTTTTAAGGTAACTTTATGCAAAAAATAAAGGCCATCAAGTGATAGCGCCATCTTCCAGACAAATTCATCATGAGCCCATCCTTCATACCAGTACTTATCAATTTTCTCTAAAAAGCTTCTCCGTAGAGCCATTGTGCAGCCCTGACAGCCTATAAAAATATTTTCAGAATTGAAATTAAGTTTTTCCAAGCTTCCATCATTTTTAAATTTCGCCAGCTCCCACTTTGGTACATCAGGAGCATCCTCTGAACATTTAAAAGGTTCGAATTCCGATCCTATCATTAGTGCTTCAGGTGTTTTTTCCAAAACCTCTACCATTTTTTCCACCCGATCATTTATCCAGATGTCATCCTGATCACAGAAAAAAATGTATTCTCCCTTTGTTTCCCTAAGTGCTCCTACAAAATTGGAAGCATAACCGAGGTTCTTATCATTAATCTTAAAATCTATTATTTTTTCAAGATTATAATCTTTAATGAATTGTTTAATAACCTCATCTGTTTTATCTGATGAAATGTCATCCCTGATAATAATTTCATCTACCTGCAGACTTTGGTTAATGATGGATTTTAACTGTTCCTCTATGTATTTTTCGCCATTATAAGTAGCCATAGCTACTGAAATTCTTGGATTCAACCTACCATTACCCTGGATAAAATCTTTGCATATAAATCACAATCAAATCTATTGACTGACTTTATATAAAATCCTATCTTTCCTTTAAAATACTTATTCTTCTTATAATCCGGAAAGAACTTTTCAACAAACCGAAATGTCTTATCATGCATTTCACGTCTCAGAAATGCATTATCTACACGACCAATTCTGCTCAAATTGCTGCAAAAAGCTATCTTTACGCAAAAGTATTCAAGTTCATCCCTATACTTATTAAAAAATCCATTTTGCTTGTAAAATGAAATTATGTCATCAAAGACTTTAAATATATCTCCGACTTTAATATTTAGATTTGAAGTCATTGTTGAATTTTGTCTTACGCTGTAATAAACCAATCTTTCATCTAAGTAAGCATGCTTTTTTATAAATGGAAGCGTTTTTATATAAAAAGAAGTATCTTCATATATCATTCCTTCAGGAAATAACACTTTACCTTTTATAAGGACTTCTCTTTTATAAAGCTTATTCCATGGAGAAACCTGCGGATCAAGAAATAGTTCTCTTACATCCTCATGCGATGTAATCTTCCCTCTGGTTCCGATTTCCTTGTATACAGAATTCCCATTTTTATCCTTATCTTTCAGTTCCAGCATGCTGTGATAATGGCATTCTACCAGATCTGCATCTTCTCTTTGCGCAAGTCTGAGCATTTTCTCAAACATAGTCCTGTCAACATAATCATCTGAATCAGCAAACCCAATATATTCACCGGAAGCTTTCATTATGCCAAGATTTCTTGCCGTAGCCTGACCACCGTTTTCTTTGCTAAATATCTTTATTAGATCTGGATATTTTTCCTTATATTCCTCGAGAATTCTTAAGGAGTTATCTGTAGAGCCGTCATTTACTGCTATTATTTCCATCTCCGTCTTTGACAGTGTTTGATTTGTCAGCGCTTCCAGACTTCTTCTTAAATAATTTTCTGTGTTGTACACGGGCATCACTACGCTTAGCATAATCTCCACCATTCACATAATCTTTGTGATTATAATCCTCTGATTCGACTGATATTCCGTTATAAACAAAACCACAAATATCAGCATCTACTGCTTCAAGTCTCCTGATTATGAGTTCTTCTCTCTCAAATCTGGTTGACCTTTCTCTTATTACAACAACAAATGCAGTAGCTACATTCACAAGTTCAAGACCATCTGACACAATTCCTATTGATGGAGTATCAATAATAATTACTTCATATTTTTTCTTGAATTCTGCAATTAAATTCTTCCATTTTTCCCCAATAAGAAGGTCAGTTGGATTAGGCGGATAAGCACCGGTTGTAATTACATCGAGCTTATCTACTGTATCATTTTTAATTGAAATATCTTTTATTCCGGCTAAATATTCACTAAGACCGCTTTCAGCTGAAATCTTTAATTCATTTGCAATATTTCCATTTCGCAAATCAGCATCAATAAGAAGCGTCTTTTTGCCCATCATTGCAAATTCCTTAGCAATGTTTATGCTGGTTGTTGTTTTTCCCTCATCATAATCAGCCCCTGTAATTGCATAAACAGGACATTTTTCACCTTTTCCGAGGAACAACAAATTTGCCCGCAAATCATTGTAAGCCTCTTTTAGTACAAAAGGACTATCTTGTTTTAATAGTACATCAGGTTCACCAGCATCATTTTTATCTTCTATTTCAGGAACCACACCAATAATAGGAATAGTAAACATATCCTGAACTTCATATAATCGTCGATAACGTGTATCCAAAAAACCTCTTATTAGGAAAAACATCAATGAAAGAAATCCACCTGCAAACACCCCTATAGCAACAAACACAATTATCTTCGTAGATTCATAGGGATATGTTGGTAAAGTAGCTTCGTCAAGAATTTCAATTCCTCCCGACTTAACTATGCTAATTATTTTTTGTGGAGCAAGTTTTCCTATAGTATTAGCAATAAGCATTGCATTATATGGATCACTATCAACAACATATACTTTAAATACCGCTGTTCCTCCTACCGCAGCAGAAGATATCTCATCTCTAAGTACTGCTTCATCATAAAGCCTTGGATCAAGTTCCGCTTCCTCCACAACACTTTTCAAAAAACTATCACTCTTCAATATCTGCATGTAACTATTAAGAAGTCCACTTGCCGAAGATATATCTGCTGTAGAAAGATTTATACCATTATCTGTAATATAATCAGGACTTGAATATACATACATAGAAATCTGAGCCATATAAGTTTCTTTCTTAACCATAAGCCCTACTACACCTGCTATAACCCCACAGATAAGTCCTACAAGTATCATAAACTTCAGTTTTGTTTTCACTATCCAGAAAACTTTTTCCAAATGAAAGTTCTGAATTATAATCTTGAACACTATTTTTCCTCCATAATCAGCTTCATCATTTAAATAAATTCAAATTCCTTCAGCTTCCCCAAAAACTCGTCAACAGACTTCTCACATTCCTCTTCAGATACCTCATATTCAGAAAGAAGCTTTTTAATAATCTCATCAACGGTAATCTCGTCCTGAATCATATCCCAGATATCATTTCCGGAGCCCTTGATCATGAAGTACTTTCCTGATTCAAAATCTATCATTACTTTTTCCCCGGAAAGATCGGTGACGTTCAGTTTCTTCTTTAATACAACGCGCTCATTTCTATCGATTTTCATAACCTCAATATGCTCCCTTTCTTGTAACTAAAACCCTTATAGTCTTCAAAATTATTTTTAAATCCAATAACAAACTCCAGTTGTCGATGTAGTTAAGGTCAAACTCCACTACTTTATCAAAGCTTGTTATGTCATTTCTCCCATTAACCTGCCACATACCGGTTATTCCCGGCTTTATGCTGATACGTCTCCATTGCGATCTTCTGTATTGTGATACTTCATCGACAGTCGGAGGTCTTGTGCCGACTATACTCATTTCTCCTTTAAGGACATTGAAGAACTGTGGAAGTTCATCGATGCTTGTCTTGCGGATAAATTTACCGACTCTGGTAACTCTTGGATCGTCCCTTAAAACGAACATTACTCCATCCATTTCATTCTTATCCAAAAGATCTTTTTTCATGCTTTCAGCATTTTCACACATACTTCTGAATTTGTAGATATCAAAGCTTCTGCCGTTCTGTCCAACCCTTTGCTGCTTAAAAAGAACAGGTCCTGGTGAATCAAGTTTTATTGCTATTGCAGTAACGATCATAATCGGCGATGTAATTATGATTCCTACAAGACTTATGAATATATCAACCGCCCGCTTTACAAACTGCTCATAAACATTGAGCGTAACCGTATGATATGTAATGAGCGGATAGGTTCCAACAGAACTCACATAACTGTTTGGTCGACTCATGAGGCGTCCGCCCCTGACATCCATAATCACCTTGACGGTAACTCCCATCTCAAGACATATATCTATATATTGCTGAATACTTTCAAGATTATCGTTTTCATGTAGCATGAAGTATATGTTATCAAGCTCATACTTGCGGATTATGTTTTCCAGATCCGAAAGATTTCCAAGTACATTGAATACCTTCTGTTCAAGAGTTCCTCTCTTAAGAATGTATCCTACATTATCAAGCTTCATACTGGTTTTGTTCAAATAGTAATTGAACCTCTCATACTCCTCAAAAACGCCTACAAAGGCAGATCTTGGAGCCTGCTTGTCTGATGTCGACATCTGCGCAAATCTGCTGACAAGCATATTCAGACAGATAGCCACATACATCATCAGAAGAAAATGCAAATGAAATCTCCTTGCACCGAGGCCCGGATTATATAAATACATAAAAACGATAGTTGTAATTGACGCTATAAGCCAAGATTTACTAAGAAGTTTCCAAAAACGATCCAAGTAAAAGAAAAGTGTTACATTGTATATTCTGGCTTCTTTATTTGCCAGAATATATACCACTCCAAAAACAATAACAAGTGCAAAGCACTTAAGGTAAGTTGTTTCCCTTAGATAATTCCCATATAAAGCCTTTTCAATAGCATAGACAACATACACGAGTAGGATGTCTACTATCATTTGGGCAACATTCGTATTAGCCCCTCTGTTACTACGATTCATTACCTTTAACCTTTATCAAACATCTCCATGAAGTGAAGAATCTTCTCCTCCACATTTCCACCCTTAACTTCGTAAGGTTGGAAATTATAAGACCTTGCTTTTTCTATATAATTTGCCAGTTCATCTATATCAGTACAGCTAAGTACCGATCCCTTATTAGAGAAAGCCTCAGCTATCTGAGTCTGATGATCATCAACATGTTCCCCGAACTTTGCAAGTCTCGGAACAACTATTACCGGTTTATCTGCTTTAATACCTGTTATTATTGTCCCAACTCCTGCATGAGTTATCAGCATGCTGCAATTCTTAATGTTATCATCATACTCATTGGTATCCATGAATTCTGAATACCTGCAGTTCTTAGGCTTATAAGTTGATGAGCCAATCTGAAGATAAAATTCCTCCTTCACTGCTCTACTGCCTGCAAGCTCATCAACGGCCTTCACTAATCTGTTCATCTGAAATTTTTGCGTTCCAAGTGTTACAAAAATCAAGATCTTTGCCTCCTAGATGCAATCTATCAGAACATTTCGCCTCCAAGCATTGATTTAGGATAGCTCTCAAGCATATCTTCCCACTGAACCATAAAAAGATCCGCCATATTGTAAACAAGCCTTCCTGTCAATGATGGATTATTCACTCTTGCAAAGGATTCTATGTAGATAACCTTGATCCCCATCAGCTTACCTATAACACAGAACGGATATGCAATCAGTGCCCCGGTTGTTATAACAAAATCAGGTTTCTCCTTAAGCAGTATCTGTGTTGCTCTTATAAACAACCAGATAAACTTTGGAAAGAAAAGTACTTGCTTCCTGTCCATTTTGGGCAGCAGGTATTTCTTTTCACAGAAATTCTTAAGCTCAAAATCACTTTTCTCAGTGATCAGAAAGCTGTCATACTTTTTTTCAATACCCTTAAGCTTGGATATCTCTTCGAGATGTCCGCCTGAAGATGCAACAAACGCTACTTTGTTCTTGCCATTCATTTAGTTTTTCCCCCTCATATTGCATGAATTATTTATAGTTTCTTTATGGTAAATTTATAATTCTAACAATATTGTTACAAATATACACCTTCCACAATAAAAAAATCTATCAAATTAGTAAGAAATAATTTTTTTCGACTTTTTAGACAAATCTCAGACCGTAGATTTTAGATGAATTAGTGCAATTTGTATAGTAATTTGTAAATAACAAAAAGCCGGAAAACGCAATATTTCAAAATGTTTTCCGACTTCAAAGTGAATTAAAATTCTTATGTTGATATCGATATGTAGGTGGTGCCGAACATTACATTTCTTAAATAAATCTTAATAAATAGATTCTATCATCAAGTTTATTTAATTAAAATTGGCAATTCTATCAAATTTGAAATATTTTTTTCTATGATTTTGTCAGTTATGTAATTAAATTTCACGCAAAGGGTCACTTATCCCCCGGAAACTACTTACCAGCTGTTTAGTATTATATTTTGCTTTGTCCAACAAATGTCCAACACAAACTCTAAAGAAATATATAAAAAAATAAAGCATAGGTCATTAACCTATGCTTTATTTTTTTAGTAGCGAGAGGGGGATTCGAACCCTCGACACCGCGGGTATGAACCGCGTGCTCTAGCCAACTGAGCTATCTCGCCATATTATGATGTTTATTTGTTTCGGTCTCTCGCCGGCCGACTTGATTAGTATATATCGACATGCATTTTATGTCAACAACTTTTTTAAATTTTTTTTCAAAATTTTTTTAGAAAATTTTTAATGTTTTTTTCCTATAGTTTTTTATCTTTTTGTATGCAATTTATTGACATGTAATGATTGTAATTTTACCATTAAATAGAACACAAATCATTGATTAATCGTTGGGAAATGCTTTAATACACAGATTTCTAAGCAAACTGTAAGGATATACTAACTATGGTAAATGTCGCTTCAGTTCTATCCTCAAATATAGTCGGTTTCCTACTTATGACGGTACTTCTTTTTAGCAGGGGCTGGCGTATACAGACCAAGAATTCCGAGAGTTTGATTATATTGATAATGATTCTCTCTGTTATCGTGGGTTGTTTCGTAGATCCGATAGCATTCTATTCTGATGGTAAGCCTGGGAAACTCTCATATTTCCTGGTTCATGGTTCAAATACTATTCTTTTTAGCTTAAATGTGATAATCGGTCCTGCATACATCATACTGATAGTGCGTCACATTCATGAAAAATTAAGCCAAAAGCAGGTGCTATTGGTTGCCACTCTCTGCATCTCAGAGTCAATTATTCTGATAACTAATATATTCACACCTATTATTTATTATGTCGATGAGAATAATGTATATCACAGATTGTTCTTATATTGGTTCTATGTGGTGGTTGAGTTGTTCTTCTTATTATATGGTCTTTTTGTATATGTTTCTGCGAGAAGAAAAGGCCATTATTTAAGATTTTTTCCTGCATGGCAGTTTATTTTCCCGATTCTGGCCGGAATGTTTATCCAATCATTTTGTTACGGTACATCTCTAATATGGCCCTGTGTAGGTGTTGCAATTTGCTGCATTACAGTTTCACTGCAAAATGAAAGCATATATTGTGATAAGCTGACCGGAGCCTTTAACCGTTTTTATATACCCGAATTGGAAAAATCCATGTCGAAAGGCGATGGCAGATTTGGCGCTTTGATGCTTGATATGAATGGTTTCAAACAGATAAACGACCAATACTCTCACTCAGACGGTGACAGAGCCCTTATAGCCATGGCAGAAATACTGGCCGGTGTAGTCGGTGACGACGGCGTTATAATTCGTTTTGCCGGTGATGAATTTATAATTATCCTGGATGCCTATTCACTGGAATATGTTCAAACAATAAAAGAATCTATTCTTAAGGCAATCGATGATTTCAATGCTTCAAAAAAGCTCCCCTTTGAAATCTCAGCCTCCATTGGTGGCTCCATTTTCAATGCAAAAAATGACACTGAGGAATCATTTATTCGCAAGATTGATGAGCTGATGTATGAGGATAAAGCAAAATACTACGCCAATCATAATCGCAGAACCCATTAAGCCATTTCAATATTTCACTCTACCACCTGATAAATCTTGCTTTTAACACACAATATCATTATGATAAAAATTGAGCCAAAAGGTCATATGTGATCATTTATCACAGGGCTTTTCGGCTTTACTATTTTATAAGGCGAGGAATATTACTATGAGCTATGAATTAAATGAAAAAAGATTTCTTGATGAACTTGAAAAGGAGCTGGCAATTGATTCCGTAACAGGTCAGTATCATGAACTTCAGGATTATCTTGTTAAAGAGATTGAGGATCTTGGATTCAAAACTACCACCCTGCATAAAGGTGGCATAATTGCTGACATCGGAGGCGAAGGCAATCCGCTTCTCATCACTGCACACGGTGATACCATAGGCATGATGGTCCGCCATATAAATGGCGATGGAACTATCAAAGTATGCAAGGTTGGTGGTCTTTATGCATACCATACTGAGCGTGAAAATGTCCGCGTCCACACCCGCAGCGGCAAGGTTTTCACAGGTTGCGTGCAAAGAAAAAACGCTTCAGTACATGTAACCGAAAATGAACTCAATGAAGAAGTAGCAAATTTTGATACAAATTCTTTTGTGGTACTCGATGAAGACGTTTCATCTGCTGATGATGTAAGAAAGCTCGGAATTGATATTGGCGACTATGTAGCAATTGAACCCAGATTTACATATTCAAACGGTTACATTAAATCTCATTATATTGATGACAAAGCTCTGGTAGCACTTCTTATGGAATTACTTGCAGACGTTAAAGAAGGGAAAATAAAGCTCAATCGTAAAGTATATCTCTATATCTCATTCTATGAAGAAATCGGTCACGGCGGATCCTTCATTCCTGATGATGTAAAAGATTTCCTTGCAATAGACATTGCCTGCATCGGTCCTGAGCAGACAAGCTCAGAGCACAAGGTTTCTGTATTCTGCAAGGACAGCCGTTTTCCTTATAATCTTGATATGACCAGAGAACTTGAGGAGGCAGGAAAAAAAGCAGGTGCTGACTATGTGCCCGACATCTTCACTCCTCACTATGGAACCGATGCTGATCCCGCACTTGTAGCAGGTTATGATATCAGACATGCTGCCATAGGCCCCGGCACAAGAGCAAGCCATGGTTACGAGAGAACTCACATTGATGGAATCAAAAACACATATAAACTTCTGGCTCAATATGTAAGTGAGTAATTCATTGATTCAAAATACTAATTTTAAACAGACTCGACCAGGTTCGAAAGAGCCTCGTCGAGTCTGTTCAAACATATTATTATTTCTTCACTCTTCAAAATCATGATCTATCCATTTTCTTCCATTGGAAAGACCCGAAATTCGGTTGCCATATTTTAGTACATCCTTCTTGACACTTTCCGGAATTTCAACCGACTTAAAGATATCTTTCATATTGATATCAGGCATGAACATTTTCCAGGGTTTGAACGGATCAAAGCCATTAAAGAAGTTGTTACCTGATGCTGTATCCTTTTTATCCGATGTCGAATCCGCATTAAATATATCAAAAATATTATAGGCCGAATTATTCTCCATCCCGGCAGGAATTGTGCCTGCTGTAAAGCTGTTTGTCTTTTCAACATGCTCGCACTTTATGTCGATAAGCTTTTTCCCATCTAAGACAGGAACCAGATTGTATGCATCACCTGCAAGTCTCTCGCGGGTAATGCGGTAGATATCAAGTTTTCCATTGGCATTTATCGGAATATCATCAACTATCATAAATTGTGTTGGCAGATTTTTAGGCTCAATCTTCTTATCTTTCACATAGACATCCTTGAAAGCTTTAAGTATGTTACTAACAGCATCTTCTCCCTTCTTTGCAGGAACTACATATAATACCGGCACGGTGTCATGAATTCTCTTATCCATAACCGGAACTACTGCGCATCTGTCAATTGCTTTGTGCTCAGCCATATTCATATCCACTAAGCCCGAATCGAACTCTTTTCCGCTATTATTGACAAAGTACTTATCTACTCTTCCGGCAAAGGAAATGCTACCGTCCTCATTTACCCGAACAAGATCATGCGTACATAAAAAGTCCTTGCCATCAATCTTTGTATACTCAAATAGCTTAACATTATCGAGTTCATTTTCACAATGCCCCTGTGAAAGCATATACAGCACTCCAGTACGTGGACCATCCTCGACTTTATAAAACTCTCCGTCTTTTTCATCTTTTATACGTACTTCTTCACTGTTTTCAACATATCCCAGAATATCTTCTTTATTCTCTTTCGGAGCAAAGATCTGCTTTCCTCCGGTCTCAGAAGTACCATATGCTGATGTAATACTGTATTTAAATCCATGTTTCCTGAAAAATTCAGTATACTTTTCCATCTTTTCAGGAGAGATATATCCTCCTGACATTCCAACTACCTTCAGTGACGAGAAATCCACATCATCGATATCCGTTCGGTCAAGCCACTTATCAACCATGAATCCCGTTGTCATAAGGACGCTTACATTGTAATAGTCTATAGCTCGTATAAACTTAGGATGCATGAATCCGAAGTATGTAACAATAATCCTTTCACCTGCTGCAAAGCCTGAACATAGCTGCGCGGAAAGAGCCATTACAGAACTAAAATCAAACAGTTGAAGAATAGTAATGGGCTTTCCATCATCTTTTCCCTCGATAAACGAACGAAAGCCCTTAGGTATCACAGACACGCCTTCATTAAAGGCCTTATCAGTAAATGGTAATGGTTTTCTTGTTCCCATGGTTGTACCGGAGGTATGCGCAATAAATGCCACTCTGTCCCCTTCAGACTCATCAAGCTTTATATTCTCATCCTGATACTTCTCCAAAAGGTCATTCATGAAAACTGCACCATTTGTGCGCCTTAGCATATGATAATTAAGCTCATTGTAGGTCAGTTCTGCAGGCCCTACTGTAGGTCCGCCCATTAGAGAATGCATATAGATCACATTACGGATTCCTAATTTTTCTTTTATCTTTTCAATTTCCTCTCTGATTTCCGGAGTCACCATGATATCAGCTATTATAATATCTGTGATTTTTTCTTTCTCGATCATGGTTTTCCACATTCCCCCGGGCAGGAAATCAGGATATGAAAAAAGCGAAACCTCAGCACCTGTCATATTAAGGCCAAACAATGCAAAAACAGTTTCAGCAGAAATCACACCGCAAAGTGCTGCTCTTGAATTGTTTTCCGCGCAGATATCCAGTGCAGAGTATACCCTTGCATAGTTCTCCCATTCCTCAAACATCTGCTCATAGGTGTATTCTCTGGTACAGTCCACTAAAGCAGTACGCAAAAGTATCTTCTCATCATATGCAGTCCTCTCTTTGATACTTTTCCATACCTTCATGTTATTGAATTCGCCGGATGCTATCCGTTTAATGTTTTCTGCTCTCTTATTATCCATTGCCGAATCATTTTTTCGGCTGTCACGTCTTATATCAGCCTGCTGTTCAAACCATGCAAGCATCTTATCAGTCACTTCAAGACTCCTTGGATGCTCAGGGTTTGTAATAGGAAAAATATGCTGAAGCTCTTCATTTCCCAAATAAACAAGCTTTGAAGTTCTACCGCGCTTCTTCAATGCCTGATTAAATTTAATGGAGTAGTTATTAAATGTATCTCCGCAGCTCGTTATAAGAAATGCAGGCGGAAGATTCTGAATTATTTCAGGATGCTCAATATTCATGTATTTGAGGAATTTCTCATCATTACGCCTATCCCCATATATCAACTCCTGAAGAGTCTTATTGGTATAAAACATTCCGGATATATAGCCAACAGCAGCATATACCATTCTTGAAGGCTTATGTCCAATGGCATTTTGCAGTTTTTCAGAGCCATGCATCGCAGTGACATACGCCGCAAGATAAGCACCTGCACTGTCAGCCACCATGAAAATTCTGCTAAAATCCACATCATAATCAACCAGCATTTGGCCGACTCTATCGAGTCCTGCACATACATCATCAAGCTGCTCACAGAGAATAGCCTTTGGTACAAGTCTGTATTCCAGTGAAAACACGAGGTATCCCTTATGCGCAAGCAACCGGCAATAAGGTCTTTCAAGGCTTCTGTCACCCATAAAAAGGCCGCCTCCGTGAATTGCAATAATAACGGGAAGCTCTTTGCCACCATCATCCTTTGGTTTGAAAATATCCATAGCAAGAGCAACTTCATCCCTGTTTACATATGCCACGTTAAGAGTTTCCTCAACATCATCATATATAACAGGTTCTTTTGCCCCGAACATAGCCATGCTCTTTTGCAGGTCCATACTCTGTAAGCGTTCGAGCATTGCTCTGGTAATTTCTCTTTTCACTTTTCTTCCGAAACTATCATTTTTATTCATAGAGAGCCCTCCTGGAAAATCATTTCTTCTGTTCAGGTATGGAACCCAGAACAAAATCAAGCACCTTCTGAAGTTTTTCAAGATTCTCAGGAGACATATCCATCTGCATCAGCTTTTTTAAAAGTTCAGGAGGGATAGTAATGCTTCCAAGCTTAAACCCTTCCTGCTGCCCCGCAGCCACTTCGGAAGCTTCCTGCACACCACCTGTATTAGCCTCACCATTCATTTTCATCACGTTCATTAAGCCCTGTAAAAACTGCATCTGCATCATAGACATATTCTGCATAAACTGCATTTGCATCATAAAGGACTGCTGTATTCCCTTCATGGGATTCATCATATTCATGGGGTTCATCATGTTCGTGGGATTCATCATGTTCATGGGATTCATCATGTTCATGGGATTCATAAAATTCATGGGATTCATCATGTTCATAGGATTTGCCATGTTCATGGAATTCATCATGTTCATGGGATTTGCCATATTCATACCTGATGAATTTGCTCCGGTATCATTTACTTCCATGAAACAGTTTTTACCATTTTGATCATTGCCAAAGAAATCAAACATGCTATTTTCTCCTTGTCTAAAATGTACCGACACGATTAGTTCGTAATCCTGCCCGGTCTAAAATAATCGATGTCACTTATCCGTTAAACAGCTCGTACAGGTTAAATGCTGATCTTCCCTCCATTCCCTCCGGAAGTGTACCTGCTGTTATGCTTATCGCTTTTGGATCATGCTTTGTCTCAATATCAATCAGCTTATCACCATCTCTTACAGGAACTATGTCATAGGCATCTCCCTTAAGTCTTTCCCGAGTAATCCTGTAAATATCTATTTTTCCATTAGCATTACAGGGTATATCATCTACCAGGATAAACTGAGTCGGTAATACACTTTTCTTAATCAGGTCTTCCTCGATAAAAGCATGCATCAGAGCTTTTCTTACCATTCCTGCTGCGTTCCTGCAGTTCTTTTCCGGAACAATATATAAAACCGGAACAGTATCATGTATGCGCTTGTCAAGCACCGGTACAATGGCGCTCATCTCAACACCTTTGAACTTTGAAATTGCAATCTCAACGATACCTGCATCAAAATGAACTCCGTCATTGTTTACAAAAAATCTGTCCGCACGACCTGCATAGGATACACTGCCATTTTCATTGACCCTGACAAGATCGTTTGAACACAAGAAGTTTCTGCCATCTATCACCGTATATTTAAAAAGTTCCACACCATCCAGAACATTCATACAAAGGGAATCTGAAGCAATGTACATCACCCCTGTCCTTACCCCATCATCTACAGTGTAGAATTTATTATCATCCACATCCTTGAACCTGAAATTCTCTTTCGGCTTTGGAAATCCCAATATATCTTCCATAGAGCCCTCTGGTACCGAAAGCTGAGCGCCACCGGTTTCCGACATACCGTATCCTCTCGCGATATTGCCGTAGTAGCCATGCTTTCTCAAAAACTTATAATATTTCTTCAGCTTATCTACTGGCAGATAGGATCCACCACATGAAAAAATTCTAAGGGATGAAAAAGCATTATTCTTCAGATCAGGTTGTCTTATCCAGTTATCTACCATAAAGCCTGACGTAAATAGCACATTGATCTTGTAATAATCAACAGCTCTTACAAACTTGGGATGCATGAAACCAAAAAATGTCAGCACTATACAATCAGCGGCCGCAAAGGTTGAGTTGACGACTCCACACATGCACAGATATGAGCTGAAATCAAAACTGGGAATTAGTCTGTACTGTTCGATACTCTTAGTATCTCCTCCCATCACATGAAAGCCCATCCCGAAATTCGATGAAGTTATATTCACGGATTTTTCGGTATAAGGAAGTGGTTTCCTTGTTCCCTTGGTTGTACCGGAGGTGTGTGTAATAATAGCTAAATGATCCGGATTCCCTGTTCCATACTTAATCGGATTTAACGGATAACTCTTAAGTAGATCCTCCATGAATACAGTACCGGGAGTTCTCTTTAGCCTGTGATAATTGACTTCGTTATAAGTAAGCTCAGCCGGTCCGACACAAGGTCCTCCAAGTTTTGAATGCAGTAATATAATATTTCTTACACCCATCTCATCCTTAACGGCTTCTATCTCAGGCCACATTTCCGGTGAAATCATGATATCTGAAAGTATCAGATCTGTGATCTTTTCTTTTTCCACCATGGTTTTCCACTGTCCATGCGGCAGAAAATCGGGATATGAAAGCATCGATACGCTGGCTCCCGTCATATTAAGTCCATAAAATGCAAAGAGCGGTTCAGCTGATATCGTCCCTGCAATGCCCACACGAGAAGCATTTTCCTCTGTAATATCGAGAGCGGAAAAAACTCTTGCATATCTTTCCCACTCTGCAAACATCTGCTTATATGTGTACTTTCTCGTGCAGTCTATAATAGCCGTCCTAAGAAGCAGTTCAGGATTCCATGAAACTTTCTCTATCAGGTAACTGTATATACTCTGCTCATTTATGCTTCCATCTTCTATTCTTTTATTTATTTGCTTAAGCCTATCTTCGCTCATTCTAAAACCTTATGTTACTCACCTTTTTTATTAGTTTTCGCGGTAGAAGTTTTTGTAGTTTTTGCTCTCGTTGATGTTTTAACCGGAGTCTTCTTTGTTTTAGTCTCTTTCTTTGCCTCCTCTTTGGGTATTTCCGAATCATCTGATGTTGTCACACTATCAGAGACATCAACCTTATCTTCTTTAGCTTCTGTCTCCTTCTCCTGCGATGCATCATCAGAGTTATCCGCAGAATATGTGCCTTCAGTCATATTCTTCATTGCCTCATAGAACCGGTTTGTCATCTTTAAATTTTCTTCGTACATTTTCTGCATTGCATCAATGGAAATCTGATTCATTCTTGTCATGTATCCCATCATCTCTTCCATCTGCTTTAGCATCATAGGTCCCATATTCTGAGTCATATTCATTGTTTTACCCTGGAAAAATGGCATCATGTTCAGATATCCCTGCATCATATTTTGAAAAGCAGGCATCATATTCTGACACCCGGGCATCATGCTCTGGAATCCCTGCATCATGTTCTGCCAATTCGACATCATATTTTGGAAATTCGGCATCATGTTCTGGAAATTCGGCATCATGTTCTGGAAATTCGGCATCATGTTCTGGAAATTCGGCATCATGTTCTGTGCTCCCGGCATCATGTTTTGGAAGCCTTGCATCATGTTTTGGAAGTCAGGCATCATTCCCGGGAAAAATGGCATAACGCACTGCGAACCTCCCATCTTACCCATCATGTTATTCATCATCTGCATTCCCATCCGATTCATGCTGTTAAAACTTTCAAATGCTTTTTTTGCTGAACTCATATTGGTATTTTCCTGCCTTTCTTCATTTTCATTGAACGATACTTTACTAAACGGGATAGAACTCTTCATTTCTTTCGAGATATTATCAAATACTTCTTTTATCATGTCCGCTTTGCCTTCTTTATAAGGCTTTAACTTAAAATCAGTGATATGCTTAAATTTTTTCACATTGTCGACTGTGAAAACTTCACCCTCTACTTCGCCTCTCCCAATTTTATATAAATCTATCTTTCCATTTCCGTTTCTTGGAAGGCTCTCAGTGATCATAACCCTGAAGGGGATGTAGTCTTCGGGAAGCGTCTTTTCAACCACAAAGACCTGCCTCAAAGCATTTTTGATAGTATCTTTTGCATCCATCTCTCCCCTAAGGGTTTGCACACAAAGCATTGGCATATTGTCATGTAGCGTCTTGACATATATCGGAACCACGCAGCAGTTTTCAATGCCGGACTGCCTTGCTATCTCTGTTTCCACTCGCCCGGATTCATATTTTCTTCCCTCATCATTTATAAAGTACCGGTTGGCTCTCCCAAGAAAAGTTACTTTTCCATCATCGTCAATCCTCACAAAATCGTTTGTACAAATATACGGTCTGTCATCTATATACTCTGCTTTAAGTATCTCTTTATCATTGATCCTGGTTGTTGCAACAAACGGTGCCCAAAGGTACATCACGCCCTCTGAAGATCTGCTCTCTTCCGGAAGGAACCGGTCTTTTTCCTCATCATAGAGCCTTACGCTTACACCCGGAAGCGGATATCCTATAGACTCATCATCAAGATCCGGTAACGAGAGACAGCACGCTCCACAAAGCTCTGAGATTCCATATCCGTTTAGAATTGTGATATCTCCAGCACCATGCTCCTGTAAAAATTTGTAAAACCTTTTCTTGTCGGCCGCTGATACTGATGATCCACCAATAGCCACAAACTCTAGACTTGAGAAATCAAGCCCCTTACTTTCAGGCATTTTCATCCATCTCTCAAACATCGCACTTATCGTAAACAGAAAAGATATCTTATACTTGGGAATAGCTTTATAGAACCATGGATTCAGAACTCCACAGGGCACCATAACAACAGCAGCTCCCATGGCAAAAGGAAGATGAACCTGATCCACTATCCCATATGCATTGCTAAGATCCACTATGACAGCCGTAACCAGATCTTCCTCGGGAAGCTTTAGATTTTCCATCTCAAAGAAACTTGATACAGCAGCGTTAAAAGCAAAGTCTGAAAGAACGATTGGCTTACCCACACCGTTTGTGGTCCCCGATGTGTGCAGAATAAAAGCCTCATTATCACTGTCTTCCAAGTCATAGCTAACAGGTGTGTTTCCATAAGCCGCAAGAAGCTCATCCATGCAGATAGGAGCAAAACCTCCCTTTATCTGCATATATTTCATTTCCTGTGCAACAGATATAAAAGAATTGACCGTAACTCCACTTATAGGAGTATGCAGTATGATTACATTATTTATTCCAAGTTCATTCCTATGGATCAAAAGATCATTTATGAGATTGACCTGAGCTAAATCATCTGTGATTATGAAGTCAGTAAGCATCTCACTTTTTATGGTGTCCATTATCTTATGTGGGAAGAAAGCATTATAAGATGGCACAATTGAAACAGCTGCCCCTGTCATATCAAGGCCATATACAGCAAAAATTACTTCCGCACTTGTTGTTCCCAAAATGCCAACTCTTGATTTATTGGCTTTAGTCATACCCAGATGAGAAAACACTGCAGCATAACGCTCCCACTCTCTGAACATCTGTCCATACGTATACGTTAAATCTCCATCATATATCGCCACAGTGCTCAGATTCTTAAGCGAAATCCCATTCACATCCCGGATAAATTTCCAGGCTTTCTGATTTCTGTTTACTCCGCGCCTCGCTTCAATTGATGAATTCATATATGCCTCGCTCAACTCTCTATCCCCCACATAAATTAAAATTATACCTACTGTAATTTTATTACACGAGTTAATCAAATTGTGTTAACATGCAAATATTTAATATATTTTTAATTATTATCATGAATTGTATTTGAGAACTAAAAAGATAAAATCCAACGGAATTTCTATATGACAAAAATGAGCCCGGAAATAATTGCTATTTCCGGGCTCATAACTATTAAATTATCAAATTTTACATTCTGTCAGGTGCACTGAATCCAAGAAGATCAATACCTGTCTCAAGGACTTTAAGTGTCACATTGAGAAGTGCAATATATCCACTCTTCTTCTCTTCGTCAGGCTCAGACAAAATCTTTGTTGAGTGATAGAAGCTGTTAAGCGCATTTGAAAGCTCATAAATATATGCACAGATTCTGTTTGGCATAAGGTCTCTTGCTGCGCTTTCAACTGCATCTGCAAATCTTGTCAGAAGAAGCATAAGATTCTTTTCATCTGCAGATTCAGCATTTCTCAAAAGTGCTTCCTTAACATTTCCGCCTTCCTTCTCATATTTTGAAAGAATAGACTTGATACGTACCATTGTGTAAAGAATGTACGGACCTGTATCTCCCTCGAAGGAAGTGAATTTATCGATATCAAAAATATAATCTTTTGAAGGCTGGTTTGAAAGGTCGCCATACTTGATTGCAGCAAGTGCAACTTTGTGCGCTGTATCCTTTGCTTCAGCATCATCAATATCCTGATTGCCTTCTTTAATACGGTTATACATCTGCTCATCAATTTCAGCAATGAGCTTTTCAAGACGCATTACTCCACCCTCTCTTGTCTTAAAGGGCTTTCCGTCCTTGCCGTTCATGGTTCCAAAGCCTACGAAATGAAGCTCTGTCTCAGGAAGAACAAGCTTGGTCTTTCTTGCGCAGCGGAATACCTGTGTGAAGTAAAGCTCCTGACGCTTATCAACCACATATATAAGTCCTTCAGGCTTAAACTCTTCCATTCTCTGCTGAATTGTAGCAAGGTCAGTTGTGTTATAAAGAGAAGCTCCGTCTGACTTAAGTATCATGCAGGGAGGAATCTCCTTGGTATCAGTTTCCTCTGCAACATCTACTACAAGTGCTCCCTGGCTCTCATGGGCATATCCGTGCTGCTTCATGTACTCAACCATTCCGGGTATCACATCATGAACATCAGATTCACCTCTCCAGAGATCGAAATTGACATTAAGGTTCTTATAATTTTTCTTAAGGTCATTAACAGATACGTTAAGGATGTGGTTCCAAAGTGCACGATAACCCTTATCTCCATCCTGAAGAAGCTTAGTTGCTTCCATTGCCTCAGCCTTAAATGCCTCATCTTCTTTAGACTTAGCGCTGGCTGCAGGATAGATTTCTTCGAGCTCACTTATTGTAAAAGGTGCTTCCTTCGGATACTGTCCCTTATGGTCTTTATCAAAATATGGAAGATCAGGCTTACGTCTCTTAAGCTCAGTAATAATAAGCCCCATCTGAAGTCCCCAGTCACCAAGGTGGATATCTCCTGTTACCTTGTAGCCTGCATACTTAAGAATTCTCTTAAGGCTCTCTCCGATAACTGCTGAACGAAGATGTCCAACATGAAGAGGCTTCGCAACATTCGGTCCGCCATAATCGATCATGAAATTAGGCGCATGTAAAGGCATCTGAACACCAAAGTGATGCTCGTGAAGCATTTTTACAATATAGCTTCTCACAAACTCTTCACTTACTTTAAGATTCAAAAAGCCGGGCTTAACTGATTCTACTGATGAAAAGATATCACTTCCCTGAAGCTTCTCCGCAACAGCATCAGCAATCATGAAAGGAGCCTTACCATACTTCTTCGCTCCTGCCATAGCTCCGTTGCACTGATATTCACAAAGGTCAGGTCTGTTTGAAAGTGTTACCTTTCCCAGTTCAGCGTCATAACCTGCTGCCTCAAACGCAGCGGAAACTTCTTTTGATATAACTTCTAAGATTTTTTCCAAAGTCGTAGTCCTTCCCATTTACTGTATTATTTAAACAAACAATTAATCACATAGCATTCTAACACATTTCTAAAATATATGTTACTAAATTTATAATTTAACTACCCTGCTCTAACTTTTCGCGTTCTCTCTGCTGCCTCGAGAACTCACAACCGCAGAAATCCTGCCTGTAAAGTCCGAATTTGTGCGACAGCTCGATGGACCGCTTATATCCTTCTTTTTTCTTAAAATCAGATGGCAAAAAGCTAACACCATATTTTTCACTCATGCTCTGTCCGATTCTGTTTAATCTGTCAGCATCCTTAAGAGGCGAGATTGTGAGGGTTGTTGTAAAGAACTCAAATTTTTCCTTCAAAGCTATTTTTGCAGTCTCCTCAAGTCTAAGCTCAAAGCATTTTGTGCATCTGTCTCCACCTTCAGGACAATCCTCCAGCCCTTTAACCGCCTCAAGAAAATCACTGACTATATAATCACCTTCGATTATTTCTATTTTCCCTGCTCTCTCGTCCGATTTCATTCCTTCGAAGGTCTGCTCATCGACCTGTCTGTTGTACTCTGCTATCAGACGCTTTTCCTCATCCACACGCTTTCTATATTCCGCAGCATTCATTATGTTGGGATTATAGAAAAAAACCGTAACATCAAAATACTGCCTAAGATACTCAAGGCAGTAGGATGAACAGGGAGCGCAGCAGGCGTGAAGTAGAATCCTTGGACGCCGCCCCTCTTTCTCAAATTCCTTTATTTTCTTTTCAAGTTCTTTTGCATAATTAACTTTATTCATTATTTTAAATCCATTAATCGAATTACATCTTATTCCGACACATATAATAAAGTTTGCTCTATTGCAGACAAACTTCATCTATTTAGACAACCCACTAGTCATATCCAGCATTTTTTCAAAAAGAATCTTCTCTATTTCTTCTGTCACATTTATTCAGAAAGGATCTGCTCCATGCCTATCTTATATGGTGTCATCCCAACAGATTCATAGAATTTCATGGCACTTTCATTGCAGGTCCATACATTTAAAGTCACATTGTAATACCCCTGTTCCATTGCCCAATTAATCACATACTCGTAGAGGCTCTTGCCAACATGCTGGCCACGGGCATTCTCATCAACACAAAGGTCATCAATGTAAAGCGTCTTTATAGGTGTCAGAAGGTTATCATCTTCCGGGTGCTCCTGATGTACACAAAAAGCATATCCAAGCATCGTATCCGTGTCATCTACAGCTGCAAATATCGGTCTGCTATCATCCTTTAAAATACCGGCTATTTCCTCATCTGTATATTTATTTGCTTTCTTAAAAAGATCAGGCCTTCCAATATGATGCACCAGATTAACCTGTCGTAAAAGTTCATGAATCTGTGGTATGTCTTTTTCATTAGCGCGTCTAAAGTTCATAATAAAGTCTCCCATTGTTAAACCAGCTTACATCATTAAACATTCTTCTTATGTTAATAGTGTGCCGTTAGTCTATATCAAGAATTTTCCCATCAAGAACAGCCTCTGTCAGTTCGCCGCCCTCATAGGTAAGTTTTAATGAAAAGAAGGGCTGATCCGGATTTTTTATCAGATCAAGGAAAATCAAATCTCCTTTCCAAAGATTAATATCTAAAAGCGAATCCTTTGATATCCATTCAAGCGTGCCCTCATCACAATCAATCAGCTCTCCATCGAAATCATCAGACGTAAAAAGGCACATGTAGTCTGTGATGTCTTTTGTAAATGCTTCATTCACATTACCGTCTGCGGCAACTTCCAACTCCTTTGCTGGCTTAGAGATAAAGGTCACAATGCCTCTAAATCTTGCTGAATTCAATGTAAGACCTGTTTCTTCAAGCACTTCACGTCTTACGCAGTCATCCGGACTTTCTCCGTTTTCGAGGTGCCCTCCTGGAGCGATCCATTTTCCTTCGTTGATATCATTCTTTTTCTTTATCCTGTGGAGCATGAGATATTTATTATCTTTTTCTATATAGCATAAAGTTGTTATTTCCATAAGCTTTTCCTTGTGAAGTATTTCCTTACTAAATTGGTAATTCCAGGTATATCAAAAGAATAGTTATATCAGTTTATGAATGTCATCGATAGCATATTCTTTGATATTTTATTCACCTATAATTTATCCCTTGATAATATATCTTCTCTACTTTATTCCTTGATGATTTCTTCCAGGTCATTTACATCCAAATCCGGATACAGTTTAATTCCATACCAAAGATCTTCATCCTGCCAGATAGCCATTTTGCGATTATAGTAATCAGCATAAACCGCTATAGTTTTACCATCTACTACTATGCCATCTTCCTCAGTAAAGCTATCAGTTCCCAGTAGTTTATTCTGTATTGCAGCTTCATTATCAGAAATATAATAATACACCGAATTATCTTCAAGAGTATACTGTATCTCCCCGAGATCTTCATAATATGAATAGTAAATGTGATCTGCCTTACTATCAAGATTCGTCAGTGTCTTAAAATCATAGCCCAAAGCTTTAGCAAGTTCCTCTTCTGAATCTACAGAAGTTCCAAAATCCTCAGACTTGATATTCTTATCTGGAGTCCCAACAGTTTGTTCTGCTGCCTGATCTGAATCTGCATCGTCTTCATAGGTATTCCCTTCAATGCTGTCTGCATCTTCAGTACTTTCCATAGCAGCCTCAGCTAAAGCACTCTCTTCAGCATCTTGCACCGGACTTGACTCTTCCCGAGTACCTGCAAAAGCTTCTGATTCAGCAGAACTATTATCTATATTAAGACCTGCTGCCTCCTTTTTATCATCAGAGGAATACTCAGCAGCTTCTTCCTCAATTAAGGAATTATCTTCCGTTTCATATTCATTAACCGAATTGTCTGCTGCCTCTTCCGTTGCCTCATACGCATAGTCAGCACTTTCCGTTGTCTCAGCAGCATACTCAGATGAGCTGGTTGCAGACTCGGAATTGTTGTTAAGAAGTCCCATTCTTATAACTCCATAAGATCCGGCTATAATCAAAGCAAAAATTGCAACTTTAGATCCATAAGAGCGTATAAATCTAATGATCTTAGCAGAAGTATTTACCCTCTGATCATTTTTGCCTAAGTTACTTGATTCTATATGATTTGCACCTGGATCATTTATTCCAGAATTACTTGATTCTGTATTAGAGCTTTGCTCATTTGAGTCTGAATTATCAGCTCCAGACTCATTTGAGTCTATTTCCATTATTTCCGTACTATTCTCATTAATTCTGTCTTCACCTGCCGAGCCATTGTCATCAAGCTTCTTTTCAACATTTTGAAGGATTCGGCTTCTCATTTCTTCGGAGACAGTAATCTTTTCCATAACTTCATTATATTTACTCAAAGTCATACGCCTCCTTCAAAATATTTTTTAACTGCTGCCGTCCACGATTCAAGTCGGATCTGATGGTAGACTCATTTCTGTTAAGAATTTTTGCTATTTCTTTAGTTGAATATCCCTCCTGATAAAAAAGGTGAATAACCTCTCTGAATTTTTCAGGAAGCTGTTTAACAGCATCCCAAACAAAGGCAAGGTCCTCTTTGTTTTCAGCTACCAGCTCTTCTGAAAGCTCATCAGTTTTCCTGATTCCAAGATATTCAAGCTTGTTCTTGCTTAAATTAGCAGCCACAGTAAGGAGCCAGGCTTTTTCATGCTTTTCATTTTCGAATACAGGCGCATTTTTTATGTACTTTATCAGAGTATCCTGAAGAATGTCCTCAGCATCACTCATGTTATGCAAATAGGAGTATGCAACTCTCAGTATTGAATTACCATACTGATCAAGGATTTTCCCTGCTTTTATTACAGTATTATCATCCGGCTGAACGGATTCGGATTCTGCCTTAATTGCAGCATTATCAGCTGCATATACAGTACGATTCTCTGCCTCTCTTGCAGTATTATCATCTGATAGCATAATCAATGTTTTTGCCATTCTAACAGATGAAGATAGTGATTCTGAATATGTCTGATGTTTTTTCCCAAACATCAGATTCAGTCCGGATATTATTCTGTTTTTCCCAAATGCTTTTCCCATCTCAGATATTATTGTTTTAAGCCTATCAGGCAGATCATAAAATATCTGAGTTCTATGCAGTGTTATGACGTTCATAGTTTCCCCTAACATTTTTTCATCCTAACACTGCATAGTATAACACAGATTATTATTTTTCCTCAGAAAAATAATAATCGTAGGTGAGCAGGTCCTCGCGTAGCTGTTTTTATCTTTTTGCTACCATTCTAACAAGCTGATTGAATTCATCTTTATACTCATCTCTGTTCTTTACTGTCTTATACATATCCATGATGTCTTCTAATGATGCGGTTCCTTTATACTCACTATTTCCAAGTATCATTGCAAATTCAGCTACCATCCCTGCAAATCGTATATTTTCACTTCCCTGATCACTAAAGTTTCTGTCATCAACAACTACTGAGAAAAGCTGTGACTTATCAGCTCCGGGCTCTTTGTAACGAACACTTACTGTTGCATATTCAGAAGCATATTCCTGATCAGAATTGTCGTTATCTGCCTCTTTATTATCCTGATACTTAAGCTTTATTGCGCTCTTGCTGTCTTCAGGTACGATTTCATACAGTGCAACTACGCTATGACCTGCGCCTATTTCGCCGCCATCCTTTGTATCATCGTTAAAATCGGCATCGTTCATGATTCTGTTCTCATAGCCTATAAGCCTGTAAGAATTAACCCTCTGCGGATTAAACTCAACCTGGAGCTTAACATCCTTTGCCACAGTTACAAGTGTCTGTCCCATCTCGTCAACAAAAACCTTTTTGCCCTCAAATAAGGAATCAATGTATGAGTAGTTACCATTTCCGCAGTCAGCAAGTCTTTCGAGATTGTCATCCTTATAGTTACCATCACCAAATCCCATAATTGATAAAAAGATTCCATCATCCTTTTTATTGGTAATAAACTTCTCAAGATCGTCAGGGCTTGATATTCCTACATTTAGATCTCCGTCAGTAGCAAGGATTACTCTGTTTATTCCTCCCTTTATGTAATTCTTCTTTGCAATTTCATAAGCCTTCTGTATTCCTGCCTCTCCATTTGTGCAGCCATTTGCTTCAAGTGAATCAATAGCGCTTATGATCTTTGCTTTTTTCTTCATGCTTACACCTGAGAGCACCACCTTCTCTTCCCCTGAGTAGGTAACTATGGAAATAACTCCTCTATCCGGTAGTTCATCCACAAGCGCCTTAAATGTCTTTTGTAAAAGAGGGAGCTTGTTATCTTCATCCATTGATCCCGATACGTCTATAAGAAAAACAAGATTGCTCTCAGGAGCCTCACTAAAATCTATATCCTGTGTCTTCATGCCCACAAACATCAGCTGATGATCCTCATTCCAGGGGCAGCTGGCAATTTCTGTGGTTATTCCGAACTTGTCTCTTCCCTCAGGTTTATTCAGGTTATATGAAAAATAGTTGATAAACTCTTCGGGGCGCACTGCATCAGGATTGATTTCAGAAAGTGTATAACCATCCTCTATCATTCTCCTTACGTTTGAATAAGAAGCGGTATCTACATCAGCAGCAAAGGTTGATAACGGTTTTGACAAAGTGATGTTGTATCCGTTTTCCTCATCCTTTTCATAGGACTCTGTATTATTCTCTAATGCTTTACCTGAATATGGATCTTCATAAAAAGGAACATCACAGCCCTCATCTCCAAGCATCTGTGGCATATAAGCATCATTGCTCTCACCCTCATAATAGCCGTCTTCCTCATATTCTGCGGCCTCCGTAGTATCATAAGACGCCACCTCTGCCTCAGCAATTTCTTTTTTGTTACCGGTTGCCTCATAACCTTTATCTACTGCAGTATTTGTTTGGGCATCATAATTCCTGTTTTCTGCAGCAGATGAATTATTACTTGTAGTTTCGGAATAAGTTGGTTCCTCAGAATAAGTCTGCTCACTTGTAGCAACTGTTTCGCTGCTTTGTCCGCATCCGCTGACAGAACTTGCCAAAATTGCTCCGCTTAATATCATTGATATTGCATTCATTTTTCTTCTCATAATAATATCCTCCAAATGTATATAGTGTTTTTGCTGTTCTAACCTATATACAGATGGAGGATATAAAATGTTGCACTTATTCTAAAAAAATTTTAAAAATTTAAATTTTGGCAATATCAACCAGTTCAAGTGTATCTTCCTTGTAAGCATCCTCAAGGCTTGTTACCAGGGCTCTTGCTGTATCAAGAGCTGTAATTACGTTAACGCCTGTCTCGATGGCAGTTCTTCTGATAAGGAATCCGTCACGGCTCTTATCACGTCCCTGAGTAGGTGTATCAATAACAAGGTCAATTCTGTGGCCTAAAATAAGGTCAATGACTGTAGGTGATTCCTGATTGATTCTGTTGACCTTTCTTGCCTTAACACCGTTTTCATTTAAGGTATCAGCAGTTGAGCGGGTTGCATAGATTATATATCCAAGCTTTTCAAAACGTCTTGCTATATCTATAACTTCGCCCTTGTCTGAATCCTTAACTGTGATGATCATCTGCTTGTGCTTAGGCAGTCTGATACCGGATCCAAGGAATGCTTTATACAAAGCCTCACTGTAGGATTTGCTTATTCCAAGGCATTCACCTGTACTCTTCATCTCAGGTCCAAGGCTTATCTCTGCTCCTCTTATCTTTTCAAAGGAGAACACAGGCATCTTAATTGCTATATGCTCTGCCTCAGGCTGAAGTCCGGGCTTGTATCCAAGGTCAGTGAGCTTTTTACCCATCATAACCTGTGCAGCAAGATCAACAATCGGAATTCCTGTAACCTTACTGATGTAAGGAACAGTTCTAGAGGATCTGGGGTTAGCTTCAATGATATAAACCTCATCACCTACTGCTATGAACTGTACATTTATAAGTCCGACTACGTGAAGTGCTTTTGCAAGTCTCTCAGTGTAATCTGCAATTGTCTGCTTAACCTTATCTGACAGTGACTGTGCAGGATATACTGAAATTGAATCTCCGGAGTGAATACCTGATCTCTCAATGTGTTCCATTATTCCGGGGATTACTATGTTCTCACCGTCACATACTGCATCAACTTCTGTCTCAATTCCCTGCAGATACTTATCAACAAGTATGGGATGATCCTGAGCAATTCTGTTAATGATATTTATGAACTCTTCTATTTCACGGTCAGAAAGTGCAATCTGCATGCCCTGTCCGCCAAGTACATAAGAAGGTCTTACAAGTACAGGATAACCTAATCTGTTTGCTACTTCCTTAGCTTCTTCGGCTGTATAAACGGTAGCACCTTCAGCACGCTTAATACCTGTCTCTTCAAGGATTCTGTCAAAGATTTCTCTATCCTCGGCAGCATCCACATCCTCTGCCTTGGTTCCGTAAATCTTAACACCCATTTTCATAAGATCCTGAGTAAGCTTGATTGCTGTTTGTCCACCAAACTGAACTACTGCTCCGTCAGGCTTTTCAAGTCTTACGATGTTTTCTACATCTTCAGGTGTGAGAGGCTCAAAATAGAGCTTATCAGCTATATCAAAGTCTGTAGAAACAGTCTCAGGATTGTTGTTTATGATAATTGTTTCATATCCGGCCTTTTCAAAAGCCCAGGTAGCGTGTACTGAGCAATAGTCAAACTCAATACCCTGACCGATTCTTATCGGTCCTGATCCAAGAACAAGAATCTTCTTTTTCTTTTCAGCAGATTCACCACTGCTATCAAGAGCTTCGTTCTCCTCATCCTGATCGCTGTAAACTGAGTAGTAATAAGGAGTCTCTGCAGCAAACTCGGCAGCACAGGTATCAACAAGCTTGTATGCAGCTTTTATGCCATAAAAATCTCTCAATGCTTTAATAGTATCAACTGAGAATCTTGTAAGTCTGCTTATTACCTTATCAGGATATTCAAGCTTCTTTGCCTTAAGAAGTGTATCATAGCTGATGATTTTCTTAGCTTCTTCAAGCTCAGGTACATTTTCCTCAGATACCTTGTGTCTAGCTATAGTGCTCTTTTCACCCACTCTGAGGAGCTTTAATTCCATCTTGACTAAAGTGTGGATCTTATCAATAAACCACAGATCGATCATGGTTATATCATGTATCTCATTATGACTCATGCCGCGTCTTAACGCCTCTGCGATAACCCATATTCTCTGGTCATCAACAACAGTAAGGCGGTTTTTAAGCTCTTCATCATCAAGCTCTGAAAAATCATAGCTTGTAAGGCAGTCCACATGCTGTTCAAGAGAACGGATAGCCTTCATCATTGCACCTTCAAAATTGGTGCAGATGCTCATGACTTCACCTGTAGCCTTCATCTGGGTTGTAAGTGTACGTTTTGCCGTAATAAACTTATCGAATGGAAGTCTGGGGAATTTAACTACGCAGTAATCAAGCGCAGGCTCAAAGCTTGCGTAGGTCTTTCCAGTAATGGCATTCTTAATCTCATCCAGTGTGTATCCAAGTGCTATCTTTGCAGCTACTTTTGCAATCGGATATCCTGTAGCCTTACTTGCAAGTGCTGATGAACGGCTAACTCTGGGGTTAACCTCGATAACGCAATATTCAAAGCTTGTGGGATGAAGCGCGAACTGTACATTACATCCACCTGTGATCTGAAGCTCATCAATAATGTTGAGTGCAGCACTTCTGAGCATCTGATACTCTTTATCGGTAAGTGTCTGAGAAGGTGCAACTACTATACTGTCACCTGTATGAACACCTACAGGATCAATGTTTTCCATATTGCAGACTGTTATGCAGTTACCTGCACTGTCACGGATTACTTCGTACTCGATTTCCTTCCAGCCTGCTATGCAGCGCTCAACCAGAACCTCGTTTGCTCTTGAAAGACGAAGTCCATTCTCCAGTATCTCTTCACATTCAACTCTGTTGTGAGCGATACCGCCGCCGCTTCCGCCAAGGGTAAATGCAGGGCGAAGCACAACCGGGTATCCGATTTTTTCAGCAAAGGCAACACCGTCATCTACATTGTGTACGACAAGTGATGCAGCACAGGGTTCGCCGATTTTTTCCATTGTATCTTTGAATTCCTGACGATCCTCAGCCTTCTTAATTGTCTCTGCAGTTGTTCCAAGGAGCTTAACATTATGAGCTGCAAGAAATCCTGATTCAGCAAGTTCCATACCAAGGTTAAGTCCTGCCTGACCTCCAAGGGTGGGAAGCACGCTGTCCGGCTTTTCTTTTTCTATAATCTGTTCAAGAACCTTTACAGTGAGGGGTTCAATGTAAACCTCATCTGCAATGTCCTTATCTGTCATAATCGTAGCAGGGTTAGAGTTTACAAGAATTACCTCTATTCCCTCTTCTTTAAGTGAGCGACAAGCCTGTGTGCCGGCGTAATCAAACTCAGCAGCCTGACCGATTACTATCGGTCCTGAGCCTATGACCAAAACTTTTTTCACATCTTTATTTTTAGGCATTCTATCTTCCTTCCTATGCTTTACTTCGTTTTTTTCCTGATGCTTTAAAATCTGACGAACGCATGGCTTATTGCTTCGCACACATCATACCTATAAAGCGGTCAAAGAGGTATCCGCTGTCCTGTGGACCACAGCATGCCTCAGGATGAAACTGCACTGTGAATATGTTTTTGCCCACATATTTAAGGCCTTCATTTGTTCCATCATTTACATTAACAAATGCAGGAACCGCAACCTGCGGATCAAGCTTATCGGTATCTACCACATAGCCGTGGTTCTGAGAAGAAATATAAACTCTTCCGGTCTCCAGATCCTTAACCGGATGATTACCACCGCGGTGACCATATTTCATCTTGTAAGTATCAGCGCCTGTTGCAAGGGCCATCAGCTGATGTCCGAGACATATAGCAAAAATCGGCACATCTGATGCATAGAGCTTCTTGATCTCCTCAATAACCCCTGTACATTCCTTTGGATCCCCGGGGCCATTACTCAGCATTATGCCGTCCGGATTACCCTCAAGTATCTCCTCTGCTGTTGTATTGTAAGGATAAACCGTAACATCACAACCTCTTGCTGCAAGAGATGCTGCAATATTATCCTTTGCTCCAACATCCAAAAGGGCAACCTTTAACCCTTTGCCATTTAATTCCTTAACGAGGCTGGGACGCTTTTCTCTCTTTGAGAGGTCTCCTTTGAGGGAAGCCTCAAAATCATCTTTATTAAATACTGCACTTCCGGAAAGAGGTCCATTTTCAGCAAGATCCTTACTACCTGTTATTTCCTTCTTTTCCTTGCAGGAAACTTTTTCAACAACCTTGCCTGTAGTATATGCCTTGAGCTTTGGTATTATCTCATCAACATTGTAATTCTCATTAGTTGTGATCATACCGTTCATGGTTCCCTTTTCGCGAAGAATACGAACGAGCTTACGGGTATCTATTCCTTCTATTCCGGGGATCTCATATTCCTCAAGAAATTCCTGGATTGTCATGTCGCAACGGAAATTTGATGCCACATCTGACAGCTCTCTGACAATCACACCATCAAGCCATATGCGCTCGGACTCCATATCGTCCCTGCACACTCCGTAATTACCGATCAGTGGATATGTCATGCAAACTGCCTGTCCAGCATAAGATGGATCCGTAAACACCTCGGTATACCCCGCCATGGAAGTATTAAAAACTATCTCGCTAATCACTTCCTTTTTGGCGCCTATGGCATTTCCCTTGAAAACGGTGCCATCCTCCAAAATCAAAAATGCTTTCATTCGCTCCTCCTGAAAATAATAGATAAATGTATGTTGCCTTTCCATTTGCAAGCTCTCCTTTGCATGCAAGCATGCATTCGAGCTTGCGCATGGAAATGCTTATTATTCAAAGTACTTCACACCACTTTCAAATATCTTCATATCCTGCTCACCGAAGATATTTACAGCAACGCCATCGCCTCTTCTCTCTGAATGGCACATTTTTCCAAGACATCTGCCATCGGGTGATGTGATACCCTCAACTGCCATGTAAGAACCATTTATGTTCCAGAGATTGTCAAGATGTACCTCTCCGTCAGGATCGCAATACTGTGTAGCAATCTGGCCGTTCTCAAATAAGTTCTTAAGTACATCTGTGGGTGCTACAAATCTTCCTTCACCGTGAGAAGCAGGATTTACATATGTTCCTCCAAGCTGTGCGCCCTGCATCCAGGGTGACTTGTTACTTACAACCTTAAGGTATGCCATTGTTGAAATATGACGGCCAATAGTGTTGAAAGTAAGTGTCGGACTCTCAGGTGTCTGACCTGTGATTTCTCCGTTAGGAACAAGTCCGAGCTTGATCATAGCCTGGAAACCGTTACAAATACCAAGTGCAAGACCATCTCTCTTCTGGAGAAGTTCATTTACAGCTTCCTTGATGCTCTCATTCTGGAAAGCTGTTGCAAAGAACTTCGCACTACCATCAGGTTCATCACCGGCTGAAAATCCACCGGGGAACATGATAATCTGTGCCTGTTCGATAGACTTTTTGAATTCAGCAACTGACTCAACAATGTCCTGTGCATTTCTGTTTCTGAATATCTTAACGATTGTGTTTGCGCCTGCTCTCTCAAAAGCCTGTGCTGAATCGTACTCACAGTTACTTCCGGGGAATACAGGAATAAATACTGTAGGCTTTGCTGTCTTATTCTTGCAAACATAAATCTCTGAAGCCTTATATTCTTTTGTCAGAGCGCCATCTTCAAAGATGCTCTTCTTATCTGCGCTCTCTGTATCTTCTTCTGAAACAGGTGCTACTGAAGGGAATACCTTCTCAAGCTTGCTCTTCCAGTTTTCAAGAGCCTCTGCCTCGTCTATAACTACATCGCCGACTGTGAACTTACCATCGTCAGTAACACATCCGATCTCTCTTGCTTCTCTAAGTGCAAGTACATCTCCGGCCTTGTCAGCAGGAACCTCAAGAAGGATATTGCCGATTCTGTTTGTGAAAAGATCTTCATGCTTTACGCAGCCTGCGATCTTAACGCCAAATCCGTTACCGAATGCCATGCGGCTGATAGCTGCAGCAACACCATAGCAGTCAATAGCATAAGCTGCCTTCACATAACCCTTCTGCATAAGGTCATGAATTTCATCATAACGGGCCATTACCTTTTCATAATCAGGAAGGTCATACTCATCCTTGTCGATAGGAAGCTCAATGAGGTAATCTCCGGCTGCCTTAAGCTCAGGTGTGATAACATCCTTGCCCTCAGCTACATCAACTGCAAAGGAAACAAGTGTCGGAGGTACATTGATCTCGCCTGATGCTCTCTTTTCATCACCCTCGTAGAAGAATGAACCGGACATTGAATCCTTACCGCCGATTGAAGCGATACCATACCTCATCTGTGCCTCAAAGGAACCAAGAAGTGCTGTGAAAGGCTGACTCCATCTGGTCTTATCAGATGTCATTCTCTGGAAGTACTCCTGGAATGTGAGGTGAAGCTTTTTATAATCACCACCTGTTGCAACTATTCTTGCGATTGATTCTGTAACAGCATAAGCAGCTCCGTGATAAGGGCTCCAGGATGAAAGATAAGGATCAAAGCCATAAGCCATCATGGTTACTGTATCTGTTTTACCACCGAGAACAGGAAGCTTTGCAACCATAGCCTGTGTTTCTGTGAGCTGGTATTTTCCACCGTAAGGCATTGTTACAGTGCCTGCACCGATTGATGAGTCAAACATCTCAACAAGACCTTTTTGTGAACATACATTGAGGTCTTCCATAAGTGAAAGCCATGCCTTCTTTACATCATTTGTTTCGAAAGCCTTTGCAACGCCTTCGCTTGCATATTTATTGAAGTAGTTATCATCTTTTTCAGGAAGAAGTACCTCTACCTCTGTCTCCTGATGTGCGCCGTTTGTATCAAGGAATGAGCGCTTGATATCTACAATCTTCTTACCTCTCCACTTAAGGACAAGTCTGGGCTCCTCTGTTACTACAGCAACCTTAACTGCCTCAAGGTTTTCTTCAGCAGCATACTCAAGGAACTTATCTACCTGTGAAGGATCTACTACAACTGCCATTCTCTCCTGTGATTCAGAGATAGCAAGCTCTGTTCCATCAAGTCCAGCATACTTCTTGGGCACCTTATCAAGATCTACGTCAAGACCATCTGCAAGCTCACCAATGGCAACTGAAACACCGCCGGCACCAAAGTCGTTACACTTTTTAATAAGCTCTGAAACCTCAGGTCTTCTGAAAAGTCTCTGCAATTTACGCTCTGTAGGCGCATTACCCTTCTGAACCTCAGCTCCGCAGGTAAGGATTGAATCAGCTGTGTGAGCCTTGGAAGAACCTGTCGCACCGCCGCAGCCGTCACGTCCTGTACGTCCGCCAAGGAGTACTATGATATCTCCGGGATCTGAGCTCTCTCTGATAACATGCTCCTGAGGAGCAGCACCCATAACTGCACCGATTTCCATACGCTTTGCAGCATAATCAGGATGATAAACTTCCTTAACATAGCCTGTTGCAAGTCCGATCTGGTTACCATAGCTTGAGTAACCTGAAGCAGCGCCTCTTACAAGCTTCTTCTGTGAAAGCTTTCCTTTAAGTGTGTCAGCAACAGGAACTGTAGGATCTGCCGCACCTGTTACACGCATAGCCTGATATACATATCCTCTGCCTGAAAGCGGATCTCTTATAGCACCGCCAAGGCAGGTTGCAGCACCACCGAAGGGTTCAATCTCTGTAGGATGGTTGTGAGTCTCGTTTTTGAAAAATACAAGCCAGTTCTCTGTAACAGGGCCGTTGCCATAATCAACGTCTACAGGAACAACAACTGTGCAGGCATTGTTCTCTTCAGACTCTTCCATATCTGTGAGTTTTCCGTCTTTCTTAAGCTTTTTCATACCCATAAGAGCGATGTCCATAAGTGAAATGAACTTCTCTTCGCGCTTCTTGGGATCAGCATAGATATCTTCTCTTGCGCTTAAATATTTATCATAAGAAGCCTTGATGGGAGCCTGATAGAAGCCCTCTCTGAAGCTTACATTCTTAAGCTCTGTTCCAAAGGTTGTATGACGGCAATGGTCAGACCAGTATGTATCGAGAACGCGGATCTCAGTCATTGAAGGATCGCGCTTTTCATCATCATGGAAGTACTGCTGAATCCACTTAAAGTCATTAAATGTCATGGCAAGTCCAAATGACTCGTAAAGCTTTTTAAGCTCGTCCTCTGCCATATCCTTAAATCCATCAAGAATCTTTACATCCTCGGGCTCATCGAAGTTGTCAACAAGAGTCTCGGGCTTTTCTTCATCTGCAATTCTTGAATCAACCGGGTTCATTACGTACTCTTCTATTTTCTTAAGCTCATCTTCTGTAATATCACCCATGAGCATATATGTAACAGCAGTTCTGATAACAGGCTCTTCATCGCCCTTTATAAAACGTACACACTGAACAGCAGAGTCAGCTCTCTGATCAAATTGTCCGGGGAGTGCTTCTACGCTAAAAATGCACGCACCTTCGGGAATTTCAATCGTTTCATGGTATAAAATATCAACCGGTGGCTCTGAAAAAACTGTGGTACAAGCTTTATCAAAAACCTCATCTGAGATGTTCTCCACATCATAGCGGATAAACTCTCTCACCTTAGACACACTGTTAATTCCAAGATAGCTCTTGATCTCTTTTCTGAGTTCCTTCGCCTTTCCTGCATAGGGTGCCTTTTTCTCAACATACACTCGTCTGACTTTGCTCATAAATTCCTCCTAAAAAGTAATATAAAATGCTCCAAGAAAAAAATCTTGAAGCATTAATTATCAATCGGCACTAAGCCCTCCAATATATATAGCAATTCGCGGTCAACCGCGGCCTCGCTAACACCAATAGTTTTTGCGGATACTTTTAGACCCTCAACCACATACATAAGGTTGCGGGCACATCCGTACGGATCAGCGCAGAGAAATTCTCCCTGTCTAACACCATTTTCAATTAATGTCTGAACAATCTGAACACCTGCATCGAACTGCTTGCGAAGAGGATTATCAGAAGGTGTAACTTCAACAGTAGAAAAATATTCATAGGAAGCTAATACAAGGCTATTCTTCTTTCGAAGTATTTCCTTTTTCTGCTCTTTTAAGAAAAGAGCAAGCATATCTGCTGCTGCCATATCATTATCAAATGCCTGTGAAATAGAATCATCGTCTTCATCATCCGACAATTCAGATAATATCGCCAGAAAGATTTCTTCTGTAGATGAAAAATAAAGATAAAGCCCTCCACGACTGATATCACAAGATTCCACGATATCCTTCATGGTGACATCCTTAAATCCCTTATCTGCAAAAACCTCACGGGCTTTTTCCAGAATGTATTTTCTTTTCTGAGTAGATTTCTCACTCATTCAAAACACTCCTGAAAATACTTAATTAATAAGACATTGTTCCCCAAAAATGAATCAGATCATCCATCTTATATACAAGCTGGTACAGTACTCCGGTGTAAACACCCTCTGCCCAAACAGTTCCTTTAGTCTGACCTTCAAGTATATACTTCGAGAGAATTCCTGCAAGATCATCCATATCAGTGATCTCAGCATCATTTATAAACAAAAGTTCATCCTTGTAATTCGCAATATGATTCCTGGTATAAACATATGTATAATTACGGTTCATCATCTTGGTCTGCTGAGCCTGCTTTACAAAACTAAGCAAATTGGAATCATATGCAGGAAATGGCATTGATTTTTTTAAATCACTGCCAGAATAGCTCTCAGCGACCTGCTGCTTGGTATGTTCCTTAAGCCAGGTCATATACGGTACAAGACTTGCAACATCATCCTTATATCTTGAGATAATATCTTCTACACTGTTTTCGCCATCTTTTCCTTCAAACATATGCTAGCCCCTCGCCTTCACATAACGTCTAAATCTACGGAACTTATCTCAAAGAATTATAACATAAGAAAGAAAAATGTATAGATGGCAATTTGTTCAATAATTGTTTTTGGGTTATACTTGTTGCTAAAAGATTTGTACATAGCAGGTTAGTAGGAAACTTTTCCAAGTGATCTGTTCAGATTTAAAACAAAATAATTATGAAAACGGAGATTTAAAATGAAATATTTTCTTCTATATATAAAGCAAACTTTACGATTTGTATTAAAGCCCATGTCTTTCTTACCGGCTATAGTAATGATGTGCCTTATCTTCAACTTTTCGGGACAGGATGCAGATACAAGCTCGCAGCTAAGCTACAAAGTCGGAATTGAAGTTCTCACCATGACAAATGAGATGCTGGACAAGGGATGGTCACAGTCACATATTTCAGAGCTTAGCACCACATATCAGTTTTATATAAGAAAGCTTGCGCACTTTTCAGAGTATCTTCTGCTGGCAATAACTGTTGCCTTCCCATTATATGTATATGGACTAAGGGGATTTCCTCTTGTAATTATTGCGGGGCTTATCTGCGTTGGCTACGCGGCACTTGATGAGTACCACCAGTCTTTTATCGCAGGCAGAACTCCTCAAAGACGCGATGTCATTATCGACAGCAGCGGAGCTTTTGTAGGAATTATAATAACGAGGGTCCTTGGCTGGACCGGGCGAATGACCATATTCAGGCCCCTTGCATTTGAAAAAAACAAAAAGAAGAAGCGATAATCCGGCAAACCGGCATGATGATAATATGGCAAAAAATCAGCGTACCAATCAACCGGTATTTCATTATTGCCTGATCAGTTTTGAAAAGGGACTTTGTACCATTTTTGTACAAAGTCCCTCTTTTCATTTCTTGTGCTATACGCCCCTGCAATTAGTACTGTGGGCTGTAATATCAGCTAATATAAATTACTTTGAAATAAGTAAGGTGATTATTTATTTACCTTAACCTTGAAAAGAACTTCCTCTTCATGAGCCTCATAGTTCTCATTTCCTGCTGTCGTTATCTTAACCTTTACTTTATAGGTTCCCTTCTTAAGACCCTTCTTGACAGTTATCTTTCCGGTTTTGGAATTAACCTTGATTTTCTTATTTCCACTTATCTTCTCGTAAGTAACATCTCCCTGTGCAGCATCAACATTTACTGCTTTGCTTGCTGAATACTTGAGGGTTTTCTTTTTAACCTTAGACTGTTTTACTTTGATTGTCTTTCCCTTTAAGGAAACAGTATTCTCAGCCTTTTTGATTGTCCATGAAATTGTCTTTGCATCCTTGCTGCCATCACTCCAGGTATAACCATCCTTTAATGTTGCAGTTGCTGTATAAGTACCTGCATTTACTGCTTTATTACCGGTAAGAGTGAATCCTTCTCCCTCTGTAACACCAGTCTGCTCATTACCATTGTAGACAAAAGTTTTTCCCTCAGGAACATTTGTCTCAATTAACACTGACTTAACAGCAGGTGCAGGTTTTGTATTTTTATCTGTCTTTGCTGCTCCGTTACCATTACCGTTATTATTTTTCTGAGCGTTATTTCCCTGGTTGTTATTCTTAGGAGTTACAGGCTTGTTATCCTTGGGTGTTACAGGCTTGTTATCCTTTGGAGTTGCAGGCTTGTTATCCTTTGGAGTTGCAGGCTTGTCTTCCTTTGGTGTTTCAGGCTCGTCTTCACCTGGTGTCTCAGGCTTGTCTACTTCAGCAACATCTTCTGTAAGAAGTATAGTTCCAAATCCTGCTGTAGATGCATAGCCCTGTCCTGAATTATCTGCCCAGTTGAGTGTTCCTATTCTGCTTCCTGTGCTATCTGCATCATTAAGCTGAAGATCAAATCCAACCTTTGTTCCATTTGCAGGCTCAATATCTGTCCACTTGAATGCAGCCTCAATCACATATCCATCAGCTGTTGCAGCAGCTGCAGAGTTTACATTGTCAGCGACACACTTTGTACCATTAAAGCTCGGTGTGTTCTCATAGTTTATTCTGTACTGCTTATCATCCTCCTGATAAGAATTGGTCTTGCCATTATTCTCATCAATGAAGAATTCAACTGAATCCTGCTCCCATGCATTACTATTATCTTTGTTCAGATCTGAATCTGTCACCTTGGCAAGAACATAGAGATTCTCATTATCCCAAAGGATCTTAGCGCTTGCCCTTGATTTTACACCTGTATCAATTGTGAGCTGCACATCTTTAGCGTTAGCCCATGCATCATCTGTAGGATCACCATCTACTACAACAGTACCTTTATTTACTACGAAAAGAGGCTTAACCAGTGTAGTTGCAAAGTACTTGCTGGACTCACTCTGCTTCAGTGTTGTATCTCCAAATGCAAAAGTCTGATCACCATCAGTGAAGATAACATCCATTTTTACCTTATTTGAAGAAAGTGCCTCTGCATTAACATCGATAGCAACCACCTTTTCATAACCGTTTTCAGTGCTTTCAGCATCTGTACGATTAACTGTTACAGGTTTAATTTCTGATCCGTCATCTGTAAAAATTGTAAAGCTATCATTTTCATCAACTGTAGCATCTGCAACTGTTACCTTTACATCAATTTCTCCATCCTTCCACATCGGAACGAATGTAGCTTTGCTGTCACCCTTACCAAATTCGTAGGTCTCTCCTGCTGTAAAATCATCACTAAGTTTCTGAACCAATGTGATATTCTTTATCTCAGGTTCAAGCTCACCTGCATTTGCGATTACATAGAAGCAATCCTTAGCCTTGTAGTAATCATCAAAAAGAAGCGGATACTGTTTTGCATTTCCATTTGAGCCGCCACCATTGTTATTGGCAGTCTGTAACCATGAATGTTTATCTGTAATTCCCCAGATTGTCATTCCGGTGAAGTTAACGCCTTCATCTCTAAGTCTTCTGATTGTGTCATATACATCTTTATATCTCTGTGCAAGCCTTGAATCAGTTGCACTTGATGCACCCTTAAAATCAAGCTCTGTTATCTGAACTTCATCAACTATCTCAGCATATCTCTTAGCTGCATCCTTAATCTGTGAAACAGAAGGCTGCGCTGCATCTATCTGATAATGAGCCTGCATACCCATACCATCAATTCTGGCTCCGGGAGTAGCTTTAACTGCTCTGAGAAGTTCACATATACCGCCAACTTTACTTGAAACAGTTTCATTATAGTCATTGTAGAAAAGCCTTATATCGGCAGGCATGTATCTATTAGCATACACGAACGCATTCTGTATAAATTCAGGAGAATTATATACTCTCCACCAGGATGAGTTCTCACTGCCGTTTCTATAAGTACCTGTTCCATCGCTTACAGCTTCATTTACAACGTCCCAGCCATAGAACATTCCGGCATATTTACTTCCTTCTGCTGTGAAATGCTTTGCAACGCTTCTAATATAGATCTCCAGACGTTTGTTCATAACTTCAGGAGTTACCAAAGGCTTGCTTTCATCATAGTCTTCATGGAAAAAGAATTCAGGTGTCTGTGAGTGCCATACAAGTACATGACCTCTGATTTTTATCTGCTTATCAGGATTCTTCTCATTCCATTCAACAAATTTATCAAGACGGCTTTCCGGAGTTGAATAATCAAGTACAGGGAATGGAACATCTTCTCCATTAAGCTCAACTGTTGTAATCTCTGCACCTTTCTTAATCATTGCATCAGGCTTAAGCTCATTACCAAGTGTTACACCGTTAAAGTGCTTGTAAGCAAGCTGCATATCAAGCTCGTCGCCAAACTCATCATAGCTTGCTGCTGTACCAATGATAAAGTCATCGCCTAAAAGAGCTGTAACCGGATCACGAAGATCAACAATTTCATTCTCAACTCCAGCCTGAGGCCTTAATTCTGCGGGAGTTGTATCGATTACCACCTGAATCTCCTCAACATTGCAGGTAAATGGATAAGTCTGCTCGCTCATAGCCATAATAGCTACCGCATCAACATCTTTAGATACACCGGGATACATAGTGTAGCTTGTCTTTCCACTTTTGCCATAGTCAGCCTTTAGTTCCTTGTGCTTGCCATCTTCATCAAAACCACCATATACCTTAAGGCCAAGAGTCTTGGTAGGCTCGGTAAACTTAAAGGTTACTGACTTTACATCTCCTCCGGGAATTGTCTTTCCAAGATCAAGTCTGTACTCGCGCCATGCCTGCTCAAATTCAAGTTCTGTGCCTTCTACAGCAGTATCTCCCCAGCTTTCAACGAACTTAAGGTCATCACCTTTGAAGGAAAGTGTCTGCTCAAATTTGTCAGCTTCAGCCTCTTCTTTATCAACAGTGATTTCATTAACAGTTATTCCATATGGTGTTTTATAACTATCATCAGTATCATTCGGCTCCATAGCCATAATTCCAATGTATCTTACTGATCCATCGTAATTAGGTGAAATAACATATTCATCTTTTCCTGTAGCGTTATAATCTGCTAATTTCTCATTCATATCTCCATCGTACAGTTTAAGGGCCATTTTACCACCCTGATCTTTTACTTTGATGGTGACATTTTTGATTTGTTCAGTAGGAATAGCTTCTCCAATATCATAGACGAGCTCATCATACTGTGCTGCAAATTCTAATCTACCCTTTGCAGTTCTGCTATTATTCCATCTACCGTAAAATTCCGGAGCATTCTCACTTACTTCATACTCTTTTACTTCTTCATTCTCAGCATTGTCAGCCTTTTCACCAGTTTCACTTTCGGTTACAGGAGCTGTTTCCTCTGACTCCTTGCCCTGTTTATCCTCTGTTACTTCAGGAGCTTTTTCTTCCTGCGCTGCTCCCTGTTCATCTGCGGACTTTTCTGCAACTTCTTCCACTGTTTTTTCTTCAACCTTTTCTGCAGCTTCTTCCACAGGCTTTTCTTCAGACTTTTGTTCTGCTTCTTCCGCTGATTTTTCTCCGGTTTTTTCTGCAGATTCTTCTACAGCTTTTTCTGCAGATTCTTCTCCAGTTTTTTCTTCTGGCTTTTCTGTAGATTCTTCTTTTGCTTTTTCATCTTCTGAACCTGTTTCCCCATTTGGCTCAGTTCCTTCTGCAGCTTGTTCAGCCTCCGGATTTACATTCTCAGCAGTTCCTGCTTCTTCACCTTCTTTCCCCTGTTCAGTTGAATCGGCATTCTCTGCTTCAGCTGCTCCTTCAACTGCCGGTACTTCCTCAGCTGCATAAGCTTGCAGCGTACCAGTTCCGACAGTTGAAACAGTCAGCATTCCTGCCATAAGTAACGATGACAACCCCAACTTCTTTTTGTGCATACCTTTCCTAAACCTCCTTAAAAATAAAGTGTTATTGTGCAATTCCCCAATTTGCACACAGTTGCACTTCTAATTATTCTGTAAATTCTGACAGTACGCTTATCAAAAGATGCTGACTTTTTATCACTTTTTGCCAATAAATTCTTGTTATTTTTTAAAGCACGACTGGATTTTACTAAAGAATATTGTATGCAAGCGTTTCATCTTACGACTTCTTGAATGTAAATAGGAAAATAAATTTAAGAATATGGAAATCTAACAGAAAACTAATAGAAAAAAGGCTCGATATCAATTGATATCGAGCCTGTAGCTAGCAGGGGAAGCAGGATTCGAACCCGCATGAACGGTTTTGGAGACCGCAATACTAGCCATTGTATGATTCCCCTATCCTTGACGTTTTCTGTCGCCAACGAAAGAAATTATAGCATAGCGAAAAAATGTTGTAAACAGTTTTTTTTAATTTTTTCAAATAGTAAAATTGATTAAACTAAAAATTTTTTATAGCTGAGGAGGAGTTATGGAAAACAAAATTATTTCCTGCATTCTTGCAAGTTTTTTTATGTGCACTGCGCTTTCCGGATGCGCTAGTAAAAAGGCACCGGAGATTCCGGTGATCGATGATTTTTACAGAACAACCTATGAAATTTTTGTATATTCATTTTATGACAGTGACGGCGATGGTATTGGTGACCTTAATGGTGTGACCGAAAAACTTGATTACATAAATGATGGTGATCCATCAACTACCGACGATCTTGGGTGTAATGAGATCTGGTTAATGCCTATTTGTCCATCAACAACTTATCATAAGTATGATGTTACAGATTATTTAAATGTGGATCCGGAATATGGAACCCTCGATGATTATAAGAAGCTTGTGGAGGAAGCCCATAAGCGTGGAATACGCGTGATAAATGATACTGTTATGAATCACACTTCATCTTCTCACCCATGGTTTTTGGAGGCAAAAAAATATCTTCAGAACCTGCCTTCGGGAGAAGCTCCGAATCCACAGGATTGTCCTTATATAGATTATTATCATTTTACTGATAAAGCAGATAAGGGCTATAACAAGCTTGAAGGCACAGACTATTACTATGAATGCCAGTTCTGGTCAGAGATGCCTGACCTTAATCTCGATAATGCTTCTGTTCAGAAGGAGTTTGCTGATTACGCAAAATTCTGGCTGGATCTTGGTTGCGACGGCTTTAGAATGGATGCTGTCACCTCGTTTACAACCGAGAATATCGGTGAAAGCACTAAGGAACTTGGCACTTTCGTTAAGGCAGTTAAAGATATAAATCCTGACGCTTATATTGTTGGCGAAGCATGGACTTCATCCAGCAGTTATTCAAAGTATTATGCAAGCGGTATCGATTCTCTCTTCGACTTTGATTTTTCAGGAAGTGAAGGTTTAATTGCAAAATGTGCCAAGGGCAAGATGACTCCCATAAGATATGTTCAGTCACAGATTGATGAGGATGAGCTTTACTCTTCTTACAATGAGAACTATGTTAACGCGCCCTTTTACACAAACCATGACATGGCAAGAAGTGCAGGTTATTATACAGGCAAAAATGCAAAGAACAGCATTAAGCTCTCAGGTGCACTCAATCTTTTGATGAGCGGTAATGCCTTCATATATTATGGTGAAGAGCTTGGCATGAAGGGTTCAGGTCAGGATGAAAACAAGCGTGCTCCCATGCAATGGGCTTCCGAAGGTTCAACCGGAATGACCAAGGGTCCTGCCAATATGGATAAGTTTGAAATGCCTTACGGATCATTGGAAGATCAGAAAGATGACCCTGATTCTATCTATAATTATTATAAAAAGGCAATTAGTCTAAGGAACACTTTTCCTGCAATTGCAAGAGGAAAATGCAGTCTGATTGAAAGTCTTTCAGGAGACAGGAATGTTCTGTGGATCAAAGATGCCTCAGATAAACTGGATGATACTATCAAAGATTCCAAGGTACTCCTTGCGCTAAACAATGGAGATGAATCTATAGAGATTGATCTTAGTAAGGATGCTGCCACTGAAGGTTTCAGAACCCTCTCTGCTACCCTTTCAACGGGAACTGATGAAGCCACGCTGGAAGGTGATAAGCTGATTTTACCTGCAGGGGGAATTGCTGTTATTACGATGTCAAACTAAGTCAAATACAACGCGGTTGTCGCCAGATGAACATGCAATTATGTTCCTCTGGCGACTTCTTTACACGAATAAATAAAGAAAGCCTTAATTCTTTATTAAATACCTCTTTATATAATAAATTTATACTATTTAGGAAGTATAATAAATAATCATGCAAGTGTTAATTGCGTCATAAGGTTACATTATTTATTAACTCTTTTGTTATACGTATAATCGTTATTATTAGGAGGTACTATGGATAATAATACTGTTCTAACCGAAACCAAAAGCAATGTAAAAACTACTCAAGGGGTGAAATTCAAGCTTATTCTGTCCATGGTATTAATAGTTGTTATCCCACTATTAATATCTATAACGATCAGCTTTCTAAATTCGATAGAAAAAGCCAAAACTGATGCTGAGACCATTAATGTTAAGCAGGCAGAAATTGTTGCCAGCGCATTCTCTGATAATCTTTATCAGCAGCTAAGAACTCTTGAGTCTGCAGCAAGCTCTCCGTACACGATTGAATTTGTGAAAAAAGCTGACGCCCTCACGGATGAAGACAAAGCCAGAATGATTTCATTTTTGGATAATCTCAACGTCCCATATAACGATGGCAATAGCATAGTTATTACTGCATCAACCGGTGATCAGCTTGCAAGAACAGGTGATGGAGCTCTTTCCAACATCAGCGACAGAGACTATTTTAAGAGTGCTATTGCAGGTCAGTCAGTTATCTCCGATATGGTTATATCCAAAGCAACAGGCAGCCGAATAATAATTCCTGTAGTTCCTGTTTATGATGACGATTACAAAACTCCTATAGGCACAGCTCAGAGAAGTTATGATCTATCAACTCTTCATAGTCTGCTTAAAAATAATATCGAGCAGTCTCAGCGCGCGTTTATAACAGACTCAAAAGGAATAGTCATTGCACACTCTGACTACGAAATAGGTCCGGACGATCCTGAAGATAACAGAAGTGATAGAAAATTCTTCACATTAGCCAGTCAGAATGGTGAAGGAACATATATTTCCGATGATAAGGGAAGTGAAAAACAGATCGTTTCTTATTACAAAGATCCACTGACAAACTGGGTTGTAATCGTTTCTTCTAATTATGATGCTGTAATGTCGTCCGCATACAGAAGTGCAATAGTAGTAATCATCATAGCTGTTATCATGACAATTATTGCTATATTTATGTCATTTGCCATGGCGAAATCCTTCACCGGTCCTATGCAAGAAGTAAATAAAGCCCTTCATCATCTTGCAGATGGTCAGTTCCTTACAATTAACAAGTACACAGATCGCAAGGATGAATTTGGTGAGATGATAGGAAATACAAATTCAGTTTTGAGTGTACTTGGCAAAATTGTAACAAGTATCAAAGAATCTGCAGTTGCAGTCAATGGTTCATCAGTAGACCTTGCTGATACCGCTAACCAGATTTCTCAGACAGCGGAGGATGTTTCAAATGCTGTTCAGGAGATTGCTTCCGGTGCTACACAGCAGGCTGATGAGATACAATCCGCTACTGAAAATGTTGGCAGAATCGGAGAAGCTATAGCTGATGTTCGGACATCCTCAGATGATCTTTCAGATATCGCAGGCAAAATGAAGGAAGCTTCCGAAATATCCAGTAATTCGTTGCGTTCTCTGCAGAACTCTTCAACTGAGATGACAACAAAAATCGACGATATTTCACAAACAATCCAGGCTACGAAGGATGCTGTTAATACTATCAGCGAAAAAGTTGAAGGTATTACATCCATTGCAACCCAAACCAACCTTCTATCCCTTAATGCGTCTATCGAGGCTGCAAGAGCCGGCGAAGCAGGAAAAGGATTTGCTGTTGTAGCTGAAGAAATCGGAAAGCTTGCTGAAGATTCCAAGCAGATGGCAGATGACATAAAGCTTGAGATGGAACAGCTTCTTTCGCAATCTAATGCTGCAGTAGCAGCCGCCGCAGATGTCAAGCAGGGCAACAATGACCAGCAGATAGCGCTTGGTGAAACTCTTGCTGCCGTTAACGGAATGCTCGAAGATATCAGTAATACGGTTAGCGGAGTTAAACTCATATCAAATGGCGCTGAGACCTGTGATAACTCCAAAAATGCTGTTGTTGATACCATGAGTGCACTATCAGCCATATCTGAAGAGAATGCTGCATCCTCAGAAGAAACCGGAGCCTCCATGCAGGAGCTTTCTGCAACAGTTACTACTCTTGCAGGATCTGCTGACAAGCTTAAGCAAATTTCCGAGAAGCTTAGCGCAGATATAGACTTCTTCAAATAAGATAAAGAAAGACTTCAATGCAACGTACATACTGCATTGAAGTCTTTTTTCATATATTATAAATGTCTTACCACTTCAAATCTCTCAAGGCTTATCTCCTCTCCCTTGGGAATTCCTGCCTTCTGACAGGCGATGTTTATCTGCTGGATTACATCATCAACTCCGTCAAGATTTGGAAGAAGCAGTCCTCTCTTGTGCCCGGAAGTCACTATAACTCCATACCTCTTAACATCAAGATCATCAGGCGAAGATATGGGTTCGGGTTTATCAAGAACATCCACACTTATTTCAAGCCAGGGAAGTTCTTCTCTTGTTATCATGGGAAATCTCGGGTCATTGGTTGCTGCACTTATGGCGTTTTGCAGTATCTCCTCTGCAACACATTCGCAGGTAGGAAGTATTGTTCCAATACATCCGCGGAGAGCGCCATTTTTATGAATTGATACAAAAGCGCCTGCTGTCTGAGTCAGCATTTCCTGTGGCAGATTTTCATAATAAGTTCCCCTTAAATCCTTCACATGATAGGTTTTCCCTGCACTTATGTAGCTTTCAAGAGAAAATCTTGCAAGGCTAACATAGGGATCCTCATCTTTTTGCCTCTCTCTAAGTTCAGACAGTTTCTCTTTTCTCCATTCATCCAGAAAATGCCTGCTATCATCAGGACCGCCAACTTCAAAGGTACAGATTCCATAGCCTACTCCAAAGGTAGCCTCATGAACCAAGGCTTTAGCCTTTACACTAAGTCCGTCCAAAGCTCCTGCCATCATCACAAATGACTTATGCCCACATTCTGCGGCTTTTTCACAAAAGCTTTCGTCAAAGTCAAAAAGGTTTTTAAACTCTCCACTGCCACACACCTCCATGATTCGCTTATCATACTCAGGAGCCTCGGGAGCAAAGCCATATGGACCTTCTTCTTTCATTTTATGCGCAAGGTCTCCACTTGCCACATAAACAACTCTTCTTCCGGTTTCTTCAACTGCCTTCTGAATAATCTGACCCATCTGATAATGAAGCGCAAGAGGAAGCCCTGACAGCCCGATTCTTACAAGCTTAAAATCAGTATATTTTTTACAAATGAAATAAAGCGGAATTAACGTTCCGTGATCCAGGGAAGGATCCCTCTCCCCGAGAGTTCCTGCAGGAAATTCATGAATTGACAGTCCGCCCTGTCCCTTTTGGTTTCCATTTGACTTTTCATGAAAATCGGGTCCACTCTGTCCCATTTTTGTTCTATCTGACTTTTCATAAAAATCGGGTCCGCCCATCTCAGCAATCCGGGAAATTTTCTTCACAAACTCCTCATCATACTCAGCATCAAAGCTCACTTCCTCAGCCTGAAACCTCCCCATATCACCATAGGCATTTTTCCCCGGAGAAATGTGAAAATAATCAGCATACATGACGCTGTGAGGACTTGAAATAATTATAGTTTCCGGCTTTAGAGACGCTATTTCATCAGCAACTTTTTCATAAGCCTCAGTAACGTTACTTATTTTCTTCTCCTCACCTCTTCCTACTTCCGGCAGGATAATTGGCGGATGTGGTACCATAAAAGCTCCAAGAATTGGCATAAGTTACCCCCCTCTTCATCTATAAACAATGGTTTTTATCTGACTCAGACCGGTCTGCTGGCAGTACCGTTACCCAATCATGCTCCGCATTCCTTAACGGTACCAGGCTCTATATTCTTTCAGAGCATGGATTTCGCTATCTTCAGAAATTCATGACTTTGAGATAATTATACACTAAATTATGATATAATCAGATAGAACAAACAATTTTAAGGAGGAGATGAAAAAATGTTTTGTCCTAATTGCGGAACAGAGAATCCGGATTCAACAAATTTTTGTACTAACTGCGGTGCAAAGCTTGTGCCGGATAATGATGCTCAAAACCAGGCACCTCAGAATGGTCCTTTTGGTTTTGACCCTAATAATACTTACAATGGTAATCAGGGGAATCCTCAAGGATTCAATTATCAGAATGATAGCCAAAATGGCGGTTTCAATTATCAAAATGGCAATCCAACCGGATTTAATTATCAAAATGGTGATCCAAACGGTTTCCAGCAGTATCCCTACTACAATCCCAATCCCGGTATAACAGGCAGAAGTATAGCTCTTGCTATAATTTTCTCTCTTATAACCTGTGGTATTTACAATATTTACTGGTTCATTGTTCTTACAGATGAGACCAATGTTTTGTGCAATCGTCAACATGAGACTTCCGGTGTAGTAGCATTTTTACTTTCAATCGTTACTTGCGGAATTTATAGCTGGTACTGGGCATTTAAGCTCGGCGAGAAGGTTGATCAGATAAAAGGTGAGCAGAGTTCAAGCAACTCTATTCTTTTCATCATTCTTCAGCTTATCGGTCTTGGTCTCGTAGTTGAAGCTATAGCACAGGATGCGATAAATAAGGCTGTAAATTATCAGTAATTCTTTTCAGACTATGATGGCTACAGAAGGGGGACAACATGATTCGCGCGATTAAAGATGACATAACAAAGGTCACAGGCTTCGATGCTATAGTTAATCCTGCTAACAACAGTCTGCTTGGCGGCGGCGGTCTCGATGGTATGATTCACCGTGTTGCCGGTCCTCAGCTTAAGACAGAATGCCGCAAATTAAACGGCTGTGAAACCGGAGATTCAAAGCTTACTCTTGGTTATAATCTTCCATCCGAATATGTTATCCATTCTGTAGGCCCTATCTGGATGGGCGGTATAGCCGGTGAGGCTCAGCTTCTTGCCTCATGCTATACCAGTGCTCTCAAATTAGCCTCTGACAACTACATCAGAAAAATCGCTTTTCCTCCAATATCAACAGGTGAATATGGCTATCCCATGGATAAGGCTGCTAAGCTCGCCGTAGCTACAGTCTCTGCTTTTGTTGCAAATCATCCCGATTCCTTTGACGATATATGTTTCGTCCTTCAGGATGACCTTGGATTCAATGCTTTCTCTGAAGAGTTAAAAAATGTTGAGCTGGTCAAAAAGGCAGAGCCTAAGAAGAAGCCTTCAAGAAAAGGAAGAAAAAATGCTTCTAAAGATGTAGATGAGACTGATGAATTATTCTCCGAAAATGGTGAAGATGAAGCTTCCCTGGAGAATGGTGCAGGAACCGCTGCGGATGAGACTTCTCAGAAGGATGATGGAGAAAACAGCGCGGATGAGACTTCCGAAAACAGATTCAGTGCGGAACCTGTTTCTTCTGCAGGTGATACAAATGCTTCAGATAACCTTCAAAACTCAGAAGGAATCTGTAGTGCCACCAACAGTAACTCAATAATCTCTTCAGCTGATACTCAGAGCATTCCGGAGATTGCGCTTCCCGAGACACCGCCGGATTTTCCTATTGCCCTTTACAACAAATATCATATAGACTGGCTTATCGATGAAGTTTCAAATGGCAATCCCCACACCTATGTGTGCTTTTATCTTGCAGAAAAAACCTATGAATTCTGCCAGTTTTCACTCTGGTATCAGGGCGATCCGATATTTATCAATGGCAGGAAATACCTCACAGCCCAGCAGTACATAGCAGCTGAAAAAGCTCTTCTTTTCAATGATTTTAATACCTATGCAAAAATCATGAATGAGCCTGATCCTGCTCTATGCCAAAAGCTCGGTTCAGAGATCAGAAATTTCGACGAAGTAGTCTGGAAAAAGTGCTACCGTGAAATCATATTCAACTGTAATGTGGGAAAATATCTGTCAGATAAAGCCTTTGCCGAAGCTTTAATGTCTACCGGAGACTCCGTTATTATTGAAGGAAGTCCTATGGATGATATTTTAGGCGCAGGATTATCAAAAGAAACTCTTCTGTCCAAGGAAGGAGTTCTGAAGATTCCGCCCCAGAACTGGCACAAAGAGGATTCAGATTTTCAGGCAAAAAATGAACTGGGCTTTATCCTTATGGCAGTCAGAGAATTTTTTAGTAATAGAAACTAATTTCCTAGGCCATCTTTGATGGCCTTATTTACTTTCTCATCCATCTCTGAAGCAACCTGCGTTGTAAGCATATCCATTATTCTGCTACTACCTTTTGAGAAGGTCATTGCAGAATGTGCATCCTTAACATTAGTTTTCTTGTAATCATCTTTATGATTCATGTCATAGCTCTGCCTCATTACCTGATCAAGAGTACGCATAGCCTGCATTGAGTCATAAACCTCATCAAATTCTTTTCCAAACTTACCCTTAAGCTCCTCCCCACGACTGAGCTGGTTTGTTATGGAGTCGATTATATCTTTTCGGTTTCCTTTTCCAAGCGATAAAGTACTGCCCTGCCTGCTACCGCGCCCTGCGTTATCAAGATACAGATCCGTAAGTTTATTCATTGAAGAAGATAAATCATATGACATAGATGTAACCTCTTATTATTTGTTGTGTTGACGATGCACCCTGTGAAAGCCCCAGCCATTGCATGCTTCTGTAATTATATCTAAGCAAGATGACACTATATTCCATTTTCTATATCGGCATGTTCTTATTATTTCATAACAGAGATATCTTTGTGCTGATTCTAAATGTTGAATTACCAATTCAGGAACATATATAATGATGTATGGGTCAAAATTTGGTTTTGGCCTTACTTGAAAGATTCGAATAAGCTCGTTTCTTCAGGATTCTCGCGATTCAAAAAGGATAAGACAAAATTTATATGAACAATACTACAACTTATGATACAACAGAATATACAGGAATTCCCAAGGCCATCCTGGTGGGGCTTTCAACAAGTGACAGAGACACCGGTTCCTTTGACCGCTCCATGAGTGAGCTTTCTGCTCTTACTAAGGCTTGTGACCTTGAACCTGCTATGACGATCACACAGACACTTCCTCATCCTGACCATGCAACTTTCATTGGAAGCGGTAAGGTTGAGGAGCTGAAAAACCTCATCAGCATGCTTGATGCAGATATCATTATTTTCGGTGATACCCTCTCTCCTATTCAGCTAAGAAATCTTGAGAGAATCCTTGATACTGAAGTCATCGACCGCACCGGACTCATTTTACAGATTTTTGCGAAAAGAGCCAGAACCAGAGAAGCCCGCATGCAGGTTGAATATGCACAGCTTCAGTTTATGCTGCCAAGACTTGCAGGTATGAGAACAGAACTAAGCCGTCAGGGTGGCGGCAGCGGCAGACTCTCCAATAAGGGTGCCGGCGAAAAGAAGCTTGAGCTGGACAGACGCCGAATCGAACAGCGATGTGCAGAACTCAGAAGAGAGCTTGAAACCATAGAACGTGAAAGGGATACTCAGAGATCAAAACGAATGAATTCAGACATCCCACGCATTTCATTAGTTGGCTACACGAATGCAGGTAAGTCCACTCTTCTCAATTCATTTCTTGATGCAAGCCATATTGAGGAAAAAGAAAATAAAAAAGTCATGCAGAAGGATATGCTTTTTGCGACCCTTGATACCACAGTAAGAAGAATAGATCTTCCGGGCCACAGACCGTTTCTCTTATCTGACACCGTCGGTTTTATCAATGAACTTCCGACAACGCTGGTAAAAGCCTTCAGGTCCACGCTTCAGGAAGCCATATATGCTGATCTCCTGCTTGAGGTTATTGATTTTTCAGATCCGGATTATATGACTCATATCGAAGTCACAGAGAAGACTCTGCGAGATATAGGCGCTTCTCAGATACCTATAATATATGTGTTCAACAAGGCTGATCTGGTTGTCGGGAACTCAGAGCACACCGCCATGAAGATTCCCCATGTCCGTGACGATAGGATTTATATGTCCGCAGAAAATGCTATAGGACTTGATGAACTGACTACTCTTATTGAGCATACCTTGGAAGGTGAGAAAATAGATTGCGAATTTGTAATTCCCTACTCTGATGGTGCTGCACTTTTTGACATCACTTCGCGTTCTGAAGTTTCAGAGACTGAATATACTGAAAAAGGAACGCACCTCATACTTAAATGCAGCAAGAAAATGGCTAAAAAATACCAAATTTATACAATATAAAAAGCCCGCACTTGGCTCGATATTATCGCGTCGAGTGCGAGCTATTTTTGTTTTACTCAGTAGCTTCAGCCTTAGGCGGAAGTGGTAATCTGCTGTAGGTCTCAGTCATCAGCCTTAGGCGGAAGTGGTACTCTGCTGTATGTCTCAGTCATCAGTCTTATGCTGTTTGCAAGATCTTCAGACAGATAATTAGGTGTAAGTCTCCACTGCCAGTTTTCTTCAGAGGTTCCCGGTGTGTTAATTCTCGCCTCTCTTCCCTTGCAAAGATAATCCTGCAAAGGCACTATGCATAAATCTGCTACTGATCTGTAGGCCTCTCTGATAATATCCCAGACAAAAGCTCCGTAATCGGTATTTATAGAATTAATATACCTTCTTGTAAAATCACGTTCACCTTCGGATATTTCCTGTACCCACGCAAAGGTTGGAGTATTGTCATGCGTTCCTGTATAAACCACACAGTTGTTGATATGGCGGTGATTAACATACATGCTGTCCCAGCTGGTAAAGCCATACTGAAGTACCTTCATTCCGGGGAATCCTGAATCCGCAAGGAGCTTCATGTTTTCCTCTGTGGTATTCCCAAGATCTTCAGCTATCATATTCAACTTCCCAAGTTTTTTCTCAAGAGCTCTGAAAAGATCCATTCCGGGTCCTTTCATCTGTTTTCCGTTTTTGGCAGTTTCATCACCGTAAGGAACCTCGTAATACTCAGCAAAACCATGAAAATGATCGATACGAATAACATCAAACCATTCATAATTTCTCTCAATCCTGCGAACCCACCAGGAATAGCCATTCTTTTTGAGAGCCTCCCAGTCATAAACAGGATTGCCCCAAAGCTGTCCGTCTGCTGAAAAAGCATCAGGAGGACAGCCTGCTACAGACTTTGGTGTAAGATCCTTGTCCATTTTAAATACTTCAGGATGTGACCAGCTGTCTGCGCTGTCCATGGCAACATAAAAAGGCAAATCTCCTATTATTTTGACGCCATGCTTTGCAGCATATTTATGAAGCTTTCTCCACTGCTCGTCAAACTTAAACTGCTCAAAGAAGATAAATTCAATTTCATCCTTGAACTCTTTTTTTGCTTTTTCAAGAGCCTTTGAATCTCTCTGTTTTAACTCCTTTGGCCATTCAAGCCAGGATTTTCCACCCTGATCTTCCTTTATTGCAACATACAGAGCATAATCTTCCAGCCAGTATTTTTGCTCTTTCTGATACTCTTTGAATTCCTTCAGTTCACCTTTTTGCAGGAAATTCTCGTATGCTTTTTTTAGAATAGGCTGGCGGTTCTCATATAACTTTCCATAATCAACGCGCTCGATATCGTTCCCGAAATCTACTCCATTTATATCATCCCAGGTCAGAATTCCGTCTTCTATGAGTCCTTCAAGAGATATAAAATATGGATTACCTGCAAATGCTGAAATCGGCTGATAAGGTGAGTTTCCAAAACCGGTAGGTCCTATAGGAAGTATCTGCCAATACCCTTGGTAAGCCTTTTGCAGAAAATCCACAAAATCATACGCTTCTTTTGAAAAACAACCAATGCCAAAATTAGATGCCAACGAAAAAATTGGCATAAGAATTCCACTTTCTCTGTGCATAAATTCCCCTCCAACAAAACATTCTGTCTATATTATAGCTCTTACATCTGATTAGTGCCATAAAATTACATTTTGTGAGCATTGTTATCTGTGAATTTGTGCTATAATTAAAAAATATTAGTAAAATTTTTCTAAAAGAGAAAGGAGATTTATATTTATGAAGGGGAATAAAAAGTTAGGATTGGCGCTTATGGCATTAGCCATGGCAGTTACCGTTACAGTAGGTGTGAAGGCCAGCGCAAAGGACGAGTTTTACGAGAAAGGTCATGAGTTCTACAATGAGAAGAGCTCAGGTAATGGCGAACTTGCTAAGTCCGTTATGTACAAGGTAACCAAAGTTCCTACAGGAACAAGTGAAGACAAAGCCGGCGAAGTTATCGTAGTTGGCTGCAAGGACGACGCTAAGAAAATCGTTATTCAGGCAAACATTACTGCTCCTGATGGCGCTTATTACAGAACCAAGGGTATTCAGGCCGGTGCCTTTAATGGCAGAAAGAATCTTACATGGGTTCAGATCAATGATTCTGATATTACCGAAATTCCTGAGTCCTGCTTCAGCGGCTGCACAAAATTAAAGACTATCCAGATTCAGGATCCCGATATCAAGAAAATTGGTAAAAAGGCATTCTACAACTGCAAGAATCTTAAAACTTTCAAAACAACATCTACAAAAATCACTAAGAAGAGCGCTGTTGGAAAGAACGCTTTCAAGAACGTAAAGAACGTTAAAGTTTATGCTACTTCAACAAGTCGTGCCAAGAAGCTTGCTTCATTCTTCAAGTCTCGCGGCGCAAAAGCAACCTCTTATGATGACATCGATGACGAAGATGAAGATGATTGATTTTTAGTATAGCAATAGATAACAATAAGGACTCCGTTTACGCGGAGTCCTTTCTCTTTTGTAGAATACTTATTCAGATTATACAAACTCTTGTCTTGCTTGTAGTAGAGTACTTAGCCCCCTAGTGTAGCTGTTTTATATTAACTCGACTATATGCTTGCTAAAATTTGAACTTTTATTATTTGTCTGCCTTCCTGGTAGCCTTCTTTTTCTTAGCCTGATTGCCAATTGCAACACCGGAGCCGATACCAACTACACCAAGCAATGCAAGGAGCCAATATGGCTTGGAATCATTTGCAGGAGCATCTGATTTTGCTGTATTCTCGTCTTTAATTTCTGTTGTCTTTCCTTCAGCATTATCTTCTACACTTCCGTCAATGTCAGCTATCTCGTTCTTTGTCTCTTCTATTGCTGCTTCTTCAGCTTCTGCAATCTCATTTGCAGCATCTGTAGTTTCTGCAACAACAGTTTCAGACTCAGTGTTTGCAGAATCATTATCTGCTGCTTTTGCTGAAATAACTCCGGGTGTTCTCTCTCTTCTTACTCCGAGTACTGCAGGCTTCTCATCTAAAGTCTTAGTTGTATTACCAGAAGTATTGTTATCAGTAGTGCTGTTTACCTTATCAGAATTTTTAGCCTGAACTGATACAGAGTCATTATCGTTTGAGCTTTCCGGATCAGAAGTCTGATTGCTATCATTATTTACATTATTTGAAGTAGCCTTCTTTGACTTCTTATTCTTTTTATCCTTCTTATTATCAGAGACATTTTCATCTGATGCGTTATTTGAAGTTTCGGTATTTGAAGTTTCGTTATTTGAAGTTTCGTTATTAACCTGCTCAGATTCGCCTGCTACAACAGGTGAAGCACTTCCGGTGCTATCACTTACGTTACTGCCTGAACCATTATCAACAATTCCGCTATTGTTCTGTAAATCGTTGCTATCAGATTCGTTATTTCCAGTTCCATTAGAAGGATTAGCAATCACATCATTACCATTTTGATCAGCGACATCTGAACCGTTACCCTGCTCAGTTTCGCCTGAACCATTGCCCTGCTGGTTATCATCAGCACTATTATCATCAATGGTTGCTACAACTTTGAAGCTACCCTCAGCATTGTAAGCATCCTCTGCTCTTTCAGCTTCCTTCTTTGCAAGATCAACGTTTTTTGCCGCTTCCTTAGCACTTTCTTTTGCGCTGTTATAGCTCTTAAGTGCTTCGTTGTAATCCTCTTTCATATCATCAAGAGCCTTGGAGCTAACACCTGCACTAGCCTGAAGCTTTCTAAGTTCTTCTGCAAGAGCCAGTACCTTGTCTCTTGCTTCTTTAACAGCATCACGCTTCTTTTCTGCGATATCCTTAGCTTCTGCAAGCTTTTTAGCAGCCTCATTTGCATCTGACATTTTTTCATTAGCTTTTGTAAGAGCTGAGTTAGCTTTTTCCAGAGCCTTATCTGCTTTAAACTTAGCGCTGTTTGCATCCTCTAATTCCTTATCTGCCTTTTTCTTGGCTTTAAGTTTATTATCATAGTCCTTTTTAGCATCGTTGAGCTTATCTTCTTTTTTAGAAAGCTCCTTATTTGCCTTTTTAAGATCTTTTTGAGCATCTGCAAGTTTTTCCTGCTTCTTTGAAAGCTCTTTTGACATTTTATCCAGATTCTCAGAAGCTTTTTTTGCTGTATCTGAAGCCTTCTTCAATTCTTTTTCTGCATCCTTAGCCTTATCAGATTTATCTCCATAGGTTTTAATTGCCTTTTTATAAGCTTTTTCTGCTTTGTTCTTGTCATCCTCTGCAGCCTTCAGTTTCTTATCGGCTTCATCTTTTTCATTTTTTGCCTTTTTCAGTGACTTTTCTGCTTTCTTAACTTCACCGTTAGCAGTTTCTACAGCTTTTTTCTTTTCATCAACCGCATTTTCAGCTGCTGCCTTATCACTTTCTGCTTTTTCATACTCAGTATTTGCAGTATTCCTTGCTGCTTCTGCTTTAGATGCCTTATCAGCTGCATCATCTGCCACTTTCTGTAATTCAGCCAGACTTCCTTTTTTATTCAAAAGATCATCCTGGGCGTTTATAATGTCCTTATCTTTAGAATCCTTACTATTCTTATAGGAATCAATATCATTCTTAAGTCCTTTGATTACAATATTAGCTGATTCAATAATTTCATTTTGCTTATCAATCACATCCTGAGCAGCCTTCTTAACGGAATTATAATTAGCTATCTTACCCTCTGCTTCTGATTTCTTTGTATTGTTTTCATTCAGCTTATTATTTGCATCAGTTATTGCCTGGTCAGCTTGTTTGATTTTCTCCCCTTCTGCAGCTGCTTTCTGACTAGCCTCACCCTTTAATTTTGAAGCTTCATTCTTTGCTTTCTCAGCATTAGTCTTATCTGTATTAAGAGTATTTATATCAGCTCCTAAGCCCTGAGCCTCCTGCTTCTTGCTATTTACAGTTGTCTGAAGGCCTTCAATTGTCTTATTTACCGCATTATTATTCTCATTCGCTTTAGTTACTTTATCAGCTGCGGCAATGTATTTTTCATTTTCAGTATTAAAGTTTTCCTCAGCTTTTTTAGCAGCTTCACTTGCCGTTGTGGCAGCCTTCCTTGCGTCTTCAGCATTCTGCTTAGCTTTTTGTGCTTCTCGATAAACTTTTTTATTATTGCTAATTACACTATCCAATTTTTTCTGAGCATCAGTCTTTTCTTTCGTTGCATCTGATTTTGCTTTCTCTGCAGCTGCTACCTGCTTTTCTGCCTCATCAAGGGCATTTCTTGCCTCTTGTGTACTCTTCTGATATTCTGTATTACCAGCCTTGAAAGTAGCCTCATCTATTACAGTCTTTTTCGTGTTTTTATCAAAAATTTCAATATGATCCGTCGTTCCTCGATTTATTACTGATAGTTCCTTACCATTTTTATCCAATGTACGGAAATCATATGTGCCAATTAACTTATAATCTACTTTATTCTTTTTCTTTACAACTTCATATACTTTAATGTAATGGTCAAAAATAATATTTGATTCTACGAATAAATCAGTTGCTTTTAATTCTTTATTTTTTTGAAGAATATCATAAACTATTAAAGCTTCAGCAATTTCTACATTATTTTCTGTTTCACCGGTCCATAATAAAAACTTCCCTCGATCGCTATCTTTCTTTGTGATATCATTCATCAGTTTCTCAATATCACTTGCACCTTTATATTCCTTACTGGCATCTTCTAATTTTTTCTCGGCTTCGGTTTTTTTCGAATTAGCTGACTCCAGATTCTCTTCTGCTTTACTAACTTTTCCTTCTGCTTCACTTACAGCTTTCTCAGATTCCTCAAATTTCGTGTTTGCTTCCTGAGCTATTTTTTCTTTCTCTGAAGCATTATTCTCTGCCTCGTTTGCTTCACCTGCCTTAGTATCCCATTCACTCTTAGCAGCATCAGCCAAATCTTTAGCAGTTGAAGATTCATCCTCTAATTTCTTAAGATCTTCTTTACTAACTAATTTCTTTTCCTCTTCTGTAATCTGCTTTTCAGTATTTGTTACGATTTCTTCAGCAGCATTCTTGGCATCTGTTTTTTCTGAGATTTGCTTATCAAGGCCTTCAATTTCTGCAGTCTTATTTTTCTCTATCTCCTCCTGATCTGATACAGTCTTGTCATACCCTGCCTTGGCTTTCTCTGCGTCGGACTTATCTTTTTCTGCTTTATCCTTTGCTATTGTTGCTTCACCAATTGCAGTTTCTGCATCTTTTACATTTTTGTTCTCTTCTCCGATTTTTCCATCAGTTTCTGAGATGATTCCGTTCTGCTTAGTAATCTCTTCGGTTGCTCCTGTTATGATGTCTTCCTGACCTTTAACAGAATTTTCTGCATTTTCAATATCTCCGGTGATCTTCTTGAGCTCTGCAATTGCATCATCAAGTACACCCTGTGCCACTTCCTGCGCATTCTTTGCAGTATTTAGATTATCATCTGCCTTTTTCTTATCTGACTGCTTTTGGGAAAGTTCGTCTTCTAAGCCCTTTAATTTTTCAGCAGCTATAGCTTCAATCCCGGATGCAGTTTTCTTAGCTTCGATAGCCTTGTCAAGTTCCGCTTTAGCTTCTTTCGCATTAGCCTTTTTGTTGTTTACATCAGCCTTTGCATCCTCATATGCCTTATTAGCAGCTTTGGCATTATCAGATTTTTCACCATATTTTTTAGTTGCAGCATCAAGATCTTTCTTCTTTGAATCTACAGTTTTCTCAGCATCAGCAACCTCACCAACTGCCTTATTGTACTTATCTGATTTGTTTATAAGATCTTTAGCAGCGTCATCAAGATCTTTTACAGCAGCGTCATATTTGTCCTGAGCCTTATCACGTTCATCAGTAGCCTTATCAACCTTTTCCTGCAATTTCTTGGCATTCTCTTCGCAAATCTCTACTGCCTGCTTAGCATTTTCGTATTCCTTGCTGCTCTTTTCAAGTTTCTTCTGAGCCTTATTTGCTTCCTTTTCTTTTTCCCTGGCTTCCTCTTCTTTCTCGGAAACCACCTCACTTGCATCCTGAACCTTCTGTTCTTTTTTGGTTACATTAGCTTCAGCCTTTTCCTGAGCTTTCTCAGCTTTTTCAAGATCATCCGCGGCATCCTTTAACTTCTGCTCTGCTTTCTCATAAGCCCTCTCAGCTGCATCAATTGTTGCCTTTACATCTCCGGAAAGCCCAGTATTTTCAGCATCTTCAGAATCATTAAGTCCATTCTTCTCAAGAATCTCTTTAAGTTCGTTCTTCGCATCGTTGACAGCTTCTGCTGCCTTGTCATATTCAGTCTGAGCTGCATCAACCTTTTCTTTTGCGTTGTCTTTCAAAGCCTCTGCTGTCTTAAGAGCACCCTCTGCTGTTTCAAGCTGATTCTTTGCATCTTCTACAGCATCATTGGCTTCTTCAACAAATTTCTTTACTTCTTTCTTTGCTTCATTTGCAGCCTGTTCAGTTTCATATTCCTTCTTGGCTTCTTTCTCAACAGCATCTGCTGCATTCTTCGCATCTATTACATCTTTATCAGTTTTTTCTTTTGCCTTCTTAGCAGTTCCTGCGGCGCCCTGCGCAACATTTTTGTCAACCTCTACAGTCCCTACGACATCCTCATTTGTTGCCTCTTCATAAGCGCTGATAGCCTTATTTGCTTTTTCATTTTTCTCATCAAGGACATTTATATCACTCTCAATATTTTCAAGAGCTTCCTTAGCTTTACCGAGCTCTGTGTCTACTGGGTCATTTGTTACAGCAGAAGCATCATTCTGTGGTGCCTGATTGTCAGCGGAATCATTTACTTCCGGCACTTCCATCTGTGCAGGTGCTACATCCCCTGACTTTATATCATTTTCTATGGATGCCTTAGTGTCTGCAGCATTTCCGTTCTCAGCACTTCCCTGATCTGCTGCAGGTTCTTCACTTTGTACGAAGGTCTGATTTTCAGCAGGCTTTTCACTTTGTGCAGGTGCCTGATTTTCAGCAGGCATTTCGCTTTGTGCAGGTGCCTGATTTTCAGCAGGCATTTCGCTTTGTGCAGGTGCCTGATTTTCAGTAGCTGCTTCGTTCTGTGCCTGTTCATTTGTATCTGTCAGAGACTGATCATCAAAAGTCTCATTGTTACCATTATCTGAAGTATTTTCAGGAGTAGTTACTTCCTGGATATTTTTATCTGAATTAACAGCCGCATCTATAGCAGCTTTAGCTTCCTCAACTGCAGCTAAGGGCTCTTCATTAAGTGAAGCTTCTTCTGTTTTCTCGTTGTTTGTTTCCCCTTCTGCAACCTGCTGATCACTGTTTGGAAGTGCATCAGCTTCCTCAGCCAGTGCTGTTACAGGCTGAATTATCATGGCTGCACTAAGCCCCAATGTTGCAGTTTTTACAAGATACTTGTTGATTGTTTTATTTTTCATAGCTTTCCTCATTTCCCCTTTACTAGCTGCAATGGCTTTTGCCATTTGTTAATTCCTATGTTGAGGAGTATATAATATTTTATTTCAGAAAAAATAGCAGAAAATGAAAGAAAACTTCCAAAACTCGTACTTGAAAAGTTAAAGTTTCCATGAATAATTGAATATTCAAGACTTGGCAAATATCGAATAAAAATCGTAGTTTATTTAATTTAACTATATAAAATTTATTTATGATACAACTAAATGGATATTTCGTTCAAATATCGTCAATTATTAATTGTTAAATAATGCATCAATTAATTCAATATCTATAATACGTTGATATTTATATGTTATATAGTTATAAAAAACTGGGAAAAGAATTATTAGTATGAATCTAAGAAGAATAAAAATAACAAATGTGAAATTCTCGCGAAGCGAAGCGCTTTTTATTTTTAAAAATCCAACAGATTTTCCAGAAGATAAAAAGCCCGTCCAATCTTCATGATTGAACGGGCTGAATATATAATTTTTTTACATTTCTTTTAGCAATGCACACAAGTAGTCCCAGGTAGACTTGGTAGATGCTACACTCAGCTTCTCATTTGTGGAGTGGATATCCTGCATATCAGGGCCTATGGAAACACAGTCCAGATTTTCGATTTTCTCTGAGAAAAGACCACACTCAAGTCCGGCATGAATAGCCTCTACTCTCATATCCTTTTTATAAAGTCTCTTATAAACTTCAAGCATCTTCTCACGAAGAGGAGATTCCTCACGGTATGCCCAGCCGGGATACTCGCCGGTTGTCTCAAATATTCCTCCAAAGCTTTCAATTATGATTTCCATCTTTCTAAGAAGTGCATCTTTGGCAGGTGCAATCGAGCTTCGTACAGAATAATCAAGAAGGAAGGCTTCAGTCATTGTTCCGGCGCTCTGGCTTGCTGCACTGGCCCCTTCTATAGCGCCTGACTGATTGCTTACAATCTTCAGAATTCCAAGGTTAAGAGATGTCTCCACAAGACCTTCAATAGAAGCGCTCATTGCCTGCACACCATAAGGCATTGCACAGATACATCTGGCAAGCTCTATAACTTCTGAGCAGGGTATAATTCCGGATACAACTTCGCGCTTCTCATGAATTTCAGTATATGCGTCAACACTTGAATCCAGATTGACTGATTCCATATTTGAAATATCTGTCTTTTCAGGCGGAAGACTGTTTTCAACAACTTCCTCAACTTCAATGGAAAGTCCGGGATCCTTAATTCCAAGCTCTGCCTTCAGGTCCGCCTCAACCTTATATGCTATTGATGAGAGTTTTCCAAAAAGTGAGAAGAATGATACATCAGGTCCTTTGATCTTGCCATGCATCTGAGAAGCAAGTCCCATAAGGAGAAGCTCTGCTTCACAATCTGAAGCTATCGCATTATCAGCAACTCCGCCGTTTAAGCTGATAAGGCCAACCTCAAGAGCATCTGTTATTTCGAGGAGAAGTCTGCCCATAATCACATTGGCATTTCCTCTTCCCTTAACGATCATTTCACCTGAATGGCCACCCTGAAGACCTTTTACATGTATCTTTACCTTGATTCCACTCTTATTTTCTCTGGTAAGAGGCAGGTATCCATGAAAACGGGCGCCACCTGCACAGCTGACAATCATTACGCCCTCTTCTTCATTATCAAGATTTATCAGTTTTTTACCTGTAATATCAAAGCAGTCAAGTGCAACTGCACCGTCCATTCCAACTTCTTCATTTGTTGTAATAATGATTTCAAGCGGCGGATGAGGTATATCCTTGCTGTCAAGAAGAGCCAATGCATATGCGACAGCTATTCCATCATCACCTCCAAGACTTGTACCATTAGCCCAGACGAACTCACCATCTGTGGTCACATCAAGTCCGTCCTTCTCCATGTTGATCTTAGCACCTTTTTCTTTAACCGCTACCATGTCCATGTGTCCCTGGAGAATTACAGGCTCATGATCTTCATAACCCGGTGTCCCCGGCTTTTTGATTACTACATTCAGTTCCTTATCCTGTCTTACATAGAGATTTCTATCTTTAGCAAATTTTACAAGAAAGTTGCTTATCTTTTTAAGATTCCCTGATCCATGAGGTATTTTACAAATCTCTTCGAACCATTTAAATACTTCTGTTGGTTGTAAATTTTCAAGTGCCATTATTACGTCCTCTCGTTATATAAAAATTATGTTTTATAGTAAACTTCATATACTTTTGACGCTTACTATAGCTTCCTCATAACATTACTTATTTTAGCACATTTATCACTAATATGTTCAACCTCTTAAACCTAGTGCTACTGTCATCAAATAAGTCGAGGTATTTAATGACAGCAGCACTAGCTTACTGTTTGCACTTTGCTGAGTTCAAAGCTACGTGATTTGCCCCATATTTTATTATCTCATACATTTATTTTTACCCATAAACGCTTCATATCATCTAAATTACAGGTTGAGTAAAATTTCGATTTTTATCAATTTTTTATATTATTTTAAACTGTTTTCAGATTTTATTCTTCTCTATCATGTTAAAATCTTATTGATATATAATGATGGCTTAATTGTGCATTAAAAAAAATGCAGAAAGGACAGCATATGAATCCTCAACAGTTCAGACTTGCGAATAAAGTCAGTTTTATAGTTTGCAGCATAATTATAGGATGCGGTGTCTTACTATCAATCGGAGACATTACAAACAGAGGTATTACCGCTGGAAATGCTTCAATCATCTTGAGTGCCATAGTCGGTATGATGATGCTTCTAGCCGGTAATTTCAAATTCCCGGAAGTCAAGATGGGCTCCATTCTTATTATGGCAGGCTCCACAATATTTTACTTTGTACTGATGATCGCTCAGGATAATCTGGTGTATTTTGCATTTGGATTACCTATCCTTATAGCAAGCATCATTTATCTGAACGTAAGACTCTGCCGTGCCGGTATCGGTGCAATATGCATTTCCTTTGCTATCACCTGCATTAAAACAATCGTCAGAACAGGCTCCCTTAACATTTCTTTTATTCCGGCATTCATAACTCTCGGTCTTGCATTTATAACAAGTACAAGTGTCGTAAGCCTTCTCACAAAATTCAATGATGAGAATAATGCGAAAATAAGTAAAAACGCAGAAAAAGCCCTTGAGACCGGTAATAAGATGGCTGACATCGCAAATAATATCTCTGATCTCTTTAACAACTCTCAGGATAGCCTTACCTCCCTGCAGAATATAATAAATGCTCAGCAATCCGGAATGCATGATATAGCAACAAGTATGGAAAGCACTGCTCAAGCCATCACCATTCAGGCTGAAAAGGTTCAACAGATTCAAGATGAAACACTAACTACTGACGAACACACAAAAGAAATGTCAAAAGCATCTCAAGACACTCAGGATGCAGTGCGTGAAGGTGTTCGCGTGATTGGAGATCTGAAATCAAAATCTCAGGATGTTTCAAATACAAGTCAGGTTACAGTAGAAGCTACTCAGGCAGTTATCAATAAGGTTGAGGAAGTTCAGAAAATCGTCGGTGCCATCATGTCGATATCCAAGCAGACCAATCTACTTGCCCTTAATGCCAGTATAGAAGCCGCAAGAGCCGGCGAAGCAGGAAAAGGTTTTGCGGTTGTTGCTAATGATGTACGAGATCTTGCCGGCGAGACCAACAACGCATCTACAGAAATCACCAGGATCATCAACGAACTTACAGAAGATGTGCAAAAGGCAATGTCCAGCATTGATGATACAGTTTCTTCCGTTGCAGAACAAAATGAGATGATTGAGACTGTCGGAAACAGTTTTGACAGTATAAATGAGAATGTAGCTGATATGCTAAGTCGCTTTAGTGATATTGAGCGTGGTATGGATTCCATTTCCTCTTCTACGACAGAGATAAATGACGGAATTTCAAATCTCTCAGCTACCAGTCAGGAAGTTGCAGCACTCTCAAACGATGGTGCCCGCTCCGCTGAAAGAGCTGTTGAAGAATTTGATCAGTTTAAATCCATACTCTCAGATATTTTCAAACAGGCAAATAAACTTAAAGATATGCAGACAGATGATTAACGTAAGCGCTTTTTACTCCCCCGTAGTTACGGGGGTCTCTTTTTGCCATAAAATAGATCTTGTAAGATAGAGCTACACTTCAGCTATGCTATACTGCTACACCATGATGATACATTATGTGTAGTAAACGGCTCACATTTCTTCCAGTCACTGTGTAGTAAACGTATCACATTTACAAGGGGGATTCGCATGACAAAGAAAAAACTGAGTAACGAACAATGGCTTTGCCTGATCCAGGACTGCCGTAATAGTGGCTTGACTGACAGAGCATGGTGTACCCTGCATGACATTCATCCTACATCTTTCTATAGAGCAATTAGACGGCTTCGGGAAAGTGCCTGTTCCATACCAAACAATAGCCACGCTGGGGCGTCACTGCCACAGGAAGTTGTTGAAATCGCTTCAATTGACGAGAATGGAATCATAACACAACCAGTGCATCAAAAGAAACTGCCAGATCTAACTGATAACCATCATGTAACTCAGTTAAATAACAGCCTCTCAGATAGTACTTTTGAAACTACTGTAAGGCTTACAATACCATCTGGAATCAGCATTGAATTCTCCAACGAAACTAGTGCAGCCACTATCAAAAACATCCTGAGTGTGCTGCAGACAGTATGATCGGGGATCTTTCCGGCGTTAAGAAAATATATCTCATAACTGGCAGGACAGACCTTCGCAAGTCGATCGAGGGATTGATGGGAATCGTTAAGGATGTTTACGACCTGGATCCTTATGCCAATGCTGCATTTTTCTTCTGCGGAAGACGCGCAGACAGAATAAAAATCTTACACGCCGAGCCGGACGGCATGACATTGCTATACCATAGGTTGGATGCAGGAAGATACCGCTGGCCAAGGAACAGATCGGAGGCTCTTGAGTTATCAAGGCAACAGCTCAGGTGGCTACTTGAGGGGCTAGAGATTGAACAAAAAAGTTCAATCTCAAAGAGTAAAGGAAAGGATTTCTGAATCATAGAATCAGCTGTTTTTCTCATGAAAAAGTGAACAAAAATCCGTTTCAAAAATGCCGAAAAGTCCCGTATTTTCGGCATTTTAACAACTATTAATCATGATTAATCGATGTTAAAATATATACAGAAACGGAGATAAATCATGTCGGCTTCCGAAAACAATTCCACTTTTACAAAGCCAACTGAATATAAGCCAGATGCTGGACTGAATACCATTGATCAGTCACTTCTTCTGTCACAGGTATTGGAACTGAACAAAAGCCTTCAGGAAACTATTGCCCGCCAGACAGACACTATTGCTGAGCTGACCCGTGAGCTTGAATGGTTCAGAAGGAACATGTTCGGCAAGAAAGCCGAAACTGCCAAACGCTTTGACGAGTATGAAGGTACAGAGTTTAAGCAGCTTGGTCTTTTTGATTCCATGAGCGCAGAGCAAAAGCTCATGCTGGGACTTGAAGAAGAAAAACCAGCGGAAAAGATCACTGTTAATAGCTATAAGCGCACCAAAACTGAGCGCAAAAAGAAGCGTACAAGGGAAGAACTGCTTGCCAATGCCAAGAAGGGCGAAGATAAGCTGATCTACGCTTCTGATGAAGAAAAGATCTGTGTTCTCTGCGAGTCAGAAATGAGTCATTTTGGATGGGAATACGTGCGCACAGAGGTTGAACACATCCCGGAAGAGATCATATATCATGAAGTATATGTAGAAAAGCTGATATGCAAGAACTGCAAGGAAGAAGATGATCTTTTTATTACCAAATGTGCGGTTGCACCTCCTGCATTCATCCCGCACAGCTTTGCTACGCCCTCTCTTGTTTCCTTTGTAGGATATCAGAAATATCAGATGGGAGTGCCTAACTATAGGCTTGAGAAGCACTTTGAACGTAAGGGAATCTATATATCAAGAGCATGTATGAGCAGCTGGCTTATCTGGGCGGCTGAGAACATACTGTTTATACCGTATGAAGTTCTTCATCAGCTCATAAAGCAGCGCTTTATTGTAAATGCAGATGAAACAGTTGCACCGGTAAATAAGATCGTTGAACTTGAGCCTCTTGCAGATGAAAACGGAATGCCTCTTAACGTTGTGGCTGACATAGATTATGTGGAGATCCGGAGGGAATGCGAAGCGGAAGCTGCTGACGAGACTGACGATACTGATGAGGAAAAAAACAAGGCTATCAGCGGACGTCAGAATTGCTATATGTGGATTTATGCATCTGTGTATGGGACTGATAGGCCGCTGCTGCTCTATGATTATCAGCCCTCAAGAGGAGGTTATAACTGCCGAAACTTCCTGGGATCAGATTTTTCGGGATACCTTATGACCGATGGGTTCTCAGGATACAACAAGATGGAGAATGCCAAGAGGCTGACATGCGCAGATCATGTAAGGCGTAAATGGTTTGAGGCAATCAGAAATAAATCAGGACCATTGAACTATGAAGACCCTGCTGTTGTAGGCTTCATGGCCATAAATAAAATATATCAGGAGGAAGCACTGCTGAAAGGCAAAGATCCTGATGTCATAAAGGCTGAACGTTTGAAAAAAGAAAAGAAAAACTGGGATGCCTTTAAGAAATGGTGTGAAACACTTGACCCGGCTGGAGGCTCTGCTCTCCAGAAGGCTGTTAATTACACCCACAATAACTGGGACAAACTCATGCGGTATCTGGAAGACGGCAGACTGCCGCTTTCAAATGCTGCAGCGGAACGCTGCGCAAAATCTTATGCAACCATCCGCAAGAATATGCTATTCCACGATACATCTAGAGGAGCCAGATCCGCTGCCATCATCAAGTCTCTTATTGATACGGCAGCTGCAAATAGCCTTGATCCTGAACTTTACCTGACAGAGCTTTTGGAACATGCCCGAGACTTTAAAGATGAGCCTGCACGGGCAGCCGAGTATATGCCATGGACTAAAAAGATGCAGACAAGGTGTAGACATAAGACCAGGAAGGAAGATCTAGGTCAGTAGGATTCCTGCCTACATGAGATCAAACTTTCTCGAAATTTCAAAAGGCCACCGGGAAGGCTTTATTTTTTAAAGCCACTCCGGTGGTCTGGTTGGTTATGAACGGGGGTACAAAAAGCGCTTACTGATTAACGTAAAAGAGGTCTTCCATCGTGTGGGAGACCTCTTTTTCTATTATTCCTTATCCTCTGAAACTGCATTCTCTATTTCCTTTGTTACAGATGCCCCTGATCCGGGAGCAACCATCTTAACAAAATCACATCTGACAGTCACGCGGCTTGCGCCACCAATAGTGCAGGTAAATACAGTAAAGTCCCATTCACCTTCGTCCATGGCATCCACGTCATATGTACCTATGTCCTCCATATATGTGACTTCATAATAATACTGACGACCATCCACATCTGTAATTATGATGTTATCGCCTGCTACAAGGTTCTTAAGATTACCAAAATGATTTTGATAATTATGTCCTGCAACTATAAGATTATTCTCATAAACTGAACCCTTATATCTGCAGGGAGATGTCTTGGCATTCTGAGATGCCCACTCTGTCTGAATGGGAAGTCTTATATCAATTGCCGGAATCGTGATAATCCCGATAAAAGATTGTCCATTAATATCAATGGATTTCATTTCACCTGTAGGATTTGGATCAATAGGAGCATTGGTAATCTGCTCTTCTACCCCTTCAAGGAGCCCTGCTGCACTGACTCCCGCTGCCAGATCCTCTTTCTCATTATTGACAACAATATTTGCTGCAATTCCAAAGCACAGGAATCCCAGAAGAATCATTATCCGTCCTTTTGTAATTATCTTCATATAAAAGCCCACCTTAATACCGAATTATAATAGAGATAGCATCAGTAAATATACCAATGCTATCCCCATAGATTAAGTTAAGTAAGCCCCAATTTCAAACTTTTCTCATTTATAAACAATCGTTTTTCTTCTACTACATCATCGTTACCCAATCATATTTCGGATTTTTAGTCGATGTACTAATCTGCTACTATCCAAAATGCTATAGATTCTTGTTTTTCCTCAGAAAAACGGGAATCGTATTGGACCAGGTTAATCATTCTTTCTACGACGTTCATTTCTAAAACCAAGAACTATAAGAATAATTCCCATAATCGCAAGGACAGGAATCGGCCACCACAACTGACCTGTCTGAGGAAGTCTTCTGGCACCCAGAACCTCAGGAAGCTCACCAACAAACTTTCTGATAGCACCAAGAACACTTCCGCCATCATCTGGCGGTGTTGAGCCTCCCGGGCTATCTACTGTATCCGGAGTTACAGGTTCGTTCGGCTTGGAAGGTTTACCCGGCTTATTCGGTTTGTTTGGCTTCTCCGGCTCATTTGGCTGATCCGGGCGCTTAGGCTTCTTTGTATTAACTATTACGATAGTATTCTCATTTTGAGAAATAGTAGGAGTATAACCTGTATTATCGTTTTCCTCTTCCACCGTAAAGGTATGACCTTTTTCGTAATTCCATGAATACTTCCAGTTATTTTCATTTGAAAGCTCAACAGTCTCAGCATATGCCCCATCACAGAATATTTTAACTTTGATGGAATCAGGTCTATCCTCTCCTCCATCATCAACCCACTGCTTATGAATTGCAAACACTTCAGGATCCTCTTCCAATCTGTTTGCTGCTCTCTTTGGAATTGCTATAACATCGTATTGGGCATTCGTCCATGTTCCATCCCAAAGATTATTACCATTTTCATCGATACTACTTGGACCTGGAACTACAGAAAGAAAATCAAAATACTTATATTGTATTCCTTCCTTTACCAAAGGATCACTCACTCCGTAATAAAGTCCCTTATCAACTTTGCCCAATCTGGTAAATCCATCATTGCCGGATGTTCCCTGATAACTTGGCTGAATGTTATTCTGAGCAACACACTTACCTGCTTCTGTAATTATAGTATCCCACTTCTCCTGATTAGCCAGTGAACGCATATCACTCACTTCCAATCCCAAAGAGTCGTATGGTGGAAGTAAGGTAAATTCTCCATTCTCCGAGATAGATGCTATCTTATATACCTTGGTGTTCACACCATCCATCTCTCCATATCCCGGAATATCTCCGACAGTATCAAAATAATAATACACGGATAATGTCGTCTCTCTGTTCATATCTATATGACCAGGTCCATTATTATCAGATCCTGCATTAACCGTAGCTCCGGGCAATGCCAACAATGCAGACATGCTTATTACAGTCGCACCAAGTATCAGTTTTTTCAGCTTGCTAAAAATCTTCATAAAGCACCTCAATTACGAAGTAAATCCTCTTTTTTTATCTTTTTCTTTCTAAAACGATCCGATGTACTAATTACAAACCATATAAATAAGACTAGTATTATTGGTCCGGCTATAAATGGAGCAACCACAAGATTATTAATCTTAGCAGCATCCGCCGGTACTATCAGTCTGGTTTCTTCATTATAATCAACACGCCTGCCCCTTACGAGCATTCTGTGGGTGTTAACACCATAAGGTGTACACGTCACAAGCGTGACATAGTCTTTTTCAGGATAAATCGTCAAACTCTGCGTCTCCTCAGGAAGCACTATCTGTATATTGTCTACCTGATAAGCAAAGGTCTGATTCATTATATGTAAAAGGAAGGTATCTCCCTCAATCATCTGATCCAAGTCAGAAAACAATTTAGAAGACGGAAGTCCTCTGTGTCCGGATAAAAGTGCATGTGATCCGGTCGTGCCTGCAGGAAGCGATGTTCCGGGTATATGTCCTATACCGACCTGCAATACTGATTCTGTAACATCATGATAGATAGGAAGGTCAACTCCAAGCTTCTCTATCTCAATATGTCCCATTACTCCTGTTCCCGTAGGATCCAGGGTTGAATGGTACTCAGCCAGTTCTTCCTCTGTGAGGTTGAAATTCATTCCTCTGGCTGCAATTTTCTCATTATATTCTTTTGCTTTATTCCAATATGTTTCATAATCTTCAGCATTCAATGCTGCCAAAGCTTCATCATATTTTGAAATAGCATGACTCTGGTTCTTGCTATTTATATAATTACTTACGGACGGATACATAAATATTCCAAGTCCGACAAGAAAAATAACTGTAAATATGAGGTTTGGTAATTGCTTTGCAAAGCCCTTACTCTTCATCTAAAATCCATCCATATAATAAGTCTATACAGACTCTTCATAAATTGCCTTGAAAAATCTGTATTCCGGTGCGGGCGAATGGGTCCGCACCGGAATTACAGTATGTTTCTATATCTATATGTCTACAGAAACAAGATTCAATTCAAGTAATTTTATTTTGCTTAAAACTTATTTCCTTCTGATCACAGATTACTCTGCATCAGCCTTTCTGCGTACTACGAAGAATACAACAGCAGCTACGATGAGAAGTCCACCGATGATATAGAAGATTGTTGTACCAATTCCACCTGTTGAAGGAAGAACTGCACCTGAACTATTAGGAACGTCAACTATAACTGAATTATCAGCACTAACTGTAACTGCTACTCTCTCAGTAAGCTTATTGTATCCTACAGGAGCATCTGTCTCCTCAAGATAATATGTTACAGAATCTACTCCTTCAACGTGCAATGTTCCATTATCAAGAGTTGTCATCTTTTTGTCTGTAACAACTGTATATCCAGCAGGAATCTTATCCTCTTCATATACAACTCTATAAGTTTTACCATCACTACTTACAGCAACGTTTATAGCATCACCACCATTAGCAGATGTGTAAAGCTGGAACTTGGCACCTGCAAGAGCCTTCTTGGTAGAATCTGTGGCATCATATTTCAAAATCTGGAACTTACGAACGTATGTCTCTGTAGGTGTTCCTGTATAAGTTCCGTTTTCACCCCAAGTGATTTTAGGAGTATTTGTTTCTGCTGTAGCTACAACAGCCTTATCATTTATATTAGCGTTGTACTTAATATAAAGATTAACAGATGCCTCAGCAATTCCATCAAGATATGCTTTTGTAAATGAAACAGTAAATGTTTCAGGAGCTGTTCCTGCTGCAACTGCATAATTTGAAGCAGCAAGTTCTTCAGTACATGCCTCATCAGTATAAACCTTAGTATCAGCTGCACCGGTCCATGTAAGACCACCTGTCATAGTATCATGATAAACAACATTTACAGAGTTCTTTGCAATTACAACTTTTGAACGGAATGTTACTAAATCACCAATCATTCCATCACTTGTTGAACCATATGTATTACCTTCTAATACCTGCTTCTCTGTTGTATTACCCTGGTTCTTCTCAGAAATTACATTATTTTTGGTTGCAGGAGTAGATGCTACTGAAACAGCAGAACCAAGTGTTGATGTAACCATATAATAACCATTTTCAAGTCCTGTCCACTTTGCTTCCGCATTAGCGCCTACTTCTATAGCAGCTGATGAAGGAGCTATGTTATTATCTGCAGCATATTTTGCAGCAGCCTTACCAAAAGCTTCCATCTGCGCTCCGGATTTCATATCTTCTTTCCATACTACATATGTTCTTGTACCAACTGTATTTGTTGTAATATAGCTTGCACCAGCACCAGTGGTCCAGAAGCCTTTCCAAGTATCGTTTATTGTATACAAATATGCATCATCTTCTGTAGTATCTTCAGTAGCTAATCCTGCTGTATCTAAATCAAGAAGACGATAAATATTGTATGTCTCTCCCTCTACTGCACTCTGAACTGTTATTGTATTATCAGCTGCAGCATTAGCTTTCATTGCGGTTCCTGCTGATATGGTCATAGAAAGTGCCATTGCACCAGCAAGGATACCAGTTAAGATTTTCTTTAATCCTTTCATGTAAACCTTTTCTCCTTTTCGTGTTGAATCTTGTCTGTTTTTAGACATTTTGTGAGTTACTTTGTATCTATCGAAGTGCAAATGAGCACTTTTGTTAAAATGCCTTTGGCATCTTAAACCTTATATTTGAGGAACAAATCTCCTCTTTTTTGAGTATTAAGTAATTACTCTCTTTCGCGTTTTCTGCGATAAATTGACATTCCAATCAGTGCAATTACCGACATAACGGCTCCAGTTACTGAGAATGGAAGTGCTCCCATTCCGCCTGCTGCCGGAAGTGTATTTACTACAACTTTCGTGTTGGTAACCTTCACGTGACCGTAGCTTACTTCGTCACTTCCTACATGCATAGCATATCCGGTATCAAATACTGTTACTGCATCTACAGATATCTTTACCTGGTCATTTGCAACTACCTTTGTTTTATTTCCATCTGTATCGGTATATTCATATGTAACAGCATTAGTATTTAGGAAGCTATCTGCTTCTTTTATACAGTATTCATATCTCTTGCCTTCCTTATTCATAAGAGGAAGATCAGTTACTGTATATTTCCAGTTCAGTTCAGGATTATTTTTATTAGCCTGAAGAACAATATCATTACCATACTTTGTCCAGGTAGAAGTTCCTTCAACTCTCTGCCATATACTCAGGTTAAGTGATGACTGGTTAGCCGAATCATCTGTACCATCAAATGTAAGCCAAGCCTTTTCAACGGTTAGGTTACCGCTTCTGGTATTGATGAATGCAACATCCTCAACCTTACCTTTCGTAAAGGTTGCAATAAATTTATTTGTTTTAGGATCAGCGGTATTTACTCCCTTACCCAGTGAAAGATCACATACTGCAATTTCATCTGAATAATTAGCATCACTGCAATATGTTACTACAGCTCCAAGATAATAGAAGTCTTCATCCGGAAGAGTAACGCTTTTATTAGCTTCCTTCTCAGCTCTGTATAAATTCGGATGAGTCATATTTTCAGCTTTATATGTTTTAGAGAATGTAGTATATTTCTTCGTTACATGGATCTTCACATAATAAACAGCTTCATCATATGCGATACCGGGGATACCTGTATCCTGCTCGTAAATCTTATAGTAATAATAGCCTTCAAATCTAAACGGTATCGAAGCAAACAATGCCTCAGCTGTGTAGGAGCCATCCTGCTGCTTAGTCATATCAGCAAGAGTAAGCGTTACAGTATCCTGAGTCCAAGTCGTGTATGTATGGTCATTCGGATTATCATTAACCTTCTTGGACATAATTGGCAAAGGCTGTGCCTTCAGCGAAACTGGATTACCTGCTGAATCAACAGCTGAATATCCTACACCCTCAATCTTGAAGGTAAACTGCATTGAGTCTGTCATTTCACTGCCGGCAAACTTCTTGAACACCTTGATAGGTCCGATCGGCTTACTGTAGTAATTACATACCTGAACGGTCTCTGTATGAGAAACATTTGCAATATCCGCACTACCGACAAGTACATTGCTCGGCGGCAAATCAGTGTGATGATCTTCTCCGCCAAGATTCTTGGAGAATACAACTCTGTAGTTCTCTCCGCCAACTCCGTAAGTATCTAAACCAACTTCCTCTTCATCAACAGTCACATCATACTTCGTTACTCGTGAAAGGTCTGTCGACTCTATCGGTGAACTGGTGTTGGATGCATAATCATATGCAAGAGTAAGACCATCAGCAACCTCTTCAACAGTATAAGTTCCTGCGGGTATACCAATTATTGTCCACTGCGCACTCTGGTTATAGATAACTTTATATGTCTTATTTAAGAAGTTATGATTCTTATCATATAACTGAGCTTCGCCCTGATCCTTAGCATGTCCGGTAAATGTCTTAAATACTATATAGTTACCGGTTTTATTGTCCGTTATACGATATATGATATTTGACAGAAGCGCACGTCCCTCTTTACTGTCTCTTACAAAATCAGAACCAAAATCGTTTACTACCATCTTGTGGATTCTGAGATTGCCCTGACCTCCAATATAGTTTCTGAACGCTAAACCGTTTCTATCTGTAACCTTCCTGGCCTGATCGTTACATATTCCAGACAGGAAATCTTTCACAAAGTTCGAATTTTTACTGTCAGTAGCCTCTTTTAGCAGATTTACCCAATAACTGAAATTACTCTCATTCTGATTCAGTCTCCAATAAGTTACTTCCGGCTCCTCAGCACTCTTAGAATAATCAACCTTTATAAAGATGATTGATTTGTCTATCATGTAACCCTTAATGGATTCCTCTGTAACCTTGAAATAATATGTCTTCTTTGAGAAAGGATCCATCGACCATTCAACAGGATCAATAGAATACTTTATCTCATCCTTCTCATTATGAATGAGGTTATTTCCATTTCCGTTTGACCATCCTGTAAAATCGTCCTTAATACGCTTGATTTTGAAATCAAATACCACGTCTCCGGGATTTTCATTATTAAGAAGCTTATAAAGGGTTATATCTATAGGTCTCTTAATCGAGTTTTTAAATTCCGGCTTATCACCTGCAATAGGTGAACCCAACTTATTAATATTACACTTATCAGCACTTATCTTATAGTAAGTAACTGATTCAGGTGCATAGGTGATTGTTGAACCATCAATATTCTCTCCGATAACTACCTTCGCAAGATAATAGCTATCATCATAAACAACTGATTCATCACCTTCCTTTGCAAGCTCATGAATTCTGAAGTAATAAGTAGCCTTTTTCTTCTCGATAAAGTCTGAAACATCAGCACTTACTTCCTCGATCGTATTGCTTACAGTAATGGCATGCTCACTGTCAAATGTGAGATTACCTCTATCATCAGCTGTTCCATGCTCAACAACGAAATCATATACCTGCTCAGCAGTCGGATTCTGTCCATCAACCTTCTTTGTTGCCTCAATTCTTACAAGTGCTTTCTTCTTAGTAGTTCCTACAAAGTCTCTTCTATGAGTTTCACCGGAAATAGTAACATTCTCTGCGATGAAGTTACCATTTCCTGTGTTGACTTCGAGGTTAGCACCAAGAGCAATTACCTGTCCGAATATCTCCTGAAGCTTGATATTCTTACCGTTTCCGGTGGTCTTATCAACGTTGAAGAAGTTGTAAACAACTCTTCCGGCCTTTATTGCTGTTTCTTCACTAGTTGAAAGTATTTCATTTCCAACTTTAATCTCACTAGCCTTATTAGGCATCTTGATTTCACTTGCACCGGCACAGTCAATATTGATAATAATTGCTTCATCAGGATATACATTTCCACCCTGATCGAAAACAAATTTCAATTCTTTGTTTGCTACAAGATTGTTCCAGTCTTCAGCCTTATATGTCTTATAACCTGCTCCGCCTTCACCTGTATATCTTATAGTAACCTCGGAAGTAGAATTTTGTGAGTCATCCACTCCGCCGTCAGAGGTCTTTGACATCTCTTCGGATAATCTTGTGATATCTTCCTTAACAGCTGCCAGATCAATATAAGGATTATCAATTGTATTCTTATCCTGAATTATATTGAGAGGCATTGTAATTTTCTGAGGTTCGTTACCATTTCCTCTTGTAGTAACACCAAAGAAATTCTCATTTTCAATGATGTTAAGTGTAACAGTACTTCCAACAGCAAGTACATGATTGTCAGCGGAAGCCATATTTCCGTTAGCTTTGCTAATGCTCTGAACATATGAAAGCTCGTCATCAAGATTCTTGGTTCCGAAATTGGAATCTGCATAGAGTGTCTGCGCAAGCACATTACCATTTGTATGTGTGCTAAGTCTTGCAGTATCAAATGCAACTATGTGGAAGTTACCTGCTACTCCAAATACAAGCTGTCTATCGAAGTATGTGCTGCTCTTATAGGCATCCTTCTCCTCATTTACCGTATATGTAAGTATTCTTCCGTGATTATTAAATACTTTTGTTCCGGTAAAGTTTGTTGTAAAACCTACAAGTGAAAAGTTATCAAGTGAAATCGCAACCTCTTCGGTTTCTGAAACAACCTCTGTTTCAACAGGGACAGTAGTTATGTCTGTAGCTTCAAGTTCAGTTGCGTCTGCTGTTGTATCAACGCTTTCTCTGATGCTCTCATCAAGAGGCATATGAACTACTTCAATTCCATTTTCCTCGCCTGATGTAGCGTCAAGATTCTCAAGCTGCTTCTCAAGGAATTCAAACTTAATTGAAACGCTTCCCTCTTCAGGCTGATATTCTATCTTTTCTCCTTCGATGACATTGCCGTTCTCATCCTTCTTATCAACAAGGAATGCAACGTCATAGAGAATTGTATTTAATTCGTTATGATTAGCAAGTGATGACTCTTCTCCGTTATTGAGAGCCTTCATATATGCATCGTAGTCATATCCGGGTGTCTCAGATGTTACCTCGGTAACAACAAACTCAGCATCATCCGGGATTGCACTTGCCTTTTCAAGAGTAGCTACTACTCTTACTTTCTCATTTTCAAATACGTACTCAGTTCTGGAAGCTTCTATCTTATTGTAGGTAAGAACAACTGTCTTGTTCTCCTTTATTACAATAACTGTTGCTTCTTCTGTATTCTCTGAAGCGTTTCCGTCTGAAACAGCTTCTGATTCTTCATTATTATTTGCAAGAGTTACTTCATAATATTTATGTTCGTTTGCATCGAGCTTCGCTACGATCTTAGTAATAACATTTCCATCAATTGAAGCCTGCTTGAACTCGTATCCTTCCTGCACAGGTGCCTCAGTGTTGAAGTCAAGACTCTCAGAAAGGCTTATCTCTTTTTCATCTGCGATTGAATTATTTTCTTCATCAACATAAGAAACTGTAAGAACCACATCCTCAGTAAGTTCTACTTCGTTCCCTGAAGCAAGTGTACCTTCCTTAGCTTTGCTTTCTTCAGCTTCTTTGCCTTCTTTATCTTCTGTCTTCAGCTCATCTTCTTCTGAAGTCAAAGCCTTATCAGCTGCATTCTCACCCTCAGCTGGTGCCTGTCCTGCTAAAGAATTCTCTGTTGAAGAATTATCTGTTGTTGGATTTTCTGGAGAAGTCCCCTCTTTAGTTGAATCAATTTCTGATGAATCAGTGTTCTCACCTATTTGATTATCAGAAGATGCCTCAGAACTTGCATCTGAGCCTTCTTCTGTTGAAGATGAATTGTCATCAGTTGTTTCCGTGGATGCTGCGTTATCTTCTGTAACTGAATTGTCAGATGAATTTTCATCAGAAGTCGCATTGTCAGAATTATCAGTTGTATCTTCTCCGGAAGCGTCTGAATCCGCAGAAGCAGTTTCTGATGAATCTGATGTATTTGCTGATGCATCCTCACTTGAAGTTGCATTTTCTTCATCGCCGCTTTCAGAAGTATCTGCTGCGCTTTCCGCTGATATTTCTTCCGTGGAATAAGCTACATCAGAATCCTCCCCGGAATTATTCTGATTAAGAACCATTCCCACATCCTCGGCTGTTTCCTCAGATACCGCTGATGCCACTTTATTAAGTGAATACATCGTAGCTGTCGTGACAAGGAATGCAACCACCAGCATTAATGCACCCCACCTTTTCAAGAAAGCATGTTTTCTTAAAAACCCTTCTACTCGACTGTTGTCTAATTTCCTCATTTCTTCTTCCCTTGATTTCCCCTGTATTACCTCAATTACTGCAATTCCGGCTCTTCCATGTTCTCAGTACCGGTACTCGCCTTACTCTCGATACCGCCAAAATCCTTAAATGGATAAAGTCTGAAGAACACTCCGCCTATCAGCTGTTCTGCAGAGACGCAACCAACTGTCATAGATCTGCTGTCTATTGATACCGATCTATGATCTCCCAGAACAAAGTACCTTTTATCAGGAACCTGATATGGGAATGTGATTTTATCTCCTTCACCAACTGATTCTGCATACTGGCTAAAATCTGATACATATGGCTCATCGAGTTCGACACCGTTAACCGAGACTCTTCCATTGTCATCAATGTTGATCCAGTCTCCCGGTGATCCTATAACCCTTTTTACAAGAACCTTGTTATTGTAATAAAACGCTATCAGCTCTCCGGTCTTCAGTTCTGCATAGTTATTGGCTATAACAATCTGCCCTGTCTCAAGAGTCGGCGTCATACTATCACCTGTTACTCTGAGTACAGTTATGAAAAAGCTGGATACAAGTACTGAAAAAGCTGCCACAACTATGATTACGATGATTGTGTTTCTAAGCGTTCTCTTGTAATCACTTTTTCTGTATTCCCGCTTTAGTTCTGCTCTCAGTTCATCTAACGATGGTCTGTCAGATTGTACAGTCTGATTTTTTTCTTTTGGTAAATTTTCTACTTCTTTGCTCATAATGCCTTCATTTTTCTTACCTTATGCGCATAAGTATTTTATGCGCAATATACTTCAACATTATAAATAATTGTTATTATTAAATGTATACTGAATATGCATAAACTAATGCAAAATTCGTACTTGACAAATTGGAATTTTTATGAATTATGTCTGACTAAGTATTTACAAATTCCCTTTATGTAAACAAATTAGATTAGATATTATTTTCAGATGTTTCTTCGACTACTTTTTTTCTTGTAGTTCTGTTTCTTTTGACTTTTGTCTCTGCAGAATCTGTGATCTCACTTCCGTTTAATTCTATATCTTCAGCTTCTGCTTCCTCTCCCCAAATAACATCAGGTATCTCCCTGTTTTCATTACCGACAGAATCCTCAATGCCGGCCTTAACTCTGCTCTTGCGACCGATTCCGGCTAGTTTCTTGATTCTTGTTAGTTCAGGAGCTTCCTTCTTTTTGGATGACTTCTGTTCTGCACTACTCTCATCCTGTTGTAAAACTTCTGTACTGTTCAGCGTCTCCTGAAACTGTATTGCAGCCTTCTGTGCTGCCTCAAAAAATCCATTTATTGAAAGTACAGCTTCCGCAAGTGTTCCTGCGGATTCTATCTGCCTGAGCTTTTTATCGGTTTCCTCCCGGAGAGCTGCTTTTTCTCTCTCCAGTCTTGCCTGAAATCCTTTAAACTCTCTGTCGTGTCTTGCTCTAAGTCCAATCATATCTTTTTGGAAAAGTGCTTCCGACTTTGCTTTCTGCTCATTGAATTTCTTGCGCATCTCAGCCTTTTCCTGATTGAAGCCTTCCATTAGTGCTGCTCTCTCATTTGCAGCCTGCTGTATATATGCAGCCTTCTCTCTTGCAAACTGTGCGAGCAATTCATTTTTCTGCTCTGCGAACTTACTTCTCATTTCAGCTTTTTCATCATCAAACTTTGAAAGAAGTTCTGCTCTCTCATTTGCCATCTGATCCAAAAGCAGTTCTCTTTCTCTATCGAATTGCTCCTGCATCTCCTTTTCATGCTCTCTTATACTTTCAGCTTCCTCTGAAAACTCTACGAGCATCTGCAGCAGCTCTTTTCTGTTAAGCCTTCGTAATTCTTTTTGTGCCATATATCTCCTTGATTAACGCATATATATGTCCACATTTTTATGAACTATATCCTGGAAAAATCGATTCATATCGTATTAATTTCAACTATCAAAGATAATTTTATACAAATATCAGAAATAATTTATATTTTTTTAATAATTAAGCATAATATATTATAGCATTAGTTCGGCAAAATGGAATAATTAATTATTGCTCTAATTTTTTTCGTAAAATTAAGTAAAAAGCCCTGTTTGAAAATTATTCAAACAAGGCATTAGTAACAATAATTCAACACCCCGGATAAGAAGCACTCTCACCTTATCAAGTGTCGGCAACTGGCTGTCTGCCATATCGGCAGACCCTGTAGCTTTGCGTCACTACCTTGCGGCAGCTTTGCCTTTGAATAAAAACTATTTTATTACAATAACTACTACAATATCCATTATGTAAATCATAATTAAAACTTGTTTTTACGTCACAGCGCTGTTTTATGATAAATCATTTGATTATAAAAATCAAGTGTATTATCATGATTTAAAATTTTTATTCAAGTCATATAATTTCTGGTTTTCTCCTTAAAAACACGAGCTGGAAAGACATGCAATCATATCATTCCGACTCGTATTTTATCTCACCCGGAAACAAGCATTTTATCTGACTCAGACCAGGCTGTTTCCAATACCTTTACTCAATCATGTTTCATATACTTGAACGCACTGTTAAATAAATAGATTGCATCATTTACAGCTATTCACTTCTTTTTGTTTTTTCCTACTATACATCATTTTAAGGAATACAGCCGCCACCATAAATATAAGTCCTCCAAAAATAAATCCGTCTGTTCCTATTCCTCCCGTATCAGGAAGTCTATATGCCGGAACGTCATTTCGGTCATTTGTTATCCAAAGTTCGCCGGAATTAATTGGTCCCATCCTGGATTCATCCTCAACTACAGAATAATAGACTGTATTAACCTCTGAAATATAATAAAGATACTCGTATTTTTTTCCGTCTTCACTTCTATATTTCTCAAGATCATTAAGTGTTGTTGTCCAACCGCTTTCAGCATAAAGCCTTATTTCTTTTGAAAAAGTCTCATCCTCAACATAGTCTGATTTCCCTCCTCTTTGTGGTTCCGGGGTCTCTATAATCGGATTCGTATAGTCTATCTCCTCATAGCCAATGGAATTAATGACAATATTCAGATTCTGAGTCACAGGTATCGAATACCTGACTTCCTGTCCTCCACTTTTATCAAATAGTGCTGCCAGTTCTTTTTTATCCACTTCTTTACCATTGATTTTTACAGATGGCATAGTTGTGTTCCATTCATCCTTAAAACCTTTAATGGTAAATGTAAGTACTGAACCGGTCCTTACAAAAGGAAAACCTGTATATCCTATTATGTAATTGTTATGATCTCTGCTATCAACATTGACTGATTTGAATGAAGTTGCCGCCCCTTTGCTGTCATTTCCTTTAAGATACATTCTCTTAAGATTAAAGGTCACTGTACTCGGGAGCGTTGCGTTGTCAGTATTCTTCCAATATTTTGAAATCTTAATCCGGGTATGTTCACTTACATTCGCAAAGTTCACTTTCTGTCCGGATGAATAAGCAACTCCAAACAGATCAGCAAAATTATCCGGCAAATTCATAGGATATTTGTTCTTATCCGCTGCTCCTACATAAAACACCAGAGGCTCATCGCTCTTTAAATATCCTTTAGGTGCTTCTGTTTCCTCAAGCTTATAAGCTGTGTTGAATACCAACGGACTAAGTGATATTTTGCCGTCATCACCTGTTACCAGATTAATTTTTGTGCCGTCAAGTTCAGATATTTCCTTCCATCCTGTTTGATTGTTTGTCCATATGTAGAGCTTAAACTTTGCTCCGGGCAGCTTTAAACCATTATTATCCTTATCAACCTTATAGACTTCTATTCCTTTCGTGTTAGCTGCTGCTCCTACTCTCTGAACAGCGAACTCGGTTTTATCCTCAGAGCTGCTTCCATCATTGCCTATTCCTATTAGCTTAGCGCTATTTGACAGTTCTATCTGGGTCCCCTGATCCCCATTAAACGTATATCTATAAACGATTTTAAGATGTTTTCCATCCGGAATCGTAAATGATATAAGTCCGGAATTAATGTATTTATTCCAGTCTGATGTTTCGCTTGAATAAGATGACACCTCGTAGGAATACTCATCCTTTCCCAGTTCACGAAGTACTTCTTCTCCATTTTCCCCACTTACTTCATACACTGCTATTGAGTTTTGCAAAAGAGAAACTGTAACTTTTCCATCCGCCTTTGATATAAAGGTGTCCTTCAAAGTCAGTCTGTCCCCACCGGACAAAAGATCAGCAGCATTAGGGTTAACATCAATGCTGTATTCAATGGTATTTGTAGCATCAGCAAGATTTTTATTGCTGGTTTTCTTAATAATGTTTTTAGTCTTTGTAATTATCTGTGTCTGAGAAGCTTCCAGCAGCTGTTGCTTATCTTTTGTTTCCAAAATAACCGTATTCCTAAAGGTTCCCTCTTTGATTTTTTCAAAATCTACAGAGTCATTTATTTTTGCCCGCACTCTCACATATATCTCTGCTGAAGAACTATCATACATATAAAGCTCATTAACAAGCTTATCCGGAAGCTCACCCGGGGTAACATCTATCGAAATTGTCTTATCTGTAATATTATAATGAAGTCCATAGGCTTCAGCCTGGCTATTCAATACAATTGTTTTGCCACTTGGAAAAGATTTATTTGTTGATATTTCAACACCATAAAGAATCTTTTCTCCATGTTGTTCCCCATCACAGCTTAAAAGTGTAATATCATCTGGCAATGTGTCGGTTAAAACAAGATTTTTGTAAGATGTATTCTTCGGGTATGTCAGATTAATTACCCATGTAAGAATGCCCTCACCAAAGAGGTCCTCAGAATAATAGTCATATCTTGACTCCTTTGAATTCCCTCTTCCATCTGACTTGCCAAGTCTTATCATATCAAAAGGAATGTTATCGCCCACAGTTTTCCCATGAACAGTTGCATTGTTATAAAATCTGACATCGGATTTACTCATGGTTGTATAGCCGGATGATATATAAGAAAATTCTACATTCTTATCCAGATCACCATAAAATTTTATCGTAAATGCTTTGTAGCCTTTTCTGCCTTCAACTTCCCTTTTATATTTATTCTCTTTGATAATCTCATATTTACCGGAGTAACCACTTTTTGAAAGAGCAGCTTTCAGATTATTTTCAAGAATCTGAAATTGTTCATCGGTTATAAGCTGTGTGCCATCAATTATCTCATCAAAGTATGTCCAATACTGGGATTTATCCCAGCCTTCATTGTTCTTTATAGGAGCAAGCAGGGTAATATTCCAGGTCATATCAACCCACCCGGGATTGTTCTGATCGTAGGATATGTCTCCATGCTTTTTTGAAACATATTCTATGTTTCCAACTTCAACAGAGGCTGTCACGTCTTTGCCTGTGGATGGGTCATTTGGATCAAGTCTTATTGATGCTTCATTAGTAAGCTTTCTGCCATCAATAAGATGTGACTCATCATAAGTATATGAATATGTCAAAGTATACGTATTATAATCATCATGCCAAAATGTATAGCCCTCCTTTAAAGAAATAGTGTTTTTTCCATCAATAGCAGGCTCCACCATTATTTCCACATCAGGAGTAACTTTCTTATTATTTTTCTTCTCATCTATCTTCCGTATAAAGTCAGTAAGAGTAAATCCCTTCAGATTTCTATTAGATGAATTTAAACTGATTTTCCATGTTACGGTCTTGGATGCTTTATCTACATTTCCCCATTTATTTATATCAGGGAATTCACCATTAAACTTTATCTTTGCAACATCACTGGCGCTGTTTCTATTATCTTTTGCCAGAGCTTCATTTTTTAAATTCAACCCTGTTCCATTACTCACTATGAAATCCGGCATATCAAATGTATATGTTATTGTATAGCGTTCCCCTTTAGTCATCTCCGGCAGAGTCATGCTCATTTTTCTGCCATCGATTGATGGATTGATACTGATTTCCGCACCATCACTGTCTTTAACAACAAGATTTTTGAATAATTCGTTTTTGGCTAATTCATTCTCAAAATCCGGGTTCTCATTTGTATCATTATTTTTATTATTATAAACTCTGATAATATCCTCTAATAATACAGGTCCATCAGTACCATGGTTTGTACTTATAACAATATTGTAGGACGCTTCTTTTGTCTCTTTGTTGTAATTAACATCTTTTGTGAGGAAAAGATCATAATATCTGTCTTTTATATACCTTATTTTGAAAATAAGCTTGTCACCAAAGTCATAGGTTATATCCTTTTCTGTCTCATTCTCGTCAAGGTCTGCTTTCGCTGTAAAGTAAAAATTTCCATAAATGATCTGTGAAGAATTCTGCTTAGCAAATTCCTCATAAAAGTCAAAGGTGACAATTCCGGTACCTCTTGCTACAGAAAAAGTACCAACCTTTACATTATCAGAATTAAAAATATAGTCAGAAACATCATCTTTTACTTTAATTCCACGTTCCTCAAGGTTAAATGTAATGACTCTGTCATTTTCATTTATAGTTCCTATTCCAAGCAGATAATCGAGAGTAAACAGTATTGTGTCATTTACACTAACCTGTGCCCCGGACTCTATTTCTGTTCCTCCGCTATAAGCAAGGTTACCATTTTCCCAATGTGTTTCAGGATTTTTAGTTATGGTCACATTTCTGATTTTCATTCCATCAACACTTGAATAGACCACAAATTCTGACTCTTGTGTCTCATCTGATGCTGCATGGGCTGTCATAACAAATATTTTTCCTAGAAGATCATCAATGCCCTCAGTGTTTTTTACATCCTCATTGCTTTTTGAATCCTCATTAGTTTTCTGAGAATCTTCATTTACAGCATCATTGCTTTCTGTAGTCTCTTCACTTGCAGCAGTAACTTCAGTCAGCAGCTCATTTTCTATTATTTCATCATCATTTTCAGTGGTAGCTTCAGTCGATGTCTCATTGTTTAGTTTTTCATCATTATTGTCAGTAGTAGCTTCAGTCGATGTCCCATTGTTTAATTTTTTATCATCATCATCAGAAATTACTTCGTTTAGTGTTTCTTTCTTATATTCATCACTGTAATGTATTTTTATCTGATTTCCATCAGTAACCTCTGCACTGGCATCAGCATTCTCTATAGGTGTTGTCTGGGTCTCGGCTACTCCATACTGCTCAGGCAGTTCATAATAAATGTTGTCACTAACAGTAGCTTCCTTAGGAAGAATGTACTTGATTGTTATTCTAAGTCTGTCACCGGGTCTTATATCTTCCTCCCCAATTTCTTCCCAGCTTCCATCTACTAATTCTCGTTCAATTACAGTTTTTGTAATGTACTCTGCCACATCAACAGATTCCGGTATATCAGTTTCGCCACCATTTTCCGTTGAATCAGACTTGCTATTGATCCCCTTGGACTTGTCTGCACTATCAGAACTATCCTGAGATTCCTGACTTTCTGCAGATGTATCTTCTACAGTGTCATTTCCAGTACCTTTCGATGATGTATTTACATCATTATATACAGTGCTTCCATTAGAGAAATCTTCTTTGTTATCCCCGGAACTTCCTGAAGTGGAATTCTCTACATTATCCCCTGTAATTCCTGATGCAGAATTCTCTCCATTATCCCCTGTAATTCCTGATGCAGAATTCTCTCCATTATCCCCTGTAATTCCTGATGCAGAATCCTCTCCATTACTGCCAGTGCCATCTACTGAAATACCTTCATCATTGTCTCCGGCGATTTCTGATGAATTCTCTTCATCATTGTCCTCACCACTATCTGTCGAGATATCATCACTATCTCCAGAATTGTTATTATCAGTATTATCATTTACTGCACTATCGGTTTCAGATCCGGTATTTCCTGCAGCATCACTATCTGATTGATTGTCGCTGTCTGAATCACTTTGAGCATTTTGATCAGTATCATCACCGGTATTGCCTGCTGTTCCTTCAGAATTATTCAGTACCATACCCACATCCTCTGCACCATCCTGCGTTACGGCGGAAGCTGACTTATTCATCGCATACAAAGTCGCTGTAGTTATGAGTATTGCAACGACTATCATTGTATATACCCACTTAGTAAGAGTTGTATGCCTTTCTAAATATTCCTGAAGTTTTTCAAATACCTTATTGTTTCCTGACATTTTAACACCTTCTCAAATAAGAATTTCGCTTGCGAAATTTATGATAAAAAAAAGCCTTGCTTGAAACAGATATTCAAACAAGGCAAAATAAACCATATTCTACGCTTCCTAGCGCAGGCAGCTGGCTATCTGCCCCTCATGACAGACCCTCTAGCTTTGCGTCACTATCTTGCGATAGCTTTGCCCCAAATAGCTAACTAATTTAATTACTAAAAATATCCTAATAAAAACAGAAAATTCTAATTTAATAAAAAACGTTTTTCATAACAAACATGTTTGATATCATAAAACATTTGATAATAATAATCAATGCTTTTGGGGAAACTTCAAAAAATAATTTCATTTATAGTTTCCTGAATTCGCACTAAAAAAGTCTTTGGAAACGCTATCCAAGTATAATGTTTCCAAAGGCTCTCTATTTAGTGCGTGCTCAACAATTAATAACCACTGATATTTACTGACTTTGTAGGCAATCCGTGAGATAATAGATGCAAGGAAATCATTACTATTGCCTCAAAAACCTTGCACCTTTCGCGGAGAATCCCATGTACAAAAAGAATCAAAATCGTCAAATAACCCTCAAGGATTTCAATCAGCCGGTTGCTGAGCATACACTATTTACATAAAAAATATGTAAGAGATACTATTGGAAATAACGTCATAGAGCACAGTAATGGAGAGAGTGCTCTGCAGTATTTTTCTGAGAAGATTAAAGATGATGGACTATATTTGCTGGATGAGCCTGAAAACTCACTTTCGCCCCAGAGGCAGCTGAAACTGCTTGAGTTCATCCAGAATTCAGCAAGATTCTTCGGATGTCAGTTTATAATTGCTACGCATTCACCTTTTTTGCTGGCACTTAAAGGCGCGAGAATTTATGATCTTGACGAAAGCCCGGTAGATATAAAGAAGTGGACGGAACTTGAGGGAGTAAGGACATATTTCGATTTTTTTGAAAAGCATAAAGATGAGTTTTGAAAAATGCGCAATTGCAGAATAAGGCTGTTGCGCACTTTTAATACTTATTTTAGATTATCACATGACGAAATATAGTAGAATTAAAGAGGCTTAAAACACCGATGGTTATGCAATTTGTTTAATAGAAGGATGTTTAATGAATAAGAAAAGAAGAAACGGAATGCTTTCAAAAATCTTAGTGTTTGCGCTTGTTTTGTCATGCACATGTCTAAGCGGATGTGGAAATGGAAGTACAAAGGCACCAACTTCCGTCAGTGAAAAAACGGATGAGAATGTGTTATCAACACTTTCAAGGGAGGGCTATACCCTGGAACAGGCAGTGGTTCTTAGCAGACACAATATTCGTGCACCCCTCTCAGGTGAAGGGTCTGCCCTGGATACAATAACTCCGAATAAGTGGTTTGAGTGGTCGGCTCCCGCAAGTCAGCTCTCTGTAAGGGGAGGAATCCTTGAAACTGAGATGGGACAGTACTTTAGAAAATGGCTCGAGGCAGAAGGCCTCTTTGAGCCAAACTATCAGCCCAAAGACGGGGCGGTTCGCATATATGCCAACTCAAAGCAAAGAACTATAGCCACAGCACAGTTTTTTTCCGCAGGACTTCTTCCTGTTGCCAATGCAAAGGTTGAGTACAATGCAGAATATGACACCATGGATCCTGTGTTCAATCCGGTGTTTACCTATATGTCTGACGATTACGCTATGGATATTGAGGAAGAGATAAAAAAGCTTTATGGTACGGCCATGACTGATCTTGGTGATAACTATGATCTGATTTCAGAGGTGATTGATGTCCGGGAATCAGATGATTACAAGAATGGAGTCTTTACAGGGTTTGATGCAGGAGACTTTGAGTTTTCCTTTGAAGAGGGCAAAGAACCTTCGGTGAAAGGGTCACTTAAGACTGCATGCCAGATATCTGATGCGCTGGTGCTTCAGTACTTTGAAGAGTCAGATCCTGTTAAGGCAGCTTTTGGTCATGATCTTTCCGAGGCTGACTGGGAGACAATCTCAGAGATCAAAGATGTTTACGGCGACGTTCTCTTTTCAGCTCCCTCTGTTTCTGTTAACGTGGCACATCCGCTTCTTAAAGAAATTGAAAAAGAACTGACTACACAGGGAAGGCAGTTCACCTTCCTGTGCGGACACGACTCCAACATGGCCAGCGTTATGTCGGCTCTTGAAATTCGGGATTACAATCTTCCTGAAACGCTGGAAAAGACACCTATCGGAGGTAAGCTTGTAATCAGCAGGTGGAAAGACAAGGATGGTCAGGAATTCATAAGCCTTGACATGGTTTATCAAAAGACACATCAGCTGCAGGAGATGTCACTTTTAAATGATGATAATCCGCCCGGAATCTACAATCTGAAACTTAAGGGAATAAACTCAGATGCAGGCGGATTGTACAAGGCAGAGGATGTAATGGAACGCTTCGACAAGGCAATTGGAGCCTATGACAGTCTGGTGGAAGAATACGAGGCAGAAGACGCTGCTTAAGCGTAGTAATGTCCTTTTCATAATGTGGTTCTATTTGGATGAATATAGAGAATATGAAGAAAAAAAGAATGGTGATAATTGGCTTTGTCTGTGGGGCACTACTTACCGGATGCGGCAAAACAGGACCCGTTTGCGAATATGAGCTTTCGGATGTTCATCCTGTCGCAGGCAGGCAAGGTGTATGCACTGAAAGCGGATACTACTGGATAAGCGGGTCTGCTGCACTGGCCAAATACGACAGCACTTGGAATCTTGTTGCGGAAAACAAGGATCCCTTTGAGGGTTACACACTGGAAGTTAACCATATCGGCGATATTGATGTATATAACAATGAGCTGTATCTGGGAGTGGAATACTTTTTGGACGGCGAAGGAAAAAATATACAGGTCGCAGTCTACGATGGTGATACTTTAAAACTTAAGAGAGTATTTCCATTTAGAGCCGATACGGGTCAGCTTGAGTGCAGCGGAATTGCCGTGGATGCCGGTTCCCGAACAGTGTATATGACCTCATGGATCGATGATGAATCCAGTGGATATCTCTATATGTACGATCTTGATACGGGAGATTTTAAAGGTAAACTGAAGATGGAGCCAAGTCCTAAATGGCTTCAGGGCATAGCTTGTTTTGACGGAAAACTGTATGTAACCTGTGATGATGGAAATGCTGATAATGATGAACCGGACCACATGTATAGAATTGAGCTTTCAGGCAGCAAAAACGTCGGAAAGGTCATTCTCGAAAAGACCTTTGACGATGTGATAAAACAGGGCGAGATTGAAGGATTGGCCTTTGATAAGGACCGCAAACAGCTGCTGCTATTATATAACAGGGGAGCGAAAATCGTTGTCGGCATGCCCACCGGATTCTATGAAGGCTATAGTGAAGAGTTACATGAAGTGTTTGTCTATAATTTAGTGGTGCTCAACAATTAATAACCACTGATATTTACTGACTTTGCGGGCAATCCGTGAGATAATAGATGCAAGGAAATCATTACTATTGCTTCAAAAACCTTGCACCTTTCGCGGAGAATCCCATGTACAAAAAGAATCAAAATCGTCAAATAACCCTCAAGGATTTATTTTATGCGAAAACATCGGCTGAAAAATCAGCCGGTTGTTGAGCATACACTATTTAACTTATTTTTCATGAATAGCTTGTCTTTTTTGAACGCGCTAAGAGAAAATCAAAAAAAACAGCTATACAGGTTAATCCTGTATAACTGCTCCTAATTCTCTATATCTATTAAGCGATCTTCTGCTTAGCGATCTCTGTAAGTGTCTTGAATCCTTCAGGATCATTTACAGCCATCTCAGCAAGCATCTTGCGGTTGATCTCAACCTCTGCAAGCTTAAGACCGTGCATAAGGTTTGAATAAGACATACCATTAAGACGAGCTGCTGCATTGATACGTGTGATCCAAAGAGATCTCATATCTCTCTTCTTCTGCTTACGTCCAGCGAAAGCTGATGTAAGTGCTCTCATAACTGACTGCTTAGCAACTCTGTACTGTTTTGATCTAGCGCCTCTATAGCCCTTAGCGAGCTTTAAAACTCTTTTATGCTTTTTCTTGGCGTTCATGCCACCTTTAATTCTTGCCATTTCGGTTTCCTCCTAAATATTTTCGAATAACTGGTACTGCTCTTAAGATTAAACGTAAGGCAGAATCTTCTTCATTGTCTTAACATTAGTAGCATCAACTACTGCCTGCTGTCTAAGATTTCTCTTTCTCTTTGTAGACTTCTTTGTAAGAATGTGACGCTTATACGCCTTGTTACGGATCAGCTTACCTGTGCCTGTTACCTTGAAACGCTTGGCAGCAGATCTGTTTGTTTTCATCTTGTGCTGCATAACTAATATCCTCCTATGCTGTAAATACTAAATGCTCTGCTATTCTAGCAGTGTAATCATCCAATAAACATGGTGCTGAATAATTACTATATATGTAACTCTCCTATTGGGTTATTGAAGAGATACAAACAAATTACTTCTTTTCTGTAAGGAACATGGTCATACTACGTCCCTCAACCTTAGGCTGCTTATCAATTACAGCCACATCGCCAAGTGCCTCAGCGAAATCTGTAAGAATATGAACGCTGGCACCCATATGAGCCATCTCACGTCCTCTGAATCTAAGTGTTACCTTTACTCTGTTTCCTTTTTCAAGGAACTTCTTAGCAGAATTAACCTTAGTATTGAGATCGTTTGTATCAATATTGGGAGACAAACGGATTTCCTTAATTTCAACTGTCTTCTGCTTTTTACGAGCTTCCTTCTCTTTGCGAAGCTGTTCATATTTGAACTTACCATAGTCAACGATACGACATACCGGTGGTTTTGCATTGGGAGCAATCTTAACCAGATCAACTCCTGCCTCATCTGCAAGTCTTCTTGCTTCCTGGATTGACATTACTCCAAGTTGTTCATTGTCGGCCCCAATTACTCGAACCTCTTTGTCTCTGATCTGTTCATTGATGAATAAATCGTTGTTGCTAATTGTTTTGTACCTCCAATTCAATAAACGAAACAATAAAAAAATGGATTCTCGCAAAAGAATCCACTTAACACTCAAAAAATACGACAAACTATATATGTCTTATTTAAAATGTATTAACCTCTGCCAGCTGTGCCGCAGGGTGAGAGTGGAATCCTCTGCTTTGTTTTCATACTGTAATAAAATAACACTATTGATAATTGATGTCAATATATTTTTCACATAATTATCGTAATTCTTTATTACCACTGTTTTTCTAATTAATTCTGACATATATCAGTTCCAGCAAACTCCAAGTCTGTTGAGTTCAGAGTCAACCTGTTCATAGTTTTTAAATACAATACCATTAAACCCAAGTGCTTTTGCAGCTGCTATATTCTTCTCAGTATCATCAATGAATACACATTCCTCAGGATTAACATGATTGCGTTCAGTCAGCAGATTAAATATTGCCGGGTCAGGCTTGATCACTTTATCTCTGTAGCTAAGGATTCCGCCATCCACTTCATCAAGAAACTCATTCATAAAGGGATTGGCTTCAAGGGCTTGCTTTGAGAAATTTGAAAGTACAAGTACCTTATATCCATTCTCTTTTAGTGACTTTATCCAGGGAAGCGTGCGCTCTCTTTTTCTCAAAAGTCCGCTAAAATCTGAAAAAGCATCTCTTATCTCCTTTTCTATGGAAGGATCGTTTTTTACAAAACCATCAACAATACCTTTGGTATCTAGTACACCTCTGTCGAATTCATTCCATTCATCAGTGCGAACACTGGCATCTCCTATCCTCTGAACCATTTCTTCCGGGAAGCCCTTATTCCTTAAGAAATCCTCCCAGCAGAAATCCACCAGTACATTTCCGATATCAAAAACTACAGTAGAAATCTTCTTTCCTTCTGATTTATCGCCAGAATCACTAACTGAATCGGATTCAAATCTTCCATATGGGTCTGCTGAAGCTACTGTTCTCTTTCCTGTAAGTGCTGTGTAAACCCAGAGAATAAGCCAGACAAGTATCGGAATTGCAACAGTTGCGGCAGCACAGGCAGCAAAAGCGCTTCCCGGACCTGTTTTTCCAAAAACAGCCTGAATGAAGAACACTACATAAACTCCAAGAAGTAATACTATCCCAAGAATCGCAAGTACACGCTTAAACATAGGTGTCTTATTATTTTCCATCGCTTTATCTCCATAATAAAGGGCTGTCACAAGCGTGGCAGCCCGGTGAAATCTTTAAATGCCTAAAACATATAATTCAGACACAAAAACTTATTCAGAATAATTACTTATTTGCTCAAAGGGCTCTCACGATAGATGATATCCTCTCTTGCGGGACCATTAGATACCATTGTGATCGGATAGCCGATTTCCTTCTCGATAAACTCGATATACTTGCGGCAGTTCTCAGGAAGATCCTCATACTTCTTAATTCCGCGGATGTCAGTCTTCCATCCGGGAAGTGTCTCATATACAGGCTTAGCCTTCTCAAGAAGATGTGTTACAGGGAAGTCCTTAGTAACTTCGCCGTCAATCTCATAGCCTACGCATACCGGAATCTCATCAAGATATCCAAGTACATCAAGTACAGTGAACGCAACATCTGTTGCACCCTGAAGTCTGCAGCCATACTTACTTGCTACGCAGTCATACCATCCCATACGACGAGGACGACCAGTAGTAGCACCGTACTCACCGCCATCTCCACCGCGTCTTCTGAGTTCATCTGCTTCATCACCAAAGATTTCAGAAGTGAATGCACCTGCACCAACTGCTGATGAATAAGCTTTATTTACTACAACAATCTGCTTGATCTCATAAGGAGCGATTCCTGCACCTATTGCACCGTATGCTGCAAGTGTTGAAGATGATGTAACCATAGGATAAATTCCGTGGTCAGGATCTTTCATTGTTCCAAGCTGACCCTCAAGAAGAACTGTCTTGTTCTCTTTGATTGCCTTCTCAAGGAAAAGTGCTGTATCAGCAACATAAGGCTTAACCATATCTCTCCACTCATGAAGAGTATCAAGAAGCTCTGCAGGGCTGATCTCAGGCTTATGATAAAGCTCTTTTAAAAGGATGTTCTTTGTTACAAGAACTCTCTCGACCTTTTCTTTAAGAAGCTCCTCGTCAAAAAGCTCATTAACCTGGAAACCGATCTTTGCATATTTATCTGAATAGAATGGTGCGATGCCTGATTTGGTTGAACCAAATGACTTTCCACCAAGTCTCTCCTCTTCATACTGATCAAAAAGGATGTGATAAGGCATAACTATCTGGCATCGATCTGATATAAGAAGGTTAGGCATCGGAACATTCTTATCTGTTACGCTCTTAAGTTCTCCGATAAGAACAGGAATGTTAAGTGCAACACCGTTTCCAATAATATTTGTTATATTCTGATGAAATACTCCTGAAGGAAGTGTGTGAAGTGCAAATTTGCCATATTGATTAACTATGGTATGTCCTGCATTTGCGCCTCCCTGAAAACGTACAACCACATCAGCCTGGTCGGCCATCATATCTGTGATCTTACCTTTTCCCTCATCACCCCAGTTTGCTCCAACTACTGCTTTTACCATGATATCTCTCCATTCTGCTTCACATGATTATGGATATGAGCATAATGAATGTTCATATCCATAACAAGAATTTACTAATTAACCAAGTGATAATATACTACAGAATGGTTCATAAGTAAAACACAATATTAAAGAAAAATAGCTTAAATTCAAATATTGTTATCTTCTTAATCAGTACCATTGACTATAATAGTACATTTCTCGCTCTTTTGCTTTTTGGAATCTGTATACTTACTGCTCTATTTCGTAATCATATGTTGCAAAGTCAGCCTTAAGTGCTACTCTGTGTCCATCTTTTTCCCATATGAATTTAAGAACAGAGCCATCCTGCTCAAGTGTAAGCTTTGATTCGAAGCCAAATGCAGGATTTGTGTTTCTAAGTCTCAAGAGTTCAAGCTGCTTCTGAACAACCGGCTTATTCATCAGCTCTCTAAGCTGTTCATTGGTCAGATTGGTACGGTTGATTTCCTTATGTCCGCCTGCACCTGCTCTCTTTACAGCCTCGTGATCATTTTCACCTGCAAAAAGGTCAAGATACCAAACCTGCGGCTTTCCGGGCATAAACATCTGCACTGCTCTTGCAAAAAGCATCTTCTTATCTTCTGCACCAAGAGCACTGTAATATGTAGAATTAACCTGATAGTACATGTTCTTCTGGCCGTGAAGATTCTTTACAAGGCCACCTCTTCCAACAACCACATCAATGAGCTTTTCAATCTCATCATCAGGAATAAAGCCCTTAAGATCAAGAACCGGTATACCATCATGGCATCCGAGCATATTAACGACGCGGATGTTTTTATCCATAAGTTCTTTAGCCCATCTGGCAAGAACTTCGCCGTTCTTCTTCTCCATAGCATAAATAAGAAGTCCGGGAAGGAAGAAGTCATAGGTCATGTAGCCCTTGCCGGCAACCTTCTCGTAAATTCCTGCACCGTAGCTGTCATGTATTTCCGGAAGAAGTCTGAGATTATTCTTATCAGCGATGCCCTTAACTCTCTCAAGAACATCCCATGTATCAGGCTCGTTAAGGAAATTCTTTTTGCCGGGTTCCTTAGGTGCATAAGCAAATGCATCAAGTCTTACTATTGCGGCACCATACTCAGAGAGGGTCCTTAAAGTATTCTCATAATGTTCCCAAACAAGATCAGACTTTATGTTCAGATCCATCTGACCAAGATATTTTCTTCCATTTGCAAGATACTCAAGAACTGCATCACGGTACTCTTCGTATTTGCCAAAATCTATTTCCTCAGGCTTTTTGCCCTCATCAAGACCTTCGCAGACAATCTTTGCGATTCTCTCTGCAGTCATATACTGTAATCTTCCGCCGCCCTGTCTATCCTCTTCAGGATTAGCAGAGCCGTTCTTTTCCTTGTACTCCTCTACCGCTTCAATAATATCCTGAGCGTCGGGTCTTCTGTACTGAACTTCCTGATAAAAAGTGTTCCAGTAAGGAATCTCTTTTCCATCGGGCATGCGAACCATAAGGATAGGAAGTCCCGGCTTTCTGAAAAACATATCCTTGATATATTTCTCATCAGGCTGAATGTAACCTTCAGGAGTCATCTCTCCGCAGCCATCCCAGAATTTATTCCAGTTTATGAAAAAGTCAGCATACTTAGATTTTTCACCATTTTTAAGTAAGTCCTGAAACTGAGGTGAAAGAACTGAAGCATGGTTCAAAATAAAATCGAGTTTAAGATCAATTCCAAGTGCACGAAGTCTGTCAAGATCACTCTTTGAACCAAGTTCTTTATTGATGCCATAGTCAATAACAGAAAATCCTCTGTCAAGATCTGTGTTATAAATGCTGGGAAGAATGTAAAAAGAACTGAATGTGTCCTTAAATTCCTCCTTCTCAAGCATGGTTACTATGTCACCAAGTGTACCGCCACAGCTGTCCGGATATGCATTAAGCATAGGACCGTTATCTACAAATTTACTCATTTATATTCCTTTCATACTTCACTTTTTACCGTTTTAATTAAGGCGTAGTATCGTTATATTTTTTCAAGATACAGTGCTTGAATAATCCAATGATTCCCTTTAATTACTTTCAGAAATCGCCAAAATTTCTTACATTCAGGAATCTGACTTTAAATATTCATAAGCTTTTTGAATTCATCATAGCTTATGATCTCGCCCTGCTTGCTTACGATGATCTTAGCCTTATGTGCCTGTGCGACCAGCTTGTTCTGCTCAAGCTCAAGAACCATCATTGTGAAAGGACTGTCAACCTTACCATCGCGGGCACGGCTTCTTCTATGCTCTAATGTCTCCTGGGGAGTGGAGTTAAGTAATATCGGAATATCAACTTCATTCATACAGTCTGTATTTCCGTGTGTCCACTCAATAATAAGAACCTGCTTCTTAGACATATCAACTTCATCGTACCAGAGAGTTGTCTCATCTCTTCCCATTCTCTTAAGCCAAAGCTTGTCTGCACCATTCTTAAATGCTGCAAGAATTGTGTCAACTTCAGCAAAATCTGTTTCATTAGGGGTTCCAAGATAAGCATCAAGTCCCTTCTTACCTGCATCAAGATATGAAGCAAACCAGGGATATTCCTTAACATGCTCTGCATTTGCATCGTCATTCTGTTCCTGAAAAGCTTTAACTATTTTGTAGTTCTCTTCATTCATGGCACCGCCATCGACCATGCCTCTTATACCACACTGTCTGAAAGTGTGAAGTCGCTCTGCGTCATTGTACATAGGAATTCTGTGAGGATAGTTATCTCCTGACATTGTGTAGCTTCCGATGCCAGACTGTTCAAGCATATATGAAAGCAGTGATGCTATTTCAGATTTACCTACTCCTGATCCTCCGCAAACTGTAATAACCGCTCTTCCAAAAGGGTTAGCAGCTGTAACCTTGGAAAGCTCCTTAAGCAGCAACGGGAAAATTGTCTTAGCCTTGGCAATATGACTCTCTCCAATCTCTATCTTATCTCCGGGCATATCGCCGTGGGGAATATCAGCAGGGATTTCTATTACTTTATCACTTAGTGATGTTACCATCTCCTGTGTAATCGCATTCATAGGGTTTATTTTGCCGTAAACTGTGTTCATTCTGGATTCCTTTCAAAGAAAAATTTGATTTGTTGCAACTTTAACGCAAAAGTTTCTTATATTATGTGCATTTTCGAATTTTGACAGCGCATTTTTGCTGTGATATTTTTACACTATAATCATTTTTAAACTTTTGTAAAGTTAAATTTTTTTGGTGATGGTTTTTTATGATAACAATTAAAGAGATTGCAAAGCAATTAAATATGAGTACCACCACAGTTTCCAACGTGATTCACGGGAAAACCAGAGAGGTCTCCCCTGCCACGATAAAAATTGTAGAGGACTATCTGAAAAAAGTTGATTACGTCCCCAACATCAATGCAAGAAATCTTGCACAGAACGAATCCAAGATAATCGGAGTTGCCCTTAAGGCAAGAGCTGATAAATATGAAAATCTGCTCATGGATCCTTTTGTATCTGAGCTTATTGGTGGTATTGAGGAATCAATCAGGAATGCAGGCTATTTCATGATGCTTTATATTTCCCGTGATACCGACGAGATCATGAGGCACGTTTCTACCTGGAACGTAGATGGACTTCTTCTATTCGGAATGATTGATGATGACGGAATTCGTGTCAGTGAGAAATATAAAAAGCCCATCGTCTGCATCGATACTTATAGTATTGAAGGATTGAAGCATTTTATAAATGTGGGACTTAATGACAGACAGGGCTGCTTTGATATGGTCAACTATATGATTAAGCAAGGTCATAAAAAAATAGCCTTCCTGTCTGATAATATGAATGGTGTCGATTATGAGCGATTCTCCGGTTATAAATATGCACTTGAAGGTAATGGCATTCATTTTGAGGAGGATTGGTTCCTGAAGATTCAGCCCAGAAGTGATGAAATAAATGAATCTCTGGAGTATATTTGCAAACGCGCAATGGAGTTTGATGCGATAATGTGTGTTTCAGATCTGTATGCTGTTCAGGTTATGTGTGCACTTGAGGACAGAGGAATCCATGTCCCGGATGATATCTCAATCGCCGGTTTCGATGACACTCTTCTTGGTCAGCTGCACCGCCCTGCCCTTACCACTGTTCATCAGAATGTTAAGCAAAAAGGCATCATGGCTACAGATGTTCTCCTAAAGAGAATAAATGGTGAAAAAACTCCCAAGCAAATTCAGCTTCCAACTGAGCTTATAATTCGCGATACTGTTAAAACCATCAGCTGATACACAATATATTCAGTTGTTACATATCCATTGGTACAAATTAGTGTATCCGGCAGATTTACCTCACATAATAAGGTTCATCCGAAGCGTTTTTTGTGTTTGTAAGAAATTGTAGACCTATACAACCTACACAATATTAAATCGTATATTTCTGAATCGTTTGAGCAATGTGTATATTAATGCACATTGCTTTTTTTATAAAACTTTTAGAATTATTAAAAATTGCCCAAAGCCAGTTATAATCAGCTTTCGCGCATAAGGTGTGATAAAATACGGAAAAAGTTTGCTTTTTTTACTTGTAATTTTCCAGTTTGCGTGGTATTTTTATTTCAGCATAAAACTTATGCGCAAAAGTAACCGCTAACCAATTTACTTGGTTAGCAAAGTGCACAATAAGGAGGGTAACATGAAAAAGAAAGTATTATCTATTCTTCTTGCTGGAACAATGGTTCTTAGCATGACAGCTTGTGGAGGCTCAAGCGCTGACACAGCATCTGACACTACAGCATCTACTGACGAGACTGCTGCAGAAGAAACAACTACTGAGGAATCCACAGAGGAAACAGCTACTGAGGAATCCACAGAGGAAGCAGCTACTGAGGAGACAGCTACAGAGGAATCATCTGATTCTACAGCATCAGCCGGTGCTATTCGTCTTCTTAATGGTAAGCCTGAGATCAACGATCAGCTTTTAGAGCTCGCTGAGCTTTACAAGACTGAGACCGGTAATGAAGTTTCTATCGAGACAATCGGCGGTGACACAAATGCCAGTGATGAGCTCAAGAAAATGTACCAGGCTGACAACATGCCTGACATCTTCGTTATCGAAGCTAACCAGGCTGCTACATGGGACGGCATGCTTGCTGACCTTGCTGGTGAAGAATGGACAGATAAGACAGGTTTCGAACTTGTTGATGAGAACATGGGCACAATCGGCTTCCCTTACACAGTAGAAGCTACAGCTCTTGGCTACAACGCAGACGTTCTTAGCGCTGCAGGTGTTGATCCCGCTTCTCTTACAAGCCCTGATGCTTGGAAGAGCGCTTGTGAAACACTTGATTCCAAGAAGGATGAGCTTGGCATCACAGCAGTATTTGGCTGGTGTGCAGAGCCTGCAAACCTTGGATGGTCTTCAGGTACACATGTATTTGGTCAGTATCTTGATGCAGGTCTTAAGGCTGACGACACAACTTACATCGACATGCTTAATGACGGTGGTAAGATCGATACAGACAGAATGACAAAGTTTGCTGAGTTCATCGGCATGATGAATCAGTATTCAGATCCTAACCTTCTTGTAGACGGTACATATGATAATCAGGTTGCAGGCTTCAAGGAAGGCAAATATGCATTCATCACACAGGGTAACTGGTGTGTAACATCTCCTGAAGATGTAAGCTTCGAAGTTGGTTTTGCTCCTTATGCATTTGAGGATGGCATCAACACAATCATCGCTGGTCCTCCGTCATACTGGGTAGCTTACAAGGACGGTAACGTTGACGCAGCTAAGACATTCTTCAACTGGTGCGCAGGTGATTCAGCTCAGGATATCCTTGTAAACAAGGCTGGTCTTGTATCTCCTTTCGATGATTGCAAGTATGAAGCAACCAATCCTTTCTACAAGAGCATGAAGAGCTATATCGATGCAGGCAACTACAGCGGATGGCACACAATGCTTAAGAAGGACGGTCTCCAGAACGAGACATGTCAGGTATTCGCAGATTATGCTAAGGGAACAATTGCAGACGCTGCTGAGTTCACAGACAAGATTTCTAAGGTTATTACAGGCTATTACAATAACTAATAGAAAATAGACAACCGGGGCAGGGCTAAATGCTCTGCCCCCTATTATTCAAAAATACAAATTTTGTTAGTATCTTTACAATTTGGGGCAAAAGCAAAGAGCCTCCTTCAATAATTAAAGGAGATTAAGTTTATGAAAACACCATCTGCTAGTAAGCAAGTAATGTCAATCCTACTCATGATTGCCGGTGTTGCACTTGTAATATGGTCTCTGGCGATGGATATTAAGGGATCGGATGTATCGTATCGCGGAGCTACTTTAGTGCTTGGGGCTGTTGGAATCATTGCAGGTTTATACTTCTATCCTACTATCAAACATCATCGTACGATCATTAATATTATTTTCCTGTTCCCGCTTCTTTTTGCTTTTGCGGTAACAGTTATCATTCCTCTTGTTCTTGGTATTGGTTATTCCTTTACAGACTGGGATGGAATCAGAGTAAAAAATGTAATCGGTGTTTCAAACTACACCAGAATGTTTACACAGGCAAGCTTCCTGTGGTCAATATTCATCACATTTCTTTTCGTAGTATTTAATATGATCCTTGTAAATCTGGTAGCATTTTTACTTGCTCTTCTTTGCACATCCAGAATAAAAGGACTTGGCTTCTTCAGAGCCGCTTATTTCCTTCCGAACCTTATCGGAGGTATCGTACTAGGCTATATCTGGAACTTCATTTTCAGTAACGTTGTTACAGAATTATTAAAGACCCAGTACTCTATGCTTGCGGATACAAAAACAGCATTTATGGCTATTATTATCGTATATATCTGGCAGTATGCAGGTTATATAATGCTTATCTATATCACAGGTCTTAACACAATTCCCGGTGATGTACTTGAGGCATCTGCCATCGATGGAGCAAATCCTCTTCAGACTCTTTTTGAAATCAAGATTCCTATGATCGCTCCTACAATTACAATTTGTACATTCCTTACACTTACAAGTGCATTCAAGCAGTTCGATGTAAACCTTGCACTTACAAATGGTACAGGCTCAGTTGATATATTTGATAACTATCTTACAAATGGTACTGAGATGCTTGCACTTAATATTTACAACACAGCAGTTATCAAGAATGAATATGCATTCGGTGAAGCTAAGGCCGTTCTGTTCTTTATCATTCTCGCATGTGTATCTATTCTTCAGGTTCGCATATCTAATAAGAAGGAGGTTGAATTATAATGCATACAAAAGAAAAAACTTCAAGCGTTGTAATCAGACTTATCATAGCAATTATTATCGCTGCATATGTTCTGTTTCCCTTCTTTCTTGTTTGTGTAAACTCTTTTAAACAGTCTGCAGACATTACCTCAAATCCTATCGGATTTAACGGTGTTTCATTCGGACAGTTTGCACAAAATATGAATGATGTTATAAACAACAAGAGCTTTACTTTCTGGCAGACCTTTGGATATTCAGCTATTATAACAATTCTGTCACTTGTACTTTTGGCAGTACTTGGATCAATGGCAGCATGGGTTATCTGCCGTAATAAAACAGCATGGTCAAATGTAATTTACTTTACATTCATCGCATCAATGATCATTCCTTTCCAGGTAGTAATGCTTCCTCTTATCTCCACTTTCAGAGATGTAGGTAAGTTTGTTGGCATTCCGATGCTGAAATCCGTACCCGGTATAGTATTTGCTTACCTTGGATTCGGTGGTGCAATGACAGTATTTATTCTTGTAGGATTTATAAAGGGAATTCCTTTTGATCTTGAAGAAGCAGCATCAATCGATGGATGCTCACCTGAGCAGGTATTCTTCAAAGTAATCTTCCCTCTCCTATCTCCCGTTATTACTACAGTAACAATTCTTAACGGTATGTGGATCTGGAACGATTACCTTCTGCCTTCAATGATGCTTGGTCAGAACGGACCTGTTAAGACACTTCCTGTTGCAGTTCAGGCTTTTGTAGGTTCTTATGTAAAACAGTGGAACCTGATCCTGGCAGCTGCACTTCTCGCAATCCTGCCTATGGTTATTCTCTTCCTTATCGCTCAGAAGCAGATTATGGAAGGTATGATCGAAGGTGCTGTAAAGGGTTGATAATCTTAGCTTACTAACCCATTTCCATGTATAAGAATTTCGCAAGCGAAATTCTCGCGCCGTGCGCAGTTGCTTTGGCAACACTTAAAGTAAAAAAGAACCTGACAGTTTCGCCGCTGTCAGGTTCTTTTGTTATTTCTTTAATTACAATTCGTAGCCAGGAAGTATAGCTGAGATAAGCTCTGCACACTTTTCAAGATCAGCGCTCTCTTCATTTGCATCAGTAAATCTTCCCTGTGTATTACTATCTATATCAAGGACTCCAATCACTTTACCATTCTTATCGCGAAGAGGGATTACTATTTCTGATTTTGCTTCACTATCACAAACTATATATCCTTCAAACTTTGACACATCAGGTACAATCAATGTCTTATCTTCTGCTGCAGAAACACCGCATACTCCCTTTCCAAGACCTATATGTGTACATGCAACCTTTCCCTGGAAGGGTCCCAAAATCAGTTCTTTATCATCTCCCTGGGAGAATAATTTGCTGTCTTCTGTCTCACCTTTATTTGCCATGAAATAAAATCCAACCCAGCTTACATCCGGTAGTTGATCCCATAGACAAGCAGCCACATTAGAAAGATTAGTAATATACCAATCCCTTTTATCAATTACTGCATCAACATAACTTGAAATTGCCATACTGTTTTTATTCCTCCGTAAATTTTCTTGCCTTCCCTCATAAAAAGTAACTCAGCTGATAAAGCAAGCGCACTTCAATGTTTCTATTTTCCCTTCAATGGAGCGTGCAATTTAATCAGCAAAAATATATTATCACATCTTTTAAACAACTGCTAATTATTTCATCCGCTCATTAAAGGCTCTGCTCAAGAAATCTCCACTAAGCTCGATAATGCCTCGCTAAGTTGGCTTGCATGGCTCGCATTAAGCTCTACAATACCTCACTAAGTGCTCTACTCAATGAATCAAAAAGTCGCATCTCATAAGTTTTCATATGAGATGCGACCTGTCCAGTTTTCTATTTGCTATGCTGCCTAGCAAACAACTCTGATAAGCTTTAATAAAATCTTATTCAGATATTTCAATATTTAATTTACATTGACCTTCATAGCTGCGTCTTTTCCAGCCTTCTGGCAGTGAATAATTGTTGTGCCATGTCCTACAGCTCTGATATTGCCATGATCATCAACTGTAGCGATGTCACTGTTCTCACTTGTCCATCTAAAGCTTCCTGCGCCGTTATCTCCGCTGGTATAAACCCTTGCAGTGTAGCCCTGACCAAGATCAAGTGTAATTTCAGGCTTATCTAACCAGATTTTATCAACATGGGCGCCTTTGCCACTTCCGCCACCTGTTACCTCAACATAAACAGTTGCTGTAAAATCACTATTCTTATCCTTGATCTCTATTTCTGCATCTCCGCTCTTCTTTGCGACGATAAGTCCACTCTTTGAGCAGGAAATAATGGATTTGCCACTTACTTTATATGTTACAGTCTTCCTACCTAAAGTCTGTCCGTTCTTTTTAACCTTCAGCTGGATTTTCTTTCCTCTGGACATTTCAATGTCTTTTTCTCCGCCGCCCTGCTCAAGCTTAACTGATACACTCTTGGTAGCAGCCCTTACCTGATATGCAGGAACAGCCAGCATGCATAGCATTGCGACCATCATAAAAGCCAGCACAGTTGATAGTACCCTCTTTACTCTCATTCCCATAAGAAACACCCCCTTAATTGCGGTATTTATTATTTTTACAGGCCAGGACCACCCTGACCAGTGCAGCCGCTATTTCCCTTCAAAATCCAAGATATCATGAACACAAACGATAAAAAGCAACCTGCATCCCAAATGAAACCTCTTCGTGTTGCCGGATATTGTCTATCGCATTAATGTATTACTGAGACACATATACCATAATACAAGCATCTTTGCCATCTTTATTAGCGTGTATTCCTACCTGTCCGGGATTCTGAGCCTTGATCACACCACCACTAACTGTTGCGATACTATCATCATCACTGCTCCATTTAACATTTTCTACAGTTGCACTTCCGTCAGGATCTGAGAAAACCTTGCAGTTAAAGGTCTGTCCAACTTTAAGATTTACAGAAGCCTGACTGAGCCATAGTTTTGTAGTTTTCTTTCCTGAGCCCTGCCCCTTCTTCTTTACTTCAACATAAATAGTTGCAGTAAAGTCAGAATTCTTATCCTTAATACTAATCTCGCAATCTCCGCCCTTCTTAGCTGTGATTACGCCACTCTTGGAAACGGAGGCAACAGATTTCTTGGATGACTTATAGGTTACAGACTTCTTGGAAAGCGTCTTTCCATCTTTCTTAACCTTGATTTGAAGCTTCTGTCCCGCATTCATCTCAACGTCCTCTTCTTCACCTTCCTGGGAAAGAGTAACCTTAACCTTCTTAGTTGCTGCCTGCGTATGATAAGACGGAATTGCCATAAAACAAATCATGGCAGCCATCATAACTGCAATTGTTGTTGAAAGTACCTTTTTGAAATTAATTCTGTTGTTCATTAGAACCACCCCTTTCAGTATTTGAAAATCACACCAGACTCAAATGAATCTTGCAATGTGTTCTGTAAAAAATCAAATACTTATTATTTTTTGTATTACTATTATGCCTTATTATTAACACGCTTTTATCCATATGTAAACTTCATCGGAATCGACTTAAGCAACATTTAAGATTTCCTTTATAGTTCCTTAAAACAAGGCATTTTTACACATAATAATTTTATAAAAAATGCGCCGGACAGCAATTTATGTGGTAAAAAACATTATCACCACACAAACTGCCATCCGGCGCATAATTCTGTTTTTACAAATATTTATCTACTAAAAAAAGCAAACAAAAATCTATGACTTCTTGCGGGCAAAAGCGGAAATCGCCCGCAAGAATCCTGCTTTGCAGGATACGCCCCTCGCTTTGCGAGGACCTAGTCCAATACGATTCCCGTTTTTCTAAGGAAAAACAGGAATCTATGACTTCTTGCGGGCAAAAGCGGAAATCGCCCGCAAGAATCCTGCTTTGCAGGACACGCCCCTCGCTTTGCGAGGATCTGGTCCAATACGATTCCCGTTTTTCTGAGGAAAAACAGGAATCTATGCCTTTATCTTTCGAAAGTGTACTCCATAATGGGGCGATTTTTATAACTCTGAGATACCTCTCTTAAACTCCTCTTCAAGGCTCTTCACCATCTTCAGCTTGGCTGATTTTATTTCAAGTCCACCCTGAGCAAAATAAAATTTAAGGTAAGAGTTACTCATAAACAAAGGATTAAGATCTATTGTAATGGTCTTATATTCCTTTTCCATTCCTGTCAAAGTCACAGTTTTTACAAGCATCTTATCCTGGAAAACTGACATAGGAAGCTGAGCAACATCTGGCTGATTTGCATCTGCTCTCATTTCAAGCTCAAGCTGAGCTATGCATTTTTGCTTTGAAGAAATAAGGAATGCTGTGGTTTCTCCCTTTTCTACCTTTATGCTTGCAGGATCAAGAATAAGCTCGTCACCTGCAAAGGTAACATCTATCATATCCTGGAGCTTAGCATCTTCATCTGAAATAGTTGCTGCCAGCTCTTTATCAAGTGCAGATTCCTCACCCAGCATATGTCTGTATACAGGAGTCTGCAATAAGAATCTGCAAATGTTCATTGCACTTCTTACAAGCTCTGCTCTCTTAAGCTTTCCGAGCTTTAATGCTGCAGAAAGATCATCACCATTTGAATTTTCTTCTGCATTTCCATTGACCATGTTGAGGTCATTCTGAGCCCTAACCTGAGCTGATACATTCTGGTAGCTTCCGGGAGCTCCAGCTTCGTCATTACCCATAGCCCACCAGTCGGTCATTACTATTCCTTCAAAGCCCCACTCGCCTCTAAGAATTGTAGTCAAAAGGTCATAACTGCTGGCTGTCCAGATTCCATTTACAGGACCATAAGTACTCATGATTGCGCGAGCCCCGCCTTCACGAACAGCAATTTCAAAGCCTTTAAGATATATCTCACGGAGTGCTCTCTCTGAAACAACGTTATCTACATTGTGTCTGCGATACTCCTGAGTATTTCCTGCAAAATGCTTAATAACTCCGGTCACATCATATTTATGCATACCACGAAGCTGAGCAGATACCAGCTTACCAGTAAGAAGCGGATCCTCTGAGAAATACTCAAAGTTTCTTCCGTTAAGAGGGTTTCTGTGAATATTCATTCCGGGGCCAAGCAGAGCATCAATTCTGTTTCTTCTAAGATCAAGAGCTTCAAAGGTAAAAAGCTCCTCATTTATTTCTTCATTGAATGAACTTGCAAGGCAGGTTCCATTAGGAAGAGAGAATGCATGAGTTCCGCAATCCATACGAATACCACTTGGTCCGTCGGAGCAACCTGCAACCGGTATGCCAAAGCTCTTAAGCCTCTCTGTCACGCCACCGAAAGCACCTGCGATACCTGCAGTAACCTTGGGAGAGCACATACCCTCGCCACGCATCATAGCACACAGATCCTCATCAGAAAGCTGTGCAACAAAGCCTTCAAGGGATACCTTTTTATCCTCTACATCTTTTAGTTTATAACCCTTATCACCGGTATAAGGAAGCGCCTTGGGAAGTCTGTCATTACGCTTCTTGTTGGGATCAAGAGTTCTTACAGGAGCCTTTTCAAGCACCTTGGCACAAAGACCTATAGCCTCCTCAGGTTTGATACGGTCAAATTCCTTAACAGGAGCATATGCCTCTTCACACTTATAGATAACTTCAAGCTTTTTAAGTTCAAACTCTCCTGCAAGTTCAGCACTTCTAACATCGCTTCCGGCATAAATTCCGTAAGTTCCCTTTTCCATAACATAGCAGGACTTATGCTTGGTAGCACCGCTGTCATCATATGAGGACAACCAGTATTTGGGAATATTGAATTCAAGGCACTGCATCTGGCCTGGCTTAAGCAGATCTGTTTTAACAAAACCACAAAGAATTCTCTTCGGCTTTCCCAGTACTCCCTGAGGCGCCTCAAGATAAATCTGTACTACTTCTTTACCGGATTTATCTCCTGTATTGGTAACCAGTACCTCAAGACCTACACCCTCCTCATCATCGTAAGAAAACTCACCGATGCCAAGATCAAAGGAAGTATAAGAAAGACCGTATCCAAAAGGATAAAGCACTGAATCCTTATCAAAGGTTTCAAAATAACGATATCCAACATAGATATCCTCTTCCTGGAAGTTTCTCTTATCTGAGCCAAAATTCGCTGTTGAAGGATAATCTTCTATGTTTTTAGCGATTGTATCCGGAAGTTTTCCTGAAGGATTAACATCACCGGAAAGCACATCAAGAACAGCGTTTCCACCTTCCTGTCCGCCCTGCCATACATATAAAACAGCTTCAGGGTCTACATCTTTAACCCACTTCATATCAATGATATTTCCAACATTAAGAAGTACTATGGTCTTGGAAAAAGCCTTGCTTATCTTCTTTAATGCCAGAACCTCTTCATCAGTCAGAAGATAGCTTCCCGGCTCATTCTTATTATCCTGGTCTTCTCCGGCTGTTCTACCGATTATAAAAACTGCTGCTTCAGATTCTTCAGCTGCTTTTTTTACAAAATCATCGCTAAGAGGCATCTCCTTTTGGAACCAGGGTTCTGCTGCCCAGCCGATTCCTGTATCAAAGGGATTGTCCTTTACAAAATCCTCATAAGCTTTTCTTACTTCTGTATTAAGCTTAAATTTCCCGGATTGCTCAAGAGCTTCATAAATACCGACAACATAGTCTACGTTAACCATGCCGCCTGATCCTGTGCCGCTCTTGTAATAATTCATCTGGCTTCTGCCAAATACTGCAAGCTTTGTATTCTTTTTAAGAGGAAGCGCCTCATTATCATTTTTTAAGAGTACAATACCCTCCGCGGCAGCTGCTCTTGCTGTCTTTTTAAATTTCTCTATATCCCATGTTTTTGCCATTACCTTCACCTCTATACCTATTAGTTCATATCTGAATCATTCCGTTCAGATAAAAAAATTCCAATACGATTCCAGTTTTCTGAGAATAAAGGAATCTATATATTTTCCATATATACAGATGCCTTCCCCTGCTACAGGGAAGGCACATGCAGTTTCTACCCTAAATTAGATTGTTGAACATCCTTAGACATTGATTTCAGCAGTAAGACCGAGTTCTTCCTTATTAGCTTCAAGAATCGGATTTACTACTTCATTTAAAAATCTCTCTACCTGATGAGCGCTGCATCCGGTGTATTTCTTAGGATCCATGCACTCCTTGATCTTCTCCTCAGTCATGTGGAAAGCAGGATCCTTAACGATCATTGAAAGCAAATCATTGTCGAGACCATCCTTCTTAACATGGTCACCTGCGATCATTGAAAGCTCTCTTATCTTCTCATGGAGTTCCTGCCTGTTTCCGCCAAGCTTAACTGCATCCATCATGATGTTCTCTGTTGCCATGAAAGGAAGCTCAGACATAAGTCTCTTTTCAATAACCTTGGGGTAAACCACAAGACCATCTGTTACGTTCATGCAAAGATCAAGAATACCATCTATTGCAAGGAATCCCTCAGGAATTGAAAGTCTCTTGTTAGCAGAATCATCAAGTGTTCTCTCAAACCACTGTGAAATCTCAGTGATTGCAGGATTCAAAGTATCTACGATCACATATCTTGAAAGTGAGCAGATTCTCTCACTTCTCATAGGATTTCTCTTGTATGCCATTGCAGATGAACCGATCTGCTTAGCTTCATGAGGCTCTTCAACCTCCTTAAGATGCTGAAGAAGTCTTATATCCTGCGCCATCTTGGTTGCAGAAGAAGCAATACCTGCAAGAACATTAACTACCTTCATGTCAATCTTGCGGCTATAGGTCTGTCCTGATACTGCCATACATCCCTTAAATCCCATCTTATCTGCAAGCATGGGATCAAGCTTATCAACCTTTGTAAGATCTCCATCAAAAAGCTCAAGGAAAGAAGCCTGTGTACCTGTGGTTCCCTTTGATCCAAGAAGCTTCATATTATCAAGAACATAATCAAGGTCCTCAAGATCGATAGTAAAATCCTGAAGCCAGAGTGATGCTCTCTTACCTACTGTAGTAGGCTGAGCAGGCTGAAAATGAGTAAATCCAAGAGTAGGAAGATCCTTGTATTCATCAGCAAACTTAGCAAGGCTCGCAATAACATTAAGAAGCTTTTTGCGAACCAGCTTAAGTGCCTCTGTCATAACAATAATATCTGTATTATCTCCCACATAGCAGCTTGTTGCACCAAGATGTATGATTCCTGCAGCCTTGGGGCACTGCTGACCATAAGCATATACATGGCTCATTACATCATGACGTACTTCCTTTTCACGTGCCTTTGCAACATCGTAGTTTATGTCGTCCTGATGTGACTTAAGCTCATCTATCTGCTCCTGAGTAATATTAAGGCCAAGTTCCTTCTCTATCTCAGCCAGGGCAATCCAAAGTTTTCTCCAGGTGCGGAACTTCATATCCTGTGAAAAAATGTACTGCATCTCTTTGCTGGCATAACGCTCAGAAAGCGGGCTTGAATATCTGTCTGTACTCATTTTTAATCCTCCTAAATTTTATAACTTAATAGTTATTGCTCAAATTCTCCCCTAATATCTTCTTCGGGAGGAGCAACGGGATAATCACCTGTAAAGCATCCCTTACAAATATCAAATTTATGTCCTACAATCTCATCAAGTCTCTCTTCTCTTAAGTAACCGAGAGAATCAGCTCCTATGATCTTGCAGATCTCATCAACATTTCTATTATAAGCTATAAGCTGTTCTCTTGCAGGAACATCCGTGCCAAAATAGCATGGCCACAGGAATGGCGGGGAGCTGACACGCATATGAACCTCTGTAGCACCTGCCTCCCTGAGCATTCTTACAATCCTGTCAGAAGTGGTTCCCCTGACGATAGAGTCATCTATCATGATAACACGTTTGCCCTTAACTGCGTTACTAAGAGCATTCAGTTTTACCTGTACACTGCTCTCGCGACTCTTCTGACCGGGCTTAATAAATGTTCTGCCTATATACTGATTTTTCACAAACGCCTGTCCGTAAGGGATTCCTGATTCCATTGAATATCCAAGTGCTGCTACATTTCCTGATTCTGGAACTCCCACTACAACATCTGCCTCAACCGGAGAATCAATGGCAAGGAAACGTCCGGCCTTTATTCTGGATTCGTATACGCTGACGCCATCCAGAACAGAGTCAGGTCTTGCAAAATAGATATATTCAAAGATGCAGTGTCCATGCTTTACACTCTGGCACATCTGCCTGTTGGATTCTATTCCCTTCTGAGGGGAAATAGTGACAATCTCACCGGGCTCCACATCTCTTATGAATTCTGCGCCTATAGTATCGAGAGCGCAGGTCTCTGATGCAAGAACATAACAGTTATCTCTCTTACCTATAACAAGCGGTCTGAATCCGTTGGGATCTCTTGCTCCGATAAGTTTTCTGGGAGACATGATAACAAGGGAATAAGCACCCTTTATCTTATTCATCGCATTAGCCACGGCAAGCTCAACGCTTGGAGTATTTAATCTCTCTCTTGCAATGTGGTATGCAATGACCTCTGAATCTATCGTAGTCTGAAAGATCGCACCGGTATATGCAAGCTCTTCTCTAAGCTCAGGAGCATTTACAAGATTACCGTTATGAGCCATTGCAAGTGTCCCTTTAACGTAATTAAGGACAAGGGGCTGAGCGTTTTCTCTGGTGCTGCTGCCTGCTGTAGAATAGCGAACATGCCCAACACCTATATCACCATGCATTCCCGAAAGAATCTCATGATTAAACGCTTCATTAACCAGTCCCATGTCCTTATGACTCGTTACTTTTCCTTTTGGTCCGTTAGTATCACTGACAGCAATACCGCAGCTCTCCTGGCCTCTGTGCTGTAGTGACAATAGTCCGTAATAAATAGACTGTGCAACATCGCCGCCATCGAAATCGTACATTCCGAAAACGCCGCACTCCTCACCTATCTTATCGTTTTCCTTATAAAATATTTCCGCCATAATTCTTCCTGTGAATCTCTTTTAATAATTGCCTTCTTTTACCGGTAATAATATGACACTCACTCTGATAAAAGAATGGTAAATATAATGTTGTTACACACTAATTTAACCAACAAAGTACATACTACAATAACTGATTTTCATTGGCAAGAAAAAAATTGCCGGCAATGCATATCTATGCACACTGCCGACAATTTCATCATGCTCCGGGATATCTCTGTTCAAACCGATCAACCATATCCAGAATTTCCTGCCTGTAAACCGGATATTGTTTTACCAGCTCCTCTATTTCATTCTTAGCATTTCCTGCAACCACATCTCTGTTATAATCCATCTGCTTTCTAAGCTGCTGACGCTGCTCGATAAGCTCGTGGCGTATTTCTACCTCTTCTCCGTGGTTCACAAGGGCTATTGCCTGATGTATCCAGACTTCAGGGTCCTTTATCCTATACTTTCTCAAAGTGAACACCAAAGCCCTCTGATTGATATCCAGCTGCTTTGTAGCTGCAGCATATCTTTCTCTTTCGGTCTTTTCCAGAAGATATTTCTCGTGAAGTGCTAATAGTTCCCTGGAATTGTTCACGTTATATTTCATGCACTCGTAATCTATCAGATTTTTACTGTTGATATAACGGATCTTTACCGTATTCTCAAGCTGAATAAGTCTGGCGGTTGTATTTAACACCACCTTTTTCTCTCTTCGCAGCTCATGAATTTTCTGATTAAGATAAAGAAAGGCAAGTGCCGCAATACATATTGCAACCATATATCCATAAATCACATTGAGCTTTAAGGCAAGCGATAAAATCGCAAGTCCCACGGTTATAACACCAAGTGAAACAGCCACTACCATCATAAGCTTTTGCATGTTATCGGATGTGGCTTCTATATCTGCCTTCCTGAAATCATAGGCCTGTCGCTCCTCGTCCAGGCGCTTTAAGTCATTCTTTACCTTTCTGTGATATTCCTCGGCTTCCTTAAGTGCCTCGGCTCCCTTTTTAATCTGTTTCTGCAGGCGGTCAGCTCTTTCAAATTCCTGATCCGTCATCCTGCTCTTTCTCTTATTAAATGTTTTTTGCTGAGCTTCACTGTCCAGAATTCTCTGAGCACACTGATTGACCTCTGCCCTGTTTTCAGGCGGCAGAGCATCTATTTCCTCCATGTCCCTTAAATGAGAAGTCACAACACGATACTCAAGCTGCAGGTTATCCATGTCCCTGCTCGCCTCAGCCATCTGCTGTAAACAGTTGGAAACATACTCATGTCTCTGAACCGGATCGTCCATGTCTATATTTCTTCTGGTATAGACAATGTCATTCCAGTTCTCCAGCTCATTCTGCTGATGACGTTCTTGATGATATGTACTTTTCTTCTTAAAAAGATCAAAGAACCCCATTATTCAACCAATCCCCGATACTCTTCCTTCATATCCGCTGTAATGCGTTCCACCTCATCGTAATACTCGCTCATCTTAGCCCCGGAGCGATATAATTCAAGACTACGCAGCTTTATGTTTGCACTGCTGGCATCATAAAGATCATTGGCCTCATCCATTCTCTGTTCAAGCTTTAGCGATAAATTGTGTGCTTCCTTGTGAGAGCCCACAAAAGAAACGTATTCCTTTTCATCCATAAGCATACGCTTTGCAGCAAGGAATCCCAGATATGACTCATCATCTCCGCCATCCTCGTATGCCTTCAGGAAAAACTCCGCCGCCCTTTCGTACATGAACAGATGAGCATACATAACTCCCTGATTATGTTCTATCTTGGCACGGGCTTTTTTATCCATCTCAGGCATATGCATCTGCAAATAGCCAAACTCTGCAAATGCCTGATGAAGATGCCCCTGTCTCATCAGATATTCTGCTCTGGACATTCTTTTTTCATAGATGTCCATGTCAGCGTTATTCTTTAATATCTCCTCAACAGAGCTTATCTCCTCCTTGGATGAATAGCCGACATATTCAAGTATAAGTCCTGCAAAAGCTGCAGCAGAACAATTATGGACAAGCATGCTTCTTAGCTCATCAGAAAGCTTTTGAAGCAAAAGCTCATCACCTATCCAGTCCACAAGATTCATATCAAAGAAATCTGTATCTATAAGAAATGCATTTTGCATTATGCAATAGCAAAGCTCTTCTATTGAATAAATCCTGCGGCCTATTTTTTCAAGATAATATGGTTTTAATGCGTACCTTCCGGTACAAAGTATAGGTCCACTCATACCGAAATCTCCTCGTCATAATACATATCTGAAGCTTCAAACAGCTCCCCAAAGCCCATGTCTTCAATATGTACATTTACTTTATTTGCAGAGCTCATGGATATCTTCATCCTTATTCTGGTTGCCCTGGGCGGCCGCTGGGGAAGATCCGTAAGCTCAATGGTGTGAGTATATCTGTCTCCTGCAGTAAGCGGTGTTATAACTATATTCACACTGTTTTCATCATCAAGGATCATATCCAGCTGTGTCCCTACATCAAACCAGTTTTCGCCTGCATCAAGAAGGGCGTGATAAACTTCCTGCCCCTGTTTTTTTACCATGATTCCAAGATTGGACTTAAGCTTTCCGCCATCAAGAAGTACATATTTTTCAGACCTCTCGCTGGCTCCTACCTTTTCTCTGGCAGCAATACTTGCACCCTTACTAAACAGATTGTTTCCCTGGAATACTCTTCTGGTTCTGCATAAAAACTCCAATGACTTGGACATCCACTGATCCCTGAAGCCGTCACCAAGAAGGAATACAGAGCTGACTATCCTGCCATCCATAGTATTCTTGGCAAATTCAAGGAATCTGGTATCAAGTCTTGTAACCTGCTCTGCACGCTCACTTGTATTATCTGAAAGTCTCCCCTCAGAGAGAGCCATTCCGTCGTATACACTCTTATCTATGGTTACTACTATAGGTTTGGTTCTGTGATTTAGCTTCATATCATATACAGTCATCTCTCCGAAGCTGTAATCACAGGCAATCACCGCATGGGTGAGAAGTTCATCAGGCTGGTAGAGCATATAATGATAAAGACTGTCTTCATAACTCTGATAAAATATATTCTTTACATGAAGAGACAACGCTCCCGTAACCTCTGACAAAACCTCTATCATTCTTGAATCCATGGTCTTTGTTGTAAATGCGATGGCATCTACCATATCCATGGACATTTCCATCGATAACAGTGAAAGAGTTCTTTTTACAAACAGTGTTAAAAGTGAAACCGGATCATAGCCAGTCCCGTCGACATCAACACGCTTACCAAGTCTTGCCTTTTCAATAAGGCCGTCAACCTTTACTCCTTCACCTGCTCCTACCTTAGATAATGCTTCTTTACCGTAAAACCACTGGTTAACTTCATTCCTCTTGCAAAGAACAGTAGGAATATTATAAGCCTCTGCACCTGCCAGTGTAGACAGTGTCTCCGGAAGATCCGAATCAGATGCAAGAAAGCTGATCTGCGAGACTTCCTCCCCCAGATCATATCCAAGCACATATCTTCTTGAATTTTTTGTTTTATTGAAAAATGACATAATCAAAGCATCCTAAAGAGTTTATTTGTAAGGAACCTTTTCCTGTAATACTCGGCAAGAAGTCTGTCCACTGTGTCATAATCCTGAAGAGTTTTTCCGATCATAATATCATTAATGATCGAATATCTTCCTGCAACAGTCTCCTGTACAATATCGTTCTTTGAAATGGTTCCGCTTTCAGTGAGTTTTCCTCCCCGACCGTTGTAGTTTTCCTCAGTTATGTAATACTGAATCTGCTCTCCGAAAAACAGGATAAACGAAGCATCATAGATTCCCTGATACATCTCCTGCATGGGCATTGTCTTATATTCCTCATATTCATCTTCACTGGAAATGTAATGAACAATGCAATTTGTTCCGGGTTCCGTGCGATACTCAATTATCGACTTGTCACAGAATCTCTGCATCTGCGGCAATTCATTCTGGTAGTGCATGAAGAATGAAAAATATATATCCTTATCAAGAAGGCTCTTTAAAAATGAACGGACAGTAGCCTGGTCAGGCTTTAAGTTTTCGTGATTTGCTTCTGTAAAAAATCTTAAATAAGCCATTTTGCAAACATCAAGAAGCGTACTTCCTTCTTTTGCAAGTATGCCTATTCTCTCAAATATATAACTGTCGGTCACCATATTCTCTACAAAATAATCATGAGATGATTTTGCGAGAAATGCCTTCTCAAGTTTGTCTCCTCCGCCACTTTTTGTTACATAACCTTTAAACAGCGCCGTCTTATCACCGATATGAGCACCTGTATACAATATCTGTACAAGCATCCTCTTAGACAGTTCAAAAGCATCTATTCCGGTGGAGTCAGCTGTTTTCCATAAATCCCTCATCTGCTTTATGGTTCCGTTATAGCAGCCTGCAAGGAAGGTTATCAGCTGATCATCATACTTAGACTGTGAAAATGCATACCAAGCGATCTTGGAATTATCCTCATTGCTTTCAAGAGCATCATTATCAAGAAGCCTTCCGCACAATCTCATAACAACTCTGGGATCAAGCTTGTAGGTCCCGAATCTGCTTACAAGATTATATGCTTTGGTGTAGTTCCCGGACATAACCATAAGTTCAAACATATTGGTCCTGTCTGTGGTGCCGAGCTTATCCATCTCCACTTCATCCATGTACTCTGAAAGCTGGCGCTCGAAATTATTATCATAATAAAAACGGATTAGACTTTCCCTGATCCTTCTTCTGCAGATTTCTCTTACCTGAGGATTATCTGCAAGATCTCTATATCTTCCCACATTTTCCATGGTGATGGTATAGGCACTCTTTTCAAGCTCACAAAGGAACAGGTCTATACTCTCAGGTCCCTTTTGAATATAAGGAACAACGTAAGAAGCAAGCTGTCCGACCAGCATAAGCTTTGCATTAATGAAGGGTATACCCTCAGCAAATCTATGGTCATCAACATCCGCAAGAAATACAGAGTAATCGCTTCCATAAAGAGGCACAAACGCTGAGCCGTTTACCAAAGGATACTCGACTTCTTCCTGGAGCTTATCATATACAACTATTACTTTGGTCATGCGAAGATTATCAGTCTTTATCTCATTACTGTAGAGAATGCGCATAACCTTATCGCAGTTGCTGGCATCAACCATCTGTCTTGTAAGAAGATTCTTGTATAAATATCCAAGGTCTTTGTTAATGCGGCCTCTGTCCAGCTGCTCAAGAAGATATTTTTCTATCTGCAGTCTGTAGGAGTCGTACAGGTCGGGATATTCATCCCTATGCTCATGAAGATATCTGTAAAGAATCGCATTTTTCTCATAATCAAGATCACTTTGATAAGAGAAAAACATCAGCACCATCTTGGATATATCACAGGGAAGCATTCCATCCTCATCAAGATAGATTGAAGCCATGTAATATTCATAAAGCCTTGTAATATGAAGCTCGTTTTCAACTCCCATAGCATACCAATGGAAGGCAGCTTTGTCAGTTCTGTTACCCTTTATAAGAAGTGAGCAAACAGCCTCAAGTGACTCATTGTCCTCTCTTAGCTTGTAGCACTCCATCAGGATTTTACAGAGTTTCTCGTTATAAGTCCTCTCCCTTGAACCAAGATATACCACCTGATCAATAAGAGGCGACTGCAATATACCTTTTTTGGCTCCATATTGTAATGTCTGAAGCTCAAATTCTCCCATTCTTGAAAGCATGGTAGGAGAATCTGTAAGTATATTCAGACTTTCTATAAAAAGAATAGGGCTTCTGCATCCATCTTTAAACTGCTGCTCCAAAAGCATCCATCTGCTTGACAGGCTTGATGAATACTCCTCTGAAATATACAAAAGGAGCCATGCAATACGCCAATTATCTGAATTTCTCGAAAAGATTCCTTCCATCATTCGGGAAACTTCATTTATAGAATACTCATCTCTTGTCACAAGGGTGGTCAGATACAGGTAATAACAGTAAAGGGTATCATTATCAGGATACTCTTCTTCAAGCACTGTCTTCATCTGATCAAGGATCCATTTTCCCTCAGTAACCCTTGAGGCAGTTATGAGATACTGTGCGGTATATAGTCTGAATGCCGGATCCTTAGGGTCTATGGCATTCATTTTGTTAACAAGTTTCCCACTCTCTGAAAGCCAGTCTCTTGAGCCGATTTTCTTGCTTCTAAAGCTCTCATAAGTCTTCACAAGCTCAACAATCAGCTTCTTTTTATCCATCTCAACTGTTGAAAGATGCTCTATGCCCAGGTTCACCCTAACTGTAACCGGAATTTTCACCTGAGTATATGGTGTCTGAAAAGTTATGGAACCAAAGTTATTCCCGTCATGGAGATGCTCAGTATTTATTCTGAATTTATAGAAACAGTTATTCCCTATAAAATCATTATCTGTTATGTCCTTGGAATCAGCATCCAGAAATTCTCCGTCAAAAACAACTTCAAGTCTCGTATAACCCCAGCCGTTTCTCGCTATCATAACCGTATGCTCAGAAACTGCAGCAGGATTATCAATAACTATCTCCGTGCGATCGGGAATATATGATATAGGTTGCTTCTTCTTAATGGAGATTAAGAATTCCTCCATGTTGGCTTCAGACATAGGTACAGCAGATAAGCCTCTGTAAAGGCTTTCATAACTGTCGTCATTCTCCTCAAAAACATCTATGAACTCATCAGAATAAAAGAGTTTTTTTGCTTCATCCCAATCAGTCTTGGCCAGATTCACAAAGTGGAACATATTGCGTATAGGTCCAAGGCTGGACATAACGTGACTTATCTCCACACTAACTACAAAGGGAAGCTGGTATTCTCCCTGATTTGATATTACATAAAACTCGCCCTTAATGGCATCACCTGCACTAAGACCTGTACCATCAAATCTGTAGCCCACTTCAAATTCATAGCCGGAAAAATTAGCTGTGATAACCTGCATACGAAGCTCAGAAGTCGACACTACCCCCTGTACTGCCTTGTCCTTAGGACCATAGATAATAAAGCTTCCCTCTGCTATCTCTCCGGGCTTAATACTAAGCTCAAGACGAGGCAGAGAAAAACTTAAAGTTCTTTCATTATTTTCAAATTGTCCATTTAATATGCTGTCAATAATACTATTCACGTAAAAGATTCCCCAAAGAGTACATATTCCAAAATATTATATCATAAAACAAAGCCGCTCGAACACGAGTGGCTTCATAAATATTTTACATTTTTTATTCCTGCCTGAGAGCTTCGATAGGATCCATCTTAGCTGCTTTTCTTGCAGGATAAATGCCAAAGAACAGTCCATCAGCAATAGATATGGTAACAACCATAAGCACATCCATAGGACTGATGACCGGCGGAAATGACATAAACAGCTGAACTATTCTGGTAAAGAGATATCCCATAAGTATTCCGATCATACCACCGATAAGTGTTATGACTGCCGACTCAGTCAAAAACTGAATCAAAATATAGGATGTCTTTGCTCCAAGAGATTTGCGTATTCCAATCTCCCTTGTTCTCTCAGTAACGGTAACAGTCATTATATTCATAACACCAATACCGCCAACAAGGAGGGAAATTGCTGCAATAAGGGCAACTACCAGTGTGACAATATTAAGAATATTGTTGTAGGCTCCTGCTATACTTGCGAAGGACTGGATCTGTACTGCGCCCTCACCTCTGACATCAATTAAATTCTCGGTAACGCTCTTTACCTTCAGTGCTGTTTCATCAGCAATTCCAGGTGATGTATATATTTTAAAGCTTGTTATCTTTTCACCGCTAAGTCCAAATCTGCCAGTCAATAATGTGTAAGGGACCTGGATTGTACACCAATTGTATGCCTGTTCTTTCTTCCTGACTGCCTCTCTGGCATTTTTGATGTCTTCTTCATCACTCCTTGTTACTCCCACTATTGAACATTCAGCACTTTTATTACCTATGTTAAGTTGAAAAGACTTATCAACTACTTCATCTGTATTAAAAAGCAAAATAGCATCTTCCTGGGAAATGACGCATACTGCAGCTCCCGACTCAACATCATCCTGTCTGAAGAATCTTCCGTCAAACATACCTTTTGTATTTTCCCTTGCAATATCCGGCAATCCCCCTGTGATACCCACTTCCAGCTGTTGCTTGTCAGTAACAGCTTCACCGTTCGCACTTATGGAATTTGTTATTCCAAGCATCTCAGGAACTACATCTCTTATCTTCTCAAGATCATCGATATTCAGATATCTGTCGGTTTTCTTAGGATCAAGATTTATGGTAACACCCCCGGATGACATTTCATCCAGTGAGGTATTTACATAGCTTTTCATACCGTTACCGATTGAAAGAATGGTTATAACCGATGCAATACCAATGATTATACCCAACATTGTAAGGAAGGTACGTCCTTTATTCTGTTTTATACTTGATATAGCACTTTTTAAATATTCCATTAAACTAATTCCTTGAAAGAGCATCTATAGGTTTTAACTTTGCAGCTTTTCTTGCAGGATAAATTCCAAAAAAGAGTCCGATCATAATTGAGAAAACTGCTGCGCCTGCCACAATAAAAGGATCTATTACAGGAGTTAATTTCAAAAAGACGCATCCAACATAGGCAACTCCGATGCCAAGTGTTATTCCTACAATTCCACCCATCAGTGAAATGATTGCAGACTCTGCAAGAAACTGCACCATTATAGCCTTAGTTCTGGCACCTATAGATTTTCTTATACCTATTTCTCTGGTTCTCTCAGTCACAGATACCAGCATGATATTCATGACTCCGATTCCGCCTACCAGCAGGGATATGGCGGCTACAAGGGACATGAAAGAAGTGATGGCACTCATTATGGAATCAACTGAAGATGATACATCTGCCATACTTACGTAATATACTGCATCCTGCCCTCTTAGTCCCAATCTGTTCTCAAGGAACTTGGTGGTACTTTTTACTATGCTTTCAGACTGGTCTGAATTCCAATATATCTCCATATTGCTAAACTCAGAAATATCCACCCCAAAAGACTTGGCATAGGTGGTAAGCGGCATATCTATCATGCAAAAATATCCCTCTAACTCCATCATCTGAGTTATCATTTCTGACCAGTTTTCTCTGATTCCTATAACCTCAAGTTCAACTGAAGATCCACCAACAGTAAGCTCCAGAGTTTTGCCGATAGCATCCTTCGTGCCAAAAAGATGTACTGCATCATTCTCCATCAGTACACATACCCTGGCACCCTGATCAACCTGATCATCCGAGAAATAACTACCTGTCTTAAGTTTAGTACCAGCAGAGTATTTATAAGATGCGCCGGCACCATTTATAAGTGCATCGAAAGCGCCCTTACGTCCGCTGGCAATTCCGAACTGTGTATCAGAAAAGGATGCTCCCAGAAGTCCGGGAAAGTTTTCCTTAACAGCACTTATATCTTCATCTGTAAAGCCTCTCTCTGCTATTGATCTGTCCAGATATATACCTGCAACATTACCGCCTATAGAACTGACTTCATTGGCTACGTAGGCTGACATTCCGTTTCCTATTGTAATTACAGCTATAACAGAGGCTATACCGATTATGATTCCCAGCATGGTAAGACCTGTACGCATCTTATTGCTGCGAATATTTTTAATTGCACTTTCTATGTATTCTAAAAATGTATCCATAGAACCTTCCGTTATTCTGCGCTGTTATTTTCTACTACACGGGTTCCGGCTGTAAGAGTTGTGGGATCAGTTGTAACAATAATGTCGCCCTCATTAAGACCCTCTGTGATTTCAGCTTCAGTTGTGGTTGAAAGACCGAGAGTAACTCCTTTTCTTACAAGCTCACCGTTCTCGATTTCAAAAACAAAGTCACCTTCTGAATCAGTTCCAATGTATTCGTAAGGAACTACTATAACGCCTGTGGCTTTATCCGTATGAATCTTATTGCCCGCCTCGACACCAAGAATAATGTCGCTGTCAGGATTGTTTATCTTTATCTTTGCATCTACAACAGGAACGCCACTGGCATTGTTCCTGGCAGTACCTGATATCTGTTTTACTTCACCTTCATAGGCTTTACCATTAACAGTAACATCAACCTTCTGACCTGTCTTAATCTTGCTGAGATCTGACTTTGATATCTGTATATCAACTCTTACATCATCAGTACTCTCGATAGTCATAACTTTTGTTCCGGGAGCAACTGTAGCACCTTCTGTTGCTGTAAGCTCTGTGATAACACCGGAAAAATCAGCCTTGATTCCACCAACAGCTTCCTCTATATCAGCAATAGCAGATGTACTTTCAAGCTCTGTAAGCTCTCTTTGTGCAGCAAGTGAACTCTTCTCACCTGATGTAAGCGCTGACATCTCTGCTGATGCCTGCTCGCTGAGATCAGCCTTCTCCTCATTCAATGCCGTTATCTGTTTGTTCCATTCACGAATCTCGGGATCATTCTGAAGCGCATACTGAACATCTGAAATTGCATCTGCAATCTCAAGTGCCATCTGGCTTTCGCCATCTTCAGTTCTTCTCTCATTTGGAGCATCATTTTTAAGTGCAGCATCATAGCCGTCTGATACCCTGTTCTGATCAACGTCCTGACTTACCTTCTGAAGATCTGTCAGTGTCTGATTCATTCTTGAGGTTTTCTCAGTAATCTTGTTATTGATATCATCTATCTGATGTGTGATTTCATCAAGTCGGTTATTGATATCATGGATGCTGTTTCCCTCAAGGACATCCGTTGCTTTTTTATTTTTCTCAAGGCTTCCGTTGTAGCTTCCGTTTGCCTGCTGAAGACTGAGCTCTGCTTTTTTCTTTGATTTCTCAAGTTCAGCTTCATCGTAGGAATAAATAACATCGCCCTTGTTTACCCTGTCACCTTCTGAAAGGCCGTTTATTCCGATGGGAGCACTAAGCTTTGCAAAATATGTCTTGATCTCATCTGATGCAACGTTACCACTAATTGATACGATAACCTCTATATCACCTTTTGTTACATTCTGAGTAGTAACAGGTGTTGGTGCATTACTTGTTTTTATATTCGAATAAACTATAAAAGCAATTAAGGCAACTACAAGCGCCAGCACGATGAATTTAATATAGCCTTTCTTCTTTTTAGGTTTATAGGTTAAATCAGATGAAAAATCAGTAGTGGTATCAGCAACTTCATTTGCTTTTTCTGCAGCAACCTCATTTGTTTTTTCCGCAACCGCTACATCTGACTTTTCAATTACGTTCTCCCCGGCATCTCCACTTTTTTCTCTTTTTTTCCAAGATAACAGATACATACTTACTCCTCACTATCATTATTGGTACTGATTTAGTTACAAAGTGAAATTCTCATTTATTTCGTCTTTGGCAATTTTGCCATCACTTATTGTTATGATACGCTTTGCCTGTTTTGCAATTCCGGGGTCGTGTGTAATCAGAATTACGGTTCGGCCCTCAGCATAAAGCCTCTTTATTATGGAAATGATTTCCTTACTGGATCCGCTGTCCAGATTACCTGTAGGCTCATCTGCAAGCAAAATAGGCGGTGCCTGGGCTATAGCTCTTGCTATCGCCACTCTCTGCTGCTGACCTCCTGAAAGCTCAGATGGCTTGTGAGTCATTCTCTTACCAAGTCCTACATGTTCAAGAGCCGCAATAGACAGCTCACGCCTTTTTCTCTTGTTTACACCTCTGTACATCAGCGGAAGCTCAACATTTTCAAGCGCCGTAAGAGACTGTATCAGATTAAAGCCCTGAAAAATAAAGCCTATCTCTCTGTTTCGTACATCTGACTGCTCATCATCACTCATATGGGAAACATCTATACCATGCAGATAATACTTCCCGCTGGTAGGTGTATCCAAGCATCCAAGCATATTCATAAGTGTGGATTTACCAGAACCTGACTGCCCGATAATGGCTACGAATTCCCCTTTGTCAATGTTAAGGCTCACATGATCGAGAGCCCTGACTTCATTCTCGCCGGGATTATAAACCTTACATATATCCCTTATTTCAACTAATGCCGGCATTACATCTCCTCTTAGATTCAGTACGCCACTACATAAATAACCGAATCAGGTTTGTGCATTTATCTGACAGCACGGTTAAAATAATAGCGTAGTCTGTTTGTAAATATAAAAGATACCTGTATACAATTTACTTTTGCATCCAAGACATCATCTTACTTAGTATATAACGATTTTTGAAAAAAATAACCTTCAAATTAAAAATAATTTTTATATGATATAGACAAACAGGTCGAAATCTACGCTGATTTCGGCCTGTTTTACACTAATAAAAATGTTATACGTATCTAACTAACTTTACATTTATTACTTATTTCGCAAGAAGCATCATAATGTCATTGCTTCTCTGAACAAATTTTGTCATTGACTCAGCGTCCAAAGGAGCATTCTGGATGCGGGCAAGGTCATAAAGCTGCTCACATATTGTATTAACATTATCGCCCTCTTTGTTTTCCATAACATATTTAACAAGAGGATGATTTGCATTAAGAATAAGTGTCTGTCCACCCATTCCAAGATCGCCCATCATCATTCCGTTTGCAGCATACATCTTCATCATATCCTGCATACGACGTGTTTCCTCAGATACTGTGAGCATTGAAGAAATCTTTTTATCTTTAAGTCTCTCAATCTTAACAACAAGCTGCTCATTTTTAAGAGCCTTTTTCATCTGCTCTCCGATATTCTTTTCGATTTCTTCAAATTCTTTCTCAGCCTTCTTAGATGTCTTACTCTTGAAGGTATCTGTGAGATCAGCATCAATTCTCTGGAATCTGATATCCTGGTTCTTAGACTCAAGCTGCTGAATGAAAGGTACATCGATATTGTGGTTAAGAATGAACGCATCCATCTTCTGAGCCTTAAACATATTGATGTACTGGCTCTGCTGCTGCTCGTCAGTTACATAGTAAATTGTACGGGGCTCTTTTTCCTTCTCAGCATCCTTTGAATCAGCATTATCTGATCCCTCTCCTGATACTGTGTTTCCGTTCTCATCAACTACTTCTGCCTCAACCTTGTTACCATTTTCATCCTTGGCTTCCTCAGCTGCTGCAGCTTCCTCTGCCTCCTTATTGATTTGAAGAGCATCGGGAAGTGTGAGGTATTTACCATCCAGATTCTTAAAGAGGATGTAATCATTCATCTTCTCACAGAACTTGTCATCCTTTAAGCAGCCATACTTGATGAAAGGAGAAATGTCTTCCCAGTATTTGTCGTAGTTCTCTTTATCTGTCTTGCAAAGACCTGCAAGCTTCTCTGCCACTTTCTTGGAAATGTAGTCAGAAATCTTTTTAACAAATCCATCATTCTGAAGTGCACTTCTTGAAACATTAAGAGGCAGATCAGGACAGTCAATTACTCCCTTAAGCAACATCAGATATTCAGGTATAACTTCCTTGATGTTATCAGCAATAAATACCTGGTTATTGTAGAGCTTGATAACACCCTCTGCGGATTCAAATTCCATATTAATCTTAGGGAAGTAAAGAATTCCCTTAAGGTTGAAAGGATAATCCATATTGAGGTGAATCCAGAACAGAGGCTCCTTGTAGTCACGGAATACCTTTCTGTAGAATTCCTTGTATTCCTCATCTGTGCAATCCTTAGGTGTCTTAGCCCAAAGCGGATGTGTGTCATTAAGAAGCTGAGGTCTTCTCCGAATCTTAAGCTTTCTCTCCTCTTCCTTCTTTTCCTCTGAAGCCTCGCCATCCTTCTCAGAATCAGATTTAGCTTCTTCTTTTTTCTCAGGCTCAATAACTTCGATTACAACATCGTCATCTCTCTTCTCTGATTCCTTGATGGTCTCTGTGCCTTCCTCATTTTCTCTTGAAAGATAAATCTCATAAGGCATGAATGAGCAGTATTTCTCAATTACTTCACGAGCCTTGTATTCGTTGCAGAATTCAAGGCAATCATCTGAAAGATGAAGTGTGATGGTTGTACCGATTTCCCTCTTGTCACCGTCTGACATCTCAAAATCAGAACCGCCATCGCAGGTCCAATGTACTGATGCGGCATCTGACTTATATGAAAGTGTATCGATATCTACATAGTCAGATACCATGAATGTGGAATAGAAGCCAAGACCAAAGTGACCGATAATCTGATCAGCATTAGCTTTATCTTTATACTTGTTAAGGAAATCTGTTGCACCTGAAAAAGCTACCTGGTTGATATATTCCTCAACCTCGTCAGCTGTCATACCAATACCATTATCAATAATTTTGATAGTCTTTTCCTTATCATTAAGAACGATATCTACACGAGGTTTGAAGCCATCAGGAAGTGTATACTCTCCCATCATATCCATTTTACGGATCTTAGTGATAGCATCACAGGCATTAGATACCACTTCTCTGTAAAAGATATCATGATCCGAATATAACCATTTCTTGATTATAGGGAACATGTTCTCAGAATTAATTGAAAGATTACCTCTTTTTTCCATATTTACTGCCTCCAAATAATCGCGGAAGTCTTGGATAATTTATACCGCGTTTTTCTCATTTGTATGTGGTTAACCTCAACAGGTTCAACATCCCGTATTCATAAGGTTCTTAAGAAATATACTGCAAACAGCATCTCCTATAACCACTACCACAGGATACCCACAAATATGAGTTTAAGACTCGCCGAACTAAAAGTCAATAAAAAATTAGCACTCATCAATTTTGAGTGCTAACAAAAGACAACATCACAATTCACTGATGAACTAAATTCATGGCGTAAAATCATATAGTAAATAATGATTAAATAATTATGAATATGCTTAGTTTTCTATAAACTCCATTTAAGTATCTGATATTTCGTTTATAATTATGTATTAAGAATAAACATCAGAGTCTTTATAGCAAACATACCGGATTCATGGTTCAAGAACTTTTCGAATTCAGTTGTACTATAGCATTTGCTCTGTAAATCGTCAGTGTAGGAGGTTTAAAATGGCTAAGGAAACCAATAATACGAATGCAGGAATACAAGTTAAAGGAGCAAAAGTAAAAAGAAGTATCAGTACCACACTTCTTTTATGCCTTATGCCGATTATCGTTGTAGGCATTGTTGCTATTATATTATTCTTAACATTTAGTGCCAGAAATACCATAACTGAAATAACACTTATGGATTTGGCGGCTGAGACTAAAGCCAATGCCAACGAACTTGGTACACCCTTTAATATGCTTACTTCTAAATTTGGTCAATATTGTGATACTTTGGAGCAGGTTCCCTTCGAGGATCATGATTCCATGCTTAAATACATTGAACCTACTGCCAGATATGATTCTATAAAAAATTCCGGACTCTACATCGGATTTTCCGATGATAGCTATATTTTCGCAAACCATTCTGAGCGTGATGCTTCATGGAAGCCAACAGAACGTGACTGGTACAAGGCAGGTCTTGGAAATGAATCCTTTGTCGCAACAGATCCTTATGTTGATGCTTTAGAAAACGCCCTCTGCGTATCCTTCGTTCGACAAAATGATTTTTCCAGTGGTGAAGTTGGTGTTTGCGCAGTAGATGTTTTCCTCAGTGACCTTCAAAAAACCGTGTCTGAATTTTCTCCTATGAAAGCTGGTTCTTCAATAGTCATAGATAATGATTATCTGATATCTTTCTTTGATCCTTCATTAAATGGCGCAAAGATTGCAGATCAAAACAATCCTTATCTCAATGAATTACAATCCTATGTAAAAAGTGGTTCTCATGAACCAGTTACAATATATGACAGTAATTCAGCTACTAACTATTATGTATGTGCTTATCCTATTGAGGGCACTCCATGGACTCTTATTTCATCAATAAGTGTTTCTGCAGTTCAGGCATCTGCAAACAGATTTACGACTTTTGCCATGCTTGCCATGATAATACTAATCGCCATTATAGTTTTGGTAATACTCTTTACCATAAACAGAGTAATAACAAAACCCGTAACCGGACTTTCAAACAGTATCACAAAGATTTCTGCCGGCGATTTCACTACAAAAATGCCTGCAGACAAAGGTGATGAAATCGGTCTTATCAGCAGAGAAATGGATAATTATGTCCATATAATGAATAATACTATTAATTCTATCCAAAATAAGGCTGAACAACTAAAGTCAGACTCCTCTTCCTCAAGGGATGCCTCAGAGAAAATGTCTGAAGGCGCAAATGAGCAATCAATCTCCATGGGTCAGATTCAGACCACAATGGATGACATTGCCAATGCTGTCAGTGAACTGGCAAATAACGCAACGCAGCTTGCAGGTGCAGTTGCAGATCTTACTGACAGCGGAACAAAGGCCAATGACATAATGCTTGAACTGGTTAATCAGGCAAATATCGGTCAGCGTGATATGAACACAGTCCAGTCGAATATGGACAACATCACCTCTTCCATGAATGAAATGAATGAAGTTGTTACCACTGTCGGTGAATCCGCAGAAAAGATAACTGAAATTGTAGAGATGATAGAATCCATTTCCGAGCAGACAAATCTTCTTTCTCTTAATGCCAGCATAGAAGCTGCCAGAGCCGGAGAAGCCGGAAAAGGATTTGCGGTTGTTGCTGATGAAATAGGAAAACTGGCCCAAAACAGCCAGGATTCAACCAAGGAAATAAGCAGTATTATTTCTGACATTACTCAGCTGATCCAAAATCTTGCTGAGAAATCTCAGAATAATATGGATGCGATAAACGAAAACAGCGAAGCAGTTGCAAAGGCTGGTGACAGCTTTAATAAGATATACCAGGATCTTAATACAACAGCAGACACAATGAACGATATGATCAAAATGATGGGCAATGTCAACGATATTGCTTCCAGCGTTGCTGCTATATCTGAAGAGCAGTCAGCAAGTTCAGAAGAAGTTACGGCAACAGTTACTTCCCTCGCTCAGAGTGCACAGGAAATTGCATCTGAATCCAAGGGTGTTGAAGATGCTGCTAATTCCGTATCCGATTCTGCATTATCAATTAACGATGAGCTGAGTAAATTCATTATAAAGTAAAAAATCTCACTCCTTTCTTATAAATCATTAGCCACAAAAGAGCGTTCCTGCCATTACTTATTGGCAGTGAACGCTCTTTTGTATTGGGCTAAAAGCTAATTAAAACTTGTAATTATTCTTGATTGTGCATTTCTTAAGCTTCGTATTCTTGTGATCATAGAAAGTGCCTTTTATTTTGCACTTATTAAATGTGACACTTTTCCCTGAATAGTTACCAACATCGCCCTTAAAGGTACATTTTGTTATCTTAACATTCTTGGCAACAACCTTATTATTACTCTGGTAATAAGGATTCAAAATATTGAGTGCAAAGAACTGTCCGTTTTTCTGATGGGCTTTCTTAGACTTCACAGTAGTATTCTTTATCTCGATTGCGGAGCATACAGCTTTCTTAGGAACATTCCCCTGATTGGTGTTTGGTTCAATAAGGATTCCGCACTGTGGTGAGGCCCCATTTGCGCCTGATATATTACATCCGTCAATTACCACGTGATCTGCATCTACTATTGCGATGTTATTTCTTCTATTATTTTTAACAACACAGTTAGTTACGGTAACATAGCTGCAGCCCGGATATGAACCATCACTTTGCACCGAACCAAGGTATATGCCATCACCCCAGTTATCAGAAACGGTAAGATTGGAAATCTGTACATTTTTACAATCCCTTACTCCAATGCCATGACCATCTGCTCCGTCTGACCCCTTGTGATTACTTCTGTCCCCGACTATACTTCCACCGGAAATCCTGAAATTATCACCCTTTACATCTATCGCACAAAACTCTCCCGCGCTTGTAGGTACAACCTTAAAGACAGTTGAATTGGTTAACTCAAAGCTAATATTAGGTTTGGTGACATTAACAGCAACTGCTGTTCCATGAAAATCTATAACATCGATGTCATAGGTTCCTGCACCAAATACTATTGTTCCTCCTCCGGCTTCACCAGCAGCATCAATAGTTCTATTGATAGCTTCGGTATCTCCCTTACCATCATTTGCCACAGCACCATAGTCTTCCGGTTTAAATTCTCCTGCAGCATTAACATCTGCATTCACCGGCACTGCAATACTAAATAACGGAGCTGCCACAGCAGCTGCAATAAATAAAAGTGATGTTCTTTTTAACCTCATAAGTAATCCTCCATCATTCACTAAAATGATTCTTGTACACCTCAAAAAAAGTTCTGGTATTTACATTTTCTTCATCTGTCACATGAATCTTCTTATAAAGATCTTCATTAAGAACTCGGGAAAGCGTAGATGCAAAGGCATCATACTTTTGTCCAAAAACCTCCCGCTTTTTCTCTTCTACTATTCTTACTTTGTTCGCCTCTGTTTCTTCCCTGTTAAAAGTACTGATACATTTGAGAATAACATAGGAATCTTCTGTTTCTATTATGCTGCTGACTTCACCGTTATCAAGATTAAACGCTGCATTTTCTATCTCTTTTTCAACATCACCTTTTCCGATGGAAACCGTACCTTCTTCAGCTTCATTGTACTGTTCCATCAACGTGCTGAACTCTGTGCCATCCCTTACCTGCCTTAAAATCTGAGCAGCTTTGTTTTTAACGGATTTTCTTTCATCATCATTAAACACAGTTTTTTCGCCTTTTGAATCCAGTTTCCATGTGTTCAAAACTATCTGCTCAACTGTTATGGTCCTGGCTTCATCATCGCTTATCTCCGGATTAATATCCTTTATGATATAATCATACAATTTGTCTGCAGTTGCATACTCTGTATACATAGCAGTTAGTGTTTCCTCGGTAATTCCTCCCATAGCCCTGATCTCATCATCATTAAGAGAAGCATAATACTCCGCGGCAGCTGATGCAGCATTTGAAGCTTCAGACTCCGTAAGAGTTATTTCTGATTCAGCAGCAAGAAGATTCATAGCCTTAACCTGCGCAATTGTAGAGAGGCACTTATCTTTGACATAATTCTCCATGTCATTCTCACCGATGTTCACATTCCATACTTCACTGCCAAAACCAGTCTCATAAGTATTCTGCGAATTGATCAGGTACACCATGTATTCAGATTTCATACAGGATAAGTCTTCAATCCTGAAAAGTTCGTTATCGGTAAAGCCGGTAGTAAACACAATCTTCGTATTACTTAAACCTGCACAACCGCTTAGAGGTCCCATCATGCAGGTAGCCAGGGTGATAACCAATGTGCTCCTCAGTATTTTTCTAATTATTCTGTTAACTGACTTTTTATCTCTCATGTGTTAGCTGCAATGTCACCTTTACATTATTTTCCTAATTTATCAAGAATGCTTCTGGCTACCTTAAGTCCATTAGCGCTGGCCTGTTGAAGTCCCCTGGTTATTCCGGCTCCGTCTCCTATTGCGCGAAGATGTCCTACACTGGTCTCAAAGTCCTTATTTACAATAACCTTGTTTGAATAGAATTTCACCTCTACACCATAAAGGAGTGTCTCCTCTGAGGCTATTCCAGGTGTAACCTTATCAAGCGCCTGAATCATCTCATCAAGGTCCACCATTATTCTATGAGGGAATACCAGCGAAAGGTCTCCCGGAACTGCATCCTTTAATGTAGGAATGAGGTTGTTTCTCGCAAGTCTCTCGTCTGTGGTTCTTCTGCCTCTTCTAAAATCGCCATAGGTCTGAACCAGTACTTTTCCATCGCAGAGCATATTTCCAAGCTCTGCTATTTTTCTGCCATATTCGATAGGTGACTTAAAAGGCTTGGTAAAGTTCTTTGAAACCAGAAGTGCGAAGTTGGTATTATCAGTCTTAAATTCCTTACCCTTATAGGCATGTCCGTTTACTACAGCAAGGCCGCCCTCATAATACTCTGTGGCAACTTCTCCGGACGGATTTGTACAGAAGGTCCTGACTTTGTCATCAAAGGTAGGTGTGTGATAGATAAGCTTTGCTTCATAGAGGTTCTCATTAAGGAACTGCATAACCTCATCTCTCACCTCGACTCTGACACCGACATCTACTGTTCCGGGTTTAGTCTCAATCCCAATCTTATCGCACTGGGAATGGAACCAGTCTGCGCCCTCTCTTCCGACAGCAGATACTATTTCCTTTGCTGTAACAGTATCCCCATCATGAGTTTTTACTCCGATGCAGATTCCATTCTCAACAAGAATCTCATCAACCATGGTATTAAAAACAAGCTCAACACCTTTTTCTTCAAGGTGTTCCTGAAGCTTTTTATATATTTTATAGCCTTCCTCGGTTCCAAGATGTCTGATTGGGCATTCTACAAGTTTGAGATTGGCATTTATCGCCTTTTTTCTGATCTCTCTTATTTCCTCAGCCTTGTCAACACCATAAACATTTTGGTCTGCACCGAATTTCAGATATATATTATCAGATTCTTTTATAAGAGCAGTTGCTTCATCATAACCAAGAATGTCGGGAAGTGTTCCACCAACATCAGGTGATAGTGAAAGCTTACCATCGGAAAATGCACCTGCTCCTGCAAAACCGGTAGTAATAGAGCATGGCTTACATCCCATACATTTTCCTGTGGTTCTTTTTGGACACTGTCTGTTTTCAATAGATCTGCCCTTCTCAATGATCATAATCTTTAAGTCCGGACGTTTCTCTATAAGTTCATATGCACAGAAAATTCCTCCGGGTCCTGCCCCAATTATTAATACATCAACGTTTTTTTCCATAAGTTCTCTCTTTCTATATTAAACTCCACCAGGCTCATAAACCAATTGCCAAGTGGACCTCTATGGCTCTCACTAAACCGGCGAAGTACCTCGCTAAGTGCTATGCTCAAATTTAAGATGGCTGCTACAGAAACTGTAGCAGCCATCTAGTCCGTTTGATCAAATTTAAAATATGTCAGCTATTATTTCTTTGTAGCTTTCTTTGCAGTAGTCTTCTTAGCTACTGTCTTCTTTGTTGCTGCCTTTTTAGGTGCTGCGGGCTTCTTTGCAGGCTCTTCCTTGGTCTCAACCTTAGCCTCTGCCTTCTTACCTGCTACCTTTAAAAGCTCTGCCTTTGCAAGGTCACCCTCTGCGTTGATCTTGCCTGCAAGATTAGCTGATACGAAATCTGTCTTACCTTCAAGAATGTCCAGCAGATCTGCAGCTGATGTGTAAACAAGAATGTCTCTGTCGAAATACTCGTAAGGCTCAACATTTATCTTTCCATCTGCGATTTCAACATAGAATGCGCCTTCGCCCTCGCCTGTTATATTGAACTGGTAAGCTGCGTGCTCCTTAACGTTGCTAACATCAGCATCCTTAAGTGCTTCTTTTACCTTTGCTACTACTTCTTCGTAAGTCATTTTTTCCTCCACTTCATAAAAAATTGATTCCCTAAACAAAACCTTAAATATTATAACACTAAAAACAGATTCATAGAATACCTCATCTGATTTTTTGCGCTATCTACTATTACTTCTGTATTGCACCGGAGTCATTCCGTATTTTTTCTTAAAGAGTCTGTTGAAGTGTTCAACATTCTGATAGCCTGCAGCTTCAGCAACTCTCTCAACCTTCATATTACCGTTTTTAAGAAGTATGCTCGCTTTTTTAAGCCTTATCTTCTTTACGTTTTCTCCAAAGGTCATTCCGGATTTTTCCTTGATATACTTTGAAAGATACGGCTTTGATAAATAAAACTCCTTGGAGAGATCATCCAATGTAACAGTCAGATAATTCTCCTGAATATAATTGAGGATTGCGCTTATTCTCTCATCCTTTGCATCGGTACTGGCCCTTACCGCATCCAACTGATTAACGGCAATTGTAAGCGCATTGATTGATGAACGAATGATATCTTCATCAATTCCTACACCCCAATACTTTTTACCATTGCTTGTAATTCCGACATAGGTAACAGCCTTTGAAGATGATCCGCGACTAAGTGCATGCTCCTCATAAACTGAAAGCTCATAGCTGATATTGAAATACTGCTTAAATGCATTGCTTACCGCATCAAGTCGGCCGTTTCCGTTAGCCTCTACTATATGCTCTTTTCCTGCATGAGAAAGAGTTACTTCAGCAAGTATTCCGCTAACCTGCTTAAAGTGACAATCCGCAACTCTGAATACGGAATCATTATGTACATACTTATCTTCAAATATCTGATAAATACGTCCGGGTGCAAGTTCAGCATGCTCCTTGTCAGAAATATCCTTGATAGTGTAGCTGATATCCGCCTGCATTTCTTTGGGAACCATCATGCCATAATTATTCTTAAGGATGTAGCTTACGCCACCTTTTCCGGACTGGGAATTAATTCTGATAACGTCACCATCATACTCTCTTCCAAGGTCCTTAGGATCGATTGGCAGATAAGGAACACTCCATATTCCCTTATCCTTCCCGGCTTCATGCCAGGAGAATCCCTTACTGATAGCATCCTGATGTGAGCCTGAAAATGCAGTAAATACGAGCTGTCCGGCGTAGGGCTGACGCTCAAATATTCTCATTCTGGTAAGACGCTCATAGGCTTCACCAATCTTATTGATATTGCTAAAGTCAAGTCCCGGATCAACACCATGTGAATACATGTTAAGAGCAAGCGTAACGATATCAACATTTCCGGTTCTCTCACCGTTACCAAAAAGTGTGCCCTCAATTCTGTCAGCGCCTGCAAGGCATCCAAGCTCAGCGTCGCTTATGCCTGATCCTCTATCGTTATGAGGATGAAGTGACAGTGTAACGGCATCACGATACTTAAGATTCTTGTGAATATATTCAACCTGGGTTGCAAATACATGAGGCATGGCAATCTCAACAGTTGTAGGTATATTTATTATTACCTTGTTATCCTTTTTCGGCTTCCATACATCAAGAACTGCATTGCAGACTTCAACCGCATAATCAACCTCAGTTCCCGGAAAGCTCTCCGGAGAATACTCAAAAGAAAAGTTGCCCTTTGTCTCTTTTGCAAGCTTATCAAGAAGCTTAGCTCCTTCGACTGCTATCTGCTTAACATCCTCTTTGTTCTTTTTGAAAACCTGCTCGCGCTGAGCAACAGATGTGGAATTATAGAGGTGGATGATTGCTCTGGGCGCGCCCTTTACAGCTTCAAATGTTCTTTTTATAATATGCTCTCTCGCCTGAGTAAGTACCTGCAAAGTCACATCCTCAGGAATCATATTTTTCTCGATAAGTGTTCTGGCAAATTCAAACTCTGTCTCAGACGCTGCCGGAAAACCGATTTCAATTTCTTTAAAGCCCAGTTCAACAAGCATTGTGAAAAATTCAAGTTTCTCATCAAGACTCATGGGCTCGATCAAGGCCTGGTTACCATCTCGAAGGTCAACGCTACACCAAATTGGCGGGTGATCCACATAATCTTTCTTCACCCAGTCATAAGAGACCTTGGGTGGCATGAAATATTGTCTCTGATATTTCTCGAAATTCTTCATAATGCTCCTCCTTGCTGTGTATTTAAGTATTTTCTGTCAAATCTATTTAATTGGTTTGCAAAATATGGAAAATCTTGCCAAGTGCTTTGCGCAAAATAAAAATCATCAATGAATATTGATGATTTTTATTTTAACACTTGTATTTAATTTTAGTAGTGATGAATTTAATCAGTTTTCTTGATTTATATTAATCACATGTTTTAAATATCTTTCTTCCAGAGGCCATGAAGATTGCAATACTCATAAGCTGCAACTGCTTTTTCTCCATCAGCAAGGATGAATTCTGCCACAGGCTTATCAGAAGGTGACAGATTCTTTTGCATAAATCCTTTATCCGTAACAAGCCAGATATACTGGATATAATGATTGTCCATCATAGGATGCTCTACTTCACCGACCTTAACTGTTACTTTGTTGCCATCTATTTCAACAACAGGTACATGTTTCTCATGAGCACCATCTGAAGTTCCGGGTGCCAGAGAAGTCATAGGATCACCACAGCATACAGGTGTACAAGCTGCATCATTGATCTTGATTACCATACTACCGCATTTTTCACATTTAAAAACGTTCATAGAAACCTCCTTTTATTATCTATAATAGATTCCTGATTTTTTCAGGAATTCAACATTCTACTGGACTCAATTATGCCTTGTCCGGTTATAAAGCTCCTTTTAATAGTTTTCAGCCTTAATCTGGAAATAAGCCTGAGGATGATTACATACAGGGCAAACCTCCGGCGCTGCAGGTCCAACTACAATGTGCCCACAGTTTCCACACTGCCAGATAGCATCACCATCTCTTGAGAAAACAAGCTTATCCTCAATATTCTTAAGAAGCTTTCTGTAACGCTCCTCATGTTCTTTCTCAATAGCAGCTACGCCCTCAAACAATTCAGCAATCTCATCAAAGCCTTCTTCTCTTGCGGTCTTGGCAAATGAGGGATACATTTCTTTCCACTCATAGGATTCACCCTCAGCAGCTTCCTTAAGATTCTCAATTGTGCTGCCGATTCCTGTCAGAATCTTGTACCATATTTCAGCATGTTCCTTTTCATTTGCAGCAGTCTCTGCAAAGATATTGGAAATCTGAACAAAGCCATCCTTCTTTGCCTTAGACGCAAAGAAAGTATACTTGTTTCTTGCCTCTGATTCACCGGCAAATGCTGCCTGCAGATTCTTCTCTGTCTGTGTTCCTTTCAGGTCCTCCGACCTGCATCTCCATTTGTTTTCAGCCATTTTCATATCTCCTTCCGGTAATTTTTCCGATAGTCTTTAGAACATCCTTAATGCTCAACCAAGCTTAAAAAGCCTCGTCAAGCAATCTGTTCTATGCAAAAATAATGCCTCAAATGTGTTTTGTGCAATTATTTTACGCAATTGCCATCTGCAATAATTCTAACACATCAAAGGCATTATATTTATTAGATTTTTATTAAAATTTATGTCGATTTTTCGTATTCAGTAATTGTTATTTATAGTTTCTTTCAATTTGATTTCATAGCTTTTTCAATAATCTTGCGAGCCCTGTACTCAGAGAAATTAAACTCCCTTATTGCATTAAATGAAAGCTTCCTATCCTTGACCAGTGAGTATTCATAATTGTTTGCCCTATAATTCATAAGAAGTTCTCTGTTATCAGCAAAAGCAGGCACGGCATCCATTGACAGATCATATGTAAGATAAGTCTGAATACTGTCCGTATTATATCTCTCTGATGATATTCTTTCACTATCGACAAACTGAAGATCATACTTTGCAATCTGATAGTCCGGACTTGAAAATACAAACGCGATGTACATTACGGTAACAGTAACCATGCACCATGAAAAAACCGGAAACTTCTCATATACCAGACTGACTAACAGATACGCAAGCCATAAAGAAATAACAACCAGAAACCAAAGTACAAACAGTCTCATGAATGTAAGATGATAAACGCTGATATACAAGATCATCCTATATGCACTTGATGCAATCATAATGTATGTGCACGCTCCCACTACCATGAGAAGAATTTTAAGCACTATATTTTCCTTGAAAAGTCTCTTGCACAATGTCACAAGAGCAAGATTCATTATACTCACAGCCAAAAGCTGGTAGAAGCCTTCATGCGCATATTGTGCATAGGTATAGCCTTTGGGCAAAGCCATTTTTCCCATAAAAAGACCCGCAATCTGAATCACACTAAAGAACAGATAGACAATGCTCAAAATACCTATAAATGTAATTCCCATCACAGGATTAAAGCCTGCTCTCTTATCTGCATCAACTTCTATTCCTTTTTTCTGAAGGCTTTTGATCACTGTATAAAAAAGCCATATTGACCATATTGCAGATAATGTAATACCCACTAAATCCAGGATGTAATCAAACTCTATGATAAAATCAAAAATGCTTCCGATTTTATTTGAGAATACTGCATCAGCAGAAGAAAGAAGCGGAATTACTATTGCCAGCAGAGGAATTGCAACACAAAGGCCTGCAAGTATTGCAAGAATAGTAGCCTTATTTTCACTGCTAAGTTTGTTTCCGCGACTTTTTACCCAGCCCACAAAGTCGTTAACAGGATCGATGATGTTTATCAGAGGCTTACATGCAGTTATCACTATTGCGATGAACCATCCGACTATATCCCATCCCTTTGTATCAACATACATATAGATCACAAAGCTGAACATGAGCAGATTTATTGCCAATCCGTCAAGCCATAAAAGTTCGGTATTTGTAGTCATGCACTTAGAAACTGAAAGCAGCATTAACGAAATAATGTAAAATAAATTCAGAGCACTTTTACCATTTTTACTTTTAAAAATCGATAATCCATCCCTGCGTCTGGCCCATGCTATAAGTGCCAGCGTTCCTGCCATATAAATCGAATAGGTAATGCCTGACTGATTGCTATAGAGACAAAACACTCGCATTGCTGCATATATCAAGGCTATCAGTCCGTATTTAGCAAAGGATTCCGCATCAGGTGCATATGCATTTTTATTTACAGTTGTCATGTTGCCGTAATGATATGTAGGCCCGTTCCCTTGTGCAACAGGGCTGACCGCAAGATTGGAATTATTGTAACAGCTATTGTTATTCTCGTTATTCCCCACAACTTCATTAATTTGATTTTCCATGGTTTTCCTCCTCATCAGGTACATATTCCAGTATGTCACCTGGCTGACAGTCCAGCTCTCTGCATATTGCTTCCAATGTCTGGAATCTTACAGCCTTTGCTTTGTTATTTTTTAATATTGATAAATTGGCCAGAGTAATATCAACTTTTCCTGCAAGCTCGGTAAGCCCGATTTTCCTCTTTGCCATCATTACATCCAAATTAACTACAATTGCCATTTCTTCCCCCCGGCCCGATTTCAGATTGTGAGATCATTTTCCTCTTTATAACTCACAGCCCTGTCAAATACCTTTGCCAGTACTTTACTCAAAACTCCGGCAAAGAGAAAAACGCCCGCTATAATGATTGCCGCAAATGTGAAGTAAACAAAACACCTAAAAATCTTGATTGCCGCAATGGCAAAAGCATAGTAAGCCATACGATTCAGACTTGTAACATTTTCCTGAACAAAACAATCATCCGAAATAACGGTTTTCATCATTTTCCGAAGTTCATATAAAATCAAAAGTGCAAATGCCCCTACAAGCATTATCGAAATCACCGCAAATAAAAAATGATCATTTATTGCTGCATACTCAGAAGTCTCCCCATTCAGTTTTATAGTCTGCTCCACTGCCTTCCTAAGTCCTATGGGCACTGTCACCTCTATAAAGATTCCTATAATAATACTTAAATCCAGAAACCTCTTAAACCAAACATTTAATCTGTTAGCCATTTTGATGTCTCTCCCTTTGTGTCGTTGAATGCCATAGCTACGAACTAATTTTGTTATATCATGGCCACTATTGAGTGTCAATAACTTTTTATCGTTTTTCGATAAATCGCTATAGTGTTTAATATGATAAAAAAAGGACTACGATCCAAGTGAGAATCGTAATCCTTTCCTAATTCAGTTTAATATTTCAGTACTGTAAAGAAACTAACCATTCAATTATTTAACTGTAGACTTTTTGTTAACCTGCATCTTAATTTTCTGACGGAGTTTTTATTACATATACCTTTATAGACGAAAAAATAAAGTTATCTTAATTATTCTCAGAAGCGTCTTCTGCAGTTTCATCAGTATCTGTTGTCTCTGATGCAGCTTCTGCTGCTGTATCATCTGTAGTCTCTGAAGCAGCTTCTTCTGTTGTTTCAGTATCTCCTGCCGTTGCATTAACATCTTCAGCAGTATCAGAAGTAGGAACTACATCCTCAGAAATCTCAGTATCAGCAACCTGTTCAGCCTGATGATTTGAAGCATACACTCTCCAACCTGCAAAACCACAAACAGCAACTAAGACCAAAACTGAAACGCCTTTTGCTATTTTCATATTTCTCTTGTGCTTTGCAAGTCTGGCCTTTCTGCCCTTCTTTTCCTTCTTGTAAGCATCAACTTTTTCCTGACTCATATCATTCTCCTCCCAAACGAATAATAACTATATTGCCTGAGAATATTATACTACCCATACAATAATCTCAAAACAATTTTTATGATATCAGCAAAATGTGAATTTTTAATGTAAATTATATTTTTATATTTCCGGTCTTTAATGCCAGATCACAGGAAGAGTTTCGTTCTGTGAAATCTGAGTAAGAGACTTGGAATTCCTGACCTCTATAAATACACTGTCTTGTGACTTTGGATCTACTTTGAACACCGGTGTTCCGTCTCCTCTCATAAAAGCAGCCACATATTCCTCAATTGATGATATTTTGTAAGGAAAACTCATGCCTCCCATCGTTATCACTGATAATGCATGTATGTCAGATCCTGCTGCCATTCTGAGGTTTTGATCCAATGCATATTGATATCCAAGGGCATTCTGCCAATCAGGATTCCCCGAATTATATACTTCTGCTCCATCGCTTGCAGAGGGCGTCAGGTGAATTTCTGACAAATATCCTCGTTCTCTGTAGGGATGAGCCTGAATCATTATTCCGCCATATTGATGCACAAGCTCATAAACCTCAGATCTCGATTTTTCCAATAAATCAGGATTGTCCACAAGCCACTTTTTATCCACCCCGTAAAGAAGGAATTCATCACCCTGAAAATTATACTCAATTCCAAACATAACCGTGAGTTCAGTTCCCTCTGCCGCCTTAAGTGCTTTCTCATATCCCTGACAATATCTCTCTACTCTCTCCTCCCATGAGAGCTCTTTGGGAATGCAACTGTTTCCGTTAAAAAAGTGATCAGTCACGATAAAGCCACTATAACCACATTTGATCATATACTCGATGTAATCTTCAGGAGCCGTCGAAGAGCAGGCACTCCCTTCTCTTGTGTGTAAATGTGTTTCATAAACGTAGTTCATCTCTTATGCCATATCCTTCATTTATAGTCGTGTAAAATTCATTGTTTTTCTTAAAAAAGCAGAACCCTATAACCCTATTCGCGCTAGTCTGTCGTAAAACTGGGGATAAAAATCCGCATTAACATCATAATCCATTGCATAAAAAGTACGGAGAAGTCCCATATTTACCGCTTTTAACTGATCTTCTCCCATCTCACCGGTTCTCTCAGAAATACCTTTTATAAAATAATGCCAGGTATCTACATATTTTTCATACTGAGCAAAATTCGGTGTTCCGATCCATTTCTTAATCTTGATTTTTGCCTGTCTCTCCTTTTGACATTCATCAACTTGAAGAAAATACTTATGAGTTTCATTTTCATAAATGCGTCCCAAAGGGAAAAGCCTGCAGAATCCCGGGCGAAATGCATGAATACTACATCTTCCCTCATCATTCAAAAAATTACAGGCCTCATTTTCACCACAGGCACTCCCCGTCATTTTAAGACATGGCAAAATTATACCGTCAACAACTCTCAGATCAATGCTATCTTTCTGCAATTCTTCAAATTTCTTCGACAGCCCCTTTTCCATACTAAAAACATCGTATGGATCAAGGACAACAGTATCTCCCATGCCACAACAGCAGGCATGACAGCCACTGCAATCACCGACGCCAAGTTTTGCCAGATCACCGGCTTCATATTTTCTGCCGTCTGATATGCTGTCCAATTCAACATCTCTTATCATAAACCTAAAACTCCAATATAAGTCATTATTATCTTCACAAAAAATCCAATATCAGACTTTTTATCATCCTCGCGGAAAGTCATCAAACATCTGACCTTTATCATCCTCATGGTAAACCATCAAACATCAGGTCTTGTCATCCTCGCGGAAAGTCATCAAATATCAAGCCTCTGTCGCCATCATCATAATCCTCTTCATCAAAATCCAAACTCTCACTAAGAATCTTTGAATATTCCGGATCTGTCACAATTTTTCTAAAGAGACCATGACATCCTTCTGAGCAGTCATCCCACGTATCATCGAAATTACCAGTGTACCATGGATCAGCTACATCACCATTTCTCCCTGCAAATTCCAGCATCTTATAAACTTTGTTCTCAGGATCTCCGCCAAAGAGCCTCTCCAGATTGCGGATATTTGCACTATCCATACCGATGATAAAATCAAACCTATCATAGTCAGTCCTACTTGTAAGCCTTGCACGTTTCATACTTACCCCAAGCTCATTCTCAGGTGTTCCGATTCCATGCTCTTTAAGCTTTTCCCTAGCCGGTGGATACACAGGACTTCCCTGCCCATTCCATATCTCATCAGTATGTGTTGCTGACGACTCAATATGAAATTCTTCTTCCAAACCTTGTTTTCTAACAATATCCTTCATTATAAATTCTGCCATTGTAGAACGGCAAATATTGCCGTGGCAGACGAATAGTATTTTTATCATGTATTATTACTCCTGAATATTCCGAGACGTGCCGGATATTTTTTTCGATGCCTATCTGTCGTCGCAATAGGACTATGATAGCACAGATTTATGAATAATATGAAATATGGAGTCAAGAAGGAATAGTTAAAGCTTCCTGCCTATATTTCCATATCCTTAAGTTACTACAGGCATTTTTTATCATCTCTTACCAACGAGAACTTGCTCAGTAATTTCTAGCAATTCAGCAGCTGCCTGCTCGTTTTCTACACGAATAAGATTGTCATAAAAATCAGCTTTTCCTAATAGATTCATTCCGCCATGCCACACAAGCTTTTTATCTATCACAGCATAATGCTCACAATCGTTGTCAGTGGTTCTGACAATAATTCCGCTTCGCCTCATCTCATCTATAAGGATATGTATGTCAATTGCATCACCATACCCAACCATATCAGGGCTACTTGTTATGACCGTCACTGCAACACCTGATTCCTGACGATGTTTTATTAGAGAAATCATTCTTTCAACTTTCATTCTGCTTATATTAGGACTTGAAATGATGATTTCTTTATTTGCTTCAATCATATCCTTTTCAAATATTTCCATATAGTCACGGCTATCATAAATAGCATTGGCTACTTGCTTGGTTACTATCGGTTCGGAAATAATCTGATATCCCATCTTTTTATATGATTTGAGTCTGCTTTTGTATTGCTTGTCAAAAAAGCTTATATGTGTATCAACATAGTCATAAACGATAACATCCTTTTTGCCATCATAGGATCTGTTTAGTCTGCCGACATATTGTGTCAGCCTGCCTTCAAATTTGATAGGTGCAGCTAGCAGGAGAGTGTCCAATCTCGGGAAATTAAATCCTTCACCTATCTTTTGGCCTGTAGCTATAAGAATAAGAGACTTATCTTTAGGAATGGAAATCATTTTTTCTTTTATTTCCTGATTCTGTTTAGCACTTTGCCCTCCATAAATCAGGAAAACATGATCCGCCTTACCTTGTAATAAGGAATACAGTGTTTCGGCATGCTTTTTTAGTTTGGTTAAGATTACTGGTGTGCGCTGATTCTGAATGCATTGTTCTGCATCAGAAATTATTTGTTCATTCCTGACACTACTTTCTGCAATAAGACTATCGGCGTTATATATCTCCAGTTTTTCACCGGAAATATTGACGATACGAGTAAATCTGGGATAAACATATCTATCAAGTCCCCATGCATCAGCTTGTTCTTTTACAGAATATCTATGCCTTATGGGGCCTAAGAGCATATATACAATATCATCCAGATGGTCGCTCCTCTCAGGTGTAGCTGAAAGGCCATATACATATTTAGCACGTATTCTGCTCATTAATGCTTGACCTTGTTTTGAACCTACATGATGGCATTCATCACATAGAACCATTCCGTAGTTATCTATATTTTCAAAGAATTGCCCTTTATGATAGGCTGAGCCAATCATTGCAAAATCAATTATTCCTGTCGTTTTATCAACTCCTGACATAAGCGTTCCAAACACACTGTCACGCATTTTTTCACGTCCCGTTTTAGTTTTATATACAGGAGGCATTTCATCTATAGTTAAAAATCTCTTAAATTCATCTATCCACTGCGGGAGAAGCTCTGTGTTTTCAAGCAATATGAGAGTATTAACCTTACGCTTTGCTATGAGATAGGCAGCCAATACCGTTTTGCCAAAAGCAGGCGGAGCACACAAAATGCCATTCTCATACTTCTCAAGTTGCATTGATGCTAACTGTTGCTGCTCCCTAAGTTCACCTCTAAAATCTACTCTGATGGGTCTTCCGTAGGAACGCTTATCATTTATGTCAACTGAGATATTTGCTTCATTGCATTTTGATATGATTTTTTCTAACAATCCAATGGGCACTTTTATATATCCTTCAGTTTCTTTCCACATGGATATAGTACTTAAATTGTAGTAATTTGAATGCCCTATACGCTTATTCTTGGCAAATTCAGGATTATCTATTGTTGCCATACCTTTAATCTGATTTTGGATGGGAGGCAACAGATTAAGTGCATCCACATAAGTACCATCATCTAATACTATGTGTAATTCACCTCCTATAACATTTTGGGCAAAGAAACGTTCATCCTTTTTCCAAGGACGTATTTGCCCATTATCTTTAGCATATTTAGTTACAGGTATAAGGGACATCTGCTCCTTGTTCCACTCTTGTAAATAAGAAGAGACTTCTTCTAATGAAATTTTCTTCATGGATCTTAGCTTTTCCCACTGATCGGGATATGCATTCCAAGATTCATCAATAAATGCGCTATTACCTCTGAGTAACGCACGACCCTGAAGAGGTAGTGCGACAAGATTTCCTAGTTTACTCAAAACATCCTGGGAAGGATACATACGGTCATAGTACTTAAAAGAGGGGAGATTGATATAAGAAGCACCTCTATCTAATAGGGCAAATCCAAAGCTACGCGCTAAAGCTGCTGGAATTGCAGTTTTAAAGAATATCCATATATGAGCACCTTTTCCAGAGCGTGATCTTTCAGTTAGTGCATCAATATTGGCAAGTTTGCAAATATGACGAAGCGCATCGACTTCGCTTTTCCATAAATCGTCTGTATTAGCATCGTCGTTTTTATAAGCGTCCTTTTCATGATTATCGAAGTCAAAGACCAGAAAACGGCATGTGTTATTGGGAAATAACGGATATACACCTATAACATCCGTACAATCATCTCTCTGACCTTTTAGATGATTAAGAATCTTCCATGGAACCAGTTCATCCCACTCCTTATATATACAATCCTCATCACAGAATTTTTTCTTGTCGGCTTTTTTAGGGCAAGAGGGATTATTCCACCATGCTTTGCAACGAGGGAAATATCCGCCCACTTTGCCACGCACTGCGTAAACATCTGTACGTCCCCAGAAATAGCTATAGAATTCTTTGGCCATATCAAGATCAGGTGTGGTATGAATAATTCTACCTGCCTGATCATCATCGTATTCATCGGAAATGTCGACAGTATCGATTACATTATCTGCACTGTAGGAAATGTTATTTTCATCTAATAGCTTTTTGAGATTTGAATTTTCATCCTGAAGATTTCTTATTATATTTCTCAAAGAATTAAGGTCATGTTCTGTCGGACGCATAATTATTCCTTTCAAAATGAAAAAAGAACCCGATGCATCAGGTTCTTCCAAGTGTAATCCGAAGATAGCCACTACGATTCATATAATTATAATAGCAGATAACCCCACATGTTTCAGCACTTTTTTGGCATATAATTCTCTAGTGAAATTTTATCAGAAACTTCCGTGGGAAATTTTATTGTACCTAAATTTAGCCCCTTAGCTACATGTCGTATTTTGGAATATACTTTATTATCTCCATAATCACGTTCAAATATAGCAAGTACTTGGGACGGAGCATTTGTTAATGTTTTAATGTCTTTTTTTAATGCTGATACAGGTACATATTCATGTATTTTCTCGTCCATTCTGAGACCTAAGCATAAATTTACACCACCTACCACTTTTTCTACGTATAGATATGGTTGGTTATTGTTGCTATCACCAACTATTTTGGTTATAGATGTAAATTTGGTTATTGCTGGAAGAGCTTCAAGCTTAAGCTGAGTGGTTCCATCCATTCGCATTACTATTTCATCACAGCTAAGCTTTTTCTCAACACATTTTTTATAAAAGAATTCTGAATGATGATCAAGAAGTTTGCCAGCCTCATCAATCATATTAAGACCTGTTAAATGCTGATAGTTTCTTGCGAGAAAAACAACTTCTATGTGCTTAATCATATTTGTATCTTTGTCTCTATAGATAATGATAAACTGCTTATCCTCAAGAGATGATTTATAACTTGACGCGCAATTTATAGCAATTCTTCTAGCTTCATCTATAGTATATCCGCTCATATAAGCTCCTAAAAAATCTTTACATTTTAAAAGAGAGTGGTCACACCATTGTGTGACTCGCTCTCTTTAATGGCTAATTTTAGTGTTGTCTGCCAACTGCTATAAAGCAAAGTACAGGTTTTAGTGTTGCCTGCCAACTATCGATTGCATCATCAATCGACAAGTGTTTCAGATTATAGTGTTAGCCTCACTTAAGAAAGCACGCTTTCTTAAATAAAATATACCTTTTATAAACAATAAAATCAATGCGTAATATATCCAAAAATAATTGAATTTTTAGTTACGTTTTATACAACAGTCGGGAGTTCACCATCAAAAGTTGTAAACGAGGTGTAAATCAGATATCCATCTACCCGGAAATGGCTTATTTATGCCACTTTTAGAAGCGGGTACATATATTGCCGTGGCAGATGAAAAGCACTTTTATCATTATTTCTCATATCCTCTCATAAGGCCTCATATCCCACTATTACTGGGCTTTCGACCACTATTCATAATCACCGTAAAGTCTCATAATCTACCATAAAATCCCATAGAATTTTGGAAAAAGGGGTCTGCTGGGGGTACGTTTTTGATACAAATTTAAATCACAGATACCCTCTTCATCTCCGCCTCTGCATCCTCGAATTTCACATGCGTATATGTATTCAATGTAACGCTGATGTCCGAATGTCCCATGATATACTGCAGGCTCTTTGGATTCATACCGGTCTTAGCCATCTTGGAACAGAACGTGTGTCTGCACACATGAGAAGTCACCTTAGGCATTTCTAATATATAAATCTTTTCTTAATCCAGATGGAGTAATTTCATATAAGTGTTTCAGATATTTCATCTATATTCTCAGCGATATTAAAATTCTTGGTCCATTTTTCAACATTTGCTTCGATGTTGTCCTGGCTTTGTAGAAGATAATTCAGGAACAAACTATTCATTGTTTTCTTTACCATAAACACCACGCCCTTCACTCATCATGCTTCACAACATCAGAGAGCATTCCTTTCCTCCATTTTCGATCAAACAGCTACTAAACAACAGAATTTCACCATATAACCTTTTCTATTACTTATACAGAAAACTTATATTTCCCTTTTCCCATTCCTTCTACCGGAACAATGATCTTCAGTTCATCCTCCATCCTTTTCAAATAGGACGTTGCTGTCACTTCCGAACATCCCAGAATTTCGACTACTCGAGAATTCCCAAAAACCTCTGTCCCGATTTCCTCATATAACTTCAATACGTTTTGTTTTATTTTATTTGTATACCCCGAATCCAAGATTTTCTGCTTGAAATCTTTGGTTTCAGTCTCAATCCAAACTTTTTTCTTTGGTTTGGAGCCATTTTTTATTTCATAGTATTCTTCATTTACAGGTATAACCACAGAAGTAACGTTGTCATTTACATCGAAAGTCTTATAAAAAAGATCCGGAGATCCATTTTCCCGCATTGATCTTTTGGCTTCCCCGATACCTGTTCCGAAAGATTCTATAATGCCTAATGCTTTAAACATATCCCTGATTTCAGGATTTTCCGTGTCTCGTTCGTTAAAGAACGTTCTCTCATTCAGATCACTTATACGTATAGGCGGTAACGGCTTGTTATAATTCACAATGTTTATCTGTTTTTCAGACACATATATTTGGATTGGCTTACCATTTTCATAGTTGTTATGAACAATGGCATTTGCAAGCAATTCTTCCAGTGCAATAAACGTGAAGTTCTCAATTTTACGATTATCTGAGTTGCCATCATCACGTATAACCAATTCATTTAAGAAATTGTTATTGATGTACTCTAACGCAGCATAATACTGTTTCCAAACTGCACCTTTCAATACTTTGGATTCCATCTTTCTTTTTGTGCCAAACATATCAACAATAAGTTCCGTATATGCATATGGAATACGATCTTCCGGATGCTCGGAAAACATGAGTACAGCATAGTTTTTCACGCGTCGATCCGCAGGATCATTTTTATCAAGCAAGTCCAAAGCCTTGGCCAGCTCTTTCTTATCCATTCCATCACTAATCTGTCTTGAGCTTGTCTTGGAAAAATATTCTCTGAGTAAATCAGCGCTTAAATCATCAATCGATGCCCCGGAGCTTACAATCGAGCTATAATGAAAATTGGAAAACTTTCGCAGCAGATCATATTCTTCGTCTACTCTCGCAAGACGGGTGTCAGCTTCAATTCTCACATATCTTCCCGGCTTAAGACTAATCTTTTTGTCTTTTTCAGCTTTTTCAACCACCATGAAAGGACCTCCGGTCTGGCGCTTTACAATAATAAGCAAATAACTGATTCCATCCATATCATTTGCTACTACTTCAAACGCAACATTGGGATATAAAAAGGAACGCAGTGCATTAATGCTATTTTTACATTTTTCCAGTCTCCCTTCAGCAATCCCCTTAATCGGGAGCACAGGGATAGCTTTCTGTTCTTCATTGTTTTCCTCTTCTACACCTATAAAAATATATTGAATATCATTGTTGTAATAGTTATTTCCATACGCGCAGATGGTTTTTAATATTTTATCCAGCTGTTGCTCTGATGCCTTGTATTCTATATACGAGCATTCTGCTGTTTTGTTCTTAAGTATTTCATTTGCCTGTTTTTTTATCTGTCTATAATCCATAGTTTTGTCCTCCGAATCCAAAGAAATTGTATCCCAAACCAAAGTTTTCGTCAATCAATCCAAAGAAAAAACACCCTGCATTATGCAAAGTGCTTTCATCATTCATCGGGTAGTTCACCTCAAAAGGTGTAAACGGGGTGTAAAACAGATACCACTCTGCCCACAAATGGCTTATTTTCGCCATTCTTCGCTTTGGCATTAAATCCTGCCGTGGCAGACGAATAGAATTCTTATCATCCCTGTATTCTCCTAACTTTCAGCGCAACCATGGGCATATCATTCTTGTCAAACCAGCTGGAAATCGAACGGATTCTTTCTTATCAGGTCATCTACAAAAGCCATTTGAAACGCTGGGCGAAGAACACCTCTTATGGAATGTATAGAACTATATCCCCGTCCATTCCTCTGAAGATCAATCAGAAATTTCTTGGCGTCGGACTGCTTTACCTTATCTATACGAAGTTTGCCGAATTTCTCTTCCTTGAGAATGTTTATAACGAATTTGTAGTTTGCCATGGTGTTATGACGCACGCCCGTTTTCAGAGATATGTATTTTTCAACCAGATCCAATACTGTAATATTCCCACCGTTAGGTACTAAGCCAGAGAAGATATCATACTCAAGCTGTTTTTCTTTCTCACGAAGGGAAACTGTAGATTGGCAATTAAAAAACATCTGATGCAAGAATCAAACTCAAATCGCTGTACCCTGTCCTTTAAGGCAGGGAGCGACTTTGATTAATTGTCAATGTGTCAGTACACTAGTGGGCGCGGGCGAAGGCCGCTGCGCTCCGAGACAAAAGCATTATAAAACGTGAATGGTAACTTTAATTCTTGTGCAGTGTAATACATGGGTATGAAATCATGCTATAAT
>NZ_AUJU01000003.1 GCF_000424385.1 Butyrivibrio sp. LC3010 | reverse complement strand
GATATCTGAGAGGAGCTGTCCTTAGTACGAGAGGACCGGGATGGACGGACCGCTGGTGTATCAGCTGCATCGCCAGATGCATAAGGCTGGGTAGCCAAGTCCGGAAGGGATAAACGCTGAAGGCATCTAAGCGTGAAGCCCCCCTCAAGATGAGATATCCCTGCATTTAGCAGTAAGACCCCTTAGAGACTATGAGGTAGATAGGCACAAGGTGTACGCACGGTAACGTGTTCAGCTGATGTGTACTAATAGGTCGAGGGCTTGTCCAATATGGATATAGAACGAAAAAAGCGGATCAAAGATGAAGTATTCAGTGTTCGGTTTTGAAGGTACGGAAGGTTTGTGAGAACTGCTTCCTTTGCAGCGATTACTGTGTAATTTCTGCCGTGTGGTTATAGTCACATGATGTACGTTTCAAACAGATCTTGGTATGCAAGTATTCTAGAGTCTGTTTGAACCGCACATAGCGCGGTTCAATTTTCCTCAATAGCTCAGTCGGTAGAGCATTCGGCTGTTAACCGAAGTGTCGTAGGTTCGAGTCCTACTTGGGGAGTTCGTTTAACGGAGTTAAACAAAAACATATCCTGTGAGGCAGGAAATATACGGCTCCGTGGTCAAGTGGTTAAGACATCGCCCTTTCACGGCGGTAACACGAGTTCGAGCCTCGTCGGAGTCATTACTATGGTGACTTAGCCAAGTGGTAAGGCGTGGGACTGCAACTCCCTGATCGTCGGTTCAAATCCGTCAGTCACCTTTAAAATAGTCTTAAATGCGTTAGCATTTAAGGCTTTATTTTTATATATGCATAATTTTTTTACAAATATATTTTATTGCGTTGTATAATTTATTTCATACAATATAAAAATTTACATAAGAAATTAAGGAGGGGTATTGGAAATGGAATCAATGGAAGATTTCAAGGATGAGATTGACAGATCTTTTAGACAGATTAAAGAAGGGGATATTTTAACAGGAACAGTAATTGGAGTTGAGGATACATATGTACTTCTTGACATTAAGTATTACACTCAGGGGATTATTAAAGCTGAGGATTTAAGTGATAATCCGAAGTTCAATATTAGAACAGATATATCCGTAGGAGATGAAGTATCTGCGACAGTTATTGCTACAGATGATGGAAATGGAAATATTCTCCTTTCAAAGAAAGAAGCAACACAGGTTCTAGCTTGGGACAAACTTAAGGAATTGCTTGAGAGTAAAGAGAATGTTACTGTTACAATCACAGAAGCAGTGAAGAGCGGTGTAGTATGTTTCCTTGAGGGAATCAGAGCGTTTATTCCTGCATCAAAGCTTTCTCTTAACTATGTGGATGAAGATGCATTAAATGATTTTGTGGGCAAGCAGATTGAAGTAAGAGTAATAACAGCAGATGAAAAGGATAAGAAACTTGTGCTTTCAGCCAGAGAGATTCTGCGTGAAAAAGCAGATGAAGAAAGGGCACAGAAGGTTTCAAATGTACAAGTTGGTCTGGTAACAGAGGGAACAGTTGAGAGTCTTCAGAATTATGGTGCTTTTATAAATCTTGGTAACGGACTTTCAGGATTAGTACATATTTCTCAGATTTCTAATCAGAGAATTGCTCATCCCAGTGCAGTTCTTAAGGTTGGAGATAAAGTAAAAGTAAAGGTAACTGCAATCAAGGATGGAAAACTCAGCCTGAGTATGAAGGCACTTCAGGATATTGCTGCGACCGAGATTACAGAAGAAAAGATCGAGTTTGAGAGTGAAGGTGAAGCAACAACATCTTTGGCAGATCTTTTAAAGAAGGCAGGTTTTTGATAATTACTGATTTTAAATAGCATATTGAACTCATTAAGTGAGGTGAATGTTATGGATGAAAAGATCAGAGAATTAAAAGAATTAGTTGATGGAAGTGATAATATAGTCTTCTTTGGGGGTGCAGGGGTTTCGACTGAGAGTGGAGTTCCTGACTTTAGAAGTGAAGATGGCTTATATCATCAACATTATAAATACCCACCGGAGCAAATGCTCAGTCACAGCTTTTATATGCGAATGCCAGAGGAGTTTTTCAGATTCTATAAGGATAAACTTCTGGTAAAGGGGATTAAACCGAATAAAGCTCATTTAAAGCTCGCAGAACTGGAGAAGCAGGGGAAACTTAAGGCTGTCATTACACAAAACATAGATGGGTTACATCAGGCTGCAGGAAGTAAAGAGGTTCTTGAGCTCCATGGCAGTGTCCACAGAAATTACTGTGAGAGATGTGGAAAATTCTATGATTTTGATTTTATGGCAGAGTGTGAAGGAGTTCCCTATTGCGAGTGTGGCAGCAGAATAAAGCCTGATGTTGTTTTGTATGAAGAAGGCCTCGATATGGATGTTATGAGCAAGGCAGTTAATTATATTGCCAATGCCGATGTCCTTATTATTGGGGGAACCTCTCTTGTTGTATATCCGGCTGCAGGCTTAATAGATTATTATCGTGGACATAAACTTGTATTAATAAATAAGCAGGCTACTACCAGAGATAGTCAGGCGGACCTTGTAATTCAGGGAGCTATTGGAGAGGTTCTTGATCAAATATAAGAATTTTCTATATTGAATATACAGCAATCTACTTCGTAATTTGTTTAAAGATGAGTAAGACAGTACAAAGCAATCTACTTAGTAATTTGTTTAAAGATGAGTAAGACAGTACAAAGCAATCTACTTCGTAATTTGTCTAAAAATGAGTAAGACAGTACATAGTAATATGAGCAACTAATACAAGTTAAATACAGTTTTTTGACAGGGCTTCATTTATATGAAGCCCTGTATGTTGAGAAATGAAAATATTGAAAACAATAGTCAGTCAATTTAAAAGAAATTCTGACTATCATAAAATGCTTCATTTTTGCTTGCAAGAATTTATATTTTGTGGTAAAGTCTATCTCTGTGATAATTTCCTTGTTACCGTACTGATCACGGTAGCCAGAGACCAAAAGGAGGTAAGAAAGCATGACAAAATATGAGTTAGCCGTTATCGTTAACGCAAAGATCGAAGACGACGCCAGAGCAGCTGCAGTTGACAAGTGCAAGGCTTTGATCGAGAGATTCGGCGGACAGATCACAAATGTTGATGAGTGGGGCAAGAAAAAGCTCGCTTATGAAATCGAGAAGATGAACGAAGGCTTCTACTATTTCATACAGTTTGACGCTGAGCCTACAGCTCCTGCAGATATTGAGAAGCGTGTCCGTATCGTCGATGGCGTCATTCGTTATTTGCTTGTTAAGCAGGACGAGGCCTAAATAGAAAAGGACGAGAAAAATATGAATAAAGTTATACTTATGGGACGTTTAACAAGAGATCCTGAGGTTAGATATTCTCAGGGGGAGAGTTCTCTTGCAATTGCAAGATATACACTTGCAGTAGACAGAAGATTCAGCAGAAACAACCAGGATGGCCAGACTGCAGATTTTATTAACTGCGTAGCTTTTGGCAAGAGTGGAGAGTTTGCTGAGAAGTACTTCAGAAAGGGAACTAAGATTGCCGTCACAGGTCGTATCCAGACTGGTAGCTATACCAATAAGGATGGCCAGAAAGTATACACTACTGAGGTAGTAGTTGAGGATCAGGAGTTTGCAGAGAGCAAAAATGCAAACGGTTCAAATTCCGGATTCTCAGGTAGCGCACCGACACCGGCTTTTGATGCTCCTGTTAGCAGCAATGCAGGTGATGGTTTCATCAATCTTCCTGATGGAATTGATGAAGAGCTTCCGTTTAATTAATTGATTTAGGTTCATCTTTTTAGAAGATGATGTCAACTGAAATTCGATAAGGAGGTACCACAATGGCTTTCAATAAGTCTGATAGAACCGATTCTCCTGTAAGAAGAAAAGGTGGTATGCACAGAAGAAAGAAAGTTTGTGTTTTCTGTGGAAAAGACAACGTTATTGATTATAAAGATACAGCAAAGCTGAAGAAGTTTGTTTCTGAGAGTGGAAAGATTCTTCCCAGACGTATCACAGGTAACTGTGCTAAGCACCAGAGAGAGCTTACATCAGCTATCAAGCGTGCAAGACATCTTGCACTTATGCCTTACGAGGCAGAGTAACTTTTGTTACTTGAATAATCAAGATTTTTACTGTAAGACACTTTCCAGAAGTAATCTGGAAAGTGTCTTTTTTTCGGTTTTATGTTATTATTAAATGGTATATGGGCGAGTAGTCGCATTAGAGATGGAGAAACAGGTTATGCCGAAAACTAGGATTAAGTTAAAGGGAAAACTAAGAACATTTCTTCGTATTTTTATTTACCTTGGAATATTACTAGCATTTGTAGCGATTGCTGTGTTTACGGTTGATTTCACTGCAGGACTTATAGTGGCAGCTTTTGCAGCACTGTACTTTATGGCGGTCTTATATCTGGATTTTTATAATAAGCCGATCATAATGAATGAACTGGTAAGTTTTGCAACGGAATATGGCCAGATTCAGAGGCGGTTACTAAGGGAATTGGATCTTCCTTATGCCCTTCTTGATGATACTGGGAAAGTAATATGGACGAATGTAGCTTTTGAGAGAGCAACTCATCAGGAGAGAGGATTTAAAAAATCCATTTCGGTGCTTTTTCCGAGTATAACTCCGGAGAAGTTTCCGGTGGGTGATGAAGAAACTCATAATGATGTTGAGTTTGAGGGGAATTTTTATTCATTAAAAATGAGAAAAATTTCCCTTGAAGAAATGGCGGTAAATAGCGATATTATTGATGCTGAAGGATATGAGGGATATCTGATTGCGGTTTATCTGTTTGATGAGACAGCCCTTAGACTTGCAATAAATGAGGTGGATTCTCAGAGTCTTGCTGCCGGTCTGATTTACATTGATAACTATGACGAGGCGTTAGAGAGTGTTGAGGAAGTAAGAAGATCTCTTTTGACCGCTCTTATAGATAGAAAGATAAACAAGTATATAGCTACTTGTGATGGTATTGCTAAGAAGATTGAGAAAGATAAATATTTTGTTGTAATGCCTAAAAAGTCAGCTCAGTACATGAAAGAGGTGCGTTTTGATATCCTTGAGGATGTAAAGACGGTCAATATCGGTAATGAGATGGCTGTTACGCTTAGTATAGGTATTGGAGTAGATGGCCTTTCCTATGCGCAGAACTATGAGTTTGCAAGAAATGCAATAGATGTTGCACTTGGCAGAGGTGGAGACCAGGCGGTAGTCAAGACACCTGAAGAAATCATGTACTTTGGTGGTAAGAGCCAGAAGGTCGAGAAGAGTACCAGAGTTAAAGCCAGAGTTAAAGCACATGCACTTAAGGAAATCATCAACGGTAAGGATACAGTTATCGTCATGGGTCACAGACTTGGTGATGTGGACAGTTTCGGATCTTCCGTAGGTATTTACAGGATTGCCAAAACACTGGACAGAAGATGTCATATAGTTTTGAATGATGTGACAAATTCTATGAAGCCGCTGGTTGATCTTTTTAAGGATAATCCGGAATATGAATCCGATATGATCATTACAAATCAGCAGGCCATAGATATGGCAGGTAACAACGTGGTGCTGGTTGTAGTTGATGTAAATAAACCCAGCATAACAGAGTGTCCTGAGCTTTTGAAATTCTGTAAAACGATCGTTGTTCTGGATCATCACAGACAGGGCACAGAAGTTATAGAAAATGCGACTCTGTCATATGTTGAGCCTTATGCTTCCAGTGCTTGCGAGATGGTTTCAGAGATTCTGCAGTACATTGATGAAACAGTTAAGATTCGCGCGGAAGAAGCTGACAGTATGTATTCAGGAATTGTTGTTGATACAAATAATTTCATGAATAAGGCGGGTGTCAGAACATTCGAGGCTGCTGCATTTCTTAGAAGAAATGGTGCGGATGTCACACGTGTAAGGAAGCTTTTCCGAGAGGATGCTACTGAATATAAGGCTAAGGCAGATGCGGTTGGTCAGGCTGAAATCTATCGAGGAGCTTATGCGATTTCAGTATGTTCAACTGAGGAGGTTCAGAGTCCTACGATTGTAGCAGCGCAGGCTGCTAATGAACTGCTTAATATCAAGGGTGTTAAGGCCAGCTTTACATTGACATCATATCAGAATCAGATTTATGTAAGCGCCAGATCAATAGATGAAGTAAATGTGCAGATTATTATGGAGAGACTTGGTGGCGGCGGACATATAAGTTCTGCAGGTTGTCAGTTTGAAGGCGTGAGCCTTGAAGAAGCTAAAAATATGATTAAGAGCCAGCTTGATAGCATGATTGAAGCAGGAGAACTGGCATAACGATAGAAAGAGGAGGATATTATGGAAGTAATATTACTGGAGGATGTTAAATCTCTTGGAAAAAAAGGAGATATAGTTAAAGTTAGTGACGGATATGCGTCAAACTTTATTTTACCTAAGAAGTTGGGAGTAGAGGCTACAAAAGCCAATCTTACTAACCTGAAAAATCATAAGGCTAAGGATGCCAGAGATGCGCAGGCATTACTTGAGAAGATGCAGGAATATGCCAAGGAGATAGAGAAAGTAACAGTTCGTCTTACAATGAAAGCAGGTGAGGGCGGAAGAGTATTCGGTTCAGTTTCTTCTAAGGAGATAGCAACTGAGGCCAAAAAGCAGTTTGGATTTGATATAGATAAGAAAAAGGTTCAGCTTTCAGAGCCTATCCGCACTTTTGGTACTACAGAAGTACCTGTAAAACTTCATCCTCAGGTTACTGCTACACTTAAGGTTTCTGTTACGGAGGCTTGATATGCCTGAAGAGAATATTATACAACGTACCATGCCCAACAGCCTTGAGGCAGAACAGTCCGTGGTTGGTTCGATGATCATTGATAAGGATGCAATTCAGGTTGCATCCGAGATTATTTCCGGGGATGATTTTTATAACAGACAGCTTGGAATGCTGTTTGAAGCCATGGTTGAACTCCACAAGGAAGGAACACCGGTAGATGGTATCACTTTGCAAAATCGTCTCAAGGAGAAAAATGCTCCGCCACAGGTCTATGATATGAATTATATTCTTGGTATGGCTGAGGCTGTGCCAACGTCTGCAAATGTGAAGTTCTATGCGGAGATTGTACATGAAAAGAGTAAGCTAAGAGAGCTTATACATTCCTGCGGAGATATTATAAATAATTGCTACAACGACAATATGGATCTTGCTGATCTTATGACAGATACGGAGAAAGAGATTTTTAGAATTACTCAGCTTAGAAACAGCGGAGAGTTTGTTCCGATCAGTGAAGTTGTTATGAATGCTCTGAATAAAATTGAGCAGGCAAGTAAGATGCAGGGTACCGTTACCGGTTTATCGACTGGTTTTACAGATCTCGATTATAGAACAGCAGGTTTTCAGCCTTCAGATCTGATTCTTATAGCGGCGCGTCCGTCTATGGGTAAGACGGCATTCGTTTTGAACATTGCGCAGCATATGGCATTCCATCAGGACAAAACAGTTGCAGTATTTTCTCTGGAAATGTCAAAGGAGCAGCTTGTAAATCGTTTGATGTCCATGGAATCGCATGTAGATTCCCAGCACATAAGAACCGGTAACATGACGGATATGGATTGGGAGAATCTGATAGAAAGTGCGGATCTTATCGGCAGGTCGCATCTTATAATAGATGACACACCGGGTATATCGATTCAGGAACTCCAGTCTAAATGCAGAAAATATAAAATGGAGCATAACCTTCACATAATTATGATCGACTATCTGCAGCTTATGAGTGGCAGTGGAAAAAGATCTGCGGAATCAAGACAGCAGGAGGTCTCTGAGATATCAAGAGCATTGAAGGCATTGGCCCGTGAGCTTAATGTTCCTGTAGTGGCATTGTCGCAGCTATCCCGAGCAGTAGAGTCAAGACCGGATCACAGACCGATGATGTCTGACCTTCGTGAGTCAGGTGCGATTGAGCAGGATGCCGACATGGTAATGTTTATTTATCGTGATGATTATTACAATAAAGATACGGATCGTAAGGGAATATCAGAGATAATTATAGCTAAACAGAGAAATGGTCCGATAGGAACGGTTGAGCTCGCATGGTTGCCTGAATTTACTAAGTTCGCAAATCTTGAGCCTTCAAGGAAGAATAATTTCGACGAGTAAAAATTAAATAAATCGAAGAATAAAATAATAAATAAAAAAGGTGCAGTTTCACGATTTAAAATCGGAAGCTGCACCTTTGTCATTTTACTTGTCTCAACCCTGAGAAATAGCAGAAACAGGGCACTGAGCTGCACATGAACCGCAATCGATGCATGTATCAGGATCGATGTTGAACTGAGTATCTCCCTGAGAAATAGCAGAAACAGGGCACTGACCTGCGCATGATCCGCAGCTGATGCAAGAATCACTAATAACGTATGCCATATTAAAAATCTCCTTCCTGAAATAAAAAGTTAGTAATAATTAAAACGATTGGAATTTGCCGTTTCCAATCTTTATCACCTACTACAACGAATATGATAATATAATTGAAAATATTTCGCAAGCAATTTAACGATAACTTTTATCAACGATTTGGTTGTTTATAAAAGATTTATTTTTTTTATTTTTTCGTAATTTTGTTTATAAAAATTATCAGTCTGATGTAGCTGCAAATGGCGTGATTTCGTTGACTTTGGTAAATCACAATGTTAGAATTTAAATTGCGCCTAGTGCGTACATTAGCGATTTTACGGCATAGGTGTGTAAAAGCTTAACATGCCTATCCTGAGAATCATTATTAATCTTATATTAGGTAGGAGGAATAAAAATGGCAAGAAACATGAAAACCATGGACGGCAACGAGGCTGCGGCTTATGCTTCATATGCATTTACCGAAGTTGCAGCCATGTACCCGATCACACCTTCATCAGTTATGCCTGAGCATGTTGATGAGTGGGCAACTGCCGGTAAGAAGAATATCTTCGGCCGCACAGTACAGATCACAGAAATGCAGTCAGAGGCAGGTGCAGCAGGTGCTGTACACGGATCTCTTGTAGCAGGTGCACTTACATCTACTTATACTGCATCACAGGGACTTCTTCTTATGATCCCTGACATCTACAAGGTAGCTGGTGAGCGTCTTCCCGGTGTGTTCAATGTATCAGCTCGTTGCGTAGCTTCACATGCGCTGAACATTTTCGGTGATCATTCTGACGTCTATGCATGTCGCCAGACAGGTGCAGCAATGCTCTGCAGCTCAAGCGTACAGGAGGTTATGGATCTTACACCTGTATCTTACATGGCTGCTATTGAGGGCAAGCTCCCCTTCATTAACTTCTTTGATGGTTTCCGTACATCACACGAAATCCAGAAGATCGAAGTTTGGGATTACAAGGATCTCGATGAGATGGTAAATCACGAGGCAATTGATGAGTTCAAGGCTAATGCTCTTAACCCGAATCATCCTCGTCAGATGGGTTCAGCTCAGAACCCTGATATCTTCTTCCAGGCAAGAGAAGCTTGCAACACAGGCTATGATGAGCTTCCTGCAATTGTTCAGAAGTACATGGACAAGGTTAATGCTAAGCTTGGAACAGATTACAAGCTCTTTAACTACTACGGAGATGCTAATGCTGAGACAATCATCATTGCTATGGGTTCCGTAAACGATACAATCGAAGAGACTATTGATTATCTTGCAAAGCAGGGTCAGAAGGTCGGTGTTGTAAAGGTTAGACTTTATCGTCCTTTCGATGCTAAGGCACTTGTTGATGTTATCCCTGCAAGCGTTAAGAGAATTGCAGTTCTTGACAGAACAAAGGAGCCCGGTTCTTACCGTGAGCCTCTTGCTCTTGATGTTATTGCAGCTCTTAAGGGCACAAAGTTTGAGTCAGTTCCTGTAATGTGTGGACGTTATGGTCTTGGTTCTAAGGATACAACTCCTGAGCAGATCGTTGCTGTTTACAACAATACAGATAAAGAGCAGTTTACAATCGGTATCAACGATGATGTAACACATCTTTCACTTGATGCAGGTGCTCCCCTTGTTACAACTCCTGAGGGAACAACAAACTGTAAGTTCTGGGGTCTTGGTGCTGATGGTACTGTTGGTGCTAACAAGAACTCTATCAAGATCATTGGTGATAACACAGATATGTATGCTCAGGCATACTTTGATTATGACTCTAAGAAGTCAGGCGGTGTTACGATGTCTCACCTTAGATTTGGTAAGACTCCTATCAAGTCAACTTACCTTATCAAGAAGGCTAACTTTGTAGCTTGCCACAATCCTTCATACATCCGCAAGTTCAACATGGTTCAGGAACTTGTTGATGGAGGTTCATTCCTTCTTAACTGCCCTTGGACAGTAGATCAGCTTGAGACTGAGATTCCCGGACAGGTTAAGAAGTTCATGTATGACCACAAGATCAACTTCTACATTATGAACGGTTCTAAGATCGGTGTTGAAGTAGGTATGGGTCCTACAAGAATTAACACAATCCTTCAGTCTGCATTCTTCAACATCACAAAGATCATTCCTGAAGATGATGCAATCAAGTTCATGAAGGATGCTGCTCAGAAGACATACGGCCGTAAGGGTGAAGATGTTGTTAAGAAGAACTGGGATGCTATCGATGCCGGTGCAGATCCGAAGAACCTTATCAAGGTTGAGATTCCTGAAAGCTGGAAAGATGCTAAGGACGAAGGCCTTGAGTTCACAGAAGCTAAGGGTGATCGTAAGGACGTTGTTGATTTCGTTAACAACATTCAGTCAAAGGTTAACTCTCAGGAAGGTAACACTCTTAAGGTTTCAGATCTTCTTCCTTATGTTGACGGTTCTACACCTAGTGGATCTGCTGCATTCGAGAAGAGAGGTATTGCAGTTAACGTTCCGAAGTGGGATGCTACAAAGTGCGTAGAGTGTGGATTCTGCTCACTCGTTTGTCCTCACGCTGCAATCAGAACAGTTGCTCTTACAGACGAAGAAGTTGCAAATGCTCCTGAAGGACTTCAGACAAAGGATCTCAATGGAGTTCCCGGATACAAGTTCTCAGTTGTTATCTCTGCACTTGATTGTACAGGATGTGGCTCATGTGCTAATGTCTGCGTTGGTAACAAGGCTGGCGAGACACTTAAGATGGGCGCTATCGCTGATAACAAGGATGAGCAGAAGTACTTCGATTATGCTGTTAAGACTCCTGTTAAGACAGAAGTTGTTGAGAAGCTTAAAGAGACAACAATCAGAGGTTCACAGTTCAAGCAGCCTCTCCTTGAGTTCTCAGGAGCTTGCGCAGGTTGTGGTGAGACACCTTATGTTAAGCTTGTTACTCAGCTCTTTGGTGACAGAATGTATGTTGCTAATGCTACAGGATGTACATCAATCTGGGGTAACTCCTCACCTTCAACACCTTACACAGTAAATGCTAAGGGTCAGGGTCCTGCATGGGATAACTCCCTGTTCGAAGATAACGCTGAGTTTGGTTTCGGTATGGTTCTTGCACAGAATGCACTCCGTGACGCTATTAAGGAGAAGGTAGAAGAGATCGTTGCAGCTGGCGGTTCTGCAAAGGATGCAGCTCAGAAGTATCTCGATACATTCACAAATGGCGCAACAAACACAGCTGCTACAGAAGAGCTCGTTGCTGCACTTGCAGGCGACAACTCAGATGCTGCTAAGTATGTTGTTAAGAATAAGGACTTTGCTGCTAAGAAGTCACAGTGGATCTTCGGTGGTGACGGATGGGCATTCGATATCGGATTCGGTGGTCTCGATCACGTACTTGCTTCCGGTAAGGATGTAAACGTTCTCGTTGTTAACACTGAGGTTTACTCAAATACAGGTGGACAGTCTTCTAAGGCTACTCCTACAGGTGCTGTTGCACAGTTCGCTGCAGGCGGTAAGGAAATCAAGCAGAAGGATCTTGCTTCTATCGCAATGAGCTATGGTTATGTATACGTTGCTCAGATCGCTATGGGTGCTGATATGAATCAGACACTTAAGGCAATTGCAGAGGCTGAGGCTTATCCGGGACCTTCACTTATCATCGCTTATGCTCCTTGTATCAACCAGGGTCTTAAGGCCGGCATGAACAAGGTTATGGACGAAGAGAAGAAGGCAGTTGCTACAGGATACTGGCATATGTTCAGATTCAATCCTGCTGCAGAGCAGAAGTTCTCACTTGACAGCAAGGCTCCTACAGAAGAGTATCAGGACTTCCTTGATGGTGAGGTTAGATACCTTTCACTCAAGCTCAAGAATCCTGAGAGAGCACAGAAGCTGTATGCTAAGTCTAAGGAGAATGCTCAGGAGCGTCTCGACTACCTGAACAAGCTTGTTACTCTTTACTCAAAGTAATTTGAGCAATTAGCTAATAAAATATAATTAAAGGCTTCGGAAAGAAATTTCCGGAGCCTTTTTTATTTAATAGGAATTTTCAGCACATATTCTATTGTTTTATAAAAAAGGACCGCGCACTTAATTAGTACACAGTCCTTGGTGTTAAATCTGAGATAATTTCTGAATAGCGTCATCTTTAATGATTACAGTGTAGTGCTCATCCAGGAATTGTTCACTTATTGAATTGGATGACTCTGACTTGCCATATTCTGATAAAAGTGTGCAGAGCTTCTGAAGTGTAGCTTCTGATTCATTATCGGGATGAATCAGAAGATATATTTTTCCGTCAGAGTCGCTCTTATATAAAGTATTCCTCACAGACACAGAAATTCTGTTAAGTGAAGCAAATTGCATTACATCATGCATGGAACCAAATGAGAAAAGGAAAAATGGATCAACAGATGTTTTGCCAATGGTACCGCTTAACTTGGATTTTTGTGTACTTTCATTACCAAGTACCTGATCTATGAGCTCAGAATCAGTAGCAGATTCGTTTTTAATACGCTGGAAAAGATCCATGACATCTTCATCATTATCACTGCCTGGATCAGAACCTGAAACTTCACTCTGCAGTGATGGTGAGAAGTTTGCAAAACGAGTGTCAAGCTCCTCCGGATCTTCTACTTTAGTTATAATAAGAACAATGCACTCGGAATTTATCGGAACGGCTTCAATCATAAGCGGAATATCCTCCGCGTCAAATCCAAATTGATAATTCGCCTGCTGCATCATATCGCGAAACAGGTCTTTGGCTTTATCTGTTCCATATGCAAGTTCGCTTATCTTAAGCTCTCTGCTTGCAAGATCTTCCTTAGTAAGTGTGCATCGAATCTGATAATCATTAACGCGTTCGATTTTCATGCGATGCCCTCCATATAAAAATAGTTATGGTTATTAAATGTTAAATGAAACAACATCATGTGTCAATAGATGTATCGGTAAGTTTTTGAAAATTGTTGATGTAGATTATATTAAAATTCTGAGAGAAAATCCGGTCATAAAATAATAAAAAATGAAATAAGGCTTGACAATGTTATTGAAGTGATATATATTACATACTCGTGGTGCCTCTGTAAAGAGTATCAGGGAGGAGGCATGCAACACAACAGTTTAATATTTTAAATGTTCCACAAGGTCTTTGTGGAATGTCTTACAAGATCAACCGAGTTTCTCGGAAGAAATCACAAAAAATACCTGTTTTTAATTTCTATATACTTATCAAACAAACAATTAATTAACTTGCAGGAATTATTTTGCGTAAAAAATGAAGTTTGTGATACAGCAGAGGCACCAGTGCCTGTTTGCGGCGAATTTCACTATTTTGATTTCTTTGATTCCCTTTTACAAAACTCAGACTTTGAAAGCAGCTTAGGAGATTATCACAAAGGTAAACCCTTATGTAACATAGCAATTACTCCTTTTGAATCTGAAGTTAGGTAAAATAGAATTTCAGTTAAAAAATTTAAATACATGGAATATAAAAATGGCAGGCCCCACCGCCAGAGATGATATGCCGGAATAAGACACCAAATAATATCATCACAGGGAAGAAAGAAAATGTCTATAAATAGTAATCGCCGCAAGTGGCAAAATAAAATAAGGCTACATTTCACTAGTTATGGGATTTGTGGTAAAATAATGGGCGATTGGAAGGAGTCGGCAATTAATGAAGAAAAAGATTAAACCGGTGATTTTCATAATCGCCCTTATTATAATTATTGGACTGATTTACGGAGGTCAGATTTTATATGAGCACTTTTCCTATTCAAGGGAGAAGGCAGATTTAAATGATTATTATAATCTGACAGATCCTACCCAGGCTGTTTTGTTTGTGGATGATGAGCTTAAGGAAGAGAAGGCAAGCTGTTTTAACGGGGCTTTCTATCTTGATTTCGATCTGGTAAAAGAATATGTAAGCAATAGATTTTACTTTGGAAAAGCTGATGGCATATTGGTTTATACAGGACCGAATGAAATATATACTTCTGGGATAGGCACAACCACAGTCACGACATCTGATGGCACTGCTGAGGACCTGGGATATACGGTATCCATGCTTGATGGAGATAAGCTTTATGTGGCTGTTCAATATCTTAGAAGATATACAGACATGTCATTTGAGAGCTATATGGATGAAGGGCCTGCAAGGATAAGGATTTTTACTGGCAAAGGAACTGAGGTACAGACAGGTACTCTGAAGAAATCCATTGCTATAAGAAAGCTCGGCGGAAGAAAAAGCGAAATAGTAGCTACGGTTCCAGCAGAGCAGGTTACTGTTGTAGAGCAGATGGAAGAATGGTCCAGAGTTGTTTCTTCAACGGGACATATCGGATATGTTGAGAATAAGAATCTAAAGGACATTGGGCCTACTATTTTAAGTGGTTCACCTGCTGAAATAGACCTTGGTGAGTATACTTCCATAAAAACTGATGGAAAAATCAATCTTGGATTCCATCCAATTGGCGGTATTGCAGGTAACGAGACCGTTTCAGGAGTTATAGGACAGGCAAAGAGTCTGAATATAATAGCGCCTACATGGTTTTCACTCTCTGATACTGAGGGCAATATTTCAAGCTATGCTACAAATGACTACATAACGACGGCTCATGCAAACGGATTACAGGTATGGGCAGTTGTTGACAACTTTAATAATGAAAACAGGCCTGAGACAGAAGCTGTATTATCAAGGGCATCATCACGTGCCAACCTTATCGCAAATCTTTTGCAGAAGCAGGCAGAGTATGGCTTCGAAGGAATAAATGTAGATTTTGAGCTTATCAGTGAAAGTTATGCGGATTCTTATCTGGAGTTTTTGCGTGAGCTTTCTGTAGCATGCAGAAGGAATCAAATCATTCTTTCAATAGATAATTATGTTCCAATGAATTTTAATGATTATTATGATCTGACGGAGCAGGGAATAATTTCTGACTACGTTATTATAATGGGATATGATGAGCACTACGCCGGATCTGAAGAGGCCGGGTCAGTGGCATCTATTGGATATGTTCAGAATGGTATAAACAAGGCACTTGAAGAAGTACCTGCTGACAAGCTTGTAAATGCTATACCTTTTTATGCAAGACTCTGGATTACAAGCGGAGGTGAGCTTTCCAGCAAAGCAATACATATGAGCGCACTAGCTAATATCATCTCAGAATATGGTATGGAGATGAAATGGGATGAAGAGACCTGCCAGAATTACGGCGAGGTTACTGCTTCAAACGGTGATTTCTATCAGCTGTGGAGTGAGGATGCAAGCTCAATAGAGACTAAGCTTAATGTTATGAAAAGCGCAAATATTGCAGGTGTAGCTGAATGGGCACTTGGATTTGAGTCTGCTGATATCTGGGATGTAATTACGAATTACCTGAATTCCTGATACATAAGCAAATGGTAATAAAATTAGTTTTATATAGAAGAAGTAATAAATGGAAACAATAGTTGAGATAATTGATGAAAATAATATAGATGATAAAGCTCTTGCTGTTTTAAAGAAGGCAGGGGATATTCTTAAGAACGGAGGACTTGTAGCTTTTCCTACAGAAACTGTGTATGGACTTGGCGGGGATGCCCTTAATCCTGAGTCCTCAAAGAAGATTTACGCAGCAAAGGGCAGACCTTCTGATAATCCGCTTATAGTTCATGTAGCGGATATGGAGTCATTAAAGAAGATAGTTGATAATATTCCTGATGCAGCGTATAAGCTTGCTGATGTACTGTGGCCAGGACCTCTTACCATGATCATGAATAAATCGGATGCTGTTCCGTATGAGACTACAGGTGGTCTGAATACGGTTGCTATAAGAATGCCAAGTAATAAAATTGCTGCAGAACTGATCAGGCAGGCGGGAGGCTATATAGCAGCACCGAGTGCCAATATCTCGGGAAGACCAAGCCCCACTGAAGCTAAGTACTGTATTGAGGATCTTGACGGAAGAGTTGAGATGATAATTGATGGAGGTTCTGTAGGAATAGGACTTGAATCAACGATCATTGATCTTACTGTTGATACACCGATGATATTAAGACCCGGATATGTCACACAAAAAATGCTTGAGGATATACTTGGTGGTGTCAGCATTGATAAGACAATTCTTAGTGCAACCAGCGGAGTAAAGCCCAAAGCGCCGGGAATGAAATACAGACATTACGCACCTAAGGGCGAGCTGACTATTGTGGAAGGTAAGCCTGAAGCAGTTACGGCATTTATAAATGAACAGACCGGGCAGCACAGCGCTAATGGAGAAAAATGTGGAGTTATAGCTACAACAGAGACTTTTTCTTTATACAAAGCTGATGTTGTAAAATGTGCCGGTTGCAGGGATGATGAAGAAGAGATAGCAAGAAATCTTTTCAGAATATTGAGAGAGTTTGATGATGAGAACGTGGACTGTATGTTTTCCGAAGCATTCGATGAGAATGGCATAGGACAGGCGATAATGAACAGGCTTTTAAAGGCAGCAGGACACAGAGTTATTAAGGTTTAAGTTATAAGGAAAACATAGGCTTTAATATAATAGTACATAATTCCTGAATGTATTTTTTATCTTACATTCAAGAAATATAAAAATACAGAGGAGTAGATGAAAAAATGATAGCATTAGGAAGTGACCATGGCGGATTTGACATTAAGCAGGTAGTAATCGAGCACCTGAAGGAGAGAGGAATTGAGTACAAGGATTTTGGTACTTATGATAAAAATTCCTGCGATTATCCTATTTTTGGTAAGGCAGCAGCAGAGGCTGTTGCAAGCGGTGAGTGTGAGAAAGGCATAGTAATATGCACAACAGGAATTGGCATTTCAATTGTGGCAAATAAGGTAAAGGGTGTACGCTGCGCACTTTGCAGTGAGCCTCACTCTGCAAGACTTACAAGAGAGCACAATGATGCTAATGTTCTGGCTATGGGTGGTGCACTTATCGGTCCCGATATGGCAATAGATATTGTTGATACTTTTCTTGATACAGAGTTTTCTGGTCTTGAGAAACATGTAAGGAGAATCTCCGAAATTTCTGATATGGAGCAGTAATTGCACTTGTTATTAGAGCCTAGTACCGTCCATGAACGCAGTGAGTGGGTAACGGTACTGGCATCCGAACGGACTATGTCAGATAATAAACTATCGTTATTAGAGGAGGAGAAAGGGGATGAGAGTATGAAAAGAGAAGATTATATATCCTGGGATGAGTATTTCATGGGTGTTGCAAAGCTTGCTGCCATGAGATCCAAAGATCCCAATACTCAGGTTGGAACCTGCATTGTGAGTCAGGATAATAAAATTTTGTCCATGGGTTACAATGGATTTCCTATTGGATGTGATGATGATATTTTTCCCTGGGAGAGAGATGGCGAAGATGAGCTTGCAACAAAATACCCCTTTGTTACTCACAGCGAGCTCAATGCAATCTTAAATTACAGGGGCGGAAGCTTAGATGGTGCAAAACTTTATGTATCGCTGTTTCCTTGTAATGAATGTGCTAAGGCAATCATTCAGGCAGGAATAAAAGAAGTTGTTTATGACAGCGATAAGTACAGCACATCAGCAGCCACAAGGGCTTCAAAGAAAATGTTTGATGCTGCAGGAGTAAAGTATACGGCCTATAGCAGAACAGGAAAAAATATTCATATAGAGATTTGATAGAGGAAGTGTTGTGAAAAGGTATTGGGGAAGAGGTTTAAAACTCCTTACGCTGGGGCTTTCGCTGACGCTTTGTATAAATGCCGGAGGCGCTCCTGTTAAGGTTCATGCAACCGAAGAAACAAAAAAAGCGTTGGAAGAAGCAAAAGACAAACTTAGTAAAACTAAGGATCAGTTAAGCGAGACCAAGGATCAACTAAGTGAAACCAAAGATCAGCTGGATGATAAAAAAGAGGACATTTCTACAATGCATAAGGAAAAGAGTGTCCTTGAGAACAAGCTTAGTGATCTTAATGATCAGTTAAGCGAAGTCAGCAGTAATCTCTCTGATCTCGAGGATCAGATTGATAAAAAGGAAGATGAGATCACGCTTACACAGGAAGAGCTTGCGCAGGCAATAATTACCAGGGATGAGCAGTACGCTGCCATGAAAAAGCGCGTTATGTTTATCTATGAGAAGCAGAACTTTATGCTTCTTGATATGCTTGCTAATGTGGGAAGCTTTGCTAACTTTTTGAATCACACTAATTATGTTGCATCTCTTTCAGCTTATGACAGAAAGATGCTGGAGCAATATAAAGAGACCTGCGTAAATATTGATGCCAAGGAAAAGGAACTGCAATCAGAGAAGACACAGCTTGATGAATATAAAGTCGAGGTTAAGGCGGAGCAGAGCAGAGTATCCGGGCTTGTAAGTAAAACCAGTGGAAGTATAAATGAATATAAACAGAATATTTCTAATGCTGAGTCTGAAGCAAAGGACATAGAAAATCAGGCAAGAGAATATGAGGATCAGGCTAAAGAATACGAAGCACAGATGGAATCTCAGAATGCTGACGTTAAAGCTCTTGAAGCAAAGCTTGCAGAAGAAATCAGATTATCAAAGCTGGCTGCAAAGTCAAAGTGGAGAAATATATCTGAGGTGACATTTGCTGAAGGAGACAGGTATCTTTTGGCAAATCTGATTTATTGTGAGGCCGGGGCAGAACCATATGAAGGAAAAGTTGCTGTCGGCGCAGTTGTTATTAACAGAGTACTTAGTTCTGTGTATCCTGACACAGTGGTTGGAGTCATTTATCAGTCAGGTCAGTTTTCTCCTGTGGGAAGCGGACGCCTTGCTCTGGCACTTGCCAACGGAAGTGCTACAGAGGCCTGCTATCAGGCTGCTGATGCTGCAATGAGCGGCGCAACAAATGTAGGAAATTGTGTATATTTCAGAACGCCGATTCCGGGGTTAAGCGGAATAAATATTGGCGGACATGTATTCTATTGATCTTTATATGAGCAGATTATTTATCTAAGTATTGCACAAGCTTAGCGGGAGCCATGCAAGTCAACTTGGCGAGGTGTTTTCAAGATTAGCCGGGCTTGTAAGGTGATTATTCGAAGAAAGCGCTTTAATTATCGGTGCTTCAAGCGCAGAGATGCTGTTTTCATAAATGGCATCCATGAGGTCGCCAAGCGAATTAAGCGCTTTTTTTAGTTGATGTTCATCAATCAGATGCTGCTCAAAAGCATCAGATAGTTCATCAAGATCAAGAATACGTATCTTTCCATCGGGATAGATCACAACATCTGCAAGAAGGTCTAATGTCAGAACAGAGTTTTCCTCAGGTCCCTTCTGGTAGTCTACAATATCACAATACCAGTACATCAAAGTGGAATCATAACGGTAAAACTTACTTATCTTGTAGCCACGCTTCAAATAATAGCATGAATAGCCATGGGATAAATCAGAGCGTGGGTGGATGGCTTCCCATGCAGTGACAATGGTGTTATCATCACATTGCAGGATTTTATCATTTTTAAGTAGAACACATTCATTTGGAATTATACGCTTACGGTAAAGAACAGGGTAACTCATCATTCCCCCAATCTGCGCATCTTGCGCTGCTAATATCGTTAGAAGTTAGAAAAATATTACCGCGATGAGTGTAAGAAGTCAATGAAATTAAAGGATAGGATTTATAATGAAGAACGCTATCTTTAAAAGTATATATACAATTATTGTTTTTGTAGTATCTGTTTTTCTCATAGGACATTTTACTAACGTAGAAACCGTAGATATGACTGCCGAGATGGGAAAGGCTACATTTCCTACAGTAACCTTTGATTTAAATGGCAGAGAGGTCAATATGCTCCACGGTTATGCCACAGAAATGGAAGTGGCACACATGAGAGGAGAGATAATCACCACCAGTGCATCAAGAGGTGTTTCATTTAAGCTCAATACCTATGGAGAAGCGGTCACAAACCTTAAATTTGAGGTCAGACAGGCTTCAGGTAACAGCCTTGTAGAGAATTCTGATATTACTGATGTGACAACAGACGGAGATATTATCAGTGGAAAATTCCAGATAAAGGATCTGATAGATGCCGGGAAAGAGTATATGCTTGTAATTCTGGCTGATGTTAATGGGAAGACAGCACGCTATTATACCAGAGTTATATGGCCTGAAAATCAGGATTCCTATCATCCTGAGGAAGCAATTTCGTTTGCTTTGAATTTTTCAAATAAAAGTTTTGATAAAGCCGGTGCCTCAGAGGAATTATCCAAGTATATGGAATCTAATTCAGAGGGGGATAATTCATCCTTTAGTCATGTCACAATAAATAGCAGTTATGATCAGCTTACATGGGGGAATCTTAACATAACAAACCATACTGAGCCTAGGGTTATGGTTCGCGATATTCAGCCTCAGACATCTATTATTGGTCTTGAGTATCAGGTGACCCAGAAGACTGAGGATGGATCTGAGAAAATCTATAACATAGAGGAAGCATATAGAATCAGATATACCTCTGACAGAATATATCTGCTTAATTTTGACAGAACCATGAACTATATATTTAATGCGGATATATCGGATATCACTGATAATGTGATAAGTCTTTGGATTACTGATCCTAACGTGAGTGTTAAGGAAAGTGATGGCGGTAGCATATTTGCTTTTATCAGTGAAGGAAGACTCTATGTTTATAACAGCAATGAAAACAAGATTGCTCTGGTATTTGGATTCTACGATGAAGAGAATAATGATGAGAGGGACACCTTTAAAGGGAATACCATTCACATATTAAGTGTTGATGAAGCTGGAAATGTAGAATTCGCAGTATCCGGATACATGAATCGTGGAGAGCATGAAGGCTGTGTCGGAAATGCTATATACAAATATGACTCTCAGTTAAATACCATAGAAGAAATGGTTTTTGTACCATCTACTCTTCATCAGGATATTGTGAGGGCTTATTCGGAAGGCGTCCTTTATGTAAGTAAAGGCGGGGAGCTTTTCATTAGAATAGACGGCGATGTTTACATGATAGACCTTGAACAGAGAGGCCAGAAGAAGATAATTGAAAACCTTTCTGAGGACAGATATTCGCAGTCGGATTCAGGAAGTATCATAGCATGGCAGGAAGAGAGTAAAAAATCTGTGCAGATAATGAACCTGAGTACTCAGATTCAGTCAGAGATAAAGGCTGATGCAGGAGATCTTGTCAGGGTTCTTGGATTTATGGGTGAGGATCTGGTTTACGGAATGGTCCATGAGTCGGATGTGCATATGGACCGCATGGGAACCACGGTCTATGGAATGTACAGCATTCATATTGTGGATAGTGAAGGAAATGTTCTGGAAAACTACAGCCCTTCACAGGGAGTTGTCACTAATATATCGATAGAGGATAACCTTATAAGGCTTTCCCGTGCACAATGGAATGATGGAAGTGGCCTGTATGAGGAACTGATAGATGATCAGATTATGAATACATTGAAAAAAGAGGTGGGAAGTAATTTCATCTCTGTAGCAGCTACGGAAAATTATAAGAATATAACGCAGATAAGTGTTAAGAGCAATATAAAGACAAAATCATTGATCCTGCAGACGCCTAATATGACATTGTATGAGGGAAGTCGCGAGGTTGAAATAAAATCGGACAGAGATTTTGAAAGTGAACCTTACTACTTTGTATATGGCATGTATGGTCTTATAAATGTATATGATAATCCTGCGGATGCGGTGAACGGCGCATATAATGCACCGGGTGTTGTGACTAATGATGAGAACCAGTATGTATGGGTAAGGGGAAATCTTCTGACATCTAATCAGATTATGTACATAACAAATCTTGCTGAGAATTATGAAAACATGACGGCTGAAGATTCCACAAGCGTTTGCCTTGATATGATCCTGCAGCACAAGGGAATTAGTGTTAATGCTAAATCAATGCTTGAACAGGGAGAATCTGTAGTAGATATTCTGAAGAATAATCTTGTAGGAGCAAGAGTGCTTGAGCTTGATGGATGTCCTATGGAAGCGATGTTGTATTATGTTAATCAGGATATTCCGGTTATGGCTACATTAAATGATGGAAACAGTATCCTTATCATTGGATTCAACGACCTTAATACGGTTCTTCTTGAACCTTCTACAGGACAGGTTTATAAGCTTGGACGTGGGGATACTACTTCATTACTTGAGAATAATGGTAATCACTTTATAACCTATCTGCCGGGAATCTCAAATTAAGAGATTCTTGAAATAAAAACTAATAAATAAGCTCCACCATGCTTGATAAAATCTTGCCTGGTGGAGCTTATTATTTGTTAATTCTGAGTATCGAGTTCGCCCTTCTTGTAACGAGCGATAATGCTGTTGATACGTTCTACCGGATTGAGGAGATCACTGATAGAAGCATCGTGGTTCAGTGTATCAATAAGGTAAGCGATATACTTACTCATATCACAGCTGATGTACCATTCACGTGAGAGAAGCTCAGGTGTCTGATAAATCAGGTTGGTTGTGAGCACTCTGTCGATAAGACCTTCTTCATAAGCCTGATCGAATTTCTCAAGACCGCTTGTGAAAAGACCAAAGGTAGCAAATGCGTAGATATGTGCTGCCTTTCTCTGTTTAAGAGCCTTAGCTACGTCAAAGATACTCTCACCTGAGGAAATCATATCATCAACAATTACAACATCCTTACCCTCAACTGAGGTTCCAAGGAATTCGTGGGACACGATAGGATTTCTTCCATCAACAACCTGTGTATAATCGCGTCTCTTATAGAACATACCAACATCCAAGCCCATAACACTGGCAAGATAGATTGCACGTCCCATACCACCTTCATCGGGAGATATAACCATCATATGGTCTGAATCAATCTGGAGACCTTTGATGTTGCGGAGCAGTGCCTTAATGAACTGATATGTTGTACGAACGGTTTCAAAACCATTTAACGGAATAGCATTCTGAACTCTGGGATCATGTGCATCGAATGTGATGATATTATCGACACCCATGCTTACGAGCTCCTGAAGAGCAATTGCACAGTCAAGAGATTCTCTTGATGTACGCTTGTGCTGACGACTCTCATAGAGGAAAGGCATTATAACAGTAATTCTTCTTGCCTTACCACCTACGGCAGCAATTATTCTCTTAAGATCCTGATAGTGATCATCAGGAGACATGTGATTTTCTTTTCCAAAAAGTGAATAAGTTAAAGAGTGGTTGCAAACATCAACCATAAGATATAAGTCGTCACCTCTGACAGATTGTTTGATGACACCCTTTGCTTCGCCGCTTCCAAATCTTGGTACTTCAGCGTTCAAAAGGTATGAGGGACGTTCATAACCGGTAAAAGCAAGACTTCCTTTGTGCTCGTTTTCGCGTTCCTGACGCCATTTAACAAGGTAATAGTCTACCTTTTCCCCTAGTGTCTCACATCCTTTAAGTGGAATAATTCCAAGTGAACCAACAGGAATAGTTTCAAGGTTGCGTTTTTCTTCTCTTCTTGGCATTGCCAAAATTCCTCACTTTCTATACTGTACCTTTTTCATAATGCGAATATCCTTACCGGTCAGCTTGCATAGATGATATGAGCTGGCAATTCTTGAGGATACACGCTCAGAGTACATGGACTTTATATCATCCAATGAAAAATTGGTGGTGATAATGGTAGATTTATTCCGGTTTAAACGCTCATTAATGCAAGTGAAAAGCTGGGGAATTGATGTGTTAGTAACATGCTCTGTCCCCAGATCATCGATAATGAGCAGATCTGTATTATAAAGGTCATCATATAAGGCCCTGAGCTCTTCTGATTTTCTAAAATCGAAGGTATTAGACTGAATCAGTGAAAAGAGCGAAGCTGCGCTAAAATACAGTACTGAGTGCCCCATATCAAGGATCTCTTTAGCTATACAGATTGAAAGGAACGATTTACCAGTACCAACTGTACCATAAAAGAGCAGATTTGGGTATAAAGTTTCAAAATTCTTAATAAAATCTTTCGAAGTTTTAACTGCACCACGAAAACGCTCCAGATCCTCGCCCTGATAATATGCATCAGACATCAGACTGAAATTTGCATCCTCTGCAAGTTTGTTTATATTTGACTGAGCATAAAGACGCTCAATGATTTTCTGTTTGAAGCATACACATTTTTCGTTATTTACGTAGCCGGTATCTTTACAGATAGGGCAGTCGTACTGCATTTGAAGGTAATCCGGTGACAGACCTGCTTCCTTTAAAAGGCTTCTTTTCCTGGAAGTAATCTCTGCAAGCTGTTTGTGGAGATCATTTCTGTCGAGCTTTTCTCCGCTCAAAAGACGTCTTCCGAAAGCAGCACTGCATTTTCCGGTCTCCTGTTCCAAATCAAGATATCCGGGAACATGCTCCTCTACATATTTAATACGCTTTGATAGTTCACTTCTTCTAAGGGTGCGCACTCTTTCATAGTCGTGCATGATTTCATCGTATTGTGTATTTGTCAAAGCCATACCGGGTCCCTCGTGATCTTAAACTGTTTAATTATCCAAAAGCTGCTGCTCGATGCTTGAAAGGTTATAATCATTTTGCTTAAACTGATGGAAACGACTGCTTGACTTCACAGAGTCTGCCTTTTTGGATATCTCTGCCTTGGCAGTATCTCTGCCAAATGCGGAGTCGAGAGCCTTAACATCTGCAAGAGTCTTGACGCCTTCCTTATACCAGCTCTTTAAAATTCCATCGCAGTACTGCAGGCGCTTAACCTGAGTCTGAAGAACAGTTCTTCTGCAGGCTTCAGTTATTATTGAAAGAGAAAAACCGTATTCTCCCTGCCATCTGTCAAAATACTGTAATTCAGCGGGAGTAGGAGCATTTTGCATACCGAGCTCTTTCATAATCTGATAAGCAGCTCTGTTTGCAGTGTTTTCCTGTGTGGCCTGAGATGTTGTTTTTATTCCTTTTTCATGCCAAGCCATAGCTACTCTGCGGACATAATCAAAGTCCTTTTTGCCCATGCTTGCGCAATGCTGTAAAAGGTAATCAAGAAGATCCTCTGAGAAGCCAAGATCATCCTGTATATAATAGATGGTTTTAATCTCATTGGGATTTAATGTGCGTCCAAAATACTGCTCTGCAACAAAGAGCATCTGAGGATTCTCCTTGTGCTCGGGTTTCTTGGCTACAGGCTTTTTTACAACAGAGTATCTTGGCTGCTCGTTTGGAATTGTAGCAGTTAAGTCCGGTGTATTATTAATACGTACTGAATGAAGGTTTGTAACCTTAGAAGGCTTCTTGGGCACAATATCCTGCATATGAATGCCGACAAGCTGCCCTATGGCATCGTATTCAAGACCGATCAGTCCGAGATTCTCCCAGTATGAGAGTGCACGCTGAACGTCCTTTTCTGTGTAGTTAAATTTATCTGCAAGGTCAGAGACACTTGTTGCAGTCCCTGAACACATCATACGAAGAAGATAAAGGTAAACCTTTATCTCTGCATCGTTTGCATCTGAAAGATATTCATCTATAAATATATTGGAAATTGATGTCATAGACATTATTGAATTCTGATTGATAGTAACTCGCCCCATCATGTGCTTTCTTCACCCACTTTTTTCATATTTTTTTTATAATTCTCTCTAATTCGTTTTGAATTATACACAAAAAAAATATGTATGCAAATGGGTAAAATGACGATAAAAATCCAGACTACGACTGGGTTTCGGGATTTTGGACTTTCTGTGGACATTGTGGATAACGTGGATTATTGTAGCAAAAAATAAATGGAAAACCGCCAAATCACTAGAAAGTTTCCAAGTGATATTGGCGGAAGTTATCCACATGAAATTTCAATTAAATTGTATAAGATGTAAGTGGATAGCGTGGAAAATCATAGACCTAAAAGGTCATTAGCGATATCTACGACATTCCCTGCCCCCATAGTTATCAACATGTCACCCTTCGTGCAATTTTGCAGAAGAAATTTTTCTATCTCGTCAAATGACGGAAAATAATAGCATTCATGACCTAAAGATTCGATTTTTTCCTTTAATGTCCTTGAACTGATGCCAAGATTATCGGTCTCTCTTGCCGCATAGATGTCTGCAAGGACAATCTTATCAGCAGGAAGAAGTGCTTTTGCAAAGTTATCCATAAGAGCTTTGGTCCTTGTGAAGGTGTGTGGCTGGAATACAACCCAAAGCTTCTTGTGAGGATAGTTACCTGCTGCATTTAATGTAGCAGAGATCTCGGTCGGATGGTGAGCGTAATCATCGATGATGGTGAGGCCATCTACAGTACCCCTGTATTCAAAACGCCTGCCTGTTCCGGTAAAAGAGCATAAGCCTGATTTAATAGCGGCTTTGGGAATCTCAAATACATCGGCAGCCGCCGCTGCAGCCATGGCGTTGCTGATATTGTGTTTGCCCGGAACTTTAAGTGAGATATCAAAACCGTCGGAATTCTTCCTATTAATATGGAACGAAGCGTTTCCAAAATCATCATATGTAATATCAGTGGGATAATAGTCAAATTCATCTGAAAAACCATAGGTTTTTATTTTGCAGGTAAGGCCTTTTGTGAGCTCTGACAAATTGGGAATCTCACCATTTATTACAAGAGTACCGTTTTCCGGAAGCAACTTGGCAAACTTGTGAAAAGAATTCCTGATATCATCAAGGTCCTTGAAAAAGTCCAAATGATCCGCATCAATATTTAATATGATGCCTACACCAGGGAAAAAGCTCAGGAAGCTGTTAGTATACTCGCAAGCTTCCGTAACAAAATATTTAGAACCACCGATTCTGAAATTGCCGCCGATGTCCTTTAATACTCCGCCGATTGAAATTGTAGGATCAAGATTACCTTCAAGCATGATCTTGGAAATCATTCCGGTAGTAGTTGTCTTGCCGTGAGTTCCGGAAACTGCAACAGGAAGATAGTAATGCTTCATTATCTGTCCAAGGAGCTCTGCTCTTGTAAGCATAGGGATAGAGAGCTCTTTAGCTTTGATAAATTCGGGATTATCAGGATGTATTGCTGCTGTGTACACAACAAGATCAGGCGTTTTAGCTGCTTCGAGATTCTCAGACTTTTGACCTATGAAAACCTTTATTCCGGCATTCTCAAGTGATCTGGTTGCATCTGATTCTGAGCGGTCAGAACCGCTTACAGTAAAACCCCGATCCTTAAGAACCATGGCCAAACCACTCATGGAAACACCGCCGATTCCGATAAAATATGCATTTATTGGATTATCAAAATTAATCTGATACATGTCGTTCCTTTCTGAATTATGTTTAATATAAAAGATGTATGGGGCAAAAGTAAATTCTACCCATTACTGATGATACGAATTGCTTTGCTTCTTTGAAACTCTCGCAATTCCAGAACATTTGGAATTCGCTAATTTACTGCGTAAATTGCTATTTCGTCATGTTTTGCGGGTCAGGAAGATATGATGCGATTTATGCAAGCATAATCGCATTATGACCTTTTGACACTATCATCATATGTACAAATATACCTAAAAGATACTACTAACATTTTGTTATGTCAAAGCTTGAAAAAACTCCTAAACACTAGGAAAAAAAGGCGACTATTTTTGTAAATTCGTTCACTTTAAATATCTTATGTGATATACTTTAATTGGTAGTTTTTTGAGGTGGGTTTTTTAAATCTGCTAAATAATAACCTGTAATATTATTATATGACAACGAGGTCTTAGCATGATAAAAAAAGAAATGATTGCCATGTTATTGGCGGGGGGTCAGGGCAGCAGATTGGGCGTTCTGACGTCAAAGATGGCAAAGCCAGCAGTTTCATTTGGCGGTAAATACCGCATCATCGATTTCCCATTAAGTAACTGTATCAACTCGGGAGTAGATACGGTGGGTGTACTTACACAGTACAGACCACTGCGGCTTAATTCGCATATTGGTATAGGTATTCCGTGGGATCTTGACCGTAATATCGGTGGAGTGACAATTCTTCCTCCTTATGAGAAGAGTGCCAACAGTGAATGGTACACCGGTACGGCTAATGCAATTTTCCAAAATCTTGAGTACATGGAGAATTACCATCCTGATTATGTGCTCATCCTTTCGGGTGATCATATTTACAAGATGGACTATGAGACCATGCTTGATTTCCATAAGGCAAACGGTGCAGATGTTACCATTGCAGTTATGCCTGTTCCGATTGAGGAAGCAAGCAGATTCGGTATCATGATCACTGATGAAGACAGGAAGATTGTAGACTTTGAGGAAAAACCTGAGAAGCCTCGTTCAAATCTTGCATCCATGGGAATCTATATTTTCTCCTGGGAAGCTTTGAAGGAAGCGCTCATTACAAATCAGGATCAGCCCGGACTTGATTTTGGTAAGCATATTATTCCTTATTGTAAGGAAAAAGGACAATCACTTTATGCTTATGAATTTGACGGCTACTGGAAGGATGTAGGAACACTTACATCTTACTGGGAAGCAAATATGGAGCTGATCGATATTGTTCCCGAATTCAACCTTTACGAAGAGTATTGGAAGATTTATACAAGGAATGAAGTACAGCCGCCGCAGTATCTCGGACCTGAGAGCTCAACCTCCAGAAGTATTATCGGAGAGGGTTCAGAGATTTACGGAGAGGTTCATAATTCAGTAATCGGCTGCGGTGTTAAGATTGGAAAAGGAACAGTAGTAAGCCATTCCATTATAATGAACGGAACAGAGATTGGTGAAAACTGTAATATTGAGAAGGCTGTAATTGCCGAGCAGGTTAAGATTGGAAACAATGTTAAGCTTGGTGAGGGTGATGAGGTTCAGAATGAGACCAAGCCCGGAATTTACAGAGATGGAATCGTAACTATCGGAGAGAAAACAGTTATTCCTAATGGTGTAACAGTTGGTAAGAACACAATGATCTCCGGTGTAACTACCGATGCAGACTATCCTAACGGAGTTTTGGATAGCGGAAGAACATTAGATAAGGCAGGTGATAGGTAGTGAGAGCGATTGGAATTATTCTTGCCGGAGGCGGCAGCAATCGTATGCATGAGCTTTCAAAAAACAGAGCAGTGTGTGCAATGCCGGTAGCCGGATTTTACAGAAGTATAGATTTTGCATTAAGTAATATGACAAACTCCCACATTCAGACAGTGGCAGTTTTCACACAGTATAACGCAGGTAGTTTGAATACTCACCTTTCTTCATCAAAGTGGTGGGATTTCGGACGTAAGCAGGGAGGATTATATGTTTTCACTCCCGCTGCAAAGGCCAACGGTAACCTCTGGTATAGAGGAACAGCCGATGCGATTGCACAGAACCTCAGCTTTTTAAAGAGCTGTCATGAGCCGTATGTTGTTATCACATCCGGTGACTGTGTATACAAGATGGATTATAACAAGCTCCTTGAGTATCATATTTCAAAGCAGGCTGATATCACGGTTGTCTGCAAGGATGTTGCAGCAGATATAGATACTGAGAGATTTGGTACTATCAGAATGAACGAGGAGAGCCGCATTGAGGAATTTGAAGAGAAGCCGGTAGTGGCAAGATCAAACACAATTTCCTGCGGTATATATGTAATCAGACGCAGACAGTTAATAGAGCTTATTGAGAAGGCGCAGACAGAAGAGAGATTTGACTTCGTTAGGGATATCCTGGTTCGTTACAAGGATATGAAGAGAATCTACGGTTACAAGATCAAGACCTACTGGAACAACATCGCGTCAGTTGAGGATTATTTCCGTACAAATATGGATTTCCTCAAACCTGAGGTAAGGAATTACTTCTTTAATGAGTATCCGGGTGTTTACACAAAGGTTATTGACCTTCCACCTGCAAAATATAATGTTGGTGTCAAGGTTTCCAACAGTCTCATTTCCAGTGGATGTATTATCAACGGAATGGTTGAGGATTCAGTGATCTTCAAGGGTGCATTTATCGGTAATAATTGCTATATCAAGAATTCAATTATTCTGAACGATGTTTATATCGGAGATAATACACACATTGAGAATTGTATTGTGGAGAGCCACGGTACTATACAGGCTAATTCCTATTACAAAGGAGAGAATGATATTAAGGTAGTAGTAGAGAACAACGAGAGATATGTAATCTGAAATAAATAGTATTGCAATGTAATCTGTATTCATTATGTATAGTAACAAACAACAAAAAGGGGGATATATCGAATGAATATTACAGATGTTCGTGTCAGAAAAGTAGCAAAGCAGGGAAAGATGCGTGCAATAGTTTCTATCACGCTGGATAATGAATTTGTCGTTCATGATATCAAGGTGATAGAGGGCGACAAGGGTTTGTTTATCGCAATGCCCAGCAAGAAGTCAGTAGATGGAGAGTATCGTGATATTGCCCATCCGATTAATTCTGATACACGTAGATTGTTGCAGGATACAATTCTTAAAGCCTATGATGAGGCTTCAGATGAAATAATCGATTCAAGACCGGTTGCAGAGGAGCAGGCACCTGCAGGAGTAGGAAGTTTGTTCTAATGACAATTCAGAATGTGTTATATTATATGGGGAGTGACGTTTTCGTCGCTCCCCATATTTAATGTAAGGCTTAGTATCAGGATAGCGATATTTTCTTTATAATAAGCTTTACGGAATTAAACGGGTAAGCAAGAAGATTCAGGCTTACCGGTAAGATTGCATAGCGAGGTATATATGTATTTAATAGCAGGACTTGGAAATCCCGAGAAGAGATATAACGCCACAAGGCATAATGTTGGATTTGGCGTGATAGATGTTTTATCAGAAAAATATGATATAGACTTAACAGAGATGAAATTTAAAGGAATGTATGGAAAAGGAAGAATAGGAAGTGAAAAGGTGATTCTCCTTAAACCTCTTACATATATGAATTTAAGCGGAGAGTCTATAAGACCGGTTGCGGATTATTTTAAGATTGATACGAAGAGCGAGCTTATTGTTATATCAGATGACATAGATCTTGATCCCGGACGTATCAGAGTCCGTCCTGGCGGAAGTGCAGGTGGTCACAATGGATTAAAGAATATTATTGCACAGCTTGGACATGATGAGTTTTCAAGAGTAAGAGTCGGGGTTGGAAAAAAGCCACCCAGAATTGATCTTGCGGACTGGGTTCTTGGTCACTTTGACAAGGAGGACACAGCATATGTCATGGAAGCAATGGAACATGCTGCAGATGCCGTAAAAATAATTATGGAAGAAGATGTAAATGCAGCTATGAATAAGTGGAACGGTGTTAAGCCGGAATAAGAGGTCATTATGAGAGCCATAGAAGCGCCCCTTCAGGAGCTGGAGGCATTCCAAAAAATAAATAAATATCTTGAAAAGCCTTTTGCATGTGCGGAGGTCTCCGGATGTATGGATTCGCAAAAGCTGCATTTTATAGCAGGACTTGCTCAGGATTTTAAATACAGAATAATTGTGACTTATAGTGATATCCGGGTTAAGGAGATATGCGAGGACTATAGATTTTATGACAGGAATGTTACTGTCTATCCTGCAAAGGATCTGATTTTTTATCAGGCAGACATTCATTCAAATGAGATAGTCAGGGAGCGCATAAAGTGCTTGAGACGCCTTATAGAGGGACGACCTGTTACGGTAGTCACGACTTTTTCGAGCCTTATGACACCTCAGATTCCTATTGATGTCATAAGGGACAATGTTCTGAAGATAGATAAAAGAAAACCGGTAGATGAGAGGGAAATAGCCAAAACTCTTTCCAAAATCGGATATAACAGAGTATATCAGGTAGGCGCACCCGGAGAGTTTTCAGTGCGCGGAGATATCATAGATGTATTTGATCTTACAGAGGAAAATCCCTATCGTATTGAACTCTGGGGAGATGAAGTTGAGAATATCAGAAGCTTTGACATAATGACCCAGAGGTCTATAGATAAGCTGGAATCCATAGAAATTTATCCTGCGGCGGAAATTATCTTAACAGATGATGAAAAGAAGCAGGGTCTTAAGAAAATGGAGAGCGAAGTAAAGCTCGTCTATCAGAAGCTCAGGGATGAGTTTAAGACAGAAGCTGCTCACAGGATAAAGACCTCCTTTGAGGAATTAAAAGAGGAACTTACTGAACTGGAGCTTGAGGTAAATCTTGAGAGCTATATCAGATACTTTTATGACAAGACGGTTACATTCCAGGAACTATTCCCGGCAGGAAAATCCTGTATTTTCATAGATGAACCACTGCATGTACTTGAGCATGCGTCAGCGGTGGAGAATGAATTCAGGGAGAGCATGATTCACAGATCTGAGAACGGGTATGCACTTCCTACTCAGATGGACCTTCTATATTCTGCGGATGAATGTATTGCCAGGATGAAGAGCACCAGAAGGGTGATGGTTTCAGCACTTTCTGCTCCTGAGGGACTAAATAAGTTTGAGCCTGAGGAGAAGGTGGAGGTACATGCCAGAAGTATTGCTCCTTATAATAACAGCTTTGAATCACTGGTTCATGACCTGAAGGGCTTTGTGAAAAAGGGTTATCGGGTACTTATTTTATCCGGATCCAGAACAAGGGCAAAGCGAATTGTTGAGGATCTGCGGGATCAGAATGTGACAGCTTTTTATAGTGAAAATCCCATGAGAGAGCTGGAATCCGGTGAGATAATGACATATTATGGCAGGATTTTAAAGGGATTTGAATATACTGATCTGAAATTTGCGGTTATTTCAGAAAGCGATATTTTCACAGAACATAAAAAGAAGAAAAGAAGAAGTTCAAAATCCAAGTACAGCGGCGAGAAGATATCAGGATTCTCAGACCTTACTGTTGGGGATTATGTTGTACATGAGGATCATGGCCTCGGTATTTACAAAGGAATTGAGAAGATAGAAACAGACAACGTTGTCAGAGACTACATTAAGATAAGTTATGCTGACGGCGGGAATCTGTACGTCCTTGCAACGGGCTTAAATGTTATACAGAAATACGCAAGCGGTGATGCAGGTGCCGATGGTAAGAGCAGAAAACCCAAATTAAACAAGCTTGGAACCGGTGACTGGAAGAGGACTAAGAACAAGGTAAGAACTGCAGTGGAAGAAATTGCAGACGATCTTGTGGAGCTGTATGCCAAAAGACAAAACAGCAATGGATTCCAGTTCAGCAAGGATACAGTATGGCAGCAGGAATTTGAAGATGCCTTTCCTTTTGATGAGACAGAGGATCAGCTGACTGCTATAGCCGATACAAAAGACGATATGGAATCGGCAAGGATTATGGACAGACTTGTCTGCGGTGATGTGGGATTCGGCAAAACAGAGATCGCAATCCGTGCGGCATTTAAGGCAGTGCAGGATGGGAAGCAGGTTGCCATATTAGTACCTACCACTATACTTGCTCAGCAGCATTACAACACTTTTACAGAGAGGATGAAGGACTTCCCTGTAAGAGTGGATATGATGTCAAGATTCCGCACTTCATCTGAACAGAAAAAGACGGTAGAGGATCTGAGAAAAGGGCTGGTTGATGTTGTAATAGGAACCCACAGACTTTTATCCAAGGATGTTACCTATAAGGATCTTGGTCTTCTTGTGGTGGATGAGGAGCAGAGATTCGGAGTTACACATAAGGAAAAAATCAAGAAGCTCAAGGAAAATGTGGATGTATTAACGCTGTCTGCAACACCTATACCGAGAACCCTTCATATGTCACTGGTTGGTATAAGGGATATGAGCGTGCTTGAAGAAGCGCCTATGGACAGACAGCCGATTCAGACCTTTGTCTGTGAATACAATGACGAGATGGTGAGAGAAGCTATTTCCAGAGAGGTGGCAAGAGGAGGTCAGGTTTATTACGTTTACAACAGAGTAAATGATATAGCCGATGTGGCAGCAAGGATTCAGAAGCTGGTTCCGGAAGTTAACGTATCCTTTGCCCATGGACAGATGAAGGAGTCGGAACTTGAGAAAATCATGTATGACTTCATCGACGGCGAGATAAACGTACTTGTATCAACTACTATCATAGAGACCGGGCTTGATATATCCAATGCTAATACCATGATCATTCATGACTCTGATCAGATGGGACTTTCCCAGCTCTATCAGCTCAGAGGACGTGTCGGAAGATCAAACAGAACAGCCTATGCTTTTCTTATGTACAAGAGAAACAAGATGCTTCGTGAGGTTGCTGAGAAGCGACTCTCTGCAATAAGAGAATTTACAGATCTTGGCTCAGGCTTTAAGATAGCAATGCGTGACCTTGAGATACGAGGTGCCGGCAATCTTTTGGGAAAAAGCCAGTCGGGACATATGGCATCTGTTGGTTACGACCTTTATTGCAAGATGCTTGGAGAGGCGGTTCGAAGGAAAAAGGGCGAAGAGACAGATGCACTTTTGGAGGACTTCTCGACAAGTGTTGATATAGATGTTGATGCATTTATTCCCAGTGATTATATAGTGAATGAGGAACAAAAACTTGAGATCTACAAGCGCATCGCAGGCATAGAAAATGAAGGAGACCGCGATGATATGAGAGATGAGCTGCGAGACAGGTTCGGTGATATACCTGAGTCAGTTGATAATCTCATAAGGATATCTCTTGTCAGGGAAAAAGCTCACAAACTATACATCCTGGAGATAAAGGGTGGAAACGGAGAGCTTGCAATAAAGATGAACAATAATGCGAGACTTAAGGCTGAAAACATTCCGGCATTTATTGCTGCGTGTGATGAGAAAATAACCTTCAGACCTGCTTCGTATCCGTTGTTTTTGTATAAATATACTAAGGATAATAATCCTGCAAAGGCAGAAAGACAGCTTCTGCAGGATGTGGAAGAGATTGTTGAAAAGATGGAAGTATTATCTGAGGATAGAAAAAGATAATACTCTTCGGATATGTTTTGATCCGGAGGATGAAAAAAGAAAAGGGAAGATATATAGCATGGACGAGATACAGATTGTTAATGAGAGATACATTACGCAGCTACGTGAACGGGTTGAGAGAAAGCTTGGGGAGAGCGACGGAACCTGTGAGATACTTCATAATGCACTTAAAAACGTAAGGGAACCTGTTGCTGATCCCAAGGTGGTTTATCAGGGAGAACCCGGAGCCTATAGCGAGATGGCTGCCATAGATTTCTTTGGAAAAGGAGTAAGAAGTCAGGGGCTTCTTCATTTTGAGGATACCTTTGAGGCAATAAAGCAGGGAGAAGCTGACTACGCTGTACTTCCGATTGAAAACTCCTCCACAGGTGCCATAAGGCAGGTGTATGATCTGCTGGCTCAGTACCAGTGCTATATGGTTGGCGAAACGACAGTCAGAGTAAAGCATAACCTCATGGTACTTCCGGATGCCGATATCTCGGATATCAAAACCGTCTTTTCTCATGAGCAGGGTATTTTCCAGTGTGAGCAGTTCTTAAATGAGCACAGAGACTGGGAAAGGGTTCCTCAGGCTGATACGGCGGGGAGTGCAAGACTGGTTTCCGAGCTTGGCGATAAAAGCAAAGCTGCGATCTGTTCTTCAAGAGCTGCCGAAATCTACGGACTTAAAATAATAAGGGAAGGTATAAATACCAACAGAACAAATACCACAAGATTTGTAGTTGTATCTCCCATGATGGAGCTGAGAGAAGGAAGAGATAAAATCTGTATCAGCTTCAGAACAGAGCATAAGGCAGGTGCTCTTCACGAGGCACTTACAGTGTTCAGAATATACGGCCTGAATCTGGTGAGGCTGGAATCAAGACCTATACCGGAGCAGAAATGGCAATATATGTTTTTTGCTGAATTTACAGGAGATTTGATGTCTACCGATATGAACCGCGTGGTGGAAGCGCTTATGTGTACAGTTACTGATATCAGGATATTTGGAAACTTTGTGGAAAATCTTGAGTAATATAAGGCTGCTGATTAAGTCTGTATCCGGGTAGTGATGATACAGACTTTTTTCATATTATAGGAAATTTATCCGGATTTCCTGTAAGATGGAAAACACTCCGCGAGTGACTCTTTGTTCTGTTAAGCGATTCTTTGGTGCATTTTCTTGTTTGCATTAAAGAAGTCATGTTATATTAGTGAAATAGAATTTCTACTTTCCGATTTTTAACTAAGAAAAAATAACACCAACGAGGAAGATATTGTATGTGTGGAATAGCTGGACTTATTAAGTTCCGTGGCGATGCAGAAGATAATATCCGGAAAATGAATGAGCGTATGCTGCACAGAGGTCCGGATGATGGGGGAACCTTCATAAGTGAAAACGGAGAAGTGGCGCTTGGACACAGGCGCCTTTCTATTGTGGACTTGTCCAAGAATGGTGCACAGCCTATGGTCAGCCATTCAGGAAGAATGGTAATGGTCTACAATGGGGAAATCTACAATAATAAGGATGTTAAGCAAAGGCTCATAAATGATGGCTATGCCAAAGAGTCAGATTTTCGAGGAAGCTCTGATACGGAGGTTTTGCTTGAAGCCATTGAATATTATGGAATGAAAGAGGCGCTTTCTTTGTGTAAGGGTATGTTTGGTATTGCGGTATATGACAAGGATACTCAGACAGTGACTCTGGCAAGGGACAGAGTCGGCGAGAAGCCTTTATATTATGGAAAAGTTGCAGGAGCATTTGCTTTTGCCTCTGACCTTGGATGTCTTCGAGTGATCGAAGGTTTTGATAATGCCATTAACACAGATGTTCTTGATATATATTTTACAGAAGGGTATATACCTGCGCCTTACACTATCTACAAGGATATAAATAAACTTGAGGCAGGGACTATCCTTACTATTGATGTAAAGACACTTACAACTACTGAAACGGTATACTGGTCCATGAAGGAAGTTGCGAAGAAGGGCCAGAATAATATCTTTACAGGAACCAGAAAGGAAGCAGCAGACGAACTGGAGAGACTCTTAAAAGAGTCCATTAAAGATCAGATGGTGGCTGATGTTCCCGTTGGAGCTTTTCTTTCAGCAGGTATTGATTCGAGTACGATAGTGGCGCTCATGCAGGAATTGCAGCCCGGAAAGGTCAGAACCTTCACGATCGGCATGGAGGATAAGGCTTTTAATGAAGCTGTATACGCTGGCGAGATTGCGAAGCATCTCGGGACAAAGCACACGGAGCTTTATATTACAGAGAAAGATGCAAAAGCAGTTATTCCAAAGCTTGCAAATATGTTTGCGGAACCTTTTGCTGACTCATCACAGATTCCGACATATCTCGTAAGTAAGATGACAAGGGATCATGTGACGGTATCGCTCAGCGGTGATGGCGGAGATGAGCTGTTTTGCGGATATACATCCTATGAATCAATAAGCAGAATCTGGGGGAAGATGCACGGTATTCCATATCCTGTGAGAAAAGCCGCAAGTGCACTTGTTCTTGCATCACCTTTGTCAAAGAAAGAAATCTACAGGATAAAGGGTACTATTCTTGGGGCAGAGGGACCGGTTGAACTTCACAGAATGGAGCATGAGACAGATCCTCTTACAAAGAAAATTGCACTCAAAAAAGGAACCCTTCCATATAAATACACTGAACTAAAAAATGGATTTTTAAGCGAAGTCAATCATGAGACGATGCTGATGGATATGCTTGTATATCATCCGGATGATATACTTGTTAAGGTTGACAGAACAGCAATGGCTGTTTCCTTAGAAACCCGTGTGCCTATGCTTGATAAGGATGTTGTGGAGTTTGCCTGGACACTTCCTATAGACTATCTGAGGGAAGGCAATGTTGGGAAACAGGTACTGAGAGATGTCTTATATCGCTACGTTCCAAAGCAGATGATGGAGCGCCCGAAGAAAGGCTTCTCTATCCCGATCGATAAATGGCTTTTGGACAGCGACCTTCGCGAATGGGCAGAGGGACTCCTTGATAAGGAGAAGATCAGGCAGCAGGGCATTCTTGACCCTGATGTTGTTGAGAAAATCTGGACTGATTATACAGAGAATGGAATTTATCGAATTCAGATCTGGTATATTCTTATGTTCCAGCAATGGTATGAAGAGGAATTTTTGAGGTAATTATGATAGGTGCTGAATTTATTAAGGGGTATGGGCTTGGAAACCAGCTTTTTTTCTATGTCACAACCAGATGTCTGGCTGAGGAAAAAGGTGTCCCCTTTGGATTTGTAAATCCCGGTCAGGTGGGAAATGTATTCCACTCAAATAAGGGAATGTATTTCATGGATATCGATCTTGGTATAGAGATTCCAAGGGAGGATATGGAGAAATATCATATTTTTCATGAGCAGGATGACAGACTGTATATGGGGAATTCCGTCCATGATATGACAAACGGATGTTATATTTCAGGTGCGGACGCAAGGCTCTTTGAAATTGAAGATAATACGCTTATATACGGTAATCTTCAGGATCAGTCGTATTTTGAGAAATACAGGGATAAAATCAGGGACTGGCTTCATGTAAAAGAGGAGGCTGAGTCCTATGAATATACTGCCGATGATCTTTGTATCATCAATATGAGAGGCGGTGAGTACGCAAATGCACCGGAGCTCTTTCTTGATAGAAGCTACTGGCTAAATGCTATTAAGAATATGAAAAAAATAAATCCGAAGATGAGATTTATGGTGGTTACTGAGGACGAAGAGGCTGCCAGGAAGGTTCTTCCTGAGTATGAGTGCCACCATTTTGATATGGGCAAGGACTATGTCACCATAAAGAATGCAAGATATCTTATTTTGTCCAATTCTTCTTTTGCCATGATGCCGGTGATGTCCAGCACGGAATTAAAGAAGGCCATAGCTCCCAAATACTGGGCAAGGCACAATGTTTCAGACGGATTCTGGTCATCAGAGCAGAATATTTACAGCTTTTTGACCTACCAGGATAAAAAGGGAGAACTGTTTACGGCTGAAGACTGCAGAGCAGAGCTGGAGGAATATAAAAAGAAATCCGCACTGTATAAAAGAAGAAACATAAAACCGAACGGGTTTGTTACCTTTTTCCAGAATATCAGGAGAAAGCTGATATATGGAAGATTTTTTCTTCTGAAGATATTACGTTCTCTGGAGAGAAGATGCGGAATAATAAAGGTTTATGGAAATGAATGATAGCAAAAAGAAGCTGAGGCTTCCAAATGTAACGATTGCAGCGATGACAAGCGTTGACATATATGAAACAGTACAGGCTATGAAATATAGCATGCGGGATATAGAGTTTGGTGATGCGGTACTTATAACTGACAAGAAGCCGTTTTATCTGCCAAAGGACATAAGGTTCAGCTATACCACAAAGCTTGATAACATCGATAAATTCAACTATAAAATGGTCTATGAGCTGGGAAGGCATATTAAGACCGACTATGTGCTCATAGTACATGCCGATGGTTTTGTTATTCATCCTGAGAACTGGTCGGATGAATTTTTGAAATATGATTATATAGGCTCACCCTGGCCGCTTCCCACAAATGATTACGCTTACAGGGACAGTAATGGAGAGATATGCAGGGTTGGAAACAGCGTATCCATCAGGTCAAAGAGGCTGCTGGAGTATCCTGTAAAGCATCATCTTGAATGGCGCAAGGTCTATGATGGTTTTTATAATGAGGATGTATTTTTATGCTGCCTTAATAAAAATGAGATGGAGGCTCACGGACTTAAGTGGGCACCTATTGAGACAGCGGTGAAATTTGGAAGAGAGCATCCTCTTCCTGAAAATAAGGGGATTGAGCCCTTTGTATTCCATAAGTGGTGGGGGGAAAATAAGGATTACCCTAAGTTCTACAGCCCGGATAAGAGATTAAAGCATATGATTACAGCACTGTTTTTCTGGCGAAGATCTGATAAATGGAAGAGGGAGCACAATATTACATGAAGTTTTCAGTGATCATTCCTGTTCATAATGCTGAAAAGTACATAGAAGAGTCAGTTTTGTCTGCGCTTGGTCAGAGGCTTCCGGAGCAAACTTCAATAGAGATACTGCTTATTGAAAATGGATCAGATGACAATAGCGCCGGAATATGTGATAAATTTGCCGGTGATAATGATGCTGTATTTAGTTTTCATATAGGAAAGGCATCTGCCTATGAGGCAAGGCAGGAGGGTATAAGAAAAGCCACGGGAGAGTGGCTTATTTTCATGGATGCTGATGATAAGGCCTGTGAAAATCTTGTAAGTGATCTTGCAGAAGCAGTAGATATGTATGATAAAAAGGGGGTAACTCCTGATGTGATCCTATATAATGCGGCAGAGCTTGATACACCTAAGCAAAAGATGTTTAAATTCCCGTTTTTAGAAAATAAAGTGTACGGGCCTACTGAAAAGAAGGATTTTTACAGACTTATGTGCTGCGGAGATTCACTTAATGCAATGTGGAATAAGTGCCTTGGAAGAGACCTTGCCTATGATATTGTCCTGGGAGATGAGGAGATGAGACTTAATCATGGAGAGGATCTTCTCCAGACTGCAAAGATAATTGATAGAGCAAAGGGTATTGCATATCTTGACCGCATACTGTATCTTTACAGAATAAATGAGGAAGGTTTGACAGGCTCCTATCACCCGGAGTTTATAAATAATCAGGCAAGGGCCTGGGAGGTTTTTGATATCTATGCAGATAAGTGGTGCAAGGGTGAATATGCAGATATCATCAGGCAAAGAAAAAGCCTTACCTGTACGATCGGGCTAAAAAAGCTCTTGTATTCGGAGCTTCAAGTTTCTGATATTAAGAGGAGACTCAAAGAAATGATGAGTTCCGGTTTTTATATTGAATATGCAAAGGGAGAACTTCCCAAATGGGCTCCGGAGGAAGATGTTTTTGTGCATTCTCTTCAGATGGCAAATAATCCCGGAAGAGCTCTTATGTTTTCCTGCAGAAAGCATAAATTAAAGTCTTTTATTAAAGCGAGGATCAGGAAAAATGGTATATGATTGCATCCCATTTTTTAATGAGGTGGACATATTAAAGTTAAGGCTGAACATACTCAGTCCTTATGTGGATAAATTTATAATTGAAGAAGCAACGATGACTTTTTCCGGCGAGGAAAAGGAGCTTTGCTTTGAAAAGAATAAGGAACAGTTCATTGAGTTCCTGGACAGAATTGAGTATGTGGTAGTAACTGATACTCCTAAGGAAGCTCTTACTCACGAAAGGGATTATTTTCAGAAAAATCATCTGATCGAGGGGCTTCAGAAGGTGGGAGCAACAGGTGATGATGTGATTCTTTTTGGGGATGCTGATGAGATACCCAATCCGAAAGTACTTAAAAATATAATCGATAACTTTGATAAGACAAAGGTTTATCATCTGGCTCAGAGAAATTTTTACGCTTTCTTTAATATGGAGGAAAAATCCGGCAAGCTTTTATCGATTACCGGTGATTTCCCAAACATTCCGGATTCTGAGAGAAAGTGGCTTGGAACCAAGGTTACATCAATTGACAACATTCCAAAGGAAGGAATGGTAAGGTTAAGAGATCTGGTGCCAGTGGATGACAAACGCTCAATCAGGGTTGAGGATGGAGGCTGGCATTTTGGATACATGGGAGGTCAGCACGAGGATAATCCTGCAAAGAGGATTGGAGTAAAGGTTAAGGCTGCAGCACACCAGGAATACAATGACAGGGAAATACTGGCAGAGACCATGGATCGTCTGGTTCTTGGCCAGGATATATTTGGAAGAGATGCAAAATTCGAAAGAGTTGAAATAGATGAAACTTACCCGGAGTATTTGAGAGAGCATATTGGGGAATATGATTATCTTGTGATGCCTGTGATCACACCGTTTTCAAGGCTTTACCATAAGATTGATATCACAGCCGGGAGATTTTGCAGAAAAGCTTATCACAAGCTGAGGAGGATGCTTAAGTAACTGTATTTGGAACAACTGTAAATGGTTTTGTCCGGAGGAGGATTATGAGTACAAATTTATCTGCCAGGATGTCTGCACTTAGAGTCTCGCCTACCACAGCACTTTTTTCCAAGGTGGAGGAGATGAAAAAAAGGGGCGAAGACATCGTTTCGCTTAATGTGGGAGAGCCTGATTTCCCAACGCCTGATAATATTAAGGAGGCGGGAATAAGGGCCATCAATGAAGATTTTACAAAGTATACTGCCGGAAACGGTATAGCGCCTCTTAGGGAGGCTATAATAAATAAGCTCAGTAAGGACAATGGTGTCACTTATGAGACTAATGAGGTTGCTGTCATGGTCGGTGCCAAGCAGGCACTTTTTGCTGCGCTCTGCGCTGTGGCCGGTGAGGGTGATGAAGTTATTGTCCCCACACCCTGCTATGTAAGCTATCCTGATATGATAACTCTCGCAGGTGCAAAGCCTGTTCTTGTTAATAGAAATTCTGATTTTTCACTTGATCTTAAAGCCATTGAGGATGCTTGTAATGAGCATACAAAGGCTGTTATAATATGCACTCCCGACAATCCGACAGGAAGGGTTTACACCGAGGATGAGCTGAGGGAGCTTGCAAGTATTGCCGTCCGCAAGGACATCTTTATTATTTCCGATGAAATCTATGAAAAAATAATATTTGGAGAAAATCGTCACTTCAGCATATCTTCTATAGAAGGAATGAAGGACAGGACCATTGTTGTTAATGGGTTTTCAAAGACCTATTCCATGACCGGCTGGCGCCTTGGATATGTATGCGGAAGAAAAGACGTGATCGCCAATTCGGTAAAGGTTCAGAGTCAGACAACTACTACACCGCCCAGTATTTCACAGTATGCGGGAGTCGAAGCCTTAAACGGACCCCAGGACTCTGTGCAGAGGATGGTTGCTGAATTCCAGAAGAGAAGAGACTATGTGCAGGAGAGGCTTAAGGCTATTCCGGGAGTTATCTGTCAGGATATCCAGGGGGCATTTTATGCATTTTTCGATATAAGCGCTTTTCTGGGAAAAGAATATGAAGGGGCCGAATTGATAGAAAAGGATACAGATCTTTGCGAATATCTTTTGGAGAAATATCATGTGGCTGCAATGCCTGGAAGTGCCTATTTTGCGCCCGGATTCGTGAGAATTTCGTTTGCCTCATCCATGGAGACGCTTAAAATGGCGCTTGACAGAATAGAAGCAGGCCTAAAAGCGCATAAATGTTGACTTTTAGAGAAAACTGTACTAAACTCAAAAACGTAATGATAAATTTGCAAAAACGCTAAGGATGCGTCCTTGAGGAAAGAGAGGGAGATATGGCTGAAAACAAGTTGAGAGAAGCAGCTTTAAAGCCGATTGCAACTATTAAGAAACCGGTAATTGCTGCAGAAAAGAAAGAAGAAGTAAAAGAAGCACCTAAGGCTGAAGTTAAGAAAGATGAGTCAAAGGCAGCTGAAAAGAAGAGTGCAGCAAAGAAGACTACTGCTAAGAAGACTGCAGAAAAGAAAACTACAGCCAAGAAGACAGAAACTGTAACTAAGGAAGAACCTAAGGCAGCAGCAAAGAAGCCTGCAACAAAGAAAGCAGCAGCTACAAAGACTGCTACAGCAAAGAAGGAAGAGCCTAAGAAGGAGACAGCAAAGAAAGAGCCTGCTAAGAAGGCTACAGCTGCTAAGACACCTGATACAAAGACAAATGTTGTTCTTCAGTATGCTGATAAGAGTGTTACTTATGACACATTTGTAGAGAATGCTAAGAATGTATGGCAGTATGACCTTGGAAGAGATGTTTCCGAGATCAAGACTCTTGAGCTTTATGTAAAGCCTGAAGATGGCAGAGTTTACTTTGTAGTAAACAGTGAGGTTCACGCTGATTTTGCTTTGTAATGAGAATCAGAATATTGCGTTTTTACCTGGCTTTACCGGGAAGAGCGTGGGAATCGGACTTCAATAATATAATAAATTCAAATGGGGCTGTCGCACTAAGAATTAGTGCGAGGCCCCTTTTTAGTGCTAAAAGTCTTGATTAACACAAAGACCAGGCTTCGAAAAGCCTGGTCTTTGCTGTAAAATATATTTATGCTACTAAATAAAATCTTACAAGGAAATTATAGCCTTTCTTCCTTAAATCATCAAATAAAACTTCCGCTCGACATAGACCTATCAGTAGCAGATGATGATCCGGTACGCCTGGTAAGCGCATTCGTGGAGGAGATGGACCTTTCTGATCTTTATGCAACATATGAAAGAATCAGAAAAGGCCAGGCAACGCCCCGTCATATGATGAAGATAGCAGTCTATGCAGCAATGAACAGAATCTTCTCATCTCGAGACATAGAAACCTCATGCAAGCGTGATATCAATTTCATGTACCTTCTTGAAGGCTTGCCCGCACCGGACCATTCAACCATTGCAAGGTTTATTTCCCTGCATCTGTCACAGTGTTCAAAACAGATGATGGCTCAGGTTGGAACAATCCTTCTTGATCTTGGTGAAATCTCTGGGGAGAACATCTTCATCGATGGCACAAAGATTGAATCCGTGGCGAATAAATATACTTTTGTCTGGAAAAAAGCAGTTTCAAAAAACATGGCAAAACTGGCTGAGAAGATATGCCTCTTCTGCGCAGAGTGCGAGGAACTTTATGGCCTGAAGATTGTCTATGATGACCAGATATCACTTCATACATTAAAAAGACTCAAAAAGAAACTTTACAAGATTAAGAATGATGAAGGAATAGAGTTTGTCTATGGCTCCGGAAAGAGAAAAACTGTTCTTCAAAGGTCTGTCGAAACACTTGAAGAATACATAAAGAAACTCAAGGATTACACATATAAGCTGTACAAGTGTGGAAATCGTAACAGTTATTCAAAAACAGATCCGGATGCAACCTTTATGCGCATGAAAGAAGATGCCATGCTGAACGGACAGCTTAAACCTGCTTATAATCTCCAGCATGGTGTCGATGCCGAGTATGTTACCTGGCTTGATATATATCCAAATCCCACAGATACTCTGACACTCATTCCGTTTCTCAATGACATGGAAAAACATCTGCCGTTTAAGTACAAGAACATCGTGGCTGATGCCGGTTACGAAAGTGAAGAGAATTATGTTTTTGTCGAGGAAAATGACCAGACAGCATACATAAAACCTCAGAATTATGAACTTTCAAAAACAAGGAAATTTAAAAATGACATCAGCAGACGTGAAAACATGGATTATGACAGTGAGGATGATGCTTATGTTTGCAGGAATGGCAAAGAATTAAAGGCAATCTTTACCCGCAACGAAAAAACAGCAAGTGGCTATTCAAGAAGTGTCACTACGTATGAATGTGATAGCTGCAAGGAATGCCCGTACAAGAAAGATTGCATTAAAGGAAACAACTGCAAGACACCATTTGAAGACAGGAACAAAAGGCTTTACGTTTCGAGAAAGCTTGAAGAAAAGCGCAGTGAATGCCTTAAGCGGATAACCAGCGAATTCGGCACGCAGCTCAGAATGAACCGAAGCATTCAGGCGGAGGGTTCATTTGCAAATGTAAAAGAAGACATGAACTTCAGAAGATATTTGTATAAGGGGACGAAGAATGTTCTTGCACAAAGCGTGTTGCTTGCAATCGGATTCGATATCAATAAACTGCATCACAAGATCATGGCCGGCCGAACAGGAACTCATCTTTTTGAGCTAAAGAAAACGGCATAATTTTTGATCCTTAAAAATCAAACTCCTGTATCTGATCCGAAGATATCTTCGGACTATTAAGTCACTCTAAAAATATGAGATATGAGCAGAAAGCAGATATAAGTACCGATTTTTAGGCCTGAAAAAGGGCCATCGCCCAGATGATTTAATCATCTAATGCGACAGCCCCATTTTTTTAATTCAATAGGAAATTCCTTCGGATTTCCTATTGAATAAAAAGCGCTCCGCTATGGATGCGACTGGTGCGCAGATGAATTTAGCAAGCTAAAGCTTGCTTGCACCAACGCGTAAAGAGTCACAAAGTGACTCTTTGTTCTTGACATACCTAATTTATAGTGGTAACTTATTCTCAGAAGATGTTAGCACTCAACTCTAATGAGTGCTAACATAAAAAGAAAGAGGTGAATGGATGCAACTGGATGACAGAAAAAAGAAAATACTGCATGCAATCGTCCGTAATTACCTCGAGACCGGTGAACCTGTAGGAAGCAGAACCATTTCTAAATATACAGACTTGAATCTTAGTTCAGCCACTATTAGGAATGAGATGGCAGATCTTGAGGAGATGGGGCTTATAGTACAGCCACATACATCTGCCGGTAGAATTCCTTCAGATCAGGGATATCGTGTTTATGTAGACGAGATGCTTGCTGAAAAGGAACAGGAAGTTGAGAACATGAAGGAGATGCTTCTTGATAAAGAAGAGAAGCTTGAGAAGCTCCTTAAGCAGGTAGCAAGGACACTTGCAATTGATACCAATTATGCTTCAATGATCTCGGCTCCGATGATCAGAAGGAATAAGCTGAAATTTGTACAGATATCAAGAGTTGATGAAGAGCATCTGCTTACAACTATTGTTATAGAAGGTAACATGATCAAGAACCGCATGGTTGAGATTTTTCAGGAGCTTTCAGAGGCAGACATTCTAAAGCTTAACATCCTGTTAAACACAAGACTTGCGGGATTGTCGGTAGAGGATATCAACCTTGGACTGATAACGGCAATGAAGCAGGAGGCCGGAATCCACAGCGATATCATAGGTAAGATAATCGATGCCGCTGCTGAGGCAATTACAGAAGATGAAGACCTGCAGATATATACAAGCGGAGCTAATAACATTTTCCGATATCCTGAGCTTGCTGATAAGGAGAAGGCCAGCGATCTTATTACCACATTTGAGGATAAGAGTGATCTTACAAGCTTTGTTGAGAGTACTCTTCAGTCCAGCACAGAAGAGACAGGAATTCAGGTTTATATAGGAAATGAATCACCCGTACAGTCCATGAAGGATTGCAGCGTCGTCACAGCGACATATGATCTGGGTGAAGGCATGCGAGGTACGGTGGGTATCATCGGACCCAAGCGAATGGATTATGACAAAGTTGTCGGAGCACTTAAAAACATGATGAGAGCTCTGGATGATTTATATAAAAAAGAATAGAACCATAAGGAGTGTTTTAAGTGAGTAAGGAAGTAGAGAAGGACGTTAACACAGAGTCCGGAAAGAAAACAGCAAAGGAGCTTCAGCAGGAAGTTGCTGAGAAGGCAAAAGAGGTTGCTGATGCAGCTAATAAAGTAGCAGAAGCCGCTGAGGAAGAAGCAGAAGCTGCTGAGGAAGAAGCAGAAGCTGCTGAGAATGAAACTGCCGGAACAAATGCTGAGAATACTGATAAAGCAGCAGAAAATGCTGAAGGCGAGAAGAAGAGCATATTCGGTAAAAAGGAAAAGAAGAACCCCTTCAAAGAGAAATTTGAAGAGATGCAGGATAAATATATGCGTCAGCTTGCGGAGTTTGAAAACTTCCGTAAGAGAACAGATAAGGAAAAGGCGCAGATGTTTGACAATGGTGCAGCTAATGTACTTGAAAAGATTCTGCCCGTTGTAGACAACTTCGAAAGGGGACTGGCTGCTGTTCCCGAAGAAGAGAAGGGTTCCGCTTTTGCTGATGGAATGAACATGATTTACAAGCAGCTCATGAAGCAGATGGAGGATCTTGGTGTAACTCCCATAGAGGCTGTCGGAAAGGAATTTGATCCTAATTTCCACAACGCAGTAATGCAGGTTGACAGCGAAGAATATGAGGAAGGATTCGTAGCCCAGGAGCTTCAGAAGGGTTATATGTATCACGACACGGTGCTCAGACACAGCATGGTAGCCGTTGCAAAATGATTGATATAGGAATTCATAGTTACAAAATGAGGAAGTAGCATGTTAATGCGGATTCCGAATAGTTGTAGGATTGCGGGAGCATATCGAAGCAATCCGTATAGCAATTGATTATGTAAATTATTCATACGGAGGAAAATAAAATGAGTAAGATCATAGGTATCGATTTAGGAACAACTAACAGCTGCGTAGCTGTTATGGAAGGTGGTAAGCCCACAGTTATAGCTAATGCAGAAGGTGCAAGAACAACACCTTCAATCGTAGCTTTTACAAAGAATGGTGAGCGTCTTGTAGGTGAGCCTGCTAAGCGTCAGGCTGTAACAAATGCTGAGAATACAATATCATCTATCAAGAGAGATATGGGTACAGATAATGGCCGTACAATTGATGGCAAGAAGTATTCACCCCAGCAGATTTCAGCTATGATTCTTCAGAAGCTGAAATCAGACGCAGAACAGTATCTTGGCGAATCAGTATCAGAGGCAGTAATCACAGTTCCTGCATATTTCAATGATGCACAGCGTCAGGCTACAAAGGATGCAGGTAAGATTGCAGGTCTTGAAGTAAAGCGTATCATCAACGAGCCTACAGCAGCAGCTCTTGCTTATGGTCTTGATAACGAGAAAGAGCAGAAGATCATGGTTTACGACCTTGGTGGTGGTACATTCGATGTATCAATCATTGAGATTGGTGATGGTGTCATCGAAGTTCTTTCTACAAACGGTGATACACATCTTGGTGGTGATGACTTCGACCAGAAGATCATCGACTGGATGGTTTCAGAATTTAAGGCTAAAGAGGGCGTAGACCTCTCAGGCGATAAGATGGCTATGCAGAGACTTAAGGAAGCTGCAGAGAAGGCTAAGAAAGAGCTTTCTGCTTCAACAACAACAAACATCAACCTTCCTTTCATCACTGCTACAGCAGAAGGTCCTAAGCATTTTGATATGGATCTTACAAGAGCTAAGTTTGAAGAACTTATCCATGATCTTGTAGAGAGAAGTGCTATCCCTGTTCAGAACGCTATGAAGGATGCTGGTCTTAATTATTCAGACCTTGGCAAGGTTCTTCTTGTTGGTGGTTCAACACGTGTTCCCTGTGTTGTTGAGAAGGTTAAACAGCTTACAGGACATGAGCCTTCAAAGAACCTCAACCCTGATGAGTGCGTAGCTATAGGTGCAGGTATCCAGGGTGGTAAGCTTGCAGGTGATGAGGGTGCAGGCGATATCCTTCTTCTTGATGTAACACCTCTTTCACTTTCAATCGAGACAATGGGTGGTGTAGCTACAAGACTTATCGAGCGTAACACAACAATTCCTACAAAGAAGAGCCAGGTGTTCTCAACAGCAGCTGATAACCAGACAGCAGTTGATATCAACGTTCTTCAGGGTGAGAGACAGTTCGCTAAGGATAATAAGTCACTTGGACAGTTCCGTCTTGATGGAATACCTCCGGCAATGAGAGGAATCCCTCAGATCGAGGTTACATTCGATATTGATGCAAACGGTATCGTTAACGTATCAGCTAAGGATCTTGGAACAGGTAAGGAGCAGCACATCACAATTACTGCAGGTTCCAACATGTCTGACGAGGATATCGATAAGGCTATCAAGGAAGCTCAGGAGTATGAGGCTCAGGATAAGAAGCGTAAGGAAGGCATTGATGCCCGCAACGAAGCTGACTCATTCGTATTCCAGACAGAGAAGGCTATTCAGGAAGTAGGCGATAAGATTGATCCTTCTCAGAAACAGACAGTAGAAGATGATCTTAAGGCTCTTAAGGATACACTTGAGCAGACTAAGGATCGTGAGCTTACTGACAGCGAGATCGATACAATCAAGAGCCAGAAGGAAAAGCTCATGACAGATGCACAGGCACTGTTCGCAAAGGTTTATGAGAGCGCACAGGGGGCAGCTGGTCAGCAGGCAGGCCCCGACATGAACATGGGCGGAGCAGGTGCTCAGAGCACAGATGCAGGCTCAAACGATGATGTAGTAGACGGTGACTACAGAGAAGTATAATCGTTACTGTTCAGACAGCTCTGCGCACTTGCTGCGCTGAGCGTGAGAATGTTCTACGTCTTGAATATAGGATTTGCCCCTTTGCCGAAGGCAACTGGAATGGGCAAATCCAGTTGCTGTGAGCACCGTAAGGTGTGAACAGTAACGTATAATCAATTCGTTCATAAAACTTTAATAAATAAATGATTGCTAATGCCCAATACATAATATAAGATGGATTGGGCGTTAGCGTCTTTATATATGCTTAAAAAGCACTTAATTTTTCAGGTTTAAGATAGTCCTGTGAAAACTATTGTATATATAAGGTTTCGGTTACCGTTAGGTAAGATTTTTGGAGAGCATACGGTATCCGTATCCGACCGGACTTGGTCAGATTAAAATTAGAGTTTATAGAGGTGAAAGACATGGCAGATCAGAAACGCGATTATTACGAGGTCCTTGGCGTAAGCAAGGGAGCTAGTGATGATGAGATAAAAAAAGCATACCGTGTTCTTGCTAAAAAATACCATCCGGATATGAATCCCGGAGATGCTGCTGCGGCAGATAAATTCAAAGAAGCATCAGAAGCATATGCGGTACTTAGTGATCCGGAGAAGCGACGTCAGTATGACCAGTTCGGACATGCTGCATTTGATCAGGGAGCTGGCGGTTACGGTGGATTTGATTTTAATGGTGCTGATTTTGGAGATATTTTCGGAGATATCTTTGGAGATTTCTTTGGAGGTGGCAGAAGAAGTCAGGGTGCAAGAAGTGGCCCTGCAAAGGGAGCCAATATTCGTGCAAGTGTTCGCATAACCTTTGAGGAAGCGGTTTTCGGATGCGAGAAGGAATTAGAGCTAAGACTTAAGGATCCCTGCCCGACCTGCAAGGGAACCGGAGCTAAGCCAGGTACAACTGCCCAGATGTGTCCTAAGTGTGGTGGTAAGGGGCAGGTTGTATTTACACAGCAGTCATTCTTTGGAACAGTAAGAAATGTTCAGACATGTCCTGATTGTAACGGTAGTGGCAAGGTTATTAAGGATAAGTGTACTGATTGTGGCGGTACAGGATATGTTTCCAGTACCAAGAGAATACAGGTTTCAATTCCTGCAGGTATAGATAACGGACAGAGCGTAAGAATCCGTGAAAAGGGCGAGCCCGGACGAAACGGAGGACCAAGAGGTGATCTTCTTGTTGAGGTTATCGTAGCAGATCATCCTATTTTCCAGCGTCAGGATTATGATATTTTTTCAACAGTTCCTATGTCCTATGCAGTAGCTGCACTGGGCGGAACAGTTGCTATTGATACTGTTGACGGCAAAGTACTCTATGATGTTAAGGCCGGCACACAGACAGATACAAGGGTCAGACTTCGCGGAAAGGGAGTTCCTACACTCAGGAACAAGGACATTCGTGGTGACCATTATGTAACACTTGTAGTTCAGGTTCCGGATAAGCTTTCAAAGGAAGCTAAGGAACTTCTGAAGCAATTTGATGAAAAGACGGGAGACAGCCTTCATGCTGCTGACAGCATTTCCGGTAATAAAGATGGAAATGATGACAACAAGAAAAAAGGCGGATTTTTCGGTAAAAAGAAATAATTTAAAAGCGGGGAGCAATACACTCTCCGCTTTTTGTACATAGGACGGGAGCTATGAAATATCCCGAATAAAACCGGGCATTGCCACGCAGCTGCCTATTTGATTAATATAGATATATTTAGAGGTGAAAACTATGAAGTGGATGCGCTTTCGAATTAAAACTAATGAGGAATCTGAGGATATTATTGTCAGCAGTATGCTTGATATCGGTCTTGAGGGGGCTCAGATAGAAGATAATGCTCCTTTGACAGCAGCTGATAAGGAGCAGATGTTTACTGATGATCTGCAGGATGCTGATGATGAAGAAACCGGTGTTGACAGCACAATGATAGATTCCAGCATAGATGATGGATGTGCATTCCTGAACTTCTTTGTAGAGGTAGATGACGACAATACGCTTACTGTTCATGAATATGATGAGAATGGCGATGACACAGAGGTTAAAAAGACACCTGATGAGATGAAGGCTTCTATTAAGCAGGTGCTTGATGAACTTAGGACATTCTCTGATATTGGAGATGGAACCATATCTGTGGATGTGACAGAGGACGTGGACTGGATTAATAACTGGAAACAGTATTTCCATAAATTTTTTGTTGATGATGTGCTTGTTATTCCTTCATGGGAGGAGCCAAGTGATGAGGATAAGGAGAAAGCAAAAACATTGCTTCATATAGATCCCGGTACGGCATTTGGTACAGGTATGCATGAGACCACACAGCTTTGCATCAGAGCACTTAAAAAATATATGACTCCCGGAGCGGAGGTTCTTGATGTCGGTACAGGAAGCGGAGTACTGTCTATCCTTGCTATGAAGTTTGGTGCGGGACATTGCGTTGGAACAGATCTTGATCCCTGCTCTGAACCGGCAGTTGCTGATAATAAGAAGGGCAATGATATAGCAGATAAGGATTTTGATCTGATCATCGGTAACATTATTGATGATGAGAAAGTACAGGATGCTGTCGGTAAAGAAAAGTATGATATTGTGGTAGCAAACATTCTTCCCTATGTCCTTGTGCCGCTTACTCCGATAGTTCCCGGACTTTTGAAGGAGGGAGGTATTTATATTACCTCCGGAATAATAGAGGCAAAAGAGGAAGTGATAAGAAAAGCCCACGAGGATGCTGGTCTTACTATTATCGAGACTGCAAAACAGGGTGAGTGGGTTTCTGTTATTTCCAGAAAATAAAGAAGCTTAATTTAGAAAAAGCACCTGTAAAAATGGGCTTTTGTGCAGAATGTAGGAGATGTTATGTACCATTTTTTTGCTGAGAGTGGTCAGCTTATAGACGATGGGAAAAGAATAATAATAACCGGTGACAATTATAATCACATGGTTAATGTCCTCAGAATGAAGGCAGGAGAAGAATTCTCCGTGAGCTTTACTGATGGAGAGGATAGCGCAGAGTCTGTGGATGATACTGTTATCAGCACGCAGAAAGAGTACAGATTTGGAATAGAATCGATTTCCCAGACGGAACTTGTGGGAGAACTCAGGTTTATAAAGGAATCAGGCGCTGAGCTCCCATCTAAGATATATCTTTTTCAGGGGCTTCCCAAGGCTGATAAAATGGAGCTTATAATTCAGAAGGCAGTGGAGCTTGGGGCATATCAGATAGTTCCTGTCAAAATGAAGAGATCCGTAGTAAAGCTTGATGATAAAAAGTCTGCATCAAAAATAAAACGATGGTCAGCTATATCAGAGGCTGCTGCAAAGCAGAGTAAAAGGGCGGTTATTCCGGAAGTTACCATGCCTATGACCTTTAAAGAGGCAGTGCAGTATGCAAAAGATCTGGATGTAAAGCTTCTTCCTTATGAGATGGCTGAGGGAATGGATTATACAAGGCAGCTTATTAGTTCAATTAAGCCGGGACAGAGTATAGGAATTTTTGTCGGTCCGGAAGGCGGCTTTTCAGAAGAAGAGGTTTTGTATGCCGGTGAAAACGGCTTTAAGTCCATAACTATGGGGAAACGTATTCTTCGCACAGAGACAGCAGGCTTTACAATGCTTGCCTGGTTAATGTATAATCTTGAAGTTTGAAAAATTTTTTATCGATAAAAACAGGTTGGAACAATGGAAATATATTTAGATAATTCAGCAACTACAAAGGTCTATGATGACGTAGCTGATATTTGCATAAAGGCAATGACTGAGGATTATGGTAATGCTTCAAGTATGCATCACAAGGGAGTTGAAGCAGAGCAGTATCTGAAGGAGGCTACTGAGAAGATTGCAAAGACTCTAAAGGCTAAGCCTAAGGAAATTCTATTTACATCAGGTGGTACGGAATCAGATAATATTGCGATAATCGGTGGTGCATATGCTCATCACAGAGAGGGCAAACATCTTATAACCACATCAATCGAACATCCGGCAATTTTGAATTCCATGAAACATCTTGAGGAACAGGGATTTGAGGTTACATACCTTAAGGTTTCAGAGGAAGGCGTAATTGACCTTGAAGAGCTGAAGAACTCTATAAGAGAAGATACCATACTTGTTTCAATCATGGCTGTAAACAACGAAATAGGTTCACTGATGCCGCTTAAGGAAGCAGGAACCATAATACACGGAATTAATCCCAGGATATTGTTCCATGTTGATGCTGTTCAGGGATACGGTAAACTCAGTATTATTCCAAAGCAGCTTGGAATTGATCTCATGTCTGTGAGTGGACATAAGGTTCATGGTCCTAAGGGAATTGGATTTTTATATATTAGGGACTGCGTAAGAATACTTCCTATCTCTTATGGCGGAGGCCAGCAGGGAGGAATGCGTTCGGGAACTTTGAATATTCCGGGAATAGCCGGCCTGGGAAGAGCCTCTGAGGAAATATACGAAGATTTTGATGAGAAGACAAACAGACTGTATTCATTAAAGAGCAGACTTATTAAGGGACTTTTATCAAATCTTTCAGATGTGAGAATAAATGGCATTGATACTTCCAAGAGAAGCATCAGCTCACTTTCTGATGAAGAGCTAGGCGACATTATTTCAAAAACAGCGCCGCACATTATAAGTGTGTCAGTAAAGGGCGTAAGGGCAGAAGTCCTTTTACACGCTCTTGAGGATAAAAAAATATATGTGTCTGCAGGAAGTGCCTGCTCATCCAATCATCCCAGCATTTCCGCAACCTTAAAGGCGATAAACCTTCCAAAGGAATTCTGGGACAGTACGGTTCGTATCAGTATGTCAGAATTTACGACAGAGCAGGAAATAGATGATACTGTAAAAGCATTTGCAGATATAGTGCCAATGCTCAGGCAGTTTTCAAGACGATGATTTTGAAAAAGTAGTTTATCAGAATTGTTTTAGTAAAAAAGGAGTTTTTATGCAATACCATGCATTTATTATAAAATACGCTGAGATCGGAATAAAAGGTAAGAACAGATATCTTTTTGAGGAAGCCCTTGTTAGACAGATGGAGAGAGTTCTTGAAAACTGCGAGGGTGAATTCAGCATCTTCAGAGTATCCGGAAGAATATATTTAAATGCCAAAGGCTTTGATTTTGATGAAACTGTTGCTGCACTGCAGAGAGTTTTTGGTATAACAGGAATCTGCCCTGCGGTATGCATTGAGAGAGATGGCAACGGCAAGCTCCCTGATATAAATGGTCTTTCACAGGAAGTTATTAAGTTCATTGACGGAGTTTATCCGGATAAAAACAAGACCTTTAAGATTAAGTGCAGACGTGTTGATAAGACATATCCCCTTGATTCTATGGAAGCTGCAGCTGAAATCGGAGCACAGGTTTTGGATGCGTATCCGGAGATGAAGGTTGATGTCAGAAATCCTCAGATCCTTATAAGTGTTGAGATCAGAGAGAAGGTAAATATCTATTCTGAGATAATTCCGGGACCCGGAGGAATGCCTATCGGAACCAGTGGAAAAGCCTGTCTTCTCCTTTCCGGTGGTATAGATTCTCCTGTTGCAGGCTATATGATTGCCAAGAGAGGCGCTGAGATTGAGGCAGTATATTTCAACGCACCTCCGTATACCAGTGAGAGAGCAAAGCAGAAGGTAATAGATCTTGCAAAAGTTATCGCCAAGTATACAGGTAAAGTCAGACTTCATATCATTAACTTTACCGATATTCAGATGTATATATATAAACAGTGCCCGCATGATGAGCTTACTATCATCATGCGCAGATACATGATGAGAATAGCTGATATTATTGCAGCTCAGAATAAATGTATGGGGCTTATAACCGGTGAGAGTATCGGTCAGGTTGCATCACAGACTATGGAAAGTCTTATGGCAACTAATGAAGTTGTTACAGATATGCCTGTTTACAGACCACTTATTGCATTTGATAAGCAGGATATTGTAGATATATCTCTTAAGATTGATGCTTATGAGACTTCAATTCTTCCTTATGAGGATTGCTGCACAATATTTGTTGCAAAGCATCCTGTAACAAAGCCGAGACTTGAAGTAATTCGTTCCCATGAACATCGTCTTGATGAAAAAATAGATGAACTAGTAAAGACAGCACTCGATACAGATGAGATTCTGGAGATTGAGGTAAACTAAGTGCGCTGCCCGGCAAGTTTCACTAAATTTGAAAGTACCTCTTTGCATTGCTCGCACTAAGTGCTTTGTTTAAACTAAAAAAACCTGCGATATTAATCGCAGGTTTTAAGTAGTTTTTTAGATTAAATCATGTATGGCTTCAAGATTGCCAATACTTCATCGGCGCCATCTTCAGCATGGATGTTCAGGTCGATCGGCTTTGAAAGATCGAGTGAGAAGATACCCATGATGGACTTTGCGTCAATTACATATCTACCTGATACAAGGTCAAAATCATAATCAAACTTTGTAATATCGTTTACAAAAGACTTAACCTTATCGATAGAGTTTAAAGAAATTTTTACGGTTTTCATTGCGCAAATACCTCCTTCTTTTGTTTCATAATAAACGGAAGGACGTTAAAAGTCAATGATATATACGTTACAAAAATAGTGGAGGTTTAATATGAAAAGTGTCGCCTTACACAGTCTTGGATGCAAGGTTAATAGGTACGAGACGGATGTTATGGGACAAAAGTTACAAGAAAATGGATATAAAATTGTCGCATTTGATGAAATTGCTGACATATATATCATAAATACCTGTTCCGTAACAGCAATTGCTGACCATAAAAGTAGACAGATGCTTCATAAGGCTAAGCGCAGAAATCCGGAATCGATAGTGGTTGCATGTGGCTGCTATGTCGAGACTGATAAGGATGGTGTAAAGCTTGATGACAGCGTTGACCTTATAGTGGGAAACAATAAAAAGGCAGATATAGTAGAGATTTTAAGCGAGTATTTCAAGGAGCAGGAGGAAGAGGCTGAGGATACTGATAAGCTTTTAGGAGGCATCAGTGTTACTGAGATTAATGACCCTGCACAGCAATATGAGCGCATGGAGCTTAAAAGTATGCCGGGACATACAAGAGCATATATTAAGATTCAGGACGGTTGTAACCAGTTTTGTTCTTATTGCATAATTCCCTATGCAAGAGGAAGAATCAGAAGCAGAGAAGAATCTGATATTGTGGAAGAGGTTCAAAAGCTTGCAAAGGATGGCTGTAAGGAGATTGTTCTTACAGGTATTCATATAAGCTCTTACGGTGTGGATAAAGGCGAGTCAGCCCTTCTTCCGCTTTTGCAGAAACTAAATGCAATCGATGGAATAGAGAGAATAAGGCTCAGCTCACTTGAACCCAGAATAATAACAGCTGAAATGGCAGAGGGAATGGCTGCTCTTCCCAAGGTGTGTCCTCATTTTCACCTCTCACTTCAGAGCGGAAGTAACGATACACTAAAGAGAATGAACAGACATTATTCTGCTGAAGAATACAGTGAAAGCGTAAGACTTTTAAGGAAAGCCTATGAGCTTCCTGCCATAACAACAGATATTATAGTTGGATTCCCGGGAGAGACTGAAGCTACATTTGAGGAGAGCAGACAGTTTGCAGAGGATATTAATTTCTATGAAATGCATGTATTTAAGTATTCTCCGAGAAAAGGAACAGTGGCTGCCAAAATGGAAGATCAGCTTACTGATAGGGAAAAGACTGCAAGAAGTAATGTCCTCTTAACTATGACAAAGGAACAATCCAGAAAATACCGTGAAAGCTTCCTTGGTAAAACGGAAAAGGTATTGTGGGAGGATATTGAAGAGATTGATGGCAGAAAGTATATGATCGGACTCACTACCAGATATATAAGAGTCGCAGTTAAAGAGGATGATGCAAAAGCCTTAAATATCGTATCAGGAAGCATAACAGAACATACGCTTAATAGTTTCTTAAGAGACGATACATTGCTTATTTAAGGGATTTGTACTATCATTATACTTAACTAAGTATCGGATAAAGTAGCGCAGGGTGACTGCGAATTATATATAAATCAAGAAAGGACAACAAAATGGCAGATACTAATCTTGGAAACACACAATTTTTTAAAGTTGAGGTTGATCCTGAGACAGGCGTTAAGAAGGTGCTTTCAATCGTATATGAAGCACTTCTGGAGAAGGGATATAACCCGGTCAATCAGATAGTTGGATACATTATGTCAGGTGATCCGACTTATATTACCAGCCATATGGGAGCAAGAAGCCTTATCATGAAAGTTGAAAGAGACGAACTTGTTGAGGAGATGCTCACGGAGTACATTAAGAATAATAACTGGTCCAGAAAATAATGCGAATTATGGGTTTGGATTACGGATCGAGGACCGTGGGGGTTGCAATCAGCGATGAGCTTTTGCTTACAGCCCAGGCCAAGGAGATTATCCGTAGAAAAGATGAAAACAAGCTTCGGAAAACGCTTGCGCGTATAGAGGAACTGATCCAGGAGTATAAAGTGGAAATGATCGTGCTGGGACTTCCGCTTAATATGGATCAGTCTGAATCTGTGCGCTCTGTGTTATCAGAAGAGTTTAGGGACAAGCTTGAGAGACGCACTGCCATCCCTGTGATAATGTGGGATGAACGCCTGACGACGGTAGAGGCGGATGCCATTATGGATGAAGTGGGTATCAAGAAGGCCGACCGAAAAGAATACGTAGATATGATCGCGGCTCAGATAATTTTGCAGGATTATCTTGATAACCGTGATAAAGCAGAGGTTAAATAATAAAATATATGGAAAAGATTACATTTCGTCCTGAAGGCGGAGAGCCGGTGGACTTTTTTGTGTTGGAACAGACTGTGATAGGAGCAAAATCTTATATTCTTGTTACAGATACTAAAGATGGAGACGGAGAGGCGCTTATTTTGCGTGATGATTCAGCTGAGAATGAAGCTGAGGCAAACTATACCATCGTCGATGATGACAAGGAGCTTGAGGCGGTAGCTGTTATTTTCAGAAAGCTTCTTGAAGAAGATGATATCGGATTAGATTGATTAATGATAATAGTGATTTCTTTAACGTAAAAAACGGTGATGCGCGTAGGAATCTAAAAATATTTAATGGCTTTAAAGTTACATCGGATCGATTGAAGTGACCATTCAGGATTATCCGAACTATGAACAAGGGAAAATGTTCGGAATTCTATTAATGTTTTGGAGATTATTTCCATCCTCAGGTTAAACTTTTTAGCTTTGTAACAAATTGGAGGATAAACTGATTGAATAAAAAGAAAACGAATAATTCTGGTTCAGGACTGCAAGTGATTCCGCTTGGCGGCCTGGAACAGATTGGTATGAACATTACTGCCTTCAGATATGAGGACAGTATTATTGTAGTGGATTGCGGTCTGTCATTCCCGGATGATGATATGCTGGGAATTGATCTGGTTATTCCGGATATTACATATTTGAAAAATAACATTGATAAAGTCAAGGGATTCGTAATAACACACGGACATGAGGACCACATAGGAGCTCTTCCCTATGTACTTAAGGAGCTGAATGCTCCAATCTATGCCACAAGACTTACGATGGGCATAATTGAACATAAGCTTGAAGAGCACGGCCTTTTGAAGAAGGTCAGACGTAAGGTTGTAAAGTTTGGACAGTCAATAAATCTTGGAGATTTCAGGGTTGAGTACATCAGAACAAATCACTCAATCGTAGATGCTGCTGCACTTGCAATCTATTCACCTGCGGGAATAGTTGTCCACACAGGAGACTTTAAGGTGGACTACACACCTGTTTTTGGTGATCCTATCGATCTGCAGAGATTTGGAGAGATTGGTAAAAAGGGAGTTCTTGCACTTATGTGTGATTCTACCAATGCAGAACGTCCCGGATTTACAGCATCTGAGAGAACTGTTGGTAAGACATTTGATTCTCTTTTTGAAGAACACTCTGATTCAAGAATCATTGTTGCTACGTTTGCATCCAATGTGGACAGAGTTCAGCAGATCATAAATACTGCTTACAAGTTTGGAAGAAAGGTTGTAGTAGAGGGAAGGAGTATGGTCAATATCATAGATATTGCCCAGAAACTCGAATGTATTAAGATCCCTGATAACACCCTTGTGGATATAGACCAGTTAAAGAATTATCCCGACAATAAAACCGTTATCATTACCACGGGAAGTCAGGGAGAGAGCATGGCTGCACTGAGCCGTATGGCTAGCGGTCAGCACAAAAAGATTAGCATTCACCCCGGTGATACAATTATCTTTTCATCACATCCTATACCGGGAAATGAAAAGGCGGTTACCAATATCATCAACGATCTTCTTGTGAGAGGAGCTGATGTTATTTTCCAGGATGTACATGTTTCAGGACATGCCTGCCAGGAGGATATTAAGCTGATATATACACTGGTACGTCCTAAATATGCTATTCCTGTTCACGGTGAGTATAAGCACCTCATTGCCCAGAAGAATATTGCAATGGGACTTGGAATGGATAAGGATGATATTTTCATCATAAGATCCGGTGATGTTCTTGAGCTTAAGGAGGAGAGTGCCAAGGTTGTTGGTAAGGTGCCTACAGGTGCGATACTTGTTGACGGATTGGGCGTCGGAGACGTGGGTAATGTGGTTCTGCGCGATAGACAGCGACTGGCTGAGGATGGTATAGTCATTGTTGTATTCGGTATAGACAGGGAAAATGCTCAGCTTATTTCAGGACCCAGCATCGTTTCCAGAGGATTTGTTTACGTGCGTGAATCAGATCAGCTTATAGATGATGCTACTGATCTTGTTCTTGATGAGATCACTGAGGCACTTGATAAGAACATAACCGACTGGAACAAGCTTAAGAATATAGTTAAGGATGTCCTGTCTGACTTTATATGGAAAAAGACTAAGAGAAGACCCATGATACTTCCAATAATCATGGATTCTAATTACTGATGTGAAAAGAGGAGTTATGGACGCCAGAGGTGTTGGATTAGGTATACTGGATACCATCGTAAAAGGTTTTTTGGTTATTGTTTGCATAATGATGATTAGTAAATATGCATCCGTGGCTTATGATTACGGATATCATATTTACAATCAGACACCGGCTTCACAGTATGATACCAGAACCGTGACGATTTCGATAACTGACAGTATGTCGGTGACAGAGATTGCGGAGCTTTTGGAGAACCGTGGACTTGTTAAGGATAAAAATCTATTTTGGTTGCAGGAGCGTTTTTCTGAATATCACGGAATGATCGCTCCGGGAACCTATGATCTTAGTCCTTCAATGACACCGGATGAGATAATCGGAATCATGTGTGCAGCTAGCATAGAAGCTGACAAGGAGGCTGCGGAGTGATCAGTGACGAGAGAATAAGTACCTTCATCAATTCACTGGATCAGGGCAATGAGCCGTTTTTAGATGAGCTTGAAAGAGAATCGCTTTCGGGAGATGTTCCGATAATAAGGAAGGATACCCAGAGTCTTATTAAGTTCCTTCTTCAGATGAATCATCCTAAGAACATATTGGAGGTTGGTTGTGCGGTAGGCTTTTCTGCACTTTTGATGGCAACCTATTCAGATCCGGATACTAAGATTACGACTATTGAGAAGTTTGAGAAACGTATACCGGTGGCTCATGAAAACTTTGATAAATACGATACCAACCATAAAATCACACTGCTTGAGGGGGATGCAGCCGACATTTTGGCAGAGCTCTCCGGGCAGTATGATTTTATTTTTATGGATGCTGCAAAGGGTCAGTACATTAATTTTTTACCGGATTGTAAGAGATTACTTAAGGCCGGTGGGCTGCTCCTTTCTGATAACGTGTTACAGGACGGCGATGTGATGGAATCACGCTTTGCGGTGACAAGACGCAACAGGACCATCCATGAGAGAATGAGGGAGTATCTGTTTGCAATCAAACATGATCCGGAGCTATCCAGTGTAATATTAAATGTGGGCGACGGAATGGCAATGTCGCTGAAGTTATAAAAGAGGTAAATAATGAGTAGAAGACGTAAACCTGAGCTGCTTATACCTGCAAGCAGCCTTGAAGTACTAAAAACAGCAGTTATATTTGGAGCGGATGCGGTTTATATAGGAGGTAACTCCTTCGGACTTCGCGCCAAGGCAAAAAATTTCAGCCATGATGACATGGCAGAGGGTATAAAATTTGCTCATGAGCATGGAGTGCATGTACATGTAACTGCTAATATCCTTGCTCATAATGATGATCTTAAGGGAGCTGAGGAGTATTTTCATGAATTAAAGGAACTGGGACCTGATGCGCTTATTATCGCAGATCCTGGTATGTTCATGATGGCGAGAAGAATATGCCCTGAGATTGATATCCACGTATCTACACAGGCAAATAACACCAACTATGAGACCTATAAATTCTGGGCGGATCTTGGTGCCAAGAGAGTCGTTGCAGCCAGGGAGCTTTCACTTAAAGAAATAAAAGAAATTCGAGAGAACATACCGGATGATCTGGAGGTTGAGAGCTTTATTCACGGAGCTATGTGTATAAGCTATTCCGGAAGATGCTTGTTATCTAACTATTTTACCGGAAGAGATGCTAACCACGGAGAATGCACACATCCTTGCCGCTGGAAATATGCTGTGGTGGAGGAAACGAGACCCGGCGAATATCTTCCTGTCTATGAAAATGAGAGAGGATCCTTTATTTTCAATTCAAAAGATCTGTGCATGATAGAACATATTCCTGAGCTGGTTGACGCCGGTGTTGACAGCTGCAAAATCGAGGGACGCATGAAAACAGCCCTTTACGTAGCGACTGTTGCGCGAACCTATCGTAAGGCTATTGATGATTACTTCGAATCTGAAGAGAAGTACAAAGAGAATATGCCCTGGTATCTTGATGAGATCTCAAGATGTACATACAGACAGTTCACCACAGGCTTCTATTTTGGAAAGCCATCTGATGAAGCTCAGATATATGACGCCAACACTTATGTGAATGAATATACATATCTTGGTATTGTGGGTGAGGTTACAGAGGACGGTCGTGCGAAGATTGAGCAGAGAAATAAATTCTCAGTTGGTGACACCATCGAGATCATGAAGCCTGACGGACGTGATATTGAGACTAAAGTTCTCGGTATTACCAATGAAAACGGAGAGGCAATGGAAAGTTGTCCTCATCCCAAGCAGGTGCTTTACATAAAGTTGGACAAAGAAACTGAAAAATATGATATCTTGCGAGTTCACACAGGTAAATCAGAAAATATATCCTGCTAAAGAGCTTTTTAACCCGGTTCATCCCATGCGTTTGAACCGGATTTTTTCTTATCATATAGGAATTCCTTTTTATTCTGATTTAAGAATTGATTTCAGTTTTGTTTGTGTATTTTCTATTAATAGTGTACAATCATTGGCGAAATTATTATTTTAAAAAAATGAGGTGTATATGAGCGAGCAGGTCAAAGTTGAAGAATTATTTGGCAAAAATGTATTTACACTTGAGAAGATGCGTGAGCGTCTGCCCAAGAGCGTGTATAAAGAGGTTGTCCAGGTCATGGAAAATGGCGGAGATCTCTCACTTGCATCAGCAGATGCCGTGGCTAATGCAATGAAAAACTGGGCTATGGAGAATGGTGCTACACACTACACTCACTGGTTTCAGCCACTTACTGGTATCACTGCAGAAAAACATGATGCGTTTATAACAAGCGCCAGAGGCGATGGACACATGATGACTTCTTTCTCCGGAAAGGATCTCATTAAGGGCGAGCCTGATGCGTCATCTTTCCCGTCAGGTGGTCTTCGCGCAACATTTGAGGCTAGAGGATATACGGCATGGGATATAACTTCTCCTGCGTTTTTGAAGGAATCAGGAGCAGGTGTTACACTTTGCATACCTACAGCTTTCTGCTCTTATAACGGAGAGGCTCTGGATAAGAAGACTCCGCTTCTTAGATCCATGGAGGCTGTAAGTCAGCAGGCTCTCAGGATTGTTCATCTTTTTGGTAATACTGATGCTAAAAAAATAAATGTATCTGTTGGACCTGAGCAGGAATACTTCCTTGTAGACTGGAAGAAGAGCCTAAAGCGCCCTGACCTTATCTTTACCGGTCGTACTCTTTTCGGAGCACAGCCGCCTAAGGGACAGGAAATGGAGGATCACTACTTCGGCGTTATCAGAGAGCGCGTTGGAGAGTTTATGAAGGATCTTAATAATGAGCTTTGGAAGCTTGGTGTTCCAGGTAAGACTCAGCACAACGAGGTAGCTCCCGGACAGCACGAGCTCGCACCTATTTATGAGACAGCAAATATAGCTGTAGATCACAACCAGATAATCATGGAGACCATGAAGAGAGTTGCAGAGCATCATAATATGAGATGTCTTCTTCATGAAAAGCCCTTTGCCGGTGTAAACGGTTCAGGTAAGCATGACAACTGGTCACTTTGCACAGACAATGGAGTAAACCTTCTTGATCCCGGTGATACTCCTAATGAAAACATTCAGTTCCTTTTTGTACTTGCATGCATTGTTAAGGCAGTAGACCGTCATGCAGATATACTTAGACAGAGCGCTTCAGATGTAGGTAATGACCACCGTCTTGGCGCAGATGAGGCACCTCCGGCTATAATCTCTATTTTCCTTGGAGAGCAGCTTGAGGACGTAGTTCGCCAGCTTATAGAGACAGGTGAAGCCAAGAGATCAAAACGTGGCGGAAAGCTCAAGACAGGTGTTTCCACACTTCCTGAATTCGAGAAGGATGCTACAGACAGAAACCGTACATCACCTTTTGCCTTTACAGGTAACAAGTTTGAGTTCCGTATGGTAGGTTCATCAGATTCTATGGCAAGCTCAAATACAGCTCTTAATACTATAGTAGCAGAGGCTTTCTGTGAGGCAGCAGACAGACTTGAGAAGGCATCTGATTTCGATATGGAAGTACATGATATTATCAAGGAATATCTCACAGAGCACCAGAGAGTAATCTTCAACGGTGACGGATATTCTGATGAGTGGAAGAAGGAAGCTGAGAGAAGAGGACTTCCCAACATTCCTTCAACAATTGAGGCAGCAGAAGTTCTTACAACCACAAAGGCAGTAGAGCTTTACAAGAAATTTGGCGTATTTACAAAGACAGAGCTTGAATCCAGACAGGAGATTATCTTTGCTACATATTCAAAGACAATCAATATCGAAGCTCTTACAATGATAGATATGGCAAGCAAGCAGATTATTCCCGCTGTTATGAAGTATGCAGGAAGACTGGCTGCAGATATCAATGAAGTTACAAATACAGGCTGTGATGCCTCTGTAATGGTAAGTGAGCTTAAAGAGATAACAGGCGAGCTTAACGCCATGAAGAAGGCGCTTGATAAGCTTAAGAAGGAAGAAGAGAAGGCAAGAACAATAGTGGATGCAAGAGAGCGTGCATATTATTGCAAGGATAAGGTTGTTCCTACAATGACAGCTCTTAGAATTCCTGCAGATAATCTGGAAATGCTGGTTGATAAAAATGACTGGCCGTTCCCGACATATGCTGATCTCCTCTTTGAGGGCTGATAATCAATATTTCCCAATCACAGACGATAGGAATTCCTTTCGTCTGTGGTTGGGATTTTTTAAAAGTTAATAAAAAGAGAGTAAAAATTTTCTGATGACAATAACGTTATGCGCCATGAAAGTGGAAAATGGAGATATTTTAAAAAAAACTATTATTTAATAGCTTTGCGAAAAACCAGTAGTATAAGGCTAATAGAGAAAACTCTGGTCCTCGTAGAAAATATTTTTAAAAAAATTAAAAAAAGTGCTTGCATTTTATCCTAAACTTACGTATAATTCATTCTTGTCGATGGGCTATCGCCAAGCGGTAAGGCAACGGACTCTGACTCCGTCACTCCGTAGGTTCGAATCCTACTAGCCCAGCTAAACTCCTCAGAATTACTTCTGGGGAGTATTTTTTATATTCAATGTTTGTTTTACAAAAGAATAAGCCGGGCGGACATGATTGTAGACACTGGAAATCTTAAGAATTATTAATATTATGTAAACATCATGTATTATTGTGATATAATATTCGAAAATATGGTAAAACTGACTTAGAGGTGGGTTGTGAAATCGCAAATTAAGAATTTGGCTTTTCCTATTGTATGGGAATTGTTATTTATAGCTTTTAGCATCATAAAGCCGTTTAAGACACTTTATATATTCTTTGTGTTTTACCTGGTTTTACTTGTGTACTATAGTAAGGATTTTTCTTTTGCTGAGTATTCACGTAATTTCAGAAGCTTTAAGAAATTCTGGATACCCGTTGTACTTACAGCTGTTGCCACACAGCTTGCTTATATAATTAAGCAGAACCTGATAATGGATAATTTCATAGGTGTGCTGGATGGCACATACGGCATCACCTGGGAGAACAGCTACATAGGTGAATTCCTCTATGCTATAACATTATTGTTCTTATGTCCTGTTTCTGAGGAACTCTTTTTCCGCAAAGCGCTTATGGATTTTGATAGTGCTACATCAGCTATGCTGACATTTGTACTTGGACTTGTATTGTGCGGCTTTAGCTATGCATATCTTCCACTTGGAGTTGTTAGTGCCATGGTCCTTGCAATTCCCTATGCTATCGCCTTTTTCTGCACAAGAAACATATATATACCCATTACAGTACACATCCTGTTTATGATGTATCAGCATATACCTTCTATAATTATCGATGTGGCAAGGATATCATTAAGATAACATAGATTACTTACAATTTAAGATAATAACTATTGAATAAAGTTTTGAAGTAAAGCCGGACTCTTAGAGGTTCGGCTTTTGTATTTTATCATAAAGGTATTTAATTGCTTCGCAATACCGCTCGCGCGCGACTCTTTGTTCTAGCTTTCATAAACAGCCCGGCTCAGAAGATATCCGTTTGGAACTGTGCAGTTCCAAATGGATATCGTAGGGGCTGGGCGTAATGAAAGCTCTTTTAGTACTTCTCTTCAAAGTCTTTAATGGGGATTGCATGTGAGAAGTAGAATCCTTGGAATTTGTTGCAGCCTATGGATTTTAGGTATTCGTATTGCTGCTCTGTTTCCACGCCCTCTGCAACTACGTTCATTCCCAGCTGCTGGACCAGTTTGACGGAAGCTTCCAGAACCATTCTGCTTCGTTCATCGTTGTCGCAATCTGCTATAAAGGATTTATCGATTTTTACATAGTCGGTGTGGAGTTCCTTTATCATGGTGATGGAGAGATTACCTGCACCGAAATTATCTATGGCTACTCTGAAGCCTTCCTGCCTGAAACGATCAATAATGGCCAGATGCTGCTCCGTATCCTTCATAAGATCCACTTCTGAGAATTCAAGGATTAGCCTGTTGGGATCGACATTATAGGCGTGGACCAGCTCTTTTACCTTCTTAAGGGCATCCATGTAGAAAAGATCCTTGGGAGATACGTTTACGGATATGACAAAATTGTGCCTTGCAGTATTCTGCCAGGAACGAAGCTGCTTCATAACAAGCTCCCAGTTGCGGGTATCAAGCATTGCTATGTGTTCGCCTCTTTCAAGGATGTGGATGTACTTATCGGATGAAATAGTGGTTCCGTCAGGTTTAATCCATCTTGTAAGGGCCTCAGCTCCGGTTACATTCATATTTGCATCAAAAACAGGCTGAAGGAAAATATGGAACTGGCCATCATCCAGAAGGGATTTGAAATTATTGAGAAAATCCGTTTCTGTCTCAGCTTGTTTTAAGAGCTTGTTTGTGTAAAACGTAAGAATGTTCTCACGTCTGTCATGGAGCGTCTGAAGGGCAAGATCAGCCCTGTCTATCATCATTGTTACAGGGATGTCGGGATCCTCAATCCTGAATACACCAAGATGGAAATAGAGATGATAGTTTTCGGTATCTATCATTTTTCCGATTTCTTCCACAGCATCCATGAATACGCCTTCATCAAAACGGTTCTCGGGCATACAAAGAACAAAGTGGTCAGCATGGGTTCTGCCATATACAGTATCAGGGCCACAGCTTTTTCTTAACATATCGGCAATGGCTATCAGCACTTCATTTCCACGCTGAACACCATAGCGCTCATTTAATATACGAAAATGCCTTATATCCCCGGTTATCAGTACGCGTTCTGTTTCGGGATCATCCACAAGGAGTCTTCTGACCTCACGGCAGATTCCATCAAGATTATAAAGTCTGGTGAGGAGGTCATGAGTTGCCACATAATCAGCTTCAGTCATTCCCTGGGACATCTGCTTGCCTGTTTCACCTGCAATGATTGTTGGTGCAGCGCTGCTGCAGTCACATTCATTCTCATCTATGCTTATCAGCTCCATTACGCAGGCAAAATTGTTTCTGTCGGGAAGAATGAGCTTGATTGGTATGGATTGTATAAGAAACCTGTGATTATCGTATATTTCCTCCTTGGATTGTCTTTGGGCGCTCATTACAGCTCTGTAGCTGGAGCAGTTAGAACAGCGTGAAGCGGCATTCCAGGCGGAGTAGCACTCTTTTTCATAGTGAATTTCGCCGGAGGTATCCACAGTTATCTCGCGACACTCAACAGGGTCAACAAGACGAACTGTGTCATACATTCGTTTCATATAATCCATCATTTGCTTTAGCTCATGATATGTATACTCCTCAACGTTCATAGTTATTCCTCTTTATTAGGTTCCGTCAGTTCATCCTTAGAAGAGACCTGTGCCTCTTTTTTCTGGATCCATTCCTGATACGAAAAATTAAAGATAGCAGCGAATGGTATAGAGAGCATGATGCCGGCTATACCGAACATTCTTCCGCCGACTACCAATGTGACAAGTATCCAGACAGCTGATACACCAAGGGTATCGCCGAATAATTTTGGCTTTATAACGTATCCGTCCAAAGTCTGAAGTACAATTGTAAAAATAAGGAAAATCAGTGCATGCATGGGATTAACCAGTACCAGGATAAAGCTTCCTAATATAGCACCTACAATCGGTCCGAAGGTGGGTGCAAGGTTGGTTACTCCGACAAAAAGTGATATGAGTACGGAATATGACATTCCGGTGATCATCATGAAAATCCAGTTTGCAATGCCCACGATAAGTCCATCAAGGATATCTCCTGCAATGTAACGCTTTAGGATATCGTTACTTCTGCTCCAGAAATTGCCCATTTTTTCATAGGCTGCGGGCTTTATGTAGAGCTTCATAAGTCTGGTGGTGCCGGCAACAAGCTTTTCCTGACCTGCCAAAAAGTAGATTGCCAAAATAGAACCAAGGATGAAGTTGAAGAATCCCTTACCGATTCCGGCAGAAACATTTATTATCTGGGTTAATGCAGCAGGAAGCTTTTGAGCCAGCTCTGACAGAAAGGTATTGATTCTGCTTGTTATGCCTGACAGATCAATATTAAAATGCCTTGCACTGTTGCTGAATTTAGTCAGCAGTTCTTCAAGGGATGTGGAATAACTGTTGATGTTTGTTACAAAGGTTGAAATACTGTCAATGAGCTGAGGAATCAGCGCCAGCATCAATATGGCGATAAATAGGAGTATTACAAGAAATGCAAGCAAAATAGCCAGCGGCCTCTTTATTCCATTTTTCTTTATTCCTGACAGAATAGTTTTTTCAAAAAAGGCTACTAGCGGATGAATTACATATGCCAGTATCAGACCTGTGATTACAGGAGCAAAATATTTTCCAAGTATGCTAAGCCCGTTAAATAGTAATCCCAGATGTGACAGGGCTAAATAAACAATTACTGCAGAACATGCTGCTACGGTGTAGGGAAACCATTTCTGGTTCATGCATTTTTTTAAGAAGTTCATAGTTAACGATGTGCCTTAATTGCACAAACCCCCAATCTATTGTATTTTATAAGTACATTCTAGTATTTGAGTGACTATGATTCAATTAAAAAACTATTAAGTTTCGTTTAATAATATACGGATAGGAGTGAAAAGATGCTTAATCATACAGACAGGGTAAAAATGATAGAGTTCAAGGATATGGGTGATGAGAGGGGACAGCTTGTCATCGTTGAGGGAGGAAAAGATATCCCTTTCGATATAAAGAGAGCATTCTATATGTATGGAAGTGATGCCACCGTTGTACGTGGACAGCATGCCAACAGAAAAACGGAATTTGTGCTGATAAATGTTGCAGGAACAAGTAAAGTAAAGGTAATGGACGGAGCAGGGAATGAAGCAATTTTCTGCCTAAACAGACCAAATACCGGGGTTTACATCCCTAACATGGTATGGAAAGAGATGTATGAATTCAGCCCGGATTCAGTTCTTTTAGTACTGGCCAGTGAACATTATGATGCCAACGAATATATAAGAGATTATGACGAGTATGTAAAGGAAATATCAACCTTTACGGAAGGCTCCGATAATTGATATCAGAAGTACAAGGATAAGGCCTGAAAAGACACCGCAGGTCAGCGCGCTCCGTATGTATTCCATATGCGGAGCCTTTTTCTTGAAGACATACATTGTGGGATCTTCTTCGTCATAGCCTTCCACCAGATTGCCTTCAGCGAGGGCTGTGTTTACATCCTGCATAGTCATTTCGATGTTGCTGTGTGAAAAATAAGGGTCAGCAATTTTGGAATCAACATACAGTATTTTGGGTTCAGTATGAGTTCCGGTATAAGCGGCATAGCCAATGAATAAAGCAGCAGCAAAAATAATAGTATATGCTATAAAACTTTTACCGGTTTTAATAAATGTTTTTGACGTAATTGACTTTATTTTTGCAAGACTGCCTGTGTTAAAGGTTAGCTCCTTTTCTCCGATGGGAAGCAGGATAAAATCCTTCCTTAGCAGTTTAGGGAGATTATCAGATCTTTTTGCAAACTCACTAAAGAGCCATGAGCCTATAAATATAAAGGTTATGTTCTTGTAACTTAAATTAAAAAGAAACGGATCGCTCATTCCAATAAAGCAAAAGGTTATCATAACTGCAAGTTCAGGTCTTTGATCCTCATCTATCAGGTTCTTTATCCATAGGATATAGATAATGCAGACAACTATAAATGAGATTACTCCAAGTTGTAAGAACAGATATAAAAAGGAGTTGTCCAGCATATACCAGTTTGTCGGAGGTGCCTTGAAATATGAACCAAAAGGAGTGACCTTTTCATTTGTAAGAAAGTACAGGGCGTATTCATATCTCTTGTGAAGGAGCTTATTCATAAAAGAGAAGATATCTCCTTTTGCCAGAAGAGGTCCTGCGATGGAGAAAATTACAACCGCAGGGAATAATAATAATATAAGGACGTTTTCGATTTTTGAACGTCCGGTTCTCTTCTGAAGATAGAAATTCACAAGAAGATAAATTGTCACTGATATGAGGCCTGTTAAACTTACTGTGTAGACATAGATATATAGGTTTAGCAGCATTGCTATAACAGACGCTTTTATCAGTTTGATGGTAGATTCTGATTTATATAAATAAAAGAACAGAATGACAAGTATCAGAAATGTTGTATGAGCTGTGTTGGGATAAGGATATCCCAGGGAGTGCCGCATCAAAAAACCATAGCCGGAGCGCTTGTTCATGTGGTTTAGTTCGGTTATAAGTCCTGTTACCGACAGAAAATATAATATGAAATAAGAAATACCTAAGACATAAAGACCTGTGCGGATGACCTTTTCCTTTGCAATACCCTTCATGCCAAGCATCATGGTAAAGTATATTAGAAGTCCCTTTTCACCGGAAAAGATGTAAGTGAGGCCTGCGATAAAAAGCATAGCAAAGCTTCCAATATATTCAGCAAGAATATGTCTTGTTGTACAAATCTTAATAACAAAGAAACCGGCACCGAGCACAAGGAAAGCATTGTAAAGCTTTTGGCCATCATAGAGACCTACTGCGCGGCTTCCGAAAAGACACAGGAAATATATATAATAAATAAGTTCATTTATTCTGATGGTTGTACTACGGGAAATACTTGAGTGTTCCATTGGAATTACTACTCCTTAAGGCTTTTTGCCAATTATTCTAAAAGGATTATAGCAGATATGTGTAATTTAGAGACAAAAGAATTGAAGAATGCGCTCATAGCGTTCATGTGCACCTGGGGCCTGCAGATTTTGTGCTGTATAACGGTAAGAAATCCGCTTACTCTTATATTTTTCGGAGTGTTCTATTATATAGGAAAAAAGGTGCAGGCAAATAAGAAGAAGGGAATGATACCGGCTATCACTTTTGCTTTGCTCTTATCGATTGTGGCTGTTTTATTATTTGGACAGGCTTCTGTTGCCGGATTTTCAAGCTCCCTGTTCAAAATATTGGGAATGGGGATCATGTTTGTCGGACTATTCCTTTCGTATTTCAGAGTCTTCCAGCTGGTGTTTGGAATAGGGGAACCATTTGGCTTCGGTAAAGCAAAAGCAGCCTGTAACGGCGGTCTGAAAAATACCGCTGTGAATAATAAAAGAAATATGCCTTTGGGAGATACAACGGTCTTTCTGCTGGCATTTATTATATGTATGCTGTGCTGGCTTCCATATTTTCTATATGAATATCCCGGGATAATGACAGCTGATTCCATTGTTCAATATGAGCAGGCTATCGGAAGGATTCCCTGGTCCAATCATCATCCTGTGGTGCATACACTTGTTATCTCTTTGTGCTACAGACTCGGGCTTTCTATAACGGGAGATGTCAATAAAGCTATAAGTTTTTACACTGTTTTCCAGATGCTGTTTCTGGCGGGTTGCTGCTCACGGGTTGTTGTTCAGATAAAAAAGCTTCTGGGTAATGTTTGGGGGATTCTGCTACCTCTTGCCTTTTTTGCCCTTGTGCCCTTTAATGCTGTTTTTGCAGTAACAATATGGAAGGATGTACCATTTGCAGGAATAATGATGCTGATGGGATGTACCCTTTGTGAGATGGCATTGAAGGAAAAAAAATCGATAGCTGATGCCATAACCTTTACTATTGAGGGCATAATGGTTTCACTTTTTAGGTCAAACGGATGGTATGGTTTCCTTATCAGTATACCTTTTGTAATTTATATATTCAGGAAGGATGCGGCAAAGCTTATCATATCCGCAATAACAGTTATTGCTGTTGTGATTATAGTGAAGGGTCCTGTCATGAGCGCTGCAAACATTGCGGGGCCTGATTTCGCTGAGTCCTTATCACTACCTGTTCAGCAGGTTGCAAGAGTTCTTGTAGAAGATAGGGAACTGTCTGAAAAAGACAAAAGTTTAATTGATGCTGTTATTGATACCACTTATATCCACGAATTATATGCTCCCGATTTTGCTGACAATATCAAGGAACTGGTGAGAGCCGGTCACCATGAGGTTCTTGAAAAGAACAAATTAGAATATCTGGGGCTTTGGTTCAGGCTTGGATTCAGGCATCCGATAGATTATCTGCGTGCCTGGTTTGACTTGGAGGGCGGATACGTGTATTCTGATATTCCCTATGAAGTAGGAAATATCGATGGAATAATGCAAAATGATTACGGACTTATACCCACGCCTCTTATTGGAGGAAAGGCAGTAGTCAAAGGTAAAGAGATTCTTATAAAGCTTGGAAGCTTCATTCCTTTATATGGAATGTTATGGTGTGCAGGAGCATACACGTGGATTGTTGTCCTTTCGCTTTTTATCTTGATAATTAATCGCAAGGATGCGAAAAGTAAGAGATTTTTGCCTCTTTTTATCCTGCAGCTTGCGATTATCCTGACTCTTTTAATAGCAGCACCTATGGTAGACTTCAGGTATGAGTACGGAATTGTAATGCTTATGCCTCTTACGGTTGCAATCTGTGTTATTATAAAAGGAAGAAAAACAACAGATTTTGACTGAGGTAATTCTACAATGTACAGCTTTGACTCTAGAATCAGATATACGGAAACGGATATTGAACAATACCTGACCTTTGAATCACTCATCGATTATTTCCAGGATTGCTCAACCTTCCAGACTCAGGAGGGACCGGCTACAATAGAAGAGATGAGCAGAAAGGGACAGGCCTGGGTGATTAACAGCTGGCAGGTGGTGGTAAACAGACTGCCGAAACTTGGCGAAAGGGTTACCATAGGAACTGTGCCTTATGATCTGAAAGGCTTTATCGGACTTAGAAATTTTTATATGGATACTGATGAGGGAGAGCGGCTCTCAGTTGCAAACTCAGTGTGGTCACTGATAAATCTGGAAAAAGGAAGCCCTGCCAGAATAGACGATCTGGTAGTACAGACATACCCACTTGATGAAAAGCTTCCTATGGACTATGCACCAAGAAAAATTTCTGTTCCGGAGGGAGCTGCAATTTATGAGGCTGACAGGAAAAAGGTCGGTAAACATCACCTTGATTCCAATAATCATGTAAACAACGGACAGCATATAAGGATTGCTTTGCAGGCGTTTGGCCAGGTTGCGGAGAGGGAAGGAATTGATGCCTTGAAGGCCCTCTCAGTCAGTAGGGAAAATATTCAGATAAGGGCTGAGTACAGGCAGCAGGCGTATCTCGGGGACGAGATAAGCCCTGTGATATATGTAAAGGATAATGAATACACAGCTTTTCTGAATGACAGTAATAATAAACCATATTCAATAGTTGAAATAAAAAGGATAGAGAAATGTTAAGAATTGGAGAAAAACAGGAACTGATAATTATAAAGAAGGTAGATTTTGGTGTTTACCTTGCTGAAAAAGAGGGAAGTGATGATAAGGTGCTGCTTCCTAAAAAGCAGGTGCCGGAGGACGCCGGAATCGGTGATAAGCTCACGGTGTTCTTATATAAAGACTCTGATGACAGACTTATTGCTACCACAAGGACGCCTAAACTTATGCTTGGTCAGGTTAACATGCTTAAGGTTAACGATGTAGGTAAGATTGGCGCTTTCATGGACTGGGGCCTGGAAAAGGATGTTCTTTTGCCTTTCAGAGAGCAGACCAGAAAGGTTAAAAAAGATGAAAACGTGCTCTGTGCACTTTATGTTGATAAATCCGGAAGACTTGCGGTTACAATGAATGTTTACGAGTTTTTGCGTACAGATAGCCCTTATCACAAAGAAGACAGAGTACGCGGAACGGTTTACGAGACAAGCAGTAACTTTGGCCTGTTTGTGGCAGTTGATGACATCTTTTCAGCGCTTATTCCCAAGAAGGAACTCTATGGAGATATCAAGATTGGCGATGAGATAACTGCCAGAGTAATAGATGTAAGGGAAGATGGCAAGCTCACCCTGAGCGTTCGCGAAAAAGCATACCTGCAGATAGACTCTGATGCACAGATCATTCTTGAGAAGATGGAGAAAAACGGAAAAGTCCTTCCGTTTACCGATAAGGCAGATCCACAGCTTATCAGAGATGAAATGTCCATGAGTAAAAACGAATTCAAACGTGCTATAGGACACCTCTTAAAAGAAGGTAAGATCGAGATCGGTGAGAATGAGATTAGGATGATCTGAGTCTTCGGGGGGATATGTATAAGTACGGACTATGATAAATAGAACTTAAGATTTTGCTTTAACGCATAAAACAACCCCGCATATACTATGTAGCGTTTTCCGATTCGTTACTTATCTCATCGAAACGGAAAGAACTACATAATATATGCGGGGCATTTTATCCTGTAGAAATTCCGTTATATTTCCTACAGGATAAAAGCGCTCCGTTATGGATGCGCGCTCGCGCGAGAGGAAAATAGTTGCTAAAGCAACTGCGCTCGGCGAGCAAAGAGTCGCAAGAGGCTCTTTGATTTCATCAGAGTCTGATGTCGATTGTGCCACCCAGGTTCGGATTAACCGACCTTTCAAGAGCGGACACATCCATCATCTCCTCAATGGACTTTCCTGCTTCTGCCAGGGCATCAAGATTATTGGCCAGCATAGCTGTACCCCAATCTGACTGAACCTTACTGGCTGACAGGGCCATTGATAATTCGGGTATGTCCATAGGCACCTCCTTACTTACATCCACTTGTACATTTGATTAAATTTGTGGATTTCTATATCATATATCGGTAATTATCATGTAAAAATTTATTATATAAAATAAACAAAAAAATTGATTAAATTTGTGGATTTTTATGCATTTATCGAGTAGAATGGTATAAGAACAATGAAAAACTAATTGTGGGAGATTCACTATGATTTCAAATCAGATCCTTCAAAATACTATAGACGGTCTTAAAGGCATTGCCCACGTGGATTTATCCGTGCTCGATGTTGATGGCAACGAGGTAGCAGCCACAAGACCTGATTTTACCGATATGGGAGAGTCTGTCAGGGACTTCGTCAGATCACCTGCTGATTCACAGGAGGTACAGGGACATCAGTTCTTTAAGGTATATGACGAGCAGCAGCTTGAATATATTCTCATAGCTGCTGGAAGCGGCGAGAGCATTTATACTATAGGTAAGATGATAGCTTATCAGATACAGGGATTGCTTGTAGCTTACAAGGAGCGCTTTGATAAAGATAATTTCATCAAGAACCTGCTTCTTGACAACCTTCTCCTTGTGGACATATATAGTAGGGCGAAGAAACTGCATATTCCGGCTGATGCCAAGAGAGTAACAATGATTATCTCCGCTGATAAGATCCGTGAAAACAATGTGCTTGAACTTATACGCACACATGGTACAGGAAACGGCGGCGACTTTGTAACAGAAGTAGATGAGGATAACGTAATTGTTGTTAAGGACGTTTCCGAACTTGGAAGACCCGATGAGATTTCCAAGTCAGCAATTGAACTTCAGGAACATTTAGAGTCCATGGGAATAACCAATGTTCATATTGCAATAGGTACTGTTGTAGGCGAGATCAAGGAAGTCAGCCGTTCCTACAAGGAAGCGAAGATGGCACTTGATGTAGGAAGAATTTTCTTTGATGAGCGAAAGGTTATAAGCTATGGAGAGTTGGGAATCGGACGACTGATCTATCAGCTGCCCATTCCTCTTTGCAAGATGTTTATCCGTGAGATCTTCGGAGGAAGAAATCCCGATGGATTCGATCAGGAGACACTTACAACCATTGATAAATTCTTTGAGAACAACCTGAACGTGTCAGAAACTTCAAGACAGCTGTTTATCCATAGAAACACACTGGTATACAGACTTGATAAACTCCAGAAGAGCACAGGTCTTGATCTTAGAGTTTTTGATGATGCGATAACCTTTAAGATTGCGCTCATGGTAGTCAGATATATGAAGTATATGGAGCGCTATTGATACATACAGGCGGACCGGATAGGTGAGATTCACAGGCAAATATCCGGTCATTGTATATAATTGCTGCAATTTTGGGGTTGCAGTATTGCCATCGATAATTGATGCAAATATTTTCGGAGTAGCTCAGCAATCTCCGAAAACAAGATTTTTAATTAGGTAGTAGAGGAATTAGGTATGGAAAAAGTTAACAGAAGAAAGCGCAGAGCTGAAGCGGTGCCTGCCGATGATATAATCACGCTGGATAACGTGACAAAATCATATTCGACGGGTGCACCAGCTTTAAATGGAGTCACCCTTCATATAAAGAAGGGTGAATTTGTTTTTATAGTGGGAGACAGCGGATCGGGAAAATCCACGCTGATAAAGCTCCTTCTTAGAGAACTTGTACCTTCGGATGGAACAATAACCGTTATGGGTCAGGATCTTGGCAGAATGAGACACAGGAATATTCCTAAATTCAGAAGAAAACTCGGAATAGTTTTCCAGGATTTCAGACTTTTGAAGGACAGGAATGTATATGAGAATGTTGCCTTTGCCCAGAGAATAATCCAGAAATCCACCAGAGACATCAAGAAGAATGTACCGTCTGTGCTGGCTATGGTCGGACTTGCCGGAAAATATAAGAGTAAGGTTACTCAGCTTGCAGGCGGTGAGCAGCAGAGAGTTGCTCTTGCCAGAGCAATTGTTAATAAGCCGGAGATTCTTCTTGCGGATGAGCCCACCGGTAACCTTGATCCCAATAATACCTGGGAAATCATGAAGCTTATGGAGCAGATAAACCTTAATGGAACGACAGTTATTGTCGTTACCCATAACAGGGAGATCGTTAACGCCATGCACAAGCGCGTTATAACTATGAAAAAAGGCGTCGTGATTCACGACGAAGAAGAGGGTGAGTATCACGATGAGGATGAGTAGTTTTTTATATACTATAGGGCAGGGCTTTAAAAATCTGCGCCGAAACAGATGGTATACGCTTGCATCAATAGCGACAATAAGCGCCTGTCTGTTCTTGTTTGGAATATTTTATTCAGTAGTTACCAATTTTCAGCATGTGGTTAAGACAGCGGAGGAAGGTGTTTCAGTTACAGTATTCTTCAATGAAGGTACCACTGAGGACGTGATCCTTGCTACTAAATCACTTATAGAGAAAAGACCTGAGGTCAGCAAAGTTGATTACATTTCAGCCGCTGATGCCTGGGAGAGTTTCAAGACTGATTACCTTGGAGAGTATGCAGACGGATTTACTGAGAATCCTCTGGAGGATTCGGCTAACCTTCAGATTTATCTTAGCGATGTGTCAATGCAGCCTGCACTTGTTACATATCTTGAATCAATTGACACGGTAAGGACGGTCAACAGATCAGAGGTAACAGCCTCTACACTCAGCGGAATCAATAAGCTGATTGCTTATGTATCATTTGGAATTATTGCAATACTGTTTCTGGTGTCAATCTTCCTTATCAGCAATACGGTTACAATCGGTATTTCTGTAAGAAAAGAAGAGATAAATATCATGAAGTACATCGGTGCAACCGATTTCTTCGTCAGGGCTCCATTCGTGGTAGAGGGTATTATAATAGGAATTATCGGTTCACTGATTCCCCTTGTGATCATCTATTTTGTATATAACAGGGCAGCAGAATTTGTGGCATTAAGATTTTCAATGTTGAATTCAATATTGGATATACTTCCTGTAAGCCAGATTTTTGAAGCACTTACACCTATATCAATCATGATCGGTGTGGGTATTGGTTTCCTTGGAAGTGTTACAACAGTTCGTAAGCATTTGCACGTATAATCAGAGCATCATTTGGGGAGGCTGCTATTTTGAACGGCAGAGGATACGGAAAAAGAATAGTAGGAATTGCTATACTTCTGTGCCTGATTGCAGGCACAGTTTCTTTTAGTGCTAATTCTGTGAGAGCAGCGGTCACAGCAGATAGCATTAAGAAAAAAGAGGGACAGATATCAAGTGCTAAAAAGGAAAGAGACTCTATGAAAAGTTCGCTGACTGATCTTCAGTCGGTGAAGAAATCTTTGGAAAAAGAGAAATCTGACCTTAATACATATATAACAAAACTTGACGCTAATCTGGAGGATATTCAGAAAAAGATCGAAGACCTTACTGCAAAGATAGAGCAGAAGAAGCAGGATATCGAGGAGACAACGGCAGAGCTTGAAGAAGCCATTCGTGTGCAGAATGAGCAGTATGAAGCTATGAAGAAACGTATACGCTTTATGTATGAAAAAGGAAATGCGGTATATTATCAGCTTTTTGTTAATACAAGTACTTTTTCAGATATGCTTAATAAGGCGGAGTATATAGAAGAACTCTCAGCTTATGACAGGAAAAAGCTTGAGGAGTATATAGCTCACACAGAGCTGACAACACTGACAAAGGAAGCTCTTGAAGAGGAGAAGAAGACTCTTGATGAAGCTAAGGCTGATGTTGTTATAGAGGAAGGAAATCTTCAGAATCTTATAGCACAGAAAAATTCCGAGGTCAGCTCACTCACTAAGGATATCAAGGATAAAGAAACCGCAATCGCGGAATATGAGAAGCAGATTGCTGAAGAAAATGCCACGATTGCTGCTCTTGAGAAAGCGGTTGAAGCTGAAAAAGCTGAACTTGCTGCCCAGAATGCAAGAAAATACGATGGCGGCGTGTTCTCTTTTCCTTGCCCGTCATATTCCAGAATATCTGATGATTTTGGAATGAGAATGCATCCTACACTTGGTGTAAAAAAGATGCATAACGGGATAGATCTTGCTGCGCCAAGCGGTTCAGCCATACTTGCAGCATATGACGGAAAAGTTGTTGCTGCAGCTTATAATTCAACCATGGGAAATTATGTTATGATATCTCATGGAAGTGGATTGTATACAATTTACATGCATGCGTCCTCACTGAGCGTTTCCACAGGCGCTGAAGTGTCAAAAGGACAGAGAATAGCTTCGGTTGGTACAACCGGAAGATCTACAGGACCACATCTCCACTTTGGAGTAAGATTAAACGGTAATTATGTAAGTCCATGGAATTATCTGAAGTAATGGACTCCTTTGAAAGGAAGAACTATCATGGAAGAACCAAAAAACAACAAAATGGCGATGCTCTTTACAGGGCTGATTATGGGGGTTGCAGCTTCAGCACTGGCTGTGGCCGCTGGCTTTTTTATTATTAGTATAAAGGGCTTTGCGATTAGTCCGATAAAAGGTCAGACTAATGACTCCGCTATAAGCGAAGAAACAATCAATAAAGTCAAAGTGATAGAGGATACGATAGATACCTACTATTACAAGAAGGATGTTGACAGATCTGCTGAAGCTAATGCAATTTATAAAGGCGTTGTGGCATCTCTGGGAGATCCCTATTCGGAGTACTATACAACCAAAGAGTATGAGGATCTGATGTCAGACACTCAGGGCATTTATTACGGCATAGGTGCATATGTCAGCATGGATAAAGAGATGAATCTTCCGAGAATCACCGGAACAATCAAAGATTCACCAGCTGAAAAGGCCGGACTTAAGGCGAATGATGTAATTTACAAGGTTGCCGGAGAGACCGTTCAGGGACTTACTCTTACAGAAGTTGTGGGACTGATAAGAGGTGAGATCGGAACAAAGGTGGTGGTAACAATATATCGTGAGGGAGAATCTGATTACCTTGATTTTGAGGTTGAAAGAGACAAGGTTGAAGCCCAGACGATAAATACCACGGTGCTTGAGGATAACATAGGTTACATAGGAATCACAGAGTTTGATTCTGTTACTACAAGTCAGTTTATTGATGGTTTGCAGGAACTTAGGAGCAAAGACATTGAAGCTCTTATAATTGACCTTAGATCCAATCCCGGCGGAAGCCTTGCAGCAGTATGTGATATTGCAAGACAGCTTCTTCCTAAGGGCGACATAGTATATACAGTAGACAGAGGCGGTAACAGAGAAGATTACGAATGTGATGGAGAAAATGAAATAGACATCCCTATGGCGGTTCTTGTAAATGGATATTCTGCCAGTGCTTCCGAAATCCTGTCAGGTGCTATTAAGGACTACGGAAAAGGAACCATAATAGGGGAGACAACCTACGGAAAGGGAGTAGTACAGAGGATTTTCCCCTTCACAGATGGAACAGCGGTTAAGCTTACTATCAGTAATTACTTTACTCCTAACGGAAACGACATTAATGGTGTTGGAATAACTCCTGACATCGAGATACCTCTTGATAATGAAGCTTACTCCAAGGATGGCACAGACAACCAGCTTAATAAAGCGGTTGAAGTCCTTAAGGATGAGCTTGGAAAATCAGACAAAAAAACTGATAAGGCAGCGTGATAAAGATTTTCGAAGGTCCCTGGTGGATTTGAGTGAATCGCAACGGATTCGAGAATACATCATCAAGTACTCTACTTAAAGGGGCGTCGCTTTAGATGATTATATCATCTGGGCGATGCCCCTTGTGTTATGTGAAAGTATTTACTGACAGCCCAGCCTCGCAGATGAAAACAAACATTTCAGTTCAGATACATGAGGGGGCTGGCATCAAAAAGACTGTTACACAAAATGTAAAATATATGACTTTTTGTGGGCAAAAGCGGAAAAACAAGAATCTATGACTTTACAAAGTTGTTCTTATAGGGTATAGTCTTCATTGATTTTTATTCTGATTAAGAATTCGGATTCACCGGATTCAATTTCCATTAAATAATTTAATTGAAAGGAAGTGTGACTTTGGATTATTATGCGGCTTTTCTAAGAGAGCCGGGAGAAAAATTAAATAATGACGGACTTATGATAAAGGGTTTTCATACTGATAAAAATGATGATGTTGTCGTCATGGTGCTAAGTACTGATTACAGAAACGGAAAACTGAGTGATAAGGTAGTGAGGACTGCTGAAAAAATAGTTAATAAAAAGGCAGGAAAATGCAGGCAATTACTAAAAAAGCTCTTTCTTAAATACAGTAAAAGAGGCTTTTTTATATGGAGATATGACACGGATTTAACTATCCTGATTTTAAAGGGCATAAACTATTATGTGTTAAACAGTGGGAAAAACAAGGTCATGAGAGCGGGAAGGCTTTTGATAGAAGAAATAAGCAAGGAAAGTGCAGATTATTACTGCACCAAAGGGAGACTTTCAGAGGGAAGCACTCTCATTGCAGGAAATGAAGCCTTTTTTGAAAGGCAGATTGGAGCTGACATATATAAAAGGCTATGTCCGCAGATGTGCACCAGCCAGAATTCCATGCAGAAGAATATTGAATATTTAAGCGAGCTTCTATGGAGCAGAGGAGAAAAGCGGCCTGTATCAGCGGTGGCGGTATGTGTAAGATGAAGAGGTTTAGATCGCTTATTGGTTTTGGCAGAAGTATAGGTGATGTGGGGAGATTGGCATCAGCTACTTGCTGCGACGCAAGTATATGCGAAACGGAGAAAACAGTATCTGTCATCGGTAGCGGTGGTAATGCCAGGGTTTACAGGACAACTGCCATAAAGGGCAACCGGGAATGTGCAGTGAAAATTGCCAAAAAAGGAGAACTGTACAGAACACAGTTTGAAAATGAGAAAAGAATCCTGAAATATCTGGCAGCAAGCAATTGTAAAGTTTCGCCAAGGCTATATAGCGGAAGCGATAATGAAATTGTTATGGAGCTTATTTCCGGATACACATTGGATAAGCTTGATGTCAGAAGGTATTCGGAACTTGAGATAAAAGAGCTTTTTATGTGTCTTTGCGATGCTCTTTTGGAACTTCATGGTTTAAATCCGCCGGTGATACACAGGGACATAAAACCCTCTAATATAATGCTGGATGATAAAGGGAATATAAGGATTATTGACTATGGCACGGCTAAAATCCTTGAATGCTATGGGAAGGAGATACCGGGCGCTAAAAAAGAATGCGCAGGTGTCGGGACCAGAGGCTTTGCGGCTCCGGAACAGTACGGCGGATTTGACGAGGGCATCAGGACTGATATTTATCAACTGGGGCAGACCATGGAAAAATGCCTTAATGAAGTCGTGGTTTCCTCTAAGTTCAGGGAGAGTATGGATGTAATCATCCAAAGATGCAGCAGCACCTGCATTGGAGAAAGATATGCAGGGGCAGCAGATATTAAACTTGATATTTTAAGACTTAAGGCTGCCAAAAAAAGAAAGTGTTTTATTAAATTTTGTGAAAGTTTTCAGGAATGGAATCGAAAGAATCGCATAAATACCGAGAAAGAAGCCATTTTTATTGATATAGTAAGGACCTGTGATTCGATTGAGTTTTTATAAAGCATGTGATACAATTAAATGATTGAATCGAAAATATGTTCGGACAACAGCAGAGGTAATCGTATGGATCATTTTGAACTTAAATCTGAATACAAACCGACAGGTGATCAGCCTCAGGCTATAGAAGCATTAGTGGAGGGGTTTAAGAAGGGAAACCAGTTCGAAACTCTTCAGGGAGTTACCGGCTCAGGTAAAACCTTTGCAATGGCAAATGTAATTCAGGCACTGAATAAACCCACTCTTGTTATCAGTCATAATAAGACTCTTGCAGGACAGCTATATGGTGAGTTTAAGGAGTTTTTCCCTAATAACGCCGTAGAGTACTTTGTGTCCTATTACGATTACTATCAGCCTGAAGCCTATGTACCTCAGACGGATACCTACATTGCCAAGGATTCTGCCATCAACGATGAGATAGATAAACTAAGGCTATCTGCTACAGCCTCCCTTACTGAGAGACGGGATGTTATCGTTGTTGCCAGTGTGTCATGTATATACGGACTTGGTAGCCCGGATGAATTCAAGGGAATGTCAATTTCTCTGCGACCGGGAATGGAGAGGAGAAGGGATCAGATACTTAAGGATCTGGTTGCCATCCAGTATACAAGAAATGACCTTGACATAAACAGATGTAACTTCCGCGTAAGAGGCGATACAATTGAGATTTTCCCTGCACAGGCAGATGATTATCTCATAAGAGTTGAGCTTTTTGGAGACGAGATAGACAGAATATGCGAGGTTGAGCCTGTTACGGGAGTAATAAAAAATGAACTCAGTCACGTAATGATATATCCGGCCTCTCATTATGTTGTTCCTCAGGAAAAAATTAATCTTGCCTGCAAGAACATAGAAGCTGAGCTGGATGAGCAGGTAAAGTTTTTTAAGGGCGAGGATAAACTGATTGAAGCCCAGAGAATAGCAGAGCGTACTAACTTTGATGTGGAGATGATGCGTGAAACTGGTTTTTGCTCCGGCATTGAGAACTATTCAAGGCATCTTAATTTTGCAGAACCCGGTTCTCCACCGCTTACACTTATGGACTTCTTTGACGGTGAATTTCTGATAATTGTGGATGAGTCCCATATGACAATCCCTCAGATAGGAGCCATGTACCATGGAGACAGATCCAGAAAGACCACGCTGGTGGATTATGGATTCAGACTTCCTTCTGCACTTGATAACAGACCGCTTAATTTTGAGGAGTTTGAGACTCATATTGATCAGATGCTGTTCTGTTCCGCTACGCCGGGACCCTATGAAGCAGAGCACGAGCTTCTTAGGGCTGAGCAGATAATAAGACCTACAGGGCTCCTTGATCCGGAGATATCCGTGAGACCTGTTGAAGGACAGATAGATGACCTTATTACCGAGATCAACAAGGAGACAGCTAAAAAGAGTAAGGTGCTTGTAACTACTCTTACAAAGAAGATGGCTGAGGACCTGACTGAATATCTTGCAGAGACAGGCATTCGTGTAAAATACATGCATTCAGATATAGACACCCTTGAGAGAGCACAGATAATAAGGGACATGAGACTTGATGTATTTGATGTGCTTGTGGGAATCAACCTACTAAGAGAGGGCCTTGATATACCTGAAATATCTCTGGTTGCCATAATTGATGCAGATAAAGAAGGTTTCCTTCGCTCTGAGACATCGCTTATTCAGACCATCGGAAGAGCTGCGAGAAATGCTGATGGACACGTTATCATGTATGCGGATAACATGACTGATTCCATGAAGAACGCCATAGAGATAACGGAGCGCAGAAGGAAAATTCAGCAGGCTTATAATGAGGAGCACGGAATAACACCTCAGACCATAAGAAAGGCAGTTCGAGACCTTATAAGCGTAACCAAGGCTGTTGCAAAACAGGAGGTTCAGTTTGAGAAGGATCCCGAGTCCATGGATAGGAAAGAGCTTGAAAAGGTTATTAAGGATGTTGAGAAGCGCATGAAGCGGGCAGCTACGGAACTTGATTTCGAAACTGCAGCAATGCTGAGAGACCAGATGATAGATCTGAAGAAACATCTTTTGGAGGTAACCGGCGGAAAATGATAGATTCCTGTTTTTCCTTAGAAAAACGGGAATCGTATTGGACTAGGTCCTCGCAAAGCGAGGGGCGTGTCCTGCAAAGCAGGATTCTTGCGGGCTACATATACAACATGTGATGCTCGCGGGATATTTTACCGGAGTATATAGAATTCTTGAGGACGATAAAAATGGCTGAAAATTCACATATGATAAAAGAAAACACATCTGCAAAGCGAATATTATCGGATGACATCCATGACTACATCCGTGTTCGTGGCGCTAATGAACACAATCTTAAGCACGTAAAGGTAAATATACCAAGAGAGACCCTCACAGTATTTACGGGGCTCTCCGGTTCAGGTAAATCTTCCCTTGCCTTTGACACTATTTTTGCTGAGGGACAGAGACGATATATGGAATCTCTTTCTTCCTATGCGAGAATGTTTTTGGGACAGATGGATAAGCCTGATGTGGAAAAAATTGAAGGGCTGTCACCTACAATTTCAATCGATCAGAAATCCACCAACAGAAACCCCAGATCTACTGTCGGAACAGTTACAGAGATTTACGATCACTTCAGACTTTTATATGCAAGAATAGGAATTCCTCACTGCCCGAATTGCGGACGTGAGATAAGGAGACAGAGCGTTGATGAGATGGCTGATCAGATTCTCTCTCTTCCTTCAGGAACCAGGTTCCAGATTCTGGCACCGGTTGTCAGAGGACGTAAGGGTGAGCATGCCAAGGTTCTGGACAGAGCTAAAAGAGCAGGCTTTGTGCGTGTGAGAATAGATGACAGTCAGTATGACCTCTCAGAGGAGATCAAGCTCGATAAGAACATAAAGCACAATATCGAGATTATTGTCGACAGACTTGTTATCAGAGATGAGGTTGAGGAATTAAGAGGAAGACTTACAGATTCAATAGAGAGCGCTCTTAATCTTGCTGAGGGACTTTTGACAGTAGATGTCATAGATGGAAAGCCCATGAACTTTAGTCAGAGCTTTGCCTGTCCTGACTGCGGGATAAGTATATCCGAGATTGAGCCCAGAAGCTTTTCCTTCAATAATCCCTTCGGTGCCTGCCCTGAGTGTACAGGACTTGGCTATAAGATGGAATTCGACGAGGAGCTGATGATTCCTGATAAATCCCTATCCATAAATGATGGATGTTTTCAGGTAATGGGATGGCAGTCTTCTAATAAGGAAGGCAGCTTTACCAATGCAACTCTTAAGGCTCTTGCGAAGGAATACAAATTCAGCATGGATACTCCGTTTGAAAAGCTCAGTCCCAAGGTCAGACATATGCTTGTATACGGTGCTGACAGAGAAGTGACAGTGGCATATTCGGGACAGCGCGGAGAAGGAAGATATCCCATAAAGTTCGACGGACTTATAAAGAATGTGGAGCAGAGGTATCGCGAGACATTTTCTGAAAACCAGAAGGCAGAATATGAGCAGTATATGAGAATTACACCCTGCCCTGCATGTAAGGGACAGAGACTAAAGGCGGATTCTCTGGCTGTGACTATTGATGATAAAAATATATATGAGATAACATCAATTTCGATTGGAGAGCTTCATGAATATCTTGAAGGATTAAAGCTCACAAAGCAGCAGGAAATCATCGGAGCACAGGTACTTAAGGAAATCAGAGCAAGAGTAGGCTTCCTAATTGATGTTGGCCTTGATTATCTGTCATTGTCCAGAGCTACAGGTACACTATCTGGCGGTGAAGCACAGCGTATAAGACTTGCAACCCAGATCGGGTCAGGTCTCTGCGGAGTGTGCTATATCCTTGACGAGCCGAGTATCGGACTTCATCAGAGAGATAATGATAAGCTTCTTAATACCCTTAAAAACTTAAGAGACCTGGGTAATACACTTATCGTGGTTGAACATGACGAGGATACTATGAGAGCTGCGGATTACATAGTGGATGTGGGGCCGGGAGCAGGCTCCCATGGTGGTGAGATTGTGGCAGCAGGAACCGCCGAGGAGATAATGAAGGTAAAGGAATCCATAACCGGACAATATCTCTCAGGAAAGCTTAAAATTGCGGTTCCGGACCACAGAAGACAGCCCACAGGATGGATAAAGGTAAAAGGAGCTCAGGAGAACAACCTTAAAAATATTGATGTTGAATTCCCTCTTGGAGTATTAACCATAGTAACCGGTGTCTCCGGTTCGGGAAAGAGCTCTCTCGTAAATGAGATACTTTACAAGCATCTTGAGAGAGACCTTAACAGGGCAAGATGTATTCCCGGAAAGCACAAGGGAATAGAAGGAATTGAGCAGCTTGATAAGGTAATTGCTATTGACCAGTCTCCCATCGGAAGAACACCCAGATCCAATCCTGCTACATATACAGGCGTATTTGACATGATAAGAGATCTTTTTGCAGGTACTCCTGATGCCAAGACAAGGGGCTATAAGAAGGGCAGATTTTCCTTTAATGTAAAGGGCGGAAGATGCGAAGCCTGCGGCGGAGATGGCATAATAAAGATCGAAATGCACTTCCTGCCGGATGTCTATGTTCCCTGTGAAGTCTGCGGCGGAAAACGTTATAACAGAGAGACGCTGGAAGTCAGATACAAGGGCAAGAACATATATGATGTTCTTGATATGACAGTTGAAGAAGCTCTGCCGTTTTTTGAAAACATCAAGACAATAAAAAGAAAGATAAAGACTCTTTATGATGTGGGACTTGGCTACGTCAAGCTGGGACAGCCCTCAACAGAGCTATCCGGAGGAGAGGCACAGAGAATAAAGCTTGCCACAGAGCTTTCAAGGGCAAGTACCGGAAAAACAATCTATATTCTTGATGAGCCTACTACAGGACTTCATTTTGCGGATGTGCAAAAGCTCGTTAAGATCCTTCATGAACTTGTTGATGCCGGGAATACTGTAATTGTGATAGAACACAACCTGGATGTCATAAAAACCGGGGATTATATCATTGATATGGGACCTGAAGGCGGCTCCGGCGGTGGTACGGTTGTGGCAAAGGGAACACCTGAAGAGGTGGCAAAATGTAAGAAATCTTACACAGGTAAGTACATCAAAAAAATGTTGGAAAAAAAATAAATATTTCTTGATAAAAAGTATAAAGTTTTTATAAAGTTCTGCCGATAAACCTATAGACAAGTGTAGAGCCAATTAAAAAATTGTGATTTGATGTTTCAAATATTGCCCTATTGGTTTATAATGCTTAATGAATTATATCTTTAAATAATTATTGTGAGCGACTATGCGCTCTTAGCCTTATTTCCAGAAAGGGGTAATAGATTTCATGCAGTATACAGATATTGGAATTGACTTAGGTACAGCCAGCATCCTGGTTTACATCCGTGGTAAGGGTGTAGTTTTGAAGGAGCCTTCAGTTGTGGCTTATGACAGGGATACTGAGAAGATCAAGGCAATCGGTGAGGATGCGAGACTTATGCTTGGTCGTACGCCAGGTAATATTGTTGCTGTAAGACCGCTTAGACAGGGTGTTATTTCAGATTACAAAGTCACAGAGCAGATGATGAAGTACTTCATCACCAAGGCTATTGGACACAGAACCTTCCGTAAGCCGCTCATAGCAGTTTGTGTACCGAGTGGAGTTACAGAAGTTGAAAGAAAAGCAGTTGAAGATGCTACTTTAATGGCAGGTGCAAGAGATGTCCGTATTATCGAGGAGCCTATTGCTGCAGCCATTGGAGCAGGTATAGATATTACAAAGCCTTGCGGTAACATGATTGTTGATATAGGTGGTGGTACATCTGATATCGCTGTTATCTCACTTGGCGGAACAGTTGTAAGTACATCAGTTAAGATTGCAGGCGATGACTTTGATGAAGCAATCGTAAGATATATGCGTAAAAAGCATAATCTTCTTATCGGTGAGAGAACTGCAGAAGATATCAAGATCAAGATTGGCGCAGCTTATCCCAGAGCTGAGGCTGATTATATGGATGTCAGAGGACGTAACCTGGTTACAGGTCTTCCTAAGACAGTTAAGGTTTCATCTGAGGAGACAGAAGAGGCTCTTCGTGAGACTACAGCTCAGATCGTAGAAGCTATCCACGGAGTTTTGGAGAAGACCCCTCCGGAACTTGCTGCTGATATCGCTGACAGAGGAATTGTCCTTACAGGTGGCGGAAGCCTTCTTCGCGGACTGGATGACCTCATTGCTTCCAAGACAGGTATCAATACTGTTACGGCTGATGATCCGATGACGGCTGTTGCTATCGGAACAGGAAGATATGTAGAGTTCCTTGCAGGTTATCGCGAAGTATAAAATAAATAAATAGGGGACGGTATATGGTTAAAGGTCTGTACACTGCATACACAGGTATGGTAAACGAACAAAAACGCATGGATATCGAGACAAATAATCTCGCCAATGTGAATTCTACCGGTTTCAAGGAGGAACGTTCGGTAAGCCAGTCATTCCGTGATCTTCTGGCATTGAAGATTAAGGACTATTCTGATGCGCCTTGGACTGCCAGGAGACTTGGCCTTATGAATCCGGGAGTTAAGCTCGCCGGAACCTATACTAACTTCGAACAGGGAGGGCTCAGACAAACAGGTCAGACCTTTGATCTTGCTCTTAATAACGGGCTTCCCAATGTAGATGACAACTCTGTTAATGACAACATGACAGCGGGCGGTAATGCCTTTTTTGCAACGTCTTACGCATCAGATGATCCTGATGGCGGCGGACAACTTATCAAATATACCAGAGACGGTAATTTTACCCTTACGCTTGATGGCTACCTAGTCACAAGTGAGGGTAATAATGTCCTGGATGTCAACAATAATCCCATTCAGATAGATCCGAATATAGATACTACAATAAATCAGGACGGTACTATAGTCCAGGATTTGAACGTGGTTTCAACCATACAGGTTGCAAGATTTGACAATCCTCAATTTTTGCAGAGATATCAGGATAATGCTTTCATTATCGGTGAGGGTGGTGCTCAGGTGGTTTCGACCACGGCGGCAGAAGCTAATGCCACTGTTAATCAGGGATATCTCGAAGCTTCAAACGTAAGTGTGGTTGATGAGATGGTTAACATAATTACCATACAGAGACAGTATGATACCAATTCCAAGGCTCTGCAGGCTGAGGAGGACACATTGGATATAGCAGTTAACCAGCTTGGAAAAGTTCAGTAAGGACTATTAATCTTATAGAGTGAATAGCCGATATATTAATTGGCAGATTATAGACTATTGGATTTCTTTGGAAATTCGATATTCGTATTGGAGCAGTTTCTTGAAAAACGCAGGATTCTTGAAGGCTTTTCCATATTGCATTTAAGAAGTCGTTGTTTTTACAACTGCACGGCTAGGAGGTATTTTATGGTAAGAAGCTTATGGACAGCAGCATCCGGAATGAATGCACAACAGACGAATGTAGACACCATAGCAAATAATCTGGCTAACGTTAACTCTGCAGGCTACAAGGCACAGAGTGCAAAATTTAAATCATTGCTTTATCAGGAGCTTAAGACCAAGACGGTTCAGACTACCGGATCACCGGTTAATTCAGATGTAGGTCTTGGTGTAAGAGTTTCCTCGATTAATTCGTTCTTTACTCAAGGAAACCTTCAGGACAATGATTCAAGCTCAGCATTTGCGATACAGGGAGATGGCTTCTTTGCTTACTCAACTGATGCGCAGAACCTTGATCCCACTAATATAAGGTTTACCAGAAACGGTAACTTTGTATGGGCTCTTACAGATCAGAACACTCTGGAACTTACAACCTCTGAAGGTAATCCGGTAATCGGTGTTGATGGCAATCCGCTCATTGTAAATGATGAGACTATCAAGGCATCAGATATCACCTGTGATACAGAGGGCAATCTGTACTACCTTGATGCAAACCAGGTAAGACAGGATATCGGAACAATCGCACTGTTCCAGTTCAGGAATGCTGAAGGTCTTGAGAGAGTTGGAGATACAAGCTTTATGGCTACTATGGCAAGTGGAGATCCGCTTCCTGAAGCAACAACACCCGGAATCAAGCGAAGCCAGGTTGTTCAGGGATATCTCGAAGGCTCAAATGTAAGTGTTGCTACGGAGATGGTTAATCTGATTGTTGCGCAGAGAGCTTACGAGATGAATTCAACAGCTATCACCACAACGGATGAGATGATGCAGACAGCAAACCAGCTTAAGAGATAATTAGTGTGAGATGATCCTGTTTTATAAGGCTTTGAGGAATATGAATTTGTCTTATAAATTGTGGATTTCACAGGATTTTCGCAAGGGGAAACAGCATGGCTATAGATATGAATTCAATGAATGTGTCCGGAATATCGCAATTTGCTGCAAGTCAGGCTTCATCTGAAAAGGCAAATCAGGCGGCATCAAAAGCCAGGAATGCCAAAACTGATGAAGATCAGGCAAAAGCCGATAAAGAGCTTATGGATGCCTGCAAGCAGTTTGAAGCATATTTTATGGAACAGATTTATAAAGGATATGAGAAGACGGCAAAAGTATTCAGCAAGGACGAATCGAAATCCATGGGTACCCTTGTTGACTACTTCAAAGATATGACAATTCAGGATATAGCTGCCACGGGGGCAGATACACAGAGCAATGGTTTTGCTCAGATGCTTTATGAGAACATGAAGCGCAATTATGATTTATAAAATGTAATCAAAGTCCCTCTTTTTATTACAAAAGAGGGATTTTCTATGTCTGTACGTGGTAGGATTAGTAGAATACGTTAATCGAAAACAATTTTGGTGACGGTTTTCACATCACTAAAGGGAAAACTGCAGACAGGAAATACATTTGTTTATAGATGAGGAGTAACATGGAAGTTAAGGGATATATAGATCATTTTATATATAGAAGCCCGGACAGAACCTATGGAGTAATGGTTCTGATATCAGATGGAGAAGAAATCACCTGCGTCGGAAGTTTTATTGATGTGGATGAGGGTGACACTCTGGAAATTTCCGGAGACATGACTAATCATCCGGTCTACGGCGAACAGATAAAGGTCAGCAGTTATAAAATTGCAGCCCCTGATGATGTGGAGTCCATGGAGAGGTATCTGGGCTCAGGCGCCATCAAGGGAATTGGCGAGACCATGGCAAGGCGCATTGTGAAAAAATTCGGCAAGGATACCTTCAGGATAATTGAAGATGAGCCTGAAAGACTTGCGGAGATAAAGGGAATAAGCGAGAGAAAAGCGAGAGATATAGCTATTCAGCTCACTGATAAAAGGGAGATGCGCGATGCCTTTGTTTTTATGGCGGGATATGGGATATCCAGTACCATGTCAGTGAGAATATATGAAAAATACGGCGCACAGGTATACAGGATTTTAAAGGAAAATCCTTATAAACTTGCAGATGATATTGAAGGGATAGGCTTTAAGACCGCAGATGAGATTGCTGCAAAGGTCGGCATAAGCGTGGACTCAGAGTTCAGAATAAGAAGCGGAATAATGTATGTCCTTCTGGAATCTGCCGCAGATGGAAACAGCTATCTTCCAAAGGACGAGCTTTTAAGAAAAAGCAAGGAACTTCTGGGTGTTGATGAAAAGAATATTGAGGTCATGATGGACAACCTCATGGCTGAGAGAAAGCTTATATACCGAGGAGAAAACGAAGTATATGCAGCTTCCTACTTCTATGAGGAGCAGGCGATAGCTGTGATGCTAAATGAGCTTAATCTTCAGGTCTCTCATGAGAGTGAGGAGTCACTTATAAAAAGAATAAAGAAGATTGAGGAAAGGCGCCAAATTGAACTTGATGATCTTCAGAGAAAAGCAGCAGCGGCTAGTGCTGTTAACGGAGTGGTCATTGTAACGGGAGGTCCCGGTACAGGTAAGACCACAACCATCAACACAATAATCGAATATTATGCCGAGGAGCAGATGGAGATACTTCTTGCAGCTCCCACCGGAAGAGCTGCCAAGAGAATGACGGAAGCAACAGGCTATGAAGCATCCACTCTCCACAGATTACTTGGAGTCGGTGGAGGAATCTCAGATGATTCTGGAGAAAAGTCCAGAATCCATTTTGAGAAAAATGCAGATAATCCCCTGGAGGCAGACGCGATAATAATAGATGAGATGTCCATGGTTGATATGCATCTTTTTGCAGCGCTTTTAAAAGCAGTGCTTCCAGGAACCCATCTTATCCTTGTGGGTGACAGCTCCCAGCTTCCAAGCGTCGGACCTGGGCAGGTATTGCATGATCTTATAGCAAGCGGAGCCTATACGACAATTACCCTTCAGAAAATTTTCAGGCAGGCGAAGGAGAGCGATATTGTCATGAATGCCCATCATATCAAGGATGGTGAGGAGATAAAGCTGGACAATAAGAGCAAGGATTTCTTTTTTCTGAAAAGAGATAATGCCGATGTGATCTACAAGCATATGATCGAGCTTATAAGGGACAAGCTTCCGGGATATGTTAAGGCATCAAGCAGTGACATACAGGTGCTGACCCCTATGAAGAGAGGGCCTCTGGGGGCGCAGACCTTAAATACTATACTACAGAGATATTTAAATCCTGCGGATGACAACAAGAAAGAATATGTTCATGGGGACAGAATCATAAGAGTCGGTGACAGAGTGATGCAAATACACAACAACTATCAGGCTGAGTGGGAAGTTCAGGGAAAACATGGCATCACTGTGGAAAAGGGGCTTGGAATATTCAACGGTGATATGGGAGTTGTAAAAGAGATAAACACTGTGATGAAGGAGCTTGTAGTGGAATTCGATGAAGGAAGAAGAGTTGTTTATCCTTTTTCTGATCTGGATGATCTTGAGCATGCGTATGCCATTACTATACATAAGTCTCAGGGATCGGAGTATCCTGCAGTGATACTTCCACTTCTGGGAGGACCAAGGATGCTCCTTAACAGAAATCTTTTGTATACTGCCGTTACCAGAGCACAGAAATGTGTTGTGGTTCTTGGAAACAGGGAAACTATCGATATCATGATAGAAAACGAAGAGCAGCTTAAAAGATATACCGGTCTTATGGACAGAATCCGGGAGGTTGCAGTTGCAGGTTAAGGAATTTTTTGATCATGCAATATCCATCCTCTATCCCAGAAGATGTCCTGTATGTGATGGAATCGTAGCGGCAAAAGAAGGACTCATACACAATAAATGTAAAAAAATCATAAAATTTGCCGGAACAGTAACATGTTTAAAGTGCGGTAAGCCGATTAAAAATAGAGAAGAAGAGTTCTGCAGTGACTGCAGAAAGACGAAACATTATTTTGACAGAGGATTCGGTGTATTCAGATACAGAACCATATCCGGCTCAATATACAGGTTCAAGTATTCCGGGCGAAAGGAGTACGCAGATTTTTATGCTAAAGCCACCGGTGAGTATCTTGGAGACTTGATAAAGGGACTGAAGGCAGATGCTATAATACCTGTTCCAATGTACCGAAGAAAGCAGAGGATAAGAGGCTATAATCAGGCAGAGGTATTTGCTGATGCCCTTGGAGATGAGCTTGGAATTCCTGTCAGAAATGATGTTGTATCAAGGAACAGAAACACGGTTCCGATGAAGGTTCTTTCCGCATCACAAAGACGCTCAAATTTGAAAAAAGCTTTTAATATAAGCAGAAATGATGTAAAATTTAAATGTATAATCCTTGTTGATGACATTTACACGACCGGCAGTACTATAGATGAGCTAGCCAGGGAATTTCGTAGACATGGGGTAAATAGGATATTCTTTGTGACGCTTGCAATTGGCCAGGTGGTGTGAAAATAAGCACTGCAAAAGTAGGAGGCAATCATGAGTAATGTTCGTAATTGTTCAAGATGTGGCAAGATGTTCAACTATATCGCAGGTGATGTTCTCTGCGAGAACTGCAAGAAATCAATTGAGGAGAAATTCCAGCAGGTAAAGAAGTATATCCAGGATAATCCCGGCTCAGGACTTAAACAGATATCCGATGAGTGCGAAGTTAGTACCAAGCAGCTCAAGAAGTGGATCCTGGAAGAGAGACTTATGTTCACAGAACAGTCTCCGATTCAGATTACCTGTGAGAATTGTGGTGAACGTATACAAACGGGGAGATTATGCGCAAAGTGCAAGGCAACTGTTACCAATGCGCTCAGTGACACTGTCAAGAAGCGCCAGGAGGCACTTGCAGCTGAGATTGCCAAGAAACAGGCAGCACAGAAATCGGATCAGAAATCCGGTATGAAATTTCTTAGGACATGATGAATTTATGTTAAATGAGGAGAGAGTAATCCTGATGACCAGGATGGCTGCTTACGAGCAGCATGAGGGGAAAAAGAATAACGCTATAAACTCGTACTTTCGCAGCGACTATGTCGGATTCCAGGTACTGAAATCAATCATCAGTGCCACAGTGGTTTATCTGATACTGGTCGCTGCATATGTGATGTATCATTTTTCTGATGTTTTGCAGGATGTATATAGTACTGACATTGCTGCTACCGCCAGAAAATATCTGCTTTATTACATTGTGCTTGTAGCCGTATATTCAGTGATTTCATACATCATTTATTCTATTCGCTATGGGAAAATGCGGAAAAATATGAGAGCATATTACTCCTGCCTGAAGAGACTTGGCAGAATGTACGAAAAGGAATAGGAAAATGACTTCTTTACTTGAACTACGGGAATATATTAAAAATTTTTATACAAAATACGAGCTTTATATCACATATTTGTGGAAGTTTCTGTTATCACTTATAGCGTTTACAATGATTGGCAATAAGATCGGATATCAGACGAATCTGACAAAACTACCCATTTTATTAATGGCTGCACTTTTATGCTCGATTATGCCATCCAATTTTATGGTACTGGTTTCTGCCGGATTTATTTTGGCGCATCTTTATAAGCTTTCGATTCAGTGTGCTGTAGTCGGTCTTATTATGTTCCTCTTAATGTTTTTACTTTATTTCAGATTTTCACCGAAGGATACTCTTGCTGTGATGCTGACACCTATGTGCTTCTATCTGAGCATCCCTTATGTGATGCCTATAGCTCTTGGACTTCTTGGATCACCCGCATCCATCATATCAATGGCGTTTGGCGTCATTGTAGCATTTTTTGTGAATTACATTTCTGATAACGCGACAACACTTACCGGAGCAGAGATAGAGGATTCAGCTACACAGTTTCAGAGTATTATTTCTGAGCTTATGAATAACAAACGCATGTGGGTATTTGTTGCAGCTTTTGCAATCACGGTTGCGGTTGTATATTTGATCAGAAGAATGGCTGTTGATCATGCATGGACTATTGCAATCATAGCCGGTGCACTTACAGATATCATCTGCCTGCTTGTTGGAGATATGATGTACACGACACAGCTCTCCTTCATCGGGGTGATTGTTCAGTCAATAATAGCGATTTTATTACTTATGATTTTGCAGTTCTTTGCTTTCAATCTGGACTACACCAGAATAGAAAAGGTTCAGTTTGAGGATGACGAGTATTATTACTACGTAAAGGCAGTACCGAAGGTAACGGTTTCAACACCAGCGCCTAAGGTAAAAAAGATCAGTGGATCTAATGCCGGCAGAGACTACAGAGGCAAAGACAGAGGCGAGTAAATATAAATGCAACAGATCGGATTTTTTCTTGAGAACAATCTGACAAGCCTGCATATGCCGACGGTCAGGGCGCTTGATATAGTGGAGATGCTTATCATAGCGTTTTTGATCTACCATATTCTGGTTTGGGCTAAAACTACAAGACTATGGTCTCTTTTAAAGGGGATCGTAGTTATTGTTGTCTTTATAGTTATTGCAGCAGCTTTCAACATGTCCACTATTTTGTGGATAGTGCAGAATGTATTTGGAATAGCTGTAACAGCTATGGTTGTTATTTTACAGCCGGAGCTTCGTAAAGCCCTGGAGGGAATAGGAAGAAGGAACTTCTTCCATGGATTGTTCAATTTTGCTGAGGCAACTGAAGAAGGAAGATTTTCAGATAAGACAATAAATGAAATCGTAAGAGCCTGCGTTGAGATGGCAAAGGTCAGAACCGGTGCGCTTATTGTTATTGAGCAGTTGTCCTCATTAAGTGAATATGAGAGAACAGGTATTGATATAGATGGAATTGTTACAAGCCAGCTTCTTATCAATATTTTTGAGCATAACACACCACTTCATGATGGCGCGGTCATTATAAGAGGAGACAGGATCACATCAGCTACCTGCTACCTGCCGCTATCTGACAACATGGAGCTTGGAAAAGAACTTGGAACCAGACACCGCGCAGGTGTTGGTGTATCAGAGGTCACTGACTCCCTCACGATAATCGTGTCAGAGGAGACAGGAAAAATTAGCGTCGCATATATGGGAGAACTTGAGAGAGCTCTGGACAGTGAGCGCTTAAGAGAGAGACTCAGACAGATACAGAATAAGACTTCAGAGGATAAGAAGGATAAGAAGAAAAAGAATAAGGGAAATAAAAAAGCGAAAGGGATTGCAAAATGAAAAAGTTTAATTTTACTGCAAACCTGGGGCTGAAGATTGCTTCGCTTTTTTTTGCCGCACTTCTTTGGTTCCTGGTAACAAATATAAGTGATCCTGTCGATTCGGTGAGATTCAGCAATGTGCAGGTCACTTTGAGAAATTCAAACAGTATTACAGATAACAATCAGGTGTATCAGGTTTTGGAGGATAGTGATGTACTGTCAACCGTTACCGTGTATGCTCCAAGATCAATAGTCGATTCACTCAGCAGAGAGAATATAGTTGCTTACGCAGATCTTGAGAATACCACAAATATTGACGGCACCTATTATGTTGCTATTCAGCTTGATACAAACAAATACAGAAATCAGATACAGAGTCTGAGCGGAAGTATAGATGCTGTAAAGCTCAGTATCGAGGACAGAGCATCCAAGACTCTTGCTATTTCTGCCACAACATCCGGCAGCTTGACGGAAGGGTATATAATAGGGGATGTCATTACTGATCAGAACCAGATAAGAATTACTGGTGCAAAATCTGTGGTTGAAAGTGTCAAGGACGCATCAGTTAATGTAGAAGTCACAGGCTATACAACCAACATCGGAACCAATGCTGAGATACATCTCTATGATGAGGATGGCAATGAAGTATCAAGAGATAACTTAAAGCTCAGCAGTTCATCGGTTGGAGTCAGTGTTACGATCCTTGCGACCAAGAGAGTGCCTATAACCTATCAGGTATCAGGCGTTCCTGCCGAAGGATATGTGGCTACCGGAGTTGTTGAGTCAAGTCCGGAGGATGTTCTTCTTGCAGGAAGAATGTCTGTGCTTAACAAGATAGATTCTATCTCAGTAGCAGATGCTTCACTTGATATCACGGGACTCACGGGTAATCTTACAAAGACTATAGACCTGTCAGGATATCTGCCGGGTAATGTGTCCTTTGGAGATCAGGATTTTAATGGTATCGCAACCGTTGTTGCTTATATTGATAAGAAAATTGATAAGACACTCAGTGTTCCCTTTGACCAGATAGAGATAACGAATGCACCTCAGGGCTATGATGTTATCGTGGCTGATAATTCAGAGACTTTTAATCTTCAGGTCAGCGGACTTGCTGATAAGGTTAATGCCATAGATGCAGGAGATGTGTCAGGAGTTATCGATCTTTCGCAGTTTATAGGTGATGGGGAAGACCTTTCCGGTTATTATAATACAAATATTTCATTGTCATTACCGGGAGGAGTTACCACTGCAGATACTATTGAAGTAACAGTAGAACTTAGAAAAACAGAGTAATTAACTCAAATCCGTTTGTCGTAATTGAAGGTTATTTGACCGTTTACGGTATCGGCATCAGGCCGGTTGTCTATGCTATGGATAAACCGGTGTTAGTAGTAGGAGGAGAAAATGTCTAGATTATTCGGAACTGATGGCGTAAGAGGTGTTGCAAACGATGAACTCACACCGCTTCTTGCCATGCAGCTTGGACAGGCAGGTGCATATGTATTATCAAAGGAGAACAAACACAGACCCACAATAATGGTCGGATGTGACACAAGACTTTCCGGAGATATGCTTGGTGCAGCACTTATGGCAGGAGCGTGTTCAGTAGGAGCAAATGTTGTAAATGTAGGAGTATTACCTACCCCTGCAGTTGCCTATCTTACCAAGAAGTATCGCGTAGATGCCGGAGTAGTTATTTCAGCGTCTCACAATCCCATGGAGTTTAACGGCATCAAGTTTTTTGATGGCAATGGATTTAAGCTTCCTGACGCTCTTGAGGATGAGATTGAAGAACTTATAAAAAATAACCTTGAAGGTGTTAAGATGCCTACAGGTGCAGGAGTCGGAAAGATTAAGAACCGTACTGATGCCAGAGAAGAGTATATCAACCACAATCTTAACTGTGTTGATGTAAGACTGGACGGATTCAAGATTGTAATGGACTGCGCTGAAGGAGCAAGCTCATATACATCAGTTGAAACAATCAGACAGACTGGCGCACAGGTTATTGCGATTCACACCAATCCGGACGGAACAAATATCAATGCCAACTGCGGATCAACTCATATGGAAGAGCTTATGGGCCGTGTAGTTACTGAGAAAGCTGATATAGGACTTGCCTTTGACGGAGATGCTGACAGATTCCTTGCAGTAGACGAAAACGGAAAATTTGTCGATGGCGATGAGATAATGGCTATAATCGGTAAGCACATGAAGGACAACGGGATGCTTAAGGGCGAAACTATCGTTGCCACAGTTATGAGTAACCTCGGATTTTTCAAAATGGGAGAGCGCGAGGGGATCAAGATTGAGAAGACCAAGGTTGGAGACAGATATGTTCTTGAGCGCATGAAGGAGATTGGAGCAAATCTTGGCGGCGAGCAGTCAGGACATATAATCTTCCTTGATGACAACACCACTGGAGATGGACTTCTTTCAGCACTTCATCTTCTCAAGGTTATGAAGGATACCGGTAAAAAGCTTTCAGAGCTTTCACAGGTAATGGAGGTTATGCCTCAGGCACTTTGCAATGCAACTGTACCTACTCATAAAAAGGATCACTTCATGGAGTATCCTGAGATTGCAGCAGCTATTGAGGAGCTTGATAAGAAATTTGCCGGAGACGGTCGTGTTCTTATCAGACCTTCAGGCACAGAGCCGCTGGTAAGAGTAATGATCGAGGGTAAGGATCAGAAGATTATTGATGAAGAAGCAAAGAAACTTGCAGAGCTGATACAGGACGTTATGCTGTAAACAACTGATTTACGGCTTCAATATAGAGGAAATTAATATGATTACACAGAAGGTGACAATTAAGAATCCCACAGGACTGCACCTTAGACCTGCTGGAAATTTATGTAAAGTCGCGATGAATTATAAATCACACATTACATTTATGTACGGAGAGAATTCCGCAAATGCCAAAAGTGTACTTAGTGTTCTTGGTGCATGTATAAAATGCGGAGATGAACTTGAATTTAAATGCGAAGGACCGGATGAAAAGGAAGCAATGGAAGCTTTGATTGCTGCCATAGAGGGTGGTCTTGGTGAATAAAGACTAAAATACGACGGACGGCATTTTTGTCGTCCGTAAGCTTTATATGAAAGCAAAGTATTTAAATGAGATATTTTGACAGGTAGGAACCATCATGATTTGAAAAGGTTCTGGCCTTTAGGGCAGGATTACAAAGTAATCGTGCCTGTGCATAAATATATGAGCGAAGGAAGGAATTGAAATGAAAAAGATTATTGTAACAGGATGTAACGGACAACTTGGAAGAGCAGTTAATATCGAACTTGGAAAGACAGGAGAATATGAGCTTGTTAATACTGATGTTTTTGAGGGTGAAGGAATAACACCTCTTGATATCACCAACGTGGATGCGGTTACAGCTCTTGCAAGAGAAGTTAAGCCATATGCCATAATTAACTGCGCTGCTTATACTGCAGTTGATGCACAGGAGAGCGATGTGGATCTTGCATATAAGATCAATGCCATCGGACCCAGAAACCTGTCAATAGCAGCAACTGATACTGATGCTAAGCTTGTACATATTTCTACAGACTATGTATTTTCCGGAGACGGTAACAGACCCTACACAGAGTTTGACAAGACAGGTCCTGTAAGTAAATACGGAATAACCAAGCTTGCCGGTGAGCAGTTTGTTGAAAAGTTTGCCAGGAACTACTTTACCATCCGTACAGCATGGTTATATGGAGATGGCAAGAACTTCGTTAAGACAATGCTTGGTCTTTCTGAAAAATATGACGAAGTAAGCGTTGTATGCGATCAGCTTGGAACACCTACAAGCACATATGAGCTTGCAAGAGCAATTCACTTCCTTCTTGAGACTGAGAACTATGGACTTTTCCATGGAACCTGTGAAGGCGATACCAACTGGGCAGACTTTACAGAGGAAATTTTCAGATTAGCAGGCAAAAACACAAAGGTTAATCATGTTACAAGTGCTGAGTATTCAGCAAAGAATCCTCAGGCTGCACCGAGACCGGCATATTCAATTCTTGAGAATTATATGTTTAAGCTTACATCTGATTTCATGTTTGCAGACTGGCATGATGCTATCGAAAGATATTTAAAAGACCTTCTTGCATAAGGAAAAAATTCTAATATGCTGGCGGTTATCTTTAATTGGATATACGTAATAATAACTACATACATAACAGGTTTTGCAGTGCTTACAGGTATTTCGAAGATTGCCTGTATGTACACTGAAAAAGGAAAGAAAAAGATTGTATATAACTATAAGTATAATGAGAGCTTTTTGGTAGCAGGTATACTTATAGTTAATGTCTATGCAGAGATATTCAGTCTTTTTGGCAAGGTGTCTTTGGCAGCCAACGCTATACTTATTCTGGCATGTGTCTTCTTGTATTACACATATAGAGAGGAGATTAATTCCAGGATTATCGACGGGGCTGCCAAAATAATAACCTCAAAAAGTATCCATTTGTATCTGATTATTTTCCTTGTAATGGCATATGGTACGTCACACGGGTTGATGCATTATGACACAGACCTTTATCATGCCCAGTCAATAAGATGGATAGAGGAATTTGGCGTCATAAAGGGGCTTGGAAATATCCATGTGAGGCTTGGGTATAACAGCGCATCCTTTGCACTTTCGGCTCTTTACAGCGGAGCTTTCATGGGAAAACCCATGCATGCAATGGCGGGGTATTTTGCCCTGCTGCTTGCCTGGCAGTGTGCAGATCTTAAGAACATTGTGAGAAGGGGCCATCCGGTACTTTCTGATTTTGTCAGAGTTATGGCGATCTACTATCTCTTTACTGTTTTCGATGAGATAGTTTCGCCGGCATCAGACTATTTCATGGCTACGATGGTATTTTATATTGTCATTCACTGGCTTGATCTTTTTGCTAACCATGAAAAAGCCTTTTTACCCCATGCTCTTCTTGCAATATTTGCGGTGTATATTACGACCATTAAACTTTCAGCTGCGCCGCTGGTGTTACTGTCAATCTACCCAATAGTCAGAATAATAAGAAAACGCGGGAAAAGCGGAGTAAGGGCGATACTGCTCTGCGTGCTTTTTTGCTTCATAATTGCGGTTCCTTATTTTGTAAGGAATGTGATACTTACAGGATATCTGGTATATCCTTTTCCTCAGGTTGATTTATTCAATGTAAGCTGGAAAATACCTGTAGAAACTGCATTTAATGATGCCCATGAGATAACAGCATACGGAAGAGGATTTACGGATCTTAGTGCATACAGTGAGCCCTTCATTTCATGGTTTCCCAGATGGGTGTCCGATCTTTCGGCGTTTAATAAGCTTATGTTCGCCCTTGATCTTATCAGTTTTCCTGTTTATATCGGATGTATCATTTATTATTTTGTTACTGAAAACAATGAGAGCAAAATGAAGGCCGATGGCGGAAACTTCAAGATGGAGAAGGTATTCCATTTATCCAACAGGCGAATGGTAACCGGTCTGGACTTTTTGTTCATTGAGGGTATTACATTTATTTCACTTGCATATTTTATTTTTACTGCACCCCTTGTAAGGTATGGCGGTGTTTATTTATGGCTTCCCGGAATGATCCTTCTTGGAAGATTTCTCATACTTCTGGACAGCAGACTCGGAAGTGATGCAGATGGCTATGCCTACAGAGTGATAGTGGCAATATTTGCCTTCTTCATGATATTTAAATGCGCGGTACTTGTAAGGGATGACATTCCGAGATTCAGAACAGGGTATCTGGTTGAACAGCAGGAATACAATAGGTATGACCTGCAGGAAAAAACAGTTGGGGATAAGGTGTTCTATTATCCTTCAGAGGGCGACAGGACCGGATATGATCCGTTCCCCTCAGTGCCGAATCCCGACAATATCGTCCTGGCTGGAGATAGGATAAAGGACGGCTTTCTCCCGCCCAAGTCCTGAACTTTAAAAAATGCGCAAAATGGAGTAAAATTAAGAATTGTAGTTTGATTTTGATTGGAGATAAACATAATGGAAAAGAACGCAAAAATATATGTTGCAGGACACAGAGGAATGGTTGGTTCTGCTATTGTCAGAGAGCTCGAAAAACAGGGCTATACAAATATTATTACCAGAACTCATAAGGAACTGGATCTCACTAGACAGGATGCAGTTGAAGAGTTCTTTGCAAAAGAGAAGCCTGAATACGTATTTCTTGCAGCTGCAAAAGTTGGAGGAATTGAAGCAAACCAGAGCGCTCTTGCGGACTTTATGTATGAGAATATGATACTTGAGATGAACGTTATTCACTCTGCCTGGAAGAATGGTTGTAAGAAGCTTGAGTTTTTGGGATCATCCTGCATATATCCCAGAATGGCACCTCAGCCCATGAAGGAGAGCTGCCTTCTTACCAGCGAACTCGAGAAGACCAATGAAGCATACGCTCTTGCGAAAATCTCAGGTCTTAAATATTGTGAATTTTTGAATAAGCAATACGGAACAGATTATATTTCAGTTATGCCTACTAATCTGTATGGACCAAATGATAATTATCATCCGACACACTCTCATGTACTTCCTGCTATGCTCAGAAGATTCCATGAGGCTAAAGAGGCAGGTATTTCAAAGGTTACCTGCTGGGGAGACGGATCACCTCTTCGTGAATTCCTTTATGTGGATGACCTTGCCAATCTGTGTGTATTCTTAATGAATAATTACAGCGGTGATGAGACAGTTAATGCAGGAACAGGTAAGGAACTTACAATAAAGGAGCTTGCTGAGACCATAGCAAGGGTTGTGGGCTACGAAGGTGAGATCGAATGGGATGCTACAAAACCCAACGGAACCCCTAGAAAGCTACTTGATGTATCAAAGGCTGCAGGGCTTGGATGGACTTACAAGACAGAGCTTGAAGATGGAATAAGACTTGCATATGAAGACTTTTTGAACAACCCCATGAGAGCGGAGAGATAAAATGAAACTGATCAGTATAATCGTTCCTTGTTATAATGAAGAGGAGAACATAAAGGATTTCTACGACGAGTTAATGAAGACTGAGGGCTTTTTCAAGGAGCACGACGTCCAGTTTGAAATCATATATGTAAATGACGGATCTAAGGATGGAACTGTATCAGAAGTAAAGAAGCTCCATGAGACTGATGAGAGAGTTCACCTTATCAATTTTTCAAGAAATTTTGGGAAAGAAGCCGCTATTTATGCCGGACTTCAGAAGTCCAAGGGTGATTATGTGGTTATGCTTGACTGTGATCTTCAGGATCCACCGGCGATGCTTCCTGAAATGTACGGCTACATTGTAAATGAAGGTTATGATTCAGTTGCCACCAGAAGGGTGACAAGAAAGGGAGAGCCTCCGATAAGATCCTTCTTTGCCAGAAGATTCTACAGTCTTATAAACAGGATGTCCAAGACCGAGATTGTGGACGGAGCAAGGGATTACAGACTTATGACCAGACAGTTTGTGGATGCCATCTTGTCCATGGAGGAGTATAACCGCTTCTCGAAAGGAATTTTTGGCTGGGTAGGTTTTTCAACAAAATGGCTTGAGTTTGAGAATATCGAGAGGAAAAAGGGAGAGACAAAGTGGTCCTTCTGGAAACTGTTCTTATATGCTCTTGACGGCATAATGGCTTTTTCTACCGTACCGCTTGCATTTTCATCCATACTGGGAGTAGTATTCTGCTTTTTGGCACTTGTTCTTATAATAGTTACAATAGTAAGAAAGGTAGCTTTTGGAGATCCCACAAGCGGATGGCCGTCTCTTGTATGCATTATTTCACTTATCAGCGGTGTTCAGCTGTTTTGTCTTGGAATTGTGGGACAGTACCTGAGTAAGACATATCTGGAAGTGAAGAGAAGACCGATTTATATTGTTAAGGAAGAGCTTTAATGGGAAAAGATCGAAGCCTTGGGAATCGTGTAAGTATTGTAGTACCGGTGTACAATGCTGCAGATTATATCCTCCAGACAATAGAAATGGTTCAGCGTCAGACCTATGAGAATTTTGAGCTCATACTGGTGGATGATGCTTCAACTGATAATAGTGTAGAATTGATACAGGGAGTCATCAAAAATGGTGACGACAGAATCAAACTCATTCCAAAGACTGTAAACGGCGGTGCCGCCAAGGCCCGCAACACCGGAATTACAGCAGCTACCGGGAGGTATATTGCCTTTCTTGATGCTGATGATATCTGGAATGAGAGAAAGCTTGAAAAACAGATTGAATTTATAAGGAGCAGGGGAGCAGCATTTATATTTTCTGCTTACGAATTCGGAGATGAGAATGCCAACCCCACCGGTAAGATTGTTCATGTACCGGAGACCCTGACCTTCAGGGAGGCTCTTTCAAGAACTATCATTTTCACTACAACGGTAATGATAGATACAGATAAACTCTCCAAAGATAAGATATACATGCCGGAGATTGCCAGTGAAGATACGGCAACCTGGTGGACTATCCTTAAAGGGGGAGTTACTGCGTACGGACTCGATGAGGTTCTCGCAATCTACAGAAGACCCGCGAAATCACTCTCATCAAACAAACTGGTTGCGCTAAAAAGAATTTGGGGGCTATATAGAAAAATAGCAGGTCTTTCTGTCGCAGCGAGTCTGTATTATTTTGTGGGATGGGCAATAAAAGCGACAGCTCGAAGATTATAAGGGAAATTGTATGAAACAGGTTGAGTCTATTAAAAGAGTTTTTATATTATGTCTTGGATTTATTGGACTTTTGATCCAGACTGCGGTTTATGGTTTCTTTTGGTTCAAGGTTTATTATCCTCTGGTATCCGCACCCAGAATAAGCGTTGACGGATACATGCTTGGTAACGGTCTGAAGCTGTATTTCAGAGGACATTTACTTGTACTTGCCATTTACTTCGTATTGATGCTCTTTTTCTCTAATACTTACGGCGGACTGAAGATAGGATATCTTAAATCCATGGATATATTCCTTTCACAGATATTCGCCCTTTTCATGGTAAATGTTATCTCATATTTTCAAATATCACTGATGAGGAACTGGATGGTTCCGGTAATTCCCATGCTTGAAGTGTTCGCCATTCAGATGGTGATATCCTTCCTGTGGGCAGTGTGTACCAACTGGCTATACCGGGCTATATTCCCCGCAAGGCAGATGCTGCTTATAAGCGGAGAGTATCCGGTGGATGACATTCTAAGAAAATTCAATTCCAGACAGGACAAATATAATATTGTAAAATGCCTGAACATCAAAGAGGGGCTTGCAACTATTGAGAGAGAATGCCTTGAGCGCTATGATGCGGTTGTTCTCTGGGATATTCCCACTATGGAGAGGAACAAGCTCTTAAAGTTTTTGTACTCTAACTCAATAAGAGTTTACATGATGCCCAAGATTACTGATGTTCTGGTTAAGGGCGCAACGCAGCTTCATATTTTCGACACACCGGTACTGCTTCTTAGAGAGTATTACCTCAAGGTGGAGGAGCGCGCTGTCAAGAGAATTGTGGATATAGTATGTTCACTTATACTGATAATTCTTTCCTCACCTGTCATGCTGATAACAGCTATCATCATTAAGCTCTATGATGGTGGTCCGGTGCTTTATAAGCAGATCAGATGCACGGTGAATCAGAAAGAATTTAAGATAATGAAATTCAGAAGCATGAGGGTGGATGCTGAAAAGGACGGAGTTGCAAGACTCGCAACCAAGAACGATTCAAGAATAACACCTATAGGAAAGTTTATCAGAGCCTGCAGGATTGATGAGCTTCCGCAGCTTTTCAATATACTTAAGGGAGAGATGTCCTTTATAGGACCAAGACCTGAGCGCCCCGAGATTATAGCGCAGTATATGGAGAGTATGCCTGAGTTTGCATTCAGAATGAAGGTCAAGGCAGGATTGGCAGGATATGCGCAGGTTTATGGTAAATACAATACCACACCTTATGATAAGTTAAAGCTGGATCTTGCCTATATAGAAAACTACTCGGTGTGGCTTGATTTCAAGCTTATGCTTCTGACACTTAAGATATTATTTACACCTGATGCAACAGAAGGTGTTGATGAGACGCAGATTACGGCGCTTAAGGATTCCAGTGACAAATAACGAGGACAAAATGGCTTCAAAACGGGAAAATTACGATAACGAAATACTTAATCTCAAAGCTTTTTATCTTGTTTTATTAAAGAAAATATGGATACTTCCTCTGTCGGCACTTATCGGAGCTGTGATAGCGGGAGTTATCTACTTTCTTGCCACGGTTGTTTATGCGCCTGCAAGGAATTATGTTACGGAATCAACCCTTTATATTTATTTTGCCTATGATGAGAACAAGGGAACAGAGGTGGATTTTTACAATGCCTACACCTGGAACCTTCTTGTGAAGGCTGAGGACCAGAACCTCCCTGTGAAAGTGGAGGGGAATATCCTTGACCTGATAATGGAGAATCTTGAGAAAAACGGGTACAGGGAAGGTATTGACATTACAAGGGATGAAGTTATCGCCTCCGTGAATGCTGATATTCCATCAGATGTCAGGGTAATGATATTTACTGTTAAAAACCCCGATAAGGAACTTTCCGCAGCCATTGCAGATGCTGCTAATGAAGCTCTTGTAAGCTATGGAAAGATCAATGAAGCCTTTACGCAGATAAAGCTTCTGGGAAAGAGCGACACAAAGCTTGAGATAGTATCTGACAGAATGGGAGTTGCTGCTATATTTGGAGCGGTCTTAGGACTGATACTTTCAATATTGTCACTTATTTTCCTTAGCCTTGTGGATGAGCGTGTCTATGTTCCTGAGGATATCCAGCGAAGATACAGAATTCCGGTTCTTGGTGTTATCAGTGGAAAAGGACAGACAGAGCCATCCTTTTACAGGAATGAGATGATCATGATGTTCAGGGAAAAGCTAAAAGGAGCATCAAAGGTCTGTGTTATAAGCTCTGATGATAAGACTGGGGAAGACAAAGCAAAAAATGCAATTTCAAGAATGGAGGAAGTCATTGGTGATACTCTTATGAAGGATATGCCAGCGCTGATCTCAATGCCTCTTCCGGGAAATGATAATGAGTCACTGCAAAAGCTCTCCCAGGTTGACGGGGCTATAATAGCCATAGGAATGGGCAGGCAGAATGGTGCCATGACAGAGCATCTTATTTCCCTCCTTAAAAAGCTGGATTGCAGGATTTATGGTATCGTCATGACAGATGCCGATATGAAGTTATTAAATAGATATCTGGGGCTGTGATATGTCGAGAATTGAGCTTCTGGTGTCCGGAGTTAAGCAGAACACGGACGAATTACCAATAAAAATGAATATTCAGTCCGATGCGGTCATTGTCAATCAATGTGATGAGGACAGGACTGTCCGGGTTGAATATAAAGATAAAAGCGGAAGAGAAAATACCATAAGGATATTTGACAGAAACGAGCGTGGTGTAGGGGTATCAAGAAATCTTGCTCTTGATAATACGGATCATGAACTATTGCAGTTTACTGATGAGGACATTGTTCTCGATGATGGCTATACGGAAAAAGTTGAGAAGGAATTTGACTCCCATGCCGAGGCGGATATGCTTTTATTTAACGTCAAGGCAGCTCCCGGAAGAGAGACCTACCACAATACAGATTTTGCAAGAGTTACCTGGAAGAATTACGGAAGATATCCTGCATATGCAATAGTTGCAAGGACAGATAAGATAAAGGCAGCCGGGGTAAGGTTTTCCACTCTTTTTGGAGGCGGAGCAAAATACAGTAATGGAGAAGATTCACTTTTTTTGCATGACTGCTTAAAGAAAGGAATAAGGATCTATAGAACAGATGTCAGTATCGGACACGAGGTTTCTGAGAGACCATCAACCTGGTTTAAGGGGTTTAATGACAAATTCTTCTTTGACAGAGGTGTGTTATATCATTTTCTCTATGGCAGACTAGCAGGGCTTATGAGCCTTAGATTTATTATAGTGAAAAGAAAAGAGATGTGCAGGGAAAAGCCGCCATTAGAGTGTTACAGGCTTATGCTTAAAGGAATTAAGCAGGGTAAGGTTGAAGATTGAGGCCACAATACAATTGCTTACAGATGAGGAATTTAGATGCTGGTATATTTAACACTCACGCTGGTAACACTGGCGATAGCCTATTCTATCAACATGAGGAATAATGCTACAGTGCCTGAGGTTACAAAGGAGTACAATTTCATATATCGGGGAATAAGCAGAGGACAGGCAAGGAAGGCAGCAGGACTCTTTTCCTTATTTGTACTTCTCACAGGAGTTTCTGCACTCAGGCTGAATGTGGGGAATGACTACAGTAAATATGTGGAGTTCATGCACCGAACCTTTAGCGGAGCAGTGGTTCCCACGGAAGCGGGATTTAACTATCTTACAAAGATAATTTATACATTATCGGGATTTGAGAATTATGTAGGAGTATTTGCTGTATTTGCGGCAGCGACAGTTTTCTTCTTCCTTGCTGCAATAAGCAGACAGGCGGAGGACTTTTTTTTATCTTTTATGATGTTCATGCTGCTGGGCTACTATTTTCAGTCTATCAGCACGGTCAGATACTACCTGGCACTTGCTATTGCGCTTTACTCAATCGATCTTTGCATAAAAAAAGACTGGCCGGGATTTGTTCTGCTTATATTGTGCGGCAGCCTTTTTCATAAATCACTGCTGGTGGTTTTAGTGCTATATCCTCTTGCCGCCATGAAATGGAAGAGATGGATGTACTGCGTGCTGGCACTTTTATCTGTATCATGTATCTTCTTAAATGATATATATTTGAAAATAGCGATAAAGCTTTATCCATCCTACGAGGGAACAGAGTACCTACAGGGCGGAACAAGCAGAATCAGTATACTCAGATGTGCAGGGGTGCTGATACTTGCTGCAATCATTCTTGGGAGGGATATAATAAAGGATAGAAGGATGAGCTTCTACTTTTATGCAAATCTGGGGGCACTGATACTATATGTGTTCTGCGCATTCCTTCCAACTGTATCAAGAATTGCGTATTATTACAGCGTGACTCAGATTTTATATGTACCTGCACTTATAAACAAAGTGATAAACTCAAGGGATGATAAAAGCTACAGGCTGGGGAAAACCCTTTATATTTTGACTATAGCCGGATGTGCGCTGTACTTTGTCGTGTATATGAAAAGAGGCAGTGCCGATGGAGTAAGGATTCTTCCCTATGAAACATTTTTGTTCCATGAACTTCCTGCTACGTTATCAGAAAGAGGATTTGGCTGACGAGGTATGATATGAAAAGACCTTTTTTTACAATTATAGTTGTTTCGTATAATGCAGGGGACGACCTGATAAAGACCCTGGAAAGCATTAAAATGCAGACCTTTAAGGATGTTGCAATCATCATAAAGGACGGAGGCTCCACAGACGGTTCTCTTGAGAGAGCCGCAAAATGCCTTGGAATAGACAAGGAGCCTTTGGACAATGGAAAGAATGATAATTCTTTAAAGAATACTGTCGAGGGTAGACGCCGCATAAGTGCCGGCAAAATTAACACCAATGGTTCTTACGATATCAGATACAGAGATGGAAGAATAAGAATCATAAGGAGTAAAGACCACGGAATATACGATGCCATGAATATGGCAGTTGACGCCATGAGAAATGAAAAGGGGCGCAGTGTATCGGATACGGCACCGGGGTATGTCTATTTTCTGAACTGCGGTGATGTGTTCTCCAGTAATCAGGTTCTGAAAAAGGTTCACGAGAAAATTCAGCTTGATGCCAAGAATTCAGGAACGATAGTGCCTACTATTTATTACGGCGATATATATGAGATGAAGACCTCTCAGAGGGTATCATCCAATCCAAAGATAGATGATTTTGCATGTTATAGGAATGTTCCTTCTCACCAGGCGTGTTTTTATGATGAGAGGCTGGTGCTTAGATATGCATTCGATACGGTCTGGAAGGTTAGAGCTGATTACGAGCACTTCCTTCGCTGCTTCTATGTTGAGAAAGCGGAGACCAAGTATATGAACCTTCTGATAGCGGACTACGAGGGAGGCGGATTCTCAGAGACAAGGGAAAACCGCAAGGTTTCTGAGACAGAGAGGCAGCAGATAATACATCTCTACCTTACTAAGAAGCAGATTCAGAGATTTGATACCATAAGAGCTCTTACACTTGCTCCGCTTAGAACGAAAATTGCTGAGAACCCCAAAACTGCAGGGGTATATAATAAGATAAAAAGTCTGATTTACAGACACAGGTAAGAGGGGATAAATGAAAGTTTTGTGGGTTTGTAACATAATGCTGCCGGCATATGCCAAGGCTGTGGGCCTTTCCTGGTCAGAGAGAGAGGGATGGCTTTCCGGCGCTTATGAGAGGATTTCTTCAGGGAAAGGTGAAGGCGGAATAACGCTTGGCGTAGCTTTTCCTGCGGAAGGATTAAATAAAAAGAAAATAAATGGAGTTTTGTTTTACGGATTTTCAGAGAATCTGAATGCTCCTGAAATTTATGACGCCACTATTGAGGAGAGATTCAAGGAGATTTATAAGGATTTTGAGCCGGATATCGTGCATGTTTTCGGAACAGAATTCCCTCATAATCTTGCTGCAATAAAGGCATTTGGAAAACCGGAGAGGACACTTCTGGGGATACAGGGGGTGTGCTCCGAGATTGCAAAGGTCTATATGGCAGGTCTTCCCGATAATGTAATAACGGATACAACCTTCAGAGACAGATATAAAAATGACTCTCTCATGCAGCAAAAGGAGAAATTCGAAAAGCGCGCTGAGAATGAGAATGAAGCCATAAGACTTGCAGGCAATATCACAGGGCGAACGGATTTTGACAGACAGGTCACTGAGAGAATAAATCCCAAGGCAAGGTACTTTAAGATGAACGAGACCATGAGGCCTACGTTTTATAAGAATGCCTGGAGATCTGTAAACACGATTCCCCACAGTATTTTCTTATCGCAGGGTGATTATCCCCTGAAGGGATTCCACTTTGTTCTTGAGGCACTGCCTGAGATCCTAAAGGAGTTTCCTGACACTAAATTATATGTGGCAGGTAACAGCGTAATAGGAAAAATAAAAAGAAAAACAGTAACTATTCCCGATGAACAGAAAAATGCATCAGGGAAAAGCATTTATCCACTGGCTATAAGAATTTCAGCCTATGGTAAATATCTGAAAAGACTTATACGTAGAGGTAAGCTTGGCGGAAAGGTTATAATGCTTGGGAAGCTTTCAGCAGAGCAGATGAAGGAACAGCTACTTAAGTGCAATCTTTTCATATGCCCTTCAATATTGGAGAACTCCCCTAATTCCATGGCGGAAGCAATGCTCCTGGGCGTTCCCACTATTGCCGCAGAAACAGGTGGTATACCAAGCATGCTGGAGAAAAATGTGGATGGATTGTTGTTTGAACCCGGCAATCCGCAGGATCTTGCAAAATGCATAAGACAGATGTTCAGAGAACCTGTAATTGCAGCTGTTTACGGTGATAACGCAAGGAAGCATGCAATGATAACCCATGACGCTTCGGAGAACTATAAGAGACTTATAGAAATATACAGGACAATGATTTCATCAGTTTCTTAAGCCTGAGGAGGAATAATCATAAAGATAACTTTTATATCTAACTTTATAAATCATCATCAGATACCGTTATGTGATGAGTTATATGATGAGCTTTCAGAGGATTTTGCATTTATAGAGTCTCAGCCTATGGATGAGGGCAGAAGACAGATGGGCTGGAATGCTGACACGAAAGCTTTGCCATATGTTTTCAGGATATATGAGGATGAGAAGTCCTGCGGTGATAAGATCAGAGATTGTGACGTTCTGATACTCGGATGGACAGGTCAGGATAAGGACAGCCCTTCGGAACGCCTCATAAGGCAAAGACTTGATCAGGGAAAACCTGTGATAAGGGTTAGTGAGAGAATATACCGCGAGGGCAGATGGAAAGCCATATCACCAAGAGGCTTGAAGGCAAAGTTCGAAGAGCACATAAAGTATAGAAACAGTCCTGTCTATATGCTCTGTGCGGGGGCATATGTATCAGGAGATTTTAAGCTTATAGGTGCCTATCCCGGAAAGCTTTTTAAATGGGGATATTTTCCGCCTCTTAAAAGATATAGTGAAGATGAACTTTCGAACATGCTATATAAGGATGGAGAAAAGCTAAGGATATGCTTTGCTGCAAGACTTATAAAGCTTAAGCACCCGGAACTATCATTAGAGGTAGCCGGGTATCTTAAGAAGAAAAATATCGATTTTCATTTGGATATTGTGGGAGACGGCCCACTTTCATCCGGACTTAAGGAGATGATAAAGGATAAGGCTCTCGAAGAATATGTAACCATGCATGGCGCAGTACCTCCTGAGAAAGTAAGAGGTATCATGGAAAAAAGCCATCTTTTCATCTTTGCAAGCAATTACCTTGAAGGATGGGGAGCCGTGGTGAATGAAGCCATGAACAGTGCCTGTGCAGTGGTGGCATCCTCTGAAGCGGGAGCAGTACCCTACCTTATAAAGGATGGAGAAAACGGACTTACCTTTGATGATTGTGATAAGGATAAGCTTCTTGGGAAGATAGATGAGCTATTGGAAGAAGCTGATAAAAAGAATGGATCTTATATGGTCAGAGCAGACTACGTAAGAAGCCTTCAGAAAAAAGCCTATTTGGCCATAGCGGATACCTGGAATGCAGGTGTTGCGGCAAAAAGACTTCTTGAATTTAGCGAATGCATTATCAAAAACAAAGATTTTAAAAATCCGGATGATGGACCGTTAAGTAAAGCGCTTGTTTTAAAGGCTCCAGGAATAAGAAGGACTTTAAAAGAGGATAACCATCTTGAATAAGCCGGATTTATATGAATAACCGGAAGTCCCGGCATAAATATGAATCAGATTTAATGATATCGGAGGAACTATTGTTTACAAAAAAGATAAGTGTGATAATACCTGCCTATAACATAGAGGATCTTATTGTAAGGTGCCTTGAGAGTGTGTGTCATCAGAGTTATCCTGATGAGCTTCTTGAAGTTATAGTCGTGGATGATGGCTCAACAGACAACACTTATAAAAGAGCAGAGGAATATATAAAAAAGAATTGGGGACAGCTTCGCTATGAGGAAGGCGAGAACTTTTTGAGAAACAGCACAGGTCCTTCCATAACACTGCTTCATCAGGAAAATGGCGGCAGCAGTAAGGCGAGAAACCTTGGAATATCCGCTGCAACAGGAGACTATCTGGGATTTGTCGATGCGGATGACTACATCGATCATCATATGTACGAGGATCTGATGCGTGCCATTGAGGAGAACAGCACAGAGGAATCACCTGTTTTAATGGCTCAGGCTTCAAGGGATGAAATCGCAGAAAGCGGAGAAAGGCTTCCTGATGTTTGTATACCCCCTAAGAAGCAGCTGATTATTTCAGGAGAGGAGCATTTAAAAACTTTACTTCTTCATACAGGCGATGCCTCATTTTGTACGAAACTCACCAGCAGAGAGCTTTTTACAGGCAGCTGCAAGGGCTTTCCCGAGGGAGAATTAAATGAGGATTTCTATCTGATGATACATATGCTTAAGAAGGTAGGAAAGCTTGTGATTTTACCTCAGCAGTATTACCACGTATTTTACAGAACGGGCAGTAATTCAAGAAAGAAAGCAGATCAGAAGGACTATTTTCCTCCTGTGTTCACGGATATTGTAAGAAATTCGGATGTGGCATTAAGACTTGTGAATAAGAGCTTTCCTTCGCTTCATGAGATTGCAGTCAGATTCTGCCTTATACAAAGGCTTGATTACCTGCTGCATATTCCGATAAGTAAGATGAATTACAGCAATAAATTTTATAGAAAAATTGTTGTAGGATTTTTGAGAAAACATATGAAGGATATATTGAACAATCCGTATCTTTCAAAGAAAAACAGAGTATATCTGTTACTCCTTTCTTTAAGCCCCAAATTTGTGAGAAAAGTGCATGCGGGGATTAGGAGAATAAAATGAAATTCAATTCTAAACAGTACACTATAATATTACTCCTTATTTTGGTCGTGCAGATAGCAGGTATCTGTCTTTTTGGCGTGCAGAAAGCAGGGTTTCATCAGGATGAGTATTACTCATATTTTTCTACCAACAGAAGTCTTGGATTCTACTACCCTGACAGGGAATGGGTTGATACGGATGTCATAGAAAATGAGTTTACAGTGCAGAAGGGAGAGGGCTTTAATTATGGTCTGGTGCATCAGGTTCAGTCCTGGGATGTGCATCCTCCGTTTTTCTATGATCTGCTTCATACAGTATGCTCAATAACTCCGGGAGTATTCAGCAAATGGCAGGGAATAACAGTAAATCTCCTGGCTTTTATAATAAGCTTTGTTCTTCTGGAAAAGCTTGCCAAAAGTATAGGAATGAGCAGGGGGCTCAGGATTGCTTTGATGTTTGCCTATGGCTTTAATCCTATGACGATATCCTGTGTGCTTTTTATAAGAATGTATATGTGGCTTACGGTATTTATTCTTGCGTCAGCATATCTGCATCTTAAGCTGATAAGTCTTATAAAGAAATATTATTCAGGAAATGAACTTAAGGGATTTGTTCTTGCAAAGCCCTTCGATACTAAATTTAAAAAGGGTTTTGCAGGATACGTTGCAGGCATCTGTCTTGTAAGCCTTTTTGGATTTCTTACGCAGTACTATTACCTGATATTTATGGTAACGATGGGATTATCATTTTCCATATGGTTCCTGTTCCTTATGCCTAAAAACAGAAGGAAAAAAAGGCAGACAGGTGACAATGAAAATAACACAAATCCAATAACCATAGAGAGCATTCTCGGGGATGAAGAGTTTGTAATGCAGGCGGCTTCTATGGCGGAGCGGTTCAAATATATTGTTGTTTATTGTGCAGGAGCTGTAGTTTCACTTGTGGCAGCAGTTGGCATTTATCCTGCAGCCCTTTCTCATATTTTCAGGGGATACAGGGGGAAGGAAGCTGCGGATGCTTTTTCAGATATGTCCAACATCCTGGATCGTTTTGGCTTCTTTTTCGGACTTGCTGATGATTATCTTTTTTCAGGAATGCTCTGGATTGTAATAGTAATGATCGTGATTGCCCTTATTGCTCTGTTTTTCCTTCTCAGGGTAAAGGGTGAAAAGGACAAGCTTCACATTGCTCACATAAGAATTCTTACGGTGGCTGCCCTGGGATATTTTCTGATCGTTGCTAAGACAGCGCTCCTTCTTGGAGATACATCAAACAGATATGAAATGCCCATTTATCCGATAGTACTTCTGCTTTCTGCATATTTTACAAGAATTGGAATAAGAGCAATCGTCGGCAACAGAAGTTTTTTGGATATGCAGATACCGGTACTTGTTACCTTTATTCTGTTCCTGACAATAATACTTAAGGGTATTGTTATAGATCAGAACGTGCTGTTCCTCTATCCTGAAGATGCCGGACGAATAGCTTATGCAAAGGAGATGGATGGGAAAGGGGCCGCGGCAGTGGTAATGTACAATGATGCGACACCTGACAACATCTGGAGACTTACCGATGAGCTTTTGGAGTATGATGAGCTTTATTATGTAAGTGAGGCAAATACAAAAGCTCTTGAGGATGAGAAGCTTGCAGCAGCAGATAAGGTAGTGATCTATGCAGCGGACCATGATAACAGGGATGCGATATTAAAAGCTCTGGAAGAGAAAAGGACTGACCTTGGGGATCTTAGGGAAGTATATAATAAAGAGATGTGGACACAGTATGTGATGGAGTAGGCTTTCCTGTGGAAAAGGCTTGATGGCAACATGCGTGGGAATGCCAAAATTAATAAATAATGTTATTTATCCCTATTTATAGTATAATCAATAAGTATTATTCATTGAAAAGAGGTTATTTAAATGAAATTAGATGATAAAACCATACTTGTAACAGGAGGAACAGGATCATTTGGTCATTGCTTTACTGAGTATCTTCTTGAGCATTACAATCCCAAGAAGATCATAGTATATTCCCGTGATGAGTATAAGCAGTTCACTATGTCTAATGAAAAGGTTTATAGAGAACATGCTGATCAGATGAGATTTTTCATTGGTGACGTCAGAGATGGTGCCCGTATGGAGCGCGCTATGGAGGGTGTTGATTATGTAGTCCATGCAGCAGCTCTTAAACAGGTTCCGGCTTGTGAGTACAATCCGGATGAAGCTATCAAGACGAATGTAAACGGAGCTCAGAATGTTATAAATGCTGCGCTGAATACAGGAGTTAAGCGTGTTGTTGCGCTTAGTACCGATAAGGCTGTAAATCCTGTGAACCTCTACGGCGCTACTAAGATGGTTTCAGATAAGCTCTTTATAGCTGCTAATGCATATGCCGGTAATAAGGATATCAATTTCTCAATTGTCAGATATGGTAATGTAGCAGGAAGTCGCGGCTCTATCATTCCTCTCTTTAAGAGACTTGTTGAAAATGGTGAGAAGGAGCTTCCTATTACTGATTACAGAATGACGCGTTTCTGGATCAGTCTTCCTGAAGGTGTTGAACTTGTTCTCAAGGCTTTGGAAGAAGCTAAGGGTGGTGAGACCTTTATCAGCAAGATTCCTTCATTTAATGTCAAGGACCTTGCAGAAGCTATGTATCCGGGTATTGCAACAACTGAGGTTGGAATCCGTCCTGGTGAGAAGCTCGACGAATGCATGGTTTCAGTTGAGGATGCACCTTTTACCTATGAATTTGATAAGCACTACATTGTATATCCTCAGGTAATATTTAACGACAGACAGCTTCCGGATCCCAAGGGAAGGAAGGTTGCTGATGGCTTCTACTACAGCTCAGGTAATAATACTGAGTGGATGAGCGTACAGGAGATCAGAAACAGACTTCATGAGGCTGTTGACCACTGATATCTGAGCTAATTGTAAGAATACCTTATATAAATTATGTGATACCGAATTTTTTAGGAAATCCGATATCCTGTAAAAATCCGAATCCCTGCAGTTTGCGGGGGTTCGTACTTTTAGGGCAAAATTTATTTTTTGACTCTTACATCATATTTCAGTACTATGGAGAGCATTAATGAGTGCGATAGCAATAATTACAGCTCGTGGTGGAAGTAAACGTATACCACGTAAAAATATAAAAATATTCAATGGTAAACCGATAATAAATTATTCAATAGAAGCGGCATTGAAATCCGGGATATTTGATGAAGTCATGGTATCAACTGATGATGAGGAGATAGCAGAGATTTCAAAGGCAGCAGGTGCCAGTGTTCCGTTTTACAGGTCCGCTGAGACTTCAAACGATACAGCAACTACGGCTGATGTGCTTCTTGAAGTGTTGGACAGATATGAGGAGATGGGTAGAAGCTTTGAATACGGCTGCTGCATATATCCTACAGCTCCGTTTGTTACTGCAAGGAAGCTTAAGGAAGCTATGGATGAGCTTGTAAAATCAGGCGCTGAGTCTATCGTACCTATGCAGGAGTTTTCGTATCCGCCCCAGAGAGGTCTCTTTATTGATGATAAGGGACTGGTTAAGATGCTTCATCCTGAGTATGCTACAACCAGAAGTCAGGATTTGCAGAAACAGTATCATGAGTGCGGACAGTTTTATATTTTCAGAAATGATGCATTTAAGATTCAGAAGGACACCACTATGGAGAAGTCTATCCCTTATATCATAGACCCGGTGGAGTCCCAGGATATAGATAATGAGAGTGACTGGCTCTTAGCAGAGCTTAAATATAAATTTCTCACCGAACAGGGAATTTTGAGATAATCTGGTTTTTACATAAAACCATTTAGTTTTAAAGAGGAGTAGTTAATGAAATTAGACGAATGTCTTAAAAATAACAGAGCGTACATGATAGCGGAGATGAGTGCTAACCATGGCGGAAGCCTTGATAACGCACTTAAGATCGTTGAGGAAGCCGCGAAGGCAGGTGCGGATTGTTTAAAGACTCAGACTTATACTGCTGATACTATTACTATTGATTGTGATGCAGAGGCTTTTAAGATCCATGGTGGTCTCTGGGATGGTTATAATCTCCATGATCTTTATAAGGAAGCCTATACTCCCTGGGAGTGGATGGAGCCTATTAAGAAAAAGTGTGAGGAGTGTGGAATAGATTTTCTTTCCACTCCATTTGATAAGACTTCTGTGGATTATCTTGAGAACATCGGTGAGGAATTCTACAAGATCGCATCCTTTGAGCTTGTTGATATTCCGCTTATAAAATATATAGCAAGAACAGGAAAGCCTATCATCATGTCAACCGGCATGGGATCAGAGGAAGAGATCCAGGAAGCTATCGATGCCATAAGATCTGAGGGCAATGATAATATAATTATTTTGAAATGTTGCAGTGTTTATCCGACAGTTTCTGCAGATCTTAATTTGAGGACAATTCCTGATATGCAGAAGAGGTTTGGAGTTCCCGTGGGACTCTCAGATCATTCCATGGGAGGAACAGCAGCTATTGCTGCGGCAGCTCTTGGAGCAGTTGTCATTGAGAAGCATTTCTGCCTTGATAGAAATCTTCCTTCTGCAGATTCCGCATTTTCCATGGAACCGCATGAATTCGCAGATATGGTAAAGGGAGTACATGATGCAGAGCTTGCGCTTGGTAAGATATTCTACGGACCTACTGAAGCAGAGGCAGGAGAATATACCAACAGAAGATCCCTGTTTATTGTTGAGGATGTTGAAGAGGGTGAGGTGCTTACTGAGAAAAATGTGAGAAGCATAAGATCCTACAACATTCAGGGAATGAAGCCCAAGCATTACGAAGAAGTACTTGGTAAAAAGGCAAAACATAAGCTAACACGTGGAACACCGCTGGAATGGAGTGAAATTGAGTAAGATAGCGATTCGTGTGGATGCAAACGAAATAGTGGCGACGGGACATATCATGCGCTGCAGGACTATTGCAATGAGCCTGCAGCAAATGGGGTGTTCTGTCGTCTTTGTGTCTGCTGATAATAATATAATCCCTTATATTCAGGGTGAATTTGAATGTGCGATTTTGGATTCAGACTGGAGAAATCCTGAGCAGGAGATAATAGTTCTTCTTGATTTCCTTCATGAGGAAGGAATTTCAGCCATGCTGGTTGACAGCTATTACGCAACTCCTGAGTATATCCGGATGCTTGAAACAAATGATATCCGCACCATGTACATCGATGATATGCAAAAAGAAAGATTCCCGGCAACTGCGATACTAAATTACAGTCCCGGGGCTCCGGATCTTGCCTATGAGGAATTCTATGAAGGAGAGGCACCGACACTCCTTCTTGGAACGAAGTATATTCCCATAAGAGATCAGTTTGTACAGAGAAACAGGATGTCCCGTGGAACAGGAATAAGTAGTGATATCGGAAGACTTGGTACGGATGGAGAGGCTCTTGTGAATATCGACATTGTGGCAGGCGAGAATCAGGAGTCTGCGGATGGTGCTCACAGGACCTTTGGCTACGATATAGGAGGAATTGATAACATCTTTCTTACAACTGGCGGTGCAGACAGTATGGGATTATCTGAGATGATTATCAGTGCAATCATGAGATATCCTGAGCTTCATTTTAAAGACGGAAAAAAGAAAATTCATCTTTTGGCAGGACGCTTCTACAGGGTAACTGAGAAGGTTCAGCAGTATATTGAGGACGGATATGTGGCGCTTCATCAGAATGTGTCCAATGTGGCGGACATTATGAACAGCTGTGATGTAGCCATAACTCCGGCAGGAACAACACTGTATGAGCTATGTGCGGTAGGAGTTCCTTCCATAAGCTTTGTCTTTGCTGAGAATCAGGAGCCGGATGCATTATATTTTGCAAGAGAGGGATATGTCCCTTATGCCGGAGATTTCAGGGAAGACGTAAATGAGGTTCTGATGGCTATTGTCGCCTACATAGAGGAAGTAATGTCCATGGATACCACAGAGCGTATAGATATATCAAACAAACTAAAAAAGCTTATTGACGGTCAGGGTGCTGACAGGATTGCAGAAGCTTTGATGGAGATGTAACAGAAAATGGAAAAGATTTTTATATTGGGAGCAAGCGCTCTTCAGGTGCCTGCCATTAAGAAAGCCAAAGAAAAAGGCTTATATGTTTATGTTCTTGATTATGATCCGGAGGCTGTTGGGATTAAGGATGCAGACGAGTTTTTATGCATCAGTACAATAGATAAAGATGCGGTTCTTGAGGCTGCAAAAAAATATTGCCCGGATTATATCATAACTTCTACAAGTGATATGCCTGTTAGAACTGTTGCCTACGTGAACGAGCAGCTTGGAAAGAAAAACGACATATCCTATGAAAACTCTATCTGCGCTACTGACAAGGCTGCCATGAGAAGAAGAATGAAGGAGTGTGGCGTACCGATTCCTGAGTTCCATGTTATCTCTGATGAGGCTGAGTTTATGGATGCAGCTGACAGGCTGGGGGACAAATTTGTATGTAAGCCTGCGGATAATGCTGCAAGCAGAGGAGTAGTCCTTGTTAATAAGAGTGAACTTTCGAGGGAGTCTGATGGAAGTATCAGCGAAGCCCTTAAGGAAATCTATTCGTATACCAGGGAATTTTCAAGAAGCGGGCAGGTCCTTTTGGAGGAATTCATGGAGGGGCCTGAAGTCAGTGTTGAGTCTTTTACCATTAACGGAGAAACACATATTATCACCATAACCGATAAGATGGTGACAGAGGTTCCCTATTTTGTTGAGACGGGTCACACTGAGCCCTCAAGACTCCCCGAATCATCAAGGGAGGATATCAGGAGAGTTGCACTGGCCGCTATAAAAGCAGTTGGCATAGTTAACGGACCTTCACATACAGAAATCAAGGTTACGGATAGTGGAGCCAAACTTGTGGAAATTGCAGCAAGGCTAGGAGGAGATTTTATTACTTCAAAGCTTGTTCCGCTGTCAACCGGAGTTGATCTTATTGACTGCTGTATCTCAAGTACTCTCTCTCAGGAGGTAAAGTGTAAGGCTACAAAGAACTGCGGCGCAGCCATCAGATTTTTACATGCCAGGGAGGAAGATGAGGCAGACGATAAAAATGGAGTAATAACTGCAATTAATGGATTAAAGGAAGCTGAAAGCATGCCCGGAGTCGTGGAAGTTTCTGCTTATAAAAAGGTTGGGGATACCGTAGGGAGACTTAAAAACAGTGGTGACAGATGGGGGCATGTGATCGCTACCGGAAAAGATGCTGATGAAGCGGAAATAAATGCAACTAAGGCTGCAGAAAAAATAGTTTTCGAGATTTCTTTCAGATAAAATATGCTAAAATGAAGTATGTTAAAATAAAATATGATAAATGTAATGAAGTATGGGACAGATTTGTTTTGTCCCATACTTTACAGGATGTAAAAGTTTTGTGGGGGGTAATTTAATATGTCAGAACAAGGCAATATATCGAAAGCTTCTGTTCAAAAGGAGGACGGAGACGTCATGATGAAGGTTGCGACCTTCATAGTTGACAGGCGTAACCTCTTCTTTCTTTTATTTGGCATTGCTATGATTTTCTGTGCAATAGCTGCGGGAATGGTTAAGGTTGAGGATTCACTTTCGGCTTATCTTCCCGATTCTTTTGAGACCAGTCTCGGTCTTGATCTCATGGGAGAAGAATATACAACATACGGATCTGCCAAGATAATGGTATCAAATATTGTTTATGAGGATGCCAAGGCATTGTCAGAGACTATAGGAGAAAGAGAAGATGTTGCGATGATCGCCTTTGATGAGACCGTTGATCATTACAACAATTTTTCCGCTCTCTTTGATATCACTTTTAAGTATGAGGATACGGATCAGCGATCTCTGGATGGTCTTGAAGAGATAAAGGGGATGCTTGCTGACTATGATATTTTCGTAAGTACTTCTATGGGTAATGCTGCGGCAGAGACTATTGAGAAGGAGATGCAGACAGTCAGCGCTCTCGTGGTGGTAATCGTCCTTGTGGTTTTGGTTCTTACATCAGAGACCTATGCTGAGATTCCGGTTCTTCTTTTGACTTTTGGTGCAGCAGCGCTTCTTTCAGCCGGTACTAACTTCATTCTTGGAACGATATCTTTTGTATCTGACTCGGTTACTATAGTACTGCAGCTTGCTCTGTCCATAGACTATGCTGTTATTTTCTGTAACAGGTATAAAGAAGAGCATGAAAATCTGCCCATAAGAGAGTCGGATATTCTGGCACTAAGTAAAGCGATTCCTGAGATATCATCAAGTTCACTTACTACAATTGGTGGTCTTATTGCCATGCTGTTCATGCAGTTTGGTATAGGTAGTGATATGGCAATCTGCCTTATAAAGGCTATTTTACTAAGTCTTTTGGCAGTGTTCCTTCTGATGCCGGGACTTCTTATGATCTTTGGTCCCTGGATGGATAAGACCAGGCACAAGAGCTTTGTTCCTAAGATTCCATTTGTGGGCAAATTTGACTATTATTCAAGATTTATAGTTCCACCTGCATTTGTTGTCATGATAATAGCGGCGTTCTTGATCCAAAACAAATGTCCTTTTGTTTATGGATACTCGATGATCAAGACTCCCATAAAAAATGAGACTCAGATCGCAACGGACATGATAAATGAGACCTTTGGCGAATCCAACTTTGTAGCGGTAAATATTCCTGCAGGTAACTATGAAAAGGAAAAGAAGCTGATACAGAATTATCTGGACTGTCCTGAGGTTAAGTCGGCACAGGGCCTTGCAAACATAGAAGCCATGGGAGGCTACTGCCTTGCTGATAAGCTTTCTGCCAGAGAGTTCTCAGAACTCCTGGAACTTGATTATGAGATGGCAGAGCTTTTGTATATGGCTTATGCAGTAAATGATAAGAATTATGCGAAGCTTGTAAATGGTATCTCAACCTACAAGGTTCCGCTTATTGACATGATCATGTTTTTACATGATGAGGTTGAGGAGGGTTATGTAACACTTGATGAGAGCATGAAGGAGACTCTTGATGATGCCTATGAGCAGATGAACATCGCAAAGAAGCAGCTTCAGGGCGAGAACTTCAGCAGAATTCTTGTTTACTTAAATCTTCCGCAGGAAGGTGAAGAGACATTTAATTTCCTTGATCAGATGCACACCATGGCTAACAGATACTATGAAGGACAGATCCTTATTATCGGTGAAGCTACCAGCCAGTTTGACCTGCAAAAGACTTTCTCCAGAGATAATACGGTTGTAACTGTCATATCTATCCTGGCTGTGCTTGTGGTTTTGCTGTTTACCTTCAAATCCGCAGGAATGCCTGTACTTCTTATTTTGGTTATTGAGGGTGCAATCTGGATAAACTTTGCATTTCCGACTTTGCAGAAGGACAATATCTTTTTCATGACTTACCTGATAGTAAGTTCAATTCAGATGGGTGCAAATATCGACTACGCGATAGTTATTTCCGGAAGATTTATGGAACTCAAGGATAAGATGTCCCACAGGGATGCAATCATTGAGACTATGAACTTTGCATTTCCTACGATCATTACCTCGGGTTCAATGCTTGCCCTTGCTGGAATTTCCATCGGTCTTCTTACATCAGACGGTGCGATTTGCGGAATAGGACAGTGCCTTGGACGAGGAACAATTATTTCAATTTTCCTGGTTATGTTTGTTTTGCCTCAGATACTTCTTATCGGTGCAAAGATCATTGATAAGACTTCCTTCGAGGTTTCAGTTCCGCTCGGAATTGAGCGAGAGGTCGGGCTTATGAGAATAGACGGCAGAGTGCAGGGACAGATAAACGGCAGGATAATCGGTGAAGTTCATGCGGTTGTGAGAGGTGATATAAATGCCCTTGTCAGAAGCGGAAATGTGACAAAGCTTGATGAGAATAATCTGACTCCAGAGGAGCGGGCTGCATTTGAACAGGCTCCTTTTGAGAATGCGCCTGCATATGCAGGGGGAGGAGAAGACAGTGAAAATAAAAACTCTTAAACTCATTCTTAAAAAGAGCGTTATGACTCTTATAATTGGAGCGATAGTCCTTGGAAACACTAAGGCTACAGCTTATGCTACTGATGGAATAGGGAATCAGATAACCAATGAGATTATTGATAGTGTCGAGAAAAAGGTAAAGAGCGATGCTATTGCCCAGATGGCACAAACTGCAGAGGAAGAAGAGGAAGAAGAAAAGGAAAAAGAGGTTACTGATGGAAATGCCGAAGGTGAAGGCGAAGAGAACAGCGAAGAACCGGAACCTATCGTATATGAGAATATAGACATCAATAACTATTCTGATTTTGCGGAATTTGCAAAGAACTGTAAGAGTGATGAATGGTCTCTCAATAAGATAATTAATCTTAAAACAGATCTTGACCTGTCAGGTAAAGACTTTGAAATGATCCCGTATTTCAACGGAATATTCAAGGGCGGACAGCACGTGATAGAGGGGTACGACAAAACAGATGACAACTATATAACCGGGCTTTTCAGATATATCGGGCCAAACGGAATGGTTCAGGATCTCAATGTTTCAGGCGATATCAGGATGACCGATGAGATGAAATTCACAGGCGGAATCTGTGGAATGAATCAGGGCGTCATAAAGGACTGCAAGTACGCCGGAAGAATAGAAGGAAATAATACAGTAGGAGCTATCGCTGCAATAAATGAGCGCAAGGGAGTAATCAATAACTGTATAAATGATTCCCATGTGGCAGGATATTACTTTACAGGCGGAATCGTAGGTAAAAATTATGGTGTTATCTCCGGTTCGGTCAATAACGGAAATATAAATGACAATGAGGACTGGGTTATAAAGGATGATGAGAAAGGCGAAGGAATCATTCAGTCCATTACATCATCCATCTCCGAAGAAAGCAGGATATTAAGGACAGGAACCGATACCGGTGGAATCAGCGGATATTCAAAGGGTAGCATAGTAAGGTGCACTAACAAAGGAAATATAGGATATGAGCACACAGGCTACAATATAGGCGGAATTGCCGGAAGGCAGGTCGGTGTAGTTACATACAGTGTAAATGAGGGTCTGATCAATGGCCGTAAGGATATAGGCGGAATCGTAGGACAGATGGAGCCTGACCTTGAGCCTGAGGATCTGCAGACTCTGCCTGAAGCTGCAGATAAGCTCCATGACCTTGTTGAGCAGACACTTAATGATATGGACGGCGGCGTAGATGTTTTGTCATCTGATGTGACGAGTCTTACCGGATATGCAAACGGTGTTGTGGATGATGGACATGCCCTTGCAGGAGAACTTACGACTTCGGTAAATGATAATATCAGGACTATCAATCTTGCTCTTGAAAGATTTGAGTATGTGATGCAGAACATGCCGGGAGTTCTTGATCATGTGTCCGGAGCTTCCGATAAGATGTACTATTTTAATAATGCATTGGCAAGAGCTGTTGAATCCATAAATGTTGACGGCCAGCTCTCTGAGGATGACAGATATACCATTGAGAGCAGTGAAAATCAGATATATGAGAACGTTGCCAAAACCAGTGAAAACAAGCAACGAATGGAGGAGATTACAAACAGGATCAATCAGATGATGTATGAGACCGATGAATACGGTGATTACGTCTATGATGAAAATGGTGAGAGAAAACTAAAAGCTTTAAATGTGGATGAACAGAACCAGCTCAATTCATATCTTGCTGAGCTTCAGCAGCTGACCTCGGATTCCGGCAGCAGTATTTCCGGAATGTTTGGCGGAGTGTCTACGATTCTTGAGACTTATAAGCCTTATTCACAGTCTTCAGAGGATGCTGTTTTAGGTGAAACACAGAATGCGATATCGGCACTTCAGGATGCTGAGGGCGAGCTTAAAGAGGCTGCAAACGGTGCAAGAAGCATCATTGACTATCTGAACTCTCAGGAAAAGCTCAGGGTTTCCGGACTTGGTAGTGACTGGGATGCAAGTCTTGATTCACTCCATGCAAATCTGAGGGGGATATCCGGTTCGATTGAGAATATCAATCAGGATGGTAAGTCGACCTCTCATACCCTTAATTCAAATCTTAATGCAGTAAATGATCAGATAAATGTTATTTACCATATCATTTCTGATCAGTTTGATATTATTTATAATGATGATGCGGCAGTTTTCAAGGATGTTTCCGATGAAGAGATTCAACAGGCGAGGACCGGAAGGGTTGACAGCTCCAAAAACAGAGGAACCGTAAAGGGAGACATCAATGTAGGCGGTATTGCGGGTTCCATGGCGATAGATGATGAAGATCCTGAAGAAAATGCTGCAGGAAACATCAACATCGGAAAGGGAAGCAAATATACTTTAAAGAACATAATCTGCGAATGTGAAAATGAGGCTACCATCGAATCCAAGAAGGATGGAGCAGGACTGATCGTTGGTTATATGGCTCAGGGTATAGTTACATCCTGTGACGGATACGGACTTGCAAAGAGCACTGAGGGTAGTTATACCGGCGGAATTGCAGGCCAGTCGCTGTCCATAATAAGGGATTGCAATGCACTGTGTCTTCTTGATGGAAATAAATATGTAGGAGGTATCACAGGCTACGGAACCACAATCACAGGATGTAATGCGCTTGTTACATGGCAAAAGATTCCGACTGAGAGATACGGATCAATAGCAGGAATTGTTAATACTGATTCTGAAACGAAGAAAGCTAAACTTGATAATATCAGCGGTAACTATTTTGTTGAAAATAAAATAGGCGGTATCGATGACATTAGTTTTGAAGGGATTGCGCAGCCTCTTGGATATGCTGAGCTTATTGAACACGGAAGGACACCGGCACAGTTCGGACACCTTAAGGTAGTGTTTGAAGTAGAAGGACAAAAACTTGGTGAGCAGGAACTTTCCTATGGTGAGAGTCTTGAAAAACTGGAATTCCCTAAAGGTGAAGAAAGGGAGGACTTTTTCATAAAGTGGCCCGATGTAACTGGTAAGGTTATGGACGGAAGCTATGTTTTGTCCGGTGAGTATGTAGCAACAAACAAGGCTATCGAAAGTACTGAATTATACCAGAGCACAAACAAGCATATCGCGATTCTTGGAGGTAGTTACGGAGATGACGCGCATATAACGGCTGAGATGGTGGAAGAACCGGAATATGATATAAATAGCCCATCTTTGGAAAAAAGAGTTGTTAAATACAAGATAAGTATAGATGAGGGTACTTTTTCACAGACAACAGAAAGAAAAATAAGAATTTACAATCCCTACAAAAATTCAATTGTTAAGATTTACAGGGATGAGAATTGGGAAGAAATTCCTTCCAGGGCGATTGGAAGCTATCTTGAAATAGAGATGGATGACAAAGAGGCGATATTTGCTGTGGTTGAAAGAACGCCTCTCATCCTGAGATTACTTGATCTGTTTGGAATTATTTCCGTAGTAACCATTGCCATCCTTATTGTAAATTCGCTGATAAAGAAGCATGAGTTTGGCCATTTCAGACGTAAAAAATCAGCTAAAGATAATGAGAAAGAAGTAACAGACGGGAAAGAGGAGAAAAAATGAAAAGTCTGAAGCGTTTTTGCCTTAAAAAATATATACCGGTACTTGTACTGTTTTTGGGATTGCTATGCTTTAATAAAATCGGAGTTAATGCAGCAGTTTCAGTTATTACCCAGAGCAGGCTTTCGACAGACAGTGCTACGGTAAACTGGACAAGAATTACGGGGGCAAAAGTCTACTATCTGGGGATAGGAGAAGATGAGACTGAAGCCAAAAATTCTGCACTTTCCCACACTCTGAGCTTTGAACAGGGGACCCTGAGCCATAAATTTACAGGCTTAAAGCCCGGAATGAAGTATACTGTTGTACTTAGATATGTTCGTGACGGGAAAGACGGACAAAAAGAGGATCAGGCAGGAAGTGCCATAATAAAAACGCTTCCCGGAAAGATAAACGGTCTTACCCAGACAAGATGGTACGCTAACAAAAAGAAAGTATATGTTGGCTGGAATGAGCAGAATGCAGGAAACTACAGATATGTTTTCATGGATAAGGCAGGAAAAAGGATAAAATCAGGGGAACTTTTCACTAATTCCTTCAGTAGCAGGATAGATGACAAGAAATGCTATTCCTTTAAGGTCAAATCTGTTGCTATAATAAACGGTAAAACATATGAAGGCGAATGGTCGGACAGAATATTTCTTTTTGCACAGCCGATGATAAAGGCCTATAATTATGGGAATGATTTTGACCTTGGCATCAAGAACAAAAAGCTTGTACTTAAGTGGGATAAATCAAAGTATGTAAATGCCGGATACAGAATTTATGTATCAAAAAACAGAGACAAAGGCTATGTTAAGGTAGCTTCGGTAGGGAAAAAGAAGACTTCTGCTGTAGTTAAGAAATTTAAGGGGAGCTCATTTAAACATTCAGGAACCTACTATGTCTACGTGGAGGGCATAAGAAAATATGCCGGAAAAATAAGCTCTACAGGAATAGGTTATGTCTGGGAGTACAAAAACGGGAAAGTAAGACAGACCTATTACCATGGAGATTATTGATCAGGAACAAAAGAAGGATAAGGGGAAAACAATGTACGAGATCGGTAGCGAGTTTAATTTGGAAAAAGCTGTAAGAAGAGACGATTTTATCAGTATCTATTCAGACCTTGCTCAAAGAGGCAGTAAAAACATAGAGTTTTTGAGATGTGGAAGAGATGCGATAGGCTTTGTTGCAGATGATATTATTGCAAAGAACAAGGGACTTAAACATGTTTTTATCCCTGCATTATCCTGTGATTCAATGGTAAAACCCTTTGAAGTAAGGGGCATGGAGGTTACATATTACAAGATAGAAGAAAATCTGTGCATAGCCAAGGATGCTCTCTTTGACAGAATAGAAGAGGTTATGGGAGGCACCTCAGAGTCAGAAGCTTTTGCGGTACTGATCATGAACTTCTTTGGAATTGCAGATACGGATGAGATATCAGATGGACTTAAGAAGAGCTTCCCCAATGTGCTTATTATTGAGGATGTGACACACATTTTGATGGAGCCTGAATCATTTTTATTTGAAAAGGACAGGGCTGATTATTATGTGGGAAGTATCAGAAAGTGGCTTGGAATTCCTGACGGTGCATTTGCTATATCAAATACCGAATTTGTAATGGGAGCGCTTACCGGAGAGACAGATTTTACAGCCCTTAGAATGCAGGCTCTTACTGAAAAAACAGAGTATCTTGATAACGGAGACAGTGAGCTTAAGACTCATTTTAGAGAGCTGCTTTCAGAGGCAGAGGACTCCTTAAGTGACGGTCTTGATCCCTATCATATGTCAGAAGTGAGTGCAGATTATCTGAGCGATATTGATCTGTACAGAATATCAGACAGAAGAAGGGCAAATTACAGAAATCTGTATAAGAAATTAGAATGTCTTCCTCTTTGCGGGAAAGCTTTCAGACTCCTTCCTGAGATACCTGTAAATGGAAATAGTGAAGGCTATAAATATACACCCTTTATGCTTCCGATTGTTCTGGATATAGAATTCATGAGAAGAAGCGCAATTACCGATGACGGGAAAAACATAACCCGCGACGGATTTGAGAAGAGACTTGCGCTTCGGGGAATTTATGCACCGGTACTATGGCCCATAGCTGAAGAAGGTGCAGCAATATGCTATAATGCTAAGGGTTTTTCCGAAAACATGCTTGCTTTCTGGATTGACCAGCGCTATAGCAGATTTGACATGGAAAACATCGTGGATATTCTTGGCGATGAACTTAGTAGAATGTAGAATTTCATCAGAAATTCTATATTCGTATTGGACAAGGCCCTTGCAAAGCGAGGGGCGTGTCCTGCAGAAGGCAGGATTCCTGAACGCCTTTTAAGAAGTCTTAGAAATATCGAATGTGACTTGGAAAGAGCTGATAAATGCGACTTAGTGTGATAGTTCCTGTCTACAATATGGCAGGAGAAGATAAATTGAAGCATTGTCTTGATTCACTTGTGAATCAGACGTTGCCGGACGGTGAGATAGAGATTATCGCTGTGGATGACTGCTCTACGGATAACTCTTTTGAAATCATGCAGACTTATGAGAAACAGTATCCCGGGAGATTTATAGCTATTCACAGCAGTGTCAATCACCATCAGGGAGGTGCCAAAAACATCGGGCTTGGCAGAGCCGGTGGAGAGTGGATTGGCTTTATTGACGCTGATGACTGGGTTGTTCCCGATTATTACGAGAGATTACTTAAAAGGGCAGATGAAACCGGAGCCGATATGGTGGGCTGTGATTACAGTCTTGTTGACAGCTATACCTTTAAGCCCGGGCAGGTTGTACACAATAACAATTCTGAACAGACAGGCATTATGGATGAAGAAAAGTATAAAAAGCTTATTCTTGATACCGGAAGCCTTGTGGTAAAAATATATAAGAGAAATATTGTCCTTGGTGATAAGAGAGTAAGCTCTGAAAAGATCGATGTTTTTCCCGAGGACATTTTTTATGAGGATAATGCGGTAAGTAATACATGGATGCTGAGGGTAAAACATTTTGAATACATACCGGAGCCTCTGTATTTTTATTATCAGCACGATGCGTCCACGGTTCATACTATTTCAAAAAAGAACCTGGAGGACCGGATGACTGCGGGACGACAGATCCTTACTGAGGCTAAGACTCATGGGTATCTTGATAAATATAAAGATGAGATAGAGTTCATGTATACTGTACTTTTTTATGTGAACACTCTGTTTTCAGCAATGCCCAAAGAGCAGCATATAAAGGACTGTTACAATTTCACAAAGAGAATGGGGGAGGAAATGAAGGAAGCTTTTCCTGATTTTCAGAGTAACCCATATTATATTGACAGGATTCATCCTGAGGAGAAGAAGCTTATAGGAATGCAGATGAAATCACATATGATGTTTTATCTGTATTACAGGCTTTTGTGGTTTTACAGAAATCTCAGGAAAAAGAATAGAAGCTAAGATTTGTACTGCCCGGGAATGCGAAGCAGGACAGGGTAACGGTATTGGAAACAGACCGTTTTTTGTCAGATAGAGACATTTGTTTATAGATGAGGAGATATAACTTGCACGATAGAATCTATGTATGTCACACTTTCTATCATGTTTATGTGACATGTCTGAAAGAATTTCATATAATGCATCAGTTTGCAAAAGAAGGCAGTGACTTTACTTCTTCAAAAGCAGGGGATGGAAGTAAAATGGCAGGGCGTGCCACTTTAGTGCTTTCCAAAATGAGTAATAAATTTGGCTCAATGGTGGAAAGAGCAAGGAACTGCGGACTTTTTGAAGAGGTTATAGAGTATGATGAGAAGGAGGATACGTTCTTTCCTGAGCTAAAGCCACTTCGAACCAATACAGGAAGTCTTCCTAAAAATATGTTAAACAGAATAGAATTCTGCAGGAGATTTGCGCAGCTTCAGGAGAAGTATGTGCCTGTTGATTTTACAAAATATAAGGATATCTATGTCTTTTGTGATTCTGATCCCATAGGCTATTATCTGAATTATAAGAAGATAAGATATCATGCCCTTGAGGATGGTCTTAACTGTATAAAGTACGGAGACCAGGCCCGCTATGATAATAACGGACATTTCAGGTTCAAGGCATTTCTTGCATCTACGGGACTTATTTTTATTCAGAATGGGTGGGGCAGATACTGCATCGATATGGAAGTTAATGATATATCCATATTGGATTATCCCTGCCCTAAATATATTGAGGCTCCGAGGCAGCCACTGGTGGATGAGCTTACAAGGGCTGACAAGGAACTTATGCTTAAGCTGTTTGTTGAGAATATGCAGGAATTAAAAGAGCAGCTTGACGAGGGTAAGGATAAGCCAAGGGTTCTTATTTTATCAGAGCCCCTCTGTGATCTTGAGACCAGAGAGAGACTTTTTAAGGATCTTGTCCGCGAATACGGAACTATTGATGGCAAGGATGCTATAGTAATGATAAAGCAGCATCCGAGAGATTATCTTGATTATGAAAAGCTGTTTCCGGAGGTGATCCTTCTTTCGGGAACATTCCCCATGGAGATGCTTAACTTTATAGATGGACTTAAATTTGATAAACTTGTATCTGTATATACTGTAGTGGACTCAATTAAATTTGTTGATGAAAAAGTGTTCCTTGGAGATGATTTCATGGATAAATATGAAGCACCTGAGATACACAGACTTAATGAGCAGATAATTGATGACTGATTCAGAATGACAATTCAAAGCCTGGTATCGATCGGGAATACGAAGCATGATTGAGTAACGGTTCTGGAATTAGAACGGTCTTTGCCAGATAATAAACTATCGTTATTAGAGGAGAGAGATGAGAAAAATTTATCAGAAGATGATGCTCCTTCTTGATGGGAGACAGAAGAGACAGATGGTACTTATCATTATCATGATGCTTATAGGCGGTATTCTTGAATCGCTGGGAATCATGATGATCGTACCTGTTATGACCACAGTTGTGGACCCTGAGGCGGTTAAAGCACAAAAGTTTCTATCCGCCCTATATAATATTTTGGGGTGTCAAAATACCACGCAATTTGCTGCAATCATAATGGTTTCGATGATCCTTGTGTTTATCATTAAAAATATTTTCCTGTTTTTTGTTAATGTGGTGCAGCTAAGGTTTGTATATACCAATCAGTTTGCTACTTCAAGGCGCATGATGATCAATTTCATGGAGAGACCTTATGAGTATTACTTGAATGCTGACACTTCGGTTATTCAGAGAAATATCACTTCAGATGTAAACAATATGTACGGACTGATTCTCAGCTGTCTTCAGCTTATTTCCGAGATGATAGTTTTTTCCTGTCTGGTAGTAGTTCTTCTTACCCAGGATGCCAGAATGACACTTTCAATTGCGTCACTCCTTGTGGCTGTACTTCTTATAATCAAGTTTGCAGTTAAGCCCGTAATGGTCAAGGCAGGACAGGATAATCAGGATTACTACAGCGGGCTGTTTAAGTGGATTGAAGAATCTGTAACCGGAATTAAAGAGATAAAGATTGCCAATAAAGAGAATTATTTTATAAACGGTTATGCCAAGTGCGGTGAGGGCTATGTCAATGCAGTTCAGAAATACAACCTTTATAACTCAACCCCAAGGCTTCTTATTGAGACCATAAGTATTGGCGGTATGGTTGGATATATGCTTATCGTCATGATGAGCGGTGAGAGCTTAAAGAGTATGCTCCCTCAGATGTCAGTTCTTGCAGCGGCAGCAGCAAGACTTCTTCCAAGCGCCAACAGAATAAACAATTATCTCACATCAATTTCATATTTTGAGCCTTTCTTTATGAATGTAAGTGACAATCTTCAGCAGGAAATCAATGATGGTTCAATCTCCTACAGGGCTGAGGATTATGAGAAGATGCGCGAGGTTGAAAAGCTTCCCGTTCATAAGACAATAGAGCTTAAAAATATCACGTATCATTATCCAAATACGGATGCGTACGTGCTTAAAAATGCAGAAATGAGTATACCGGTAGGAAAGTCAATCGGTATTGTAGGTACCTCAGGAGCCGGAAAGACCACGATAGTTGATATTCTGCTTGGACTATTGCAGGTAGAGAGCGGTGATATTTTGGCGGACGGTGTGGAAGTAAGAAATCATTATCCCGAGTGGCTTAAAAATATCGGATATATTCCGCAGACGATTTTTATGCTGGATTCAACCATCCGTAAAAATGTGGCCTTCGGAATTCCCGATGAGGATATAGATGATAATAAGGTCTGGGCAGCTCTTAAGGAAGCCCAGCTTGATGAATATGTAAGATCTCTTCCTGATGGGCTTGATACTACAATAGGAGAGAGAGGAATACGACTTTCCGGTGGACAGAGACAGCGTATCGGTATTGCGAGAGCTCTGTTTGAGGATCCGGAAGTACTTGTGCTTGATGAGGCAACAAGTGCGCTTGATAATGAAACAGAGGCGGCTATCATGGATTCTATCAACAGACTTCATGGTAAGAAGACGCTTATTATAATCGCCCACAGACTTCAGACTATTGAAAAATGTGACATGGTCTACAGAGTAAACGGACAGAAGGTTTCAAAAGAACGCTAAATTTTGGGGGTTAGAGAAGAGGGTATGTTAACACTAAGGACCATAAAGAGTAAGGTTTTCAGATTTAAAAAATATCAGAAGCCGATGGAGAAATGGCTGTTTCCTTTGATACTGCTATTTTATCCTCTGATTGGTGCGTCTCAGGGTGTTGACATAACGGATACAACCTACAGTCTTGGCAATTATCAGTATTTGGATGCGCTTGATCCCATGTGGATGATCGCAACCTATATTCCAAATGTGTTGGGAAGACTGTTTATGAGTCTTCCCGGCGGAGATACAATGCTTGGAATGAATATCTATTGTTCCTTTGTGATAAGTGCAACTGCCATCACTGCGTATTATCTTTTGCAGAGATGGATGCCGGGCTGGATGACTTTTCTTGGGGAAATCATAGCAATCAATCTTTGCTGGTGCCCAAGAGTAATTCTTTATAATTATCTTACTTATTTCTGTTTTACTGCAGGCACGCTTTTTCTTATGCATGCCATGACGGATTATGAGATCACGAAATGGAAGTTTGTTCTTTCCGGAGTATTTTTTGGATTGTCGGTGATGGTGAGATTTCCCAATATAATCGAAGCAGCCATGATTCTTATTCTCTGGTATTATGAGACAATCCATAAACGTGATATAAAAGAGATTCTTGGTAAAACAGGACTCTGCATTCTGGGATTCTTTATTGGGTTTATTATTCCTTTTATTTTTATAAGTGCAAAGTACGGAATAACTGCATATGGTGATATGATAACGTCCCTGTCCACTATGTCTAAGGGGGCTTCTGATTATTCGGCTTTCGGCATGCTGGGATCAATACTTGGTGCCTGGTACAGGAGTTTCAGGAATATGATAATTATGATTCCCTGCATGATAGTAGGGCTTATCATGATAATGCTAAAGCCCGGGAGATACTACTGGATAAAGAGAATTCTTTATGTTGCAGGGATATTTGTGCTTCTGCTTTTTTATTACAAGAGCAATGTGTTCACAAGAAGCTATTATTACTATGACTCAATGTTTGAGCCTGCCATGATGTTTCTGATATTTGGACTTGGATTCCTTTTGGTGGGAGTTACACCTAATATAAACGGGCAGGCATCAGAAAGAAGTCTGTGCCTTGCAGCGCTTCTTATAATTTTTATCACACCTGTCGGAAGTAATAACTATACATATCCTCTGATTAATAATCTTTTCATCGTAGCTCCTTTTGTGATGTGGATGTTCAGAAGAGTCAGACAGGCAGCAGGTCCTGTGGAAATCCACTTCACCTGGAAGGCTATGTATATGGCGGTTTTGGTGCTGCTGTTTGTACAGGGTTCACTTTTTCATCTGGAACACAGCTTTGTGGATGGAACAGACGGAACAAAGAGGACTACACTGATAGGCTCCATGGATATTCCAAAGGCTGCAGGGATGCATACGACGATTACAAATGCAGAAGACATTTCTGAAGTATATAAGTGTTTAAATGATAATGATCTTGGCGACAGGAGTCTTCTTCAGTTTGGTAAGGCTCCGGGGCTTTCTTATCTGATGGATATGGAGCCTGCCATCTTTACAACATGGCCGGATCTTGATTCAAATACAACCGAAAAGTTTTCAGAGGCACTTTCTTCATTTAACGGCGATGAAAGCAAGGATTTACCTGTGGTTATAATAAATCCTGATTTTGAGGGAGAGGTGCTTGCAGAGGAAAAGTACGACCTGTTATTGGACTTCCTTAGCACTTGGAAGTATAATAATATCTTCGATAATGGTCGGTTCGAAATCTATACTGCCGACTGAGGAATTGGAAAGAGGATATTATGAATAATTTATTTCAGCAGATTATGAAGTTTGGGCTTGTGGGAGTTTTTTGTTTCTTTGTTGACTACTTCCTGTATCTTGGGGCAAATTTTCTTTTTGAAAAGGCAGGGATAGCAGCGATTTTTCCTAAGTACTATCTGATATCTGCACTCGTTGGATTTACTGTTTCTGTGGTTGTTAATTATATTTTGAGCTTCAAGTTTGTCTTTGTACGCCGCGATGACATGAGCAGAAGGAGAGAGTTTGCTATTTTCCTTATCTTAAGCATCATAGGTCTTGGAGTTAATGAGCTGTGCCTGTATATAGGTATTGATCTGATCTATATGAACTGGGGATGGCTGAAGAGCATTATGAGTGAATCATTTGCCAAGAATCTCTTCTTCAAGTTTGGTGCTACAGGCGTGGTTATGGTGTACAATTTCGTTACACGTAAGATTTTCCTTGAGCAGAAAGGCTGAAAAATATGAGAATCAATTTTAATGTTCCGCCCTATACAGGGAAGGAAATGGAATATATAAAGGAATGTGTTGAGAACCAGAAGATTTGCGGAGATGGCGCATATACCAAAAAAGATAATGAATGGTTTGAGGAGAAAACAGGTGTAAGTAAGTGCCTTCTTACAACCTCCTGCACTCATGCTACCGAGATGTCAGCAATACTTGCGGGCATAAAGGAAGGCGATGAAGTTATCATGCCTTCATACACTTTTGTGTCTACTGCCAATGCATTTGTCCTTAGAGGTGCAAAGGTTGTATTTGTTGATATCCGCCCTGATACCATGAATATCGACGAGAACCTCATCGAGGCAGCCATAACACCAAAGACAAGAGCCATTGTTCCTGTTCATTATGCGGGAGTGGGCTGCGAGATGGATACAATAATGGATATAGCAAAAAGACATAATCTTTTTGTTATTGAGGATGCAGCTCAGGGTGTTATGAGTACCTATAAGGGAAAAGCCCTTGGAGCCATCGGTGATTTTGGTAATTACAGCTTCCACGAGACCAAGAACTATAGCATGGGCGAAGGCGGAGCACTGCTTCTCAGAGATGAGACTTATGTAAATGATGCGATAATTATCAGAGAGAAGGGAACAAACAGAACTCTTTATCAGCTTGGTAAGGTGGATAAATACACATGGCTTCAGCCGGGCTCATCCTATCTTCCCAGCGATATGAATGCTGCTTATCTCTATGCTCAGCTTCAGATGGCAGATGAGATCAATGATGCCAGATTACAGTGCTATGACAGATATATGGAGGCCTTCAGAGATATGGCAGAGGCCGGCTTGATTGAGCTGCCCTATGTTCCCAAGGAGTGTGTACATAATGCGCACATGTTCTACATCAAATGTAAGGACTTTGAGGAGAGAGAGGGGCTTATAAAGTATCTTAAGGCTAACGATATCCTGCCTGCTTCTCACTATGTTCCTCTACACACATCAACAGCGGGACTTAAGTACAGCAGATTTAACGGTGAAGATAAATATACTACCAAAGAGAGTCTGCGCCTTCTTAGACTTCCTATGTATTACAATCTTACCCGTGAGGATCAGGATGAAGTGGTGATGCGCGTTAAAGAGTATTACAAGGCTTTGTAAAATATGAAAAAAGAAAGCAATTGTTCAAAAAACATAATTATAGGTCTCATGACTGCGGCTTTCGCAGCAGTCATGGGACTTTTGTACGCTTATTACTATGATTTAAATGATGATGTACTGATGAAGGATATTCTCGCAGGTGTTTTTACAGGAGAGCCTGCTTCACATAACATTCAGATGCTTTATCCCATAAGCCTTATTCTTAGCGGTGTATACAGAATGTTTAGTAATGCAGACTGTTACGGGATTTATCTTATTTTGTGCCAGTATGTCAGTCTTTTTATATTGATAAGGTTCTGCGTTATAAATATATTTTCACTGCCAGAGGGAAAACCTGGGAGAAAACTGTCACCTGCTAAAAAGACAATAATAAGGCTTTTTGTTGCAGCTGCACTTTTTGTTATATCTTTTGCTCTGATTGCAGGTCATTTTGTTTTTGTTCAATATACCTTTACCGTGGCAATGCTATGCGCAGCAGCAGCGGTTTTATTTGCAGACAGAAGAGGCGTCTTAGGGACAGTATTGGTTATTTTGGCATTTCTAACAAGATCTGAGATGACAAGTCTGATGCTTCCTTTTGTACTTCTTATTCCGTTTTACAGATTTCTTGAAGAGGATAAGAAGGGAAGGAAAAAGGAAATAGCCGCAGTTCTTATTATTGTGCTTGGTCTTGTGGCTTCTGAGCTTTTAAATTTCGCAGGTTATTCATTAGGGGAATGGAGAGCCTTCAATTCATTTTTTGACAGCAGAACACAGATATATGACTTTTACCAGATACCGGATTATGATGATAATAAGGAGTTTTATGAATCAATTGACTTAAAGGAAAGCGAATATGAGCTTCTTGTTAATTATAATTTTGGAATCGATGAGAAAATAGATGCAGGGAAGATGGCAGAGATTGCTGCCTATGCAAAGAGCATCAGAGAGAAGGAAGGCCTATTTGAGGCAGTAAAGAGATGCCTTCCACTGTATTTATACAGACTAAGAAGTGTAGGAATTCCCAAAAGCTTTGAGTATCCTATGACGGATGCTCCCTGGAATATCATTACACTACTTATGTACCTTGTGGTGCTGGGGTTAGCATTTCTTAAAGGAAAGCAGAGTAAAAAAGCAGCTTCTGAAATGGGTAAAGCCTTTTTCAGACTCATTGTTCTCTTTGCAGGAAGAACTCTTTTGTGGATGTATATTCTTGTAAGGGGTAGAGATCCTATAAGAATCACGCATTCTCTTTACCTTTTGGAGATTGTGGTACTTGTGATATTGACTTCATGGATATTAAGGGATATAGAGAACTTCGATGGTACAGGCAGCGATAGAGACTGCACTTTTAATTATCATTTCCTCACCGGAGGTTGTCTTTTAATATTCCTTGTAATAGGCGCTGTGTTTACTCTTTTTCAGGATAAGATCATAAGAGCAGAGATTGCAGGAAGGGAAGCTACTAATAAAGCCTACGAAGAGCTTGATGAGTTTTTCAAAAATAATGCTGACAGATTTTTCTTTGAGGATGTTTATACCTCTGTGGCATATGAGGACAGTGGCTATACCTATTCTCAGAGAATTGGCATAAAGGCTGATAATGAGATTTCAAATGCGATCCTTATGGGAGGATGGGCATCAAAAAGCCCGCTGGAAAAAGAAAAGCTGGCTTTTTATGGACTTGATGACTCCATGGAGATTGCACTTTTTGATGAGAAAGCTTATATAGCTGCAGATAAAGACAGAGACATGGGCTGGATTGTCAGATATTATGAAGATAAGGGAAAAAGTGTTGAGCTGACTAAAGAAGAGGAAGTTGGAGGGGAATTTGTGATATGGAAATTATCAGAGGAGAGAAGGTAGACTTAAGGCAGATTACCTATGATGACACACCTCTTGTGGTGAAGTGGAGAAATAACCTCAGGGTCAGAAACAATTTCATATACCGGGAGGGTTTTACTGAGGAAATACATAACGGCTGGATGAAGAACAAGGTTGAAACCGGCGAAGTTTGTCAGCTGATAATATGTGAAAAAAGTGGTCGCCCTGTGGGTAGTGTTTATCTAAGGGATATTGACGAAGATACACATGAAGCTGAGTATGGTATTTTCATAGGAGAGGATGATGCCACAGGCAAGGGCTATGGTAATGAAAGTGCTGAGCTTATGTGCGAATATGCCAAAAAAGAGCTGGGACTTAAAAAACTGATTTTAAGAGTTTTTGTCGGCAATGATGCCGCGAGAAAAAGCTATGAGCATGCGGGGTTTACCTGGTGTAAGGACCTTCCTGACGTTAAATGCTCAGATGGTGAAGTTAAGGATATGATCCTTATGGAAAAGATACTTTAATGTTTTGATGACTATTATAAGGAATATGGTAAAATAACCCTATGCGAAATAAATTAGTAAGTTTTGTGATACCGTGCTATCGCTCGGAGCAAACAATTGAAAATGTTATAAATGAGATAGAAGGGGCTATGGACATGCTTGTCCTTTACAGCTACGAGATTGTTCTGGTAAATGACTGTTCACCTGATAATACCTGGGACAAAATCTGCGAGCTTATTAAGGAGCATGATGAGATAAGGGGCTATAATCTTGCAAAGAACTTCGGTCAGCATGCTGCAATTATGGCAGGATTAAATAAGGCGAAGGGAGATATCATAGTTTGTCTTGATGATGACGGGCAGACTCCTGCTGATGAAGTTGGAAAGCTCCTTTATCAGATTGAAAAGGGGGCGGATGTTGTATATGCAAGATATGCCCACAAGAAGCATAATCTTTTCAGGAACTTCGGAAGTGCCATGAATGACTGGATGACCCGGGTTATGCTTGGAAAGCCAAAGGATCTGTTTATATCAAGCTATTTTGCGGCAAGACGCTTTGTTGTGGATGAGATGATAAAGTATCAGAGCTCTTACCCGTATGTAATCGGTCTTGTCCTTAGAACCACGAAGAACATTGTGAATGTTGATGTTACTCACAGAGCAAGAACCGTGGGGGATAGCGGATATACATTTTCAAAGCTGATGGCGCTTTGGATTAACGGGTTTACAGCCTTCAGTATCAAACCACTTCGTATTGGCACCTTTATGGGCGGAGTACTTGCGGCTTTTGGTATTTTGTATGGTATATATACGATACTGAAAAAACTTCTTTATCCCGATCTTCCTACTGTGGGCTTTTCTGCACTTATGTCGGCCATTACATTCATGGGTGGTATGCTTATGCTGATGGTTGGCATGGCAGGGGAATATATCGGACGAATATATATTTCACAGAATAATAATCCGCAGTATGTAATCCGCGATGAGGCTAAAAATGAAAAATCAAATGAGTAGGAATAAGACCTGGCTGTTGCCGGTCTTATTTGGCGTATGTGCGTCCGTGTCTCTGGTTTTTGGATATCAGCTTGAGAGTGCGGATCATATAGACCTTTCAGATAGAAGAGCACTGATTTTGATTCCTGTATTTGCCGTGATTACTGCACTTTTGGTAAGGGCAAGCTGGAACGGGCTTTACAGGAAAATAAGGAAGGACAGCCAAAATGAAGGTTTGGCCGGAGAAACGGTATATAAGGGATATAACAGATCTGATTATTTCAGAACCTGGATGTTTATTGCAGCATTGAATTTTATCGTGCTTTTGGGAGTTTATCCCGGATTTTTCGTCTATGATGCCCAGACTGAGGTTATAGAGGTTTTATCCCGCAGCTTTAATACGCATCATCCGCTTTTGCATGTGATGCTGCTTGGTGGGAGCGTTGCCTTTTTCCATAAGGTAACAGGGAGCTACAATCTGGGAATCTTTGCATATATACTGGCGCAAATGCTGGTTATGACCTGGATATTTACCTACTTTTTGAATTTTCTTAAAAAGCATGGTGCAGGTAAAAAATTCAGAACAGTAGTAGCTTTGTTCTTCGGGATGTTTCCGACGATTGTCATGTATACGCTCTGTTCCTGTAAGGATGGGCTGTTCTCGGTGCTTCTTGTGCTGACGGTGGTCCTTACAATTGAGTGGGAAGAGCTTAAGGGAAGAGGCGAAAAGAGAAGAAAGGCGTGGCAGATCATAATAAGTGCAGTTTTTATGATGCTCTTCAGACACAATGGTTTTTATGCATATCTTGTGTATGCAGTGATTGTTATTGCCGCCGTTTTCTTTGGAAAGAAAAGAGATAAGTTTCACAGAGCAACCTTTCTTATTGCTCCTGTGATAATATATTTTATTATAAACTCCGCCATAGGGCATGCTTTTGCTGCAGAGAGCGGAGAACATCAGGAAATGCTGACAGTTCCTATTCAGCAGATTGCCCGTGTGTATTACTATGACAGTGGGAGCTTTTCTGATGAGGAGAAGGAGGTTCTTCACAAATATTTAAGTGAAGAGGCACTTTCACATTACACACCCAGAATATCAGATATTCTGAAAATGTATTTTGACAATAAAGCCTATGAAGATGACAAAGCATCTTTTTGGAAATTGTGGCTTGATAAAGGAATGAAGAACCCTATTAGTTATTTAAATGGCTGGTTTTTGACTTCCTATGGATACTGGTATCCGGGAGCTGTGATAAATGTTTATCAGGGCAACACGGTATTTACATTTACTTATACTGACAGCTCGTATTTTGGTTATGAGGTTGAGCTTCCGGGTGAGAGGCACAGCTTTATACCTGCAATAGATGATTTTTACAGAAAACTTTCAATAGAGAAGTTCCAGCAGAACATACCGGTCATTTCACTTTTGTTTTCACCTGCTGCATATTTCTGGCTTTTTATTTATCTGTTTTTGACAGCAGTTGTGAGAAGAGATATGAAAATATATCCGTGGCTTCTGGTTTTGCTGGTATGGCTTACAGTACTTCTTGGGCCTACGTATCTTGTGAGATATACCATATACTTATGGTTATGTGCTCCGATTTTAGTGTATACTGTTTTACTGCGTAAGCATAGATAGTGCCAATCCAAATATGAAAACAGTGTACTGACCTAAGGAATAAATGACATCAGGACTCCTCCCATAAATGGGGGCTCTCCTCATGTCGAGTTACCGCAAGCGGTACCCTTTAGGTCGAACAGTGGAGGAATTATGAGAAGAAAAGTTGTATATAAGAGTACTGCAATAAGAGCGATTATTATTTTCTTTGCGATTATTGCAATTCTGTCTGTTTTCCCTCTTAGAATCTGGCAGAGGACTATCACTGAAAGGGGTGGAGGTGAGATTGTCCAAACTTCTGACAGAATCAATGATTACCATGATGTGGTTCAGAAATTTATTGCCCAGTATGACAGGCTTGAATCAATAGATATTTATCTTGAAGATGTTGAACTGGGAAATTATATGTCCATGGTTTTTTATAATGAAAACATGGAGCAGATTTATCAGAGATTTGTCTATTTAAGAGATGCGAGCCTTCCGGGATATATAAATGTCAGGGTTGGCCTTGATCTTAATGTGGGCGAGACCTACACCATGATCATAAATGGTGCTTTTTCCACTTTTTATGTTGCATTTGAGCATTCGGGCGAAGATACGTCGCCGTACTTTGTTTCCTTTGCTTATCACGATACCACTGTGGAGGGACTTCAGCTGGCAGCAGGTTATAATTACAGGCAGCCTATTACCAAGTCCATGTCTCTTCTTATTATTGCAGGGATAATCCTGGTGGCGGCACTTCTTATCATTATTGAAAAACTTACCGACAGAGAGAGGCGAAATAAGCTTGTTACAGTGCATCAGGTTGTAAAGACAGTTGGTAATCCTATTGCAGCGATTGGCACACTGGCGATGATGATACTTATTTATCCTTTAAAGTATTTTGATCAGAGACCTTTGGAAAATGCCTTTTTGGAACTTGGTGTAGTGATCGCGGCTGTTCTTGTTTTTTATGCCATCAATCATGAAAGTGATGCGACATTGGATGTGAAGCTTTGGCACAATTTCAAGAATTTTACACAGATGGGACTTATTGCGGCAGCAGTGTGGTTTTGCTGTGAATACATGAATGCCCTTTACACGATTTATCAGACACTTGCAGAGCGCAAGGAAATGATTTTTCTGCTACTGTTTTTGTGTATTTCAATTCCTTTTTCCAGAATAAAAAGCCTTCGCAATCTGATTTATCTGATCGTTGCAGGGGGAATCGGAATCTGGTACAGGATGGGACACCTTGTTCCTGCAGATGAAAAGGAATACGATCTTAAAAATGCCGCACTAACCTATGGCATTATAATAGCGGTCCTTGCAGGATTCCTTATCCTTAATTTTGCAGCTGAGATTTATTACAGAATAAAGGGAAGGGAAGAGTACCTGGAAAAAAGAACAGGCTTTAAGATAAGTGTCTTTGGTATTCTGCTTCTGGTATTTTTTGCAGTTCTTATAGTGTTTAGAAATACGAGATGGTGGGGAGTTGTCCTTGCAGTCTTTGTGGCAGGTCTGATGGTTACCTATGCGCTCTATGGCTTTAAGGAATATCCGGAACTTATTCTTGGAGGACTACTTCTTAATTTTGTGGTGTCCATGGGATACTGCTGGATGTACAGAAGCTTTGCAGCGTTTAATACCGGAAGATATGCATTTGTATTCCATACCGTAACCGTGACGGCTGAGTATATGACTGTTATGGAATGTGCATCTGCGGTACTGCTTCTATATAAAATATATACCATCAGAGATGAAAAATCCTTCAAGGCACGCTTTAGATATCTGTGGAAGGAATTCATACTGTTTGGTTTTGTAACTGCATATATGATATTCACTATTTCAAGAACATCATATCTTGCATGTGCAGTAATGTTTATCTGCATGCTGGCAATAACAGCTACTGATTGTCACAGCGGCAGGCTTAGATATCTTGGGATACAGGTAGGAACCATGGCTCTTGCCGTGATTTTATGTTTCCCCGCTGCATTTGCTTTACAAAGAATATTTCCTGCTCTTGTAGCGCATCCGAAGAAATTCCTCATTGAGACAGGTAACTTTGGACTTTATGGAGGCGGACAGCCTGACAATCATCTCTACATGAATATAGAGAGGTTTGTGGATCTGTTTTCTGAAAAGATTCTTGGCGTTGATATTATGGATTATAATTATCCGGAGGATATAGCGAACTTTAACGACGCAGGTTATTCCACAGTCGGAGAAAACGGTGTTCCTCTTACTGAGTATCAGTCTATGACAATGTGCTACAGCCTTCCTGAGATTGTGGCATCAAGTCAGACTTCACCGGAGATAAGACAATACCTGCTTGATACCGGAGGAGCTGAACTCCTTGAAAACATGAGGCTTGAAGAGGAGAGACTTGAGGCTGAGAGGCTTGAAGCAGAAGCTGCTGCACAGGAAGCTGAAAATGCTTCCAACGTTGAAGAAAGCGGCGAAGAAATCAACTCTGATGATCTGACGGATGCCAAAGAACCTTCAGACGATACAGCTGATTCTCAGAATGATGAAAATCAGGACGGCGAGGAATCTTCGGATAATGCTCAGGGTACAGATGGAATTGAAGAGTTTTCAAATGGAAGAATTACCATTTTTAAATCCTATCTTCAACAGATGACACCCTTTGGACATGACGAGATGGGAGCTGTGCTTCCTACCGGTGAGATCGCAATCCATGCGCATAACACTTATATCCAGGTTATGTTTGACCATGGTATTTTAGCCGGAATTGTGTTCCTGTTTATGATGGCATTTGCCTTTTTTGCCGGTGCGAAATATTATGTAAAAAACAGGGATGAAGTTTCAGGTGCACTTTTGCCATTTGCCATGACCGTTGGTTTTGGAATAGCGGCATTATCTGAGTGGGTCTTCCAGCTCAGTAACCCTATGGCGATTGCACTTGTGTTATCGCTTATGCCGATTACATTTAAGAAAATAAAATAATGACTTTTATCAGACTGGCAGTTTTAGGATGAAAAGCCTATTTTGTGATAGAATAAAGAGATATGAATTCAGAAAAGAAACCTTTTAACTTTGCAAAATTTTATAGAAGGGTCGGACTTATTGTATATGATGTTCTAAGTATCATCATTGCAAGCTATATGGCCCTTCTTATGAGATACGAGTTTAATATTGATCTGGTTCCATATGAGTTTATGGAACCTGTAAATGATTACCTTGTTATAAATGTGGTCATTTCGCTTATAGTCTTCTACTTTTTCAGACTGTATAACAGTCTCTGGGCATATGCCGGAGAGAATGAGCTGCAGAACCTTGTCTTTGCCTGTGTGACATCAGGTATTGCCAATGCAATAGGCTTACAGTTTTTTAGAATCGGCAGAGTGACTGTTCCTCAGAGTTATTACTTTTTATATACATTTATTCTTATTACTCTGATCTTTGTGAGCAGATTCAGCTACAGATTTATCAGAAGCGTGAAGCATAAGACAGAGAACCGCAAAAACACCACATCAGTAATGGTTATTGGTGCAGGTGAATCCGGTAATATCATCATCAAAGAGATCGTTAACAGCAATTTTTCAAGCATGGTCATCAGATGTATCATTGATGATGACAGAGGAAAATGGGGACATTATATCCAGGGTATCAGAGTTGTGGGAGGCCGTGATAAGATTCTTGAATGTGCGGATCTCTATGACATAGATGAGATTATAGTTGCCATTCCTTCACTTTCAAGAAGCGAAATGAGAAAGCTTCTTGATCTTTGTAAGGAGACTAACTGTAAGCTTCGTTCACTTCCCGGGGTTTATCAGCTTGTTAACGGTGAGGTCAATGTAAGTAAGCTTCGTGAGGTAGAGGTAGAAGACCTCCTTGGAAGAGAACCAATAGCAGTAGATCTTAATCAGATTGCAGGCTATGTTAGTGGTAAGACTGTTCTCGTTACAGGTGGCGGCGGTTCAATAGGTTCCGAGCTCTGCAGACAGATTGCGAACCACAAGCCGGGCAAACTGATCATTGTTGATATATATGAGAACAATGCCTACGACATTCAGCAGGAACTTAAGAGAAAGCACCCTGAACTGGATCTTGTGGTGCTTATAGCTTCTGTTAGAAATACAAACAGAATCAATAGAATTTTCGAGCAGTACAGACCTGAGATAGTTTATCATGCAGCTGCACATAAGCATGTACCGCTTATGGAGGACAGTCCCAATGAGGCTATCAAGAATAATGTCTTTGGTACCTTCAAGACTGCCATGGCAGCGGCCATGAACGGATGCCGTAAGTTTGTAATGATTTCTACGGATAAAGCGGTTAATCCCACTAATATCATGGGAGCCAGTAAGAGAATCTGTGAGATGATCGTGCAGACCTTTAATAAGCATTATGATACAGAGTTTGTTGCAGTTCGTTTCGGTAATGTACTTGGTTCAAACGGATCAGTTATTCCTTTATTTAAAAAGCAGATTGCAGCAGGCGGTCCGGTCACAGTAACGGATCCTAACATTATAAGATATTTCATGACTATACCTGAGGCGGTCAGCCTTGTTATGCAGGCAGGAGCTTATGCAAAGGGCGGTGAGATATTCGTCCTTGATATGGGTGAGCCTGTAAGGATTCTTGATCTTGCTGAGAATCTTATTAAGCTTTCCGGATATAAGGTAGGCGAGGATATAAAGATTGAGTTTACCGGACTTCGCCCGGGAGAGAAGCTCTATGAGGAGATGCTCATGGATGAGGAAGGTCTCCAGGATACAGCTAACAGAATGATCCACATCGGAAAGCCGATTGATATGGATGATATGAAATTCTTTGGACAGCTGGAGGAGCTTAACGGAGCATCTAAGGCAGAACATGCTGATGAGATCAGGGAGATAGTTCAGAAGATAGTAACAACTTATCACCCTGAGGATAATGCTGATTCACATTCCCTTGAGCATCAGAAGGCTCTTGAGAGAGCGGCTGAGCTTATAAATGAAACAGAATAAGGCAGGCATAGTATTATGGACGAGAGATTTAACGGTATTAAGAGATTTGATAAAAAAGTCTGGCTTTCATCTCCTACAATGCATGGAGATGAGCTTAAATGGATCACAAATGCGATAGAAACCAACTGGGTTTCTACTGTTGGAGAAAATATAAATGAGACTGAAAGACTTATTCAGGAGAAAGTCGGCAGAAAGTATGCTGTGGCTTTGAGTGCAGGAACCGCAGCTTTACATCTTGCAATCAGACTGGCAGGGGAGAGGCTTTACGGACCCCAGCCTGCCAATAAAGGTACACTTACCGGCAAGAAGGTTTTTTGCTCCGATATGACATTTGATGCGACAGTTAATCCTGTTGCCTATGAGGGAGGCGAAGCTGTTTTCATAGACACTGAGGAAGAGAGCTGGAATATGAGTCCCAAGGCTTTGGAAAAGGCTTTTGAGATTTATCCTGATGTTAAGCTGATCGTTGTGGCGTATCTCTACGGAACTCCAGGAAAGATACAGGAGATAAGGGATATTGCAGATAAACATGGTGCGCTTATAGTTGAGGATGCTGCCGAATCACTGGGAGCAACCTACAGAGGTGTACAGACAGGTAAATTTGGTGACTATAGTATTATCTCTTTCAATGGGAATAAGATAATTACCGGAAGTGCAGGAGGTATGTTCCTTACTGATTCAGAGTATGACTGTCACAAGGTCAGAAAGCTGAGTACCCAGGCAAGAGAGGATGCTCCCTGGTATCAGCATGAGGAGCTGGGATATAATTATCGTATGTCCAATATTGTGGCAGGTGTTGTCAGAGGACAGATTCCCTATCTTGATGAGCATATTGAGCAAAAGAAGCGTATTTATTACAGATACAAAGAAGGCCTTAAGGACCTTCCGGTTTCAATGAATCCTATTCCGGAGGATACGGAGCCTAATTACTGGCTTAGCTGCATGATCATAGATAAAGATGCGATGAGTCCTCATGTAAGATCTGAGAAAAATGCGCTGTATAAGTCAGAACCCGGAAAATCCTCACCCTCAGAAATATTGGAGATGCTTGGCTTTTTTAATGCCGAGGGCAGACCTATCTGGAAGCCTATGCATATGCAGCCTGTTTACAGAAATAACATTTTCATTACAGAGCAGGGCATACTTAGGGGACGAAGTAATGCATATATTGACGAAGGCGTTCTGACTGACGTTGGAGCAGATATATTTGAGAGAGGTCTTTGCCTTCCTTCAGATAATAAGATGACTGAAGAAGAACAGGATATAATAATCGATATTATTCACAGATGTTTTAAATAAATGATTTGCGAGGTCTTTTGATATGGGCTTTTCACGCTCACATAGAAGAAAAAGAATACTGCTTATAGTAGATGCGGTTGCATTGGCGCTTGCTTATGCAGCTATGATTACAATAAGATTTAACTGGTACATGAAAAAGGAGTGGATGGCACCTTTGTATACCATGGTCTTTTTCATGGAAATTCTTTTTGCCACACTTGTGAATGTATACAATAGCAGAAAATATGACTATAAGCCTATCGAGAATCAGGATCCACTGGAAGTCTTCGTTGGTGTATGCAAAAATCTGTTCATACTGTTTGTATTTTTGATAGTAACATTGATGGCGTCCAAGGAAAATGCCTACTATTTTTCAAGACTGGCAATGCTGTATCTGGTTATCCTGGACTTTGTATTTGTGCTGTCCTTCAGACTGATATACAGAGCAATCCTTAAAAAGCATGGTAATCCTGATATTCACAGAAGGAAGATAACAGCTCTTGTTTATGAGAAGGATATCGAGTCTGTCAAGGCACATCTTGGTAAGGAGCTTGCCTCAGAGTTTGAGCTTGAAGCTATTTTTACTCTGGATGATTCCTATAACGCAGATGAGACAAGAATATTCGATGATTACGAAGCTGTGTTAAGCAGAGAACAGCTCATAGAAAGGGTTAAGGAATCAGGTTGCAGTGATGCCTTTGTCTGCATTCCTGATAAGCTTGAAATAGCTGACTATGTAAGAAATGATATTGTAAGAAGACTAGGGTATGAAGGAATAAACACTTATTTCGGTCTTTCAATTGACGGACTTTGGGTTACAGGTAATCTCATCAGAGGAATGGGGTACTATCAGGCCGTTTATTATTCAGCCATGGCAAAGAGGTGCAGAGTTCTTGGTGTGGACTTTGCAGTATCAAATGTCGAAAATGCAGTCTTATATGTGAGAAGTCATATACAGGACTTTTTTGGAAAGTATATATGTTTCTGTAATGTCCATACAACTGTGGAAGCAAGTGAAAATCCGGGGTATATGAATATACAGAATTCCTCTGCACTGACGTTTCCTGATGGTCAGCCCATAGTAAACAGAATTCAGAAAGCAGGATTCGTTAAAGCAGAGAGAATTGCCGGTCCCGACTTTATGGACATGATGTTCAAATCGACAATGGACGGTAAGCTGTCTCATTATTTCTATGGCTCATCTGAGGAGACTATTGAATTATTAAAGAAGAATCTTCCGGAGAGATTTCCCGGAATGGATATAAAAGGGTATTATTCACCGCCTTTCAGAGAGCTTACTCCAAAGGAGGATGAAGAGATAGTTGAGATGCTCAACGCATCCGGTGCCGACCTTATCTGGATAGGACTTGGCGCTCCCAAGCAGGAAAAATGGATGGCAGCGCATGAAGGAAAACTTCATGGTGTCATGCTTGGAGTTGGTGCAGGATTTAATTTTTATGCAGGAAATATAAAAAGAGCACCCCTCTGGATCAGAAAAATCGGTATGGAATGGCTTTACAGACTGTTTCAGGACCCTAAACGTCTTCTCAAGAGATACGTTATATCAAACGCAAAGTTTATCTGGAAAGTATTTGTTTTAAAGAAATAATTGCACTGTATAATTTTTTAGTTTCCGCTTGCACGCTTTAAACCGACAAAGTGTCCGCGAGACAAAGACAAAAGTTCGTCTGTGCTTGACTTATTTTAACATTTTGATATAATTTAATCTCGGTGTAGATAATTAATTTGCAATAATGTATACTTACATTTAGAACAACGGCGTTCCTACTTGCAGAGTGTAAGTTTAGGAGCGCTTTTTCTCTATAAAGAAGTTGTTTGTAAGACAGATTGTTATTGTGCCTTACTTAGAAATGGAAATACGGAGTAATGAGTATTTTGCATAATCCATATAAGGGAGATTATGATCATGTTCCCGAGATGGATAAAAAAGGGAGGTTTCGAGACAGGTTCTTCTATAAAGGGGATCTATATGTGCTTCCTTTTGATGAAACACAAAAGAAGAAGACCTATCTTTCGTGCGTACTGTATGGAATAGGAATGTTTGCTGCTCTTATTATTCAGGGGTTGGTGAATCAGACATCATCACATACTCTGTGGGTGGTACTTCCTTATATATTGCAGTATTTGCCTGTATTATTTTTCATTGTAGGAATAATAGAATATGTAGATGCTACGCCCAGGATGACAAGAAAACAGTATGATAAAGGTATAGGGCGCATGCATTTTTGTGCTATAGCTGCAATAGTGCTTACAGGGCTGAGTGCAGTGTGTGAGATCATCTATCTGGTGATAAGAAGAGGGCAATACGATATTAAGCTTGAATTATTGTATCTGCTTCTGCACATTCCGGTTATCTTTGTAGCATTACTTTTTGCCGGATATTATAATAAGAACTTTTCAGGAATATCTATTGAGTCCAATAAGTGAGTATATAACTTTTACTTATGGTCAGATATAGAGTTTGATTAATAGAAAGAATCAGTATTAGCGCATATACTTTCTATGTGTTTGAGCATAGTACTTAGCGAGGATCTTAGGAGCTTGGTGCTGGTAATGAAGATTCACCCGGTGAGGTAATAATTAGCCCGGTGAAGTATGTTAGCGGTGACAACCACCAAGGTGGATGCACATATAATATTATGGGGATACCCCAGAATGGAGGGCAATATGAAAAAGTTAGGCAAATTTCTGGCATTAGGACTTGCCGGAACAATGGTTGTCTCAGCAGTTGGATGCGGCTCAAACAGCGGTTCATCTAACGAAACTGCCGGTTCTGCAGATCAGACAGAATCTACAGAAGCACAGGCAGAAGACAGTGCTGAGGCTGCAGAGTCTACAGAGTCTACGGAAGAAGCTACAGAAGAGACAGAATCAAGTGATTCAGCAGAGGCTGCTGAGAGCACAGGAAGCGGAGCTCCGCTCGTAATCGGAGAATCAGAATTCTCAGAGAAATTCAGTCCTTTCTTCGCAAATTCAGCTTACGATATCAACGTAGAGCAGATGACTTCTATACCGCTTCTTAAGGTTGATCGTATGGGTGAGATCATCATGAATGGTATCGAAGGTGAGACCAAGGAATATGATGGTAACAGCTATGAGTACAAGGGACCCGCAAACTGTGAGATTACAGAGAACGAGGACGGAACAGTTGATTATGCTTTCGAACTTCGTGATGATCTGAAATTCTCAGATGGCGAACCTATTACAATAGATGATGTAATTTTCTCAATGTATGTACTTGCAGATCCTTCATATGATGGACCTTCATCATTCAGTGCACTTCCTATCACAGGTATGGAAGCTTACAAGAGCGGATCTGATACACTTTTCAACCTTCTTGTTAAGGCTGGTGAGGACAATACAGACTTCACATACTTTACAGAAGATCAGCAGAAGAAATTCTGGGAGACAGATTTCCCTGCAGCTAAGGAACAGTTCATCAACGACATCGCTGATTACTGCTCAGCAAACGGCGCAGTATCAGATGATGAGGATATAGCTAAGGATCCTATTGCAAACGCAATGGCTAACTGGGGCTATGGTAAAGCAGAAGGCGGCGTTCTTACAGCTCCTTCAGGTGCTACATTTGATGTTAAGGGTGGCACAGCTCCTACAGTAGATGATTTCTGGAATGAAATCATGGCAGCTTATGATAACGATGTTATGGCAGCTACTGACAAGGAAAAGGCTGGCGACGGCATCCTTGATATGCTCAGTGATGACTACAAGAACTCAATCGAGACAGGTGATTCAGCAGCATCTATCACAGGTATCGAGAAGACTGGTGATTACTCACTTGTAGTACACATGGACAAGCTTGATGCAACAGCTATTTACAGCCTTCCTGTTGAGATTGCACCTCTTCACTACTATGGTGACAAGGCTGAATATGATTATGATAACAACAAGTTCGGATTCTCAAAGGGTGATCTTTCATCTGTAAGAGCAAAGACAACAACTCCTCTTGGAGCAGGCCCTTATGTATTCGACAAGTATGAGAACAAGATTGTTTACTTCAAGGCTAACGAGAACTACTATCTTGGTGCTCCTGTAATCAAGGAAGTACAGATGAAGGTTACTCAGCAGTCTGATGCAGAGCCCGCTGTTGTTCAGGGTACAATCGATGTTGCTGAGCCTTCAGCTAACAAGTCTACTCTTGAGCAGATCGCCGGTGACAACTCAAATGGTGAGCTTACAGGTGACAAGATTGCTACATCTCTTGTAGACAACAATGGTTATGGTTACATCGGAATGAACTCTGAGAACGTTAAGGTTGGCAGTGATCCTTCAAGTGATGAGTCAAAGGCTCTTCGTAAAGCTATCGCAACTGTTATCGCTGTACATCGTGACGTTGTTATCGATTCTTACTATGGCGATGCTGCTAACGTAATTAACTATCCTATTTCTAACACATCATGGGCAGCACCTCAGCCTTCAGATCCTGATTACAAGGTTGCTTTCTCAGTTGATGCAGACGGAAATGATATCTATACAGACGGCATGAGCGAGGATGAGAAGTATGATGCAGCTCTTCAGGCAGCACTTGGATTCTTCGAGAAGGCTGGTTATACAGTATCTGATGGCAAGCTTACAGCAGCTCCTGAAGGTGCAAAGCTTTCATATGAAGCTATGATTCCTGCAGATGGTAAGGGTGATCACCCTTCATTCGGTATCCTTACAGCTGCTAAGGAAGACCTTGCAAAGATTGGTTTCGACCTTATTATCAATGACCTTTCAGATTCTTCAGTTCTCTGGTCAGCAACTGAAGGTGGTACAGCAGAGATTTGGTGTGCTGCTTGGGGTTCATCTATCGATCCTGATATGTATCAGATTTACCACTCAGAAGGTGGTTCTGCATACATGTACAGAATCAACCAGAAGGAACTTGATGATCTTGTAGTAGAAGCTCGTTCAACAACAGACCAGTCAGTACGTAAGGCTATCTACAAAGAGTGCCTTGACTACATTGTTGACTATGCAGTTGAGATTCCGATTTATCAGAGACAGCAGTGCTCAATCTACTCTGTAGATCGTATTGATGTTGACAATTCTGAGATGCTTCAGGATCAGACAACATACTTCCACTTCTTCGCAAGCACAAGTGCTCACGATGGAATTGAGAAGCTTATGACTAAGTAATTCGTATTTAACAATATAAATGCGTATGACTTTGTCCGTGGGGGTCAAGTGGCTCCCGCGGACAAGTTATGTAAAAAAATACTTTATGACTTTAAATCAATAGAGAACCTTATTGAAAGGTTTTGGTATAATATAAATTCGAAAACATTATTTCGCTTTGCGGAATTTTAAATAGATTGCATTTTTGAGAAATGCTAAAGAAAAAAGGTAGAAGATATTATATTAGAAGGAGTATAGACAACAATGAAGAAATTCATAATCAAACGTCTACTCATATCGGTAGTTTTATTGTTTTTTGTATCAATGATCATTTATACGATCATGAGATGTATGCCTACATCATACGTTGAACAGCAGGCTATGGCTTTGTCTACAAAGCCTGGTGCAAAGAGCTACTCTGAGTGGGTTGAACAGTTAAATGCTCAGTATGGTCTGGACACGGGGGTAATCCAGGGGTATTTCAAATGGGCTTCACGCGCTATCACACTTGACTTTGGTGATTCCTGGTTCTGGAATCAGCCTGTATTACAGAAGTTTAGTAGTGTAATCTGGTATTCATTTGCACTGGGACTTGTAACATTTATATTGGAAATAATAATCGCAATACCTGCCGGTGTGGCTGCTGCAAGAAGACAGTATTCTGCAACTGATTACACTGTAACGGTTATCGCACTTATCGGAATTTCACTTCCGAGCTTTTTCTTTGCGACGATTTTGAAATATGTTCTTTCAGTAAAGCTGGGCTGGCTTGATCTGTACGGAATAGTCGGAAGATATCATGAATCTTATTCAGATTTTGGTAAGCTTCTTGATATGGCACGTCATATGATCATGCCTGTAATTACACTTACAGTTGTAAGTGTCGGATCACTTATGCGTTATACAAGAACAAACATGCTTGAAGTTCTGAACGCAGATTATATCCGTACTGCAAGAGCTAAAGGACTTTCTGAGGACAGAGTAGTTAATTATCATGCTTTCAGAAACACACTTATACCGATCGTTACTCTTCTTGGTGGATCACTTCCCGGACTTTTCTCCGGTGCTATGATTACTGAGACTTTGTTCCAGATACCCGGTATCGGTTATACATCTTACCAGTGCGTAGTACAGGGCGATATTCCTTTCGTTATGTTCTACATGGTATTTATGGCAGTATTGATTCTTTTAGGTAACCTTATCGCTGATATTCTTTATGCGGTAGTTGACCCGAGAGTAAGAGTAAACTAAGGAAGGAGGCGGATGAAATGTCAGATAAGAAAAACGAAGTAAATAAAGAAGAAATGCATCTTGATGATGCCAGCAGAGTCCGTGTCCTGTCTCCCGGAATGATGGTTCTTAAGAGATTCCTTAGAAACAGACTTGCGATTGTTGGTATGGTTATCATCGTAGCGATGTTCCTGTTCTCTTTCCTTGGAGGAGCAATTTATCCTTATTCTGAGAGTAAGGTGTTCTACAAGACTGAACAGGTTATGAAGGAGTTTGCAGGAGCTACAGTTATTGATCAGTTCCAGTTCCAGACAATTGATGGAGTAAAGCTTCCTTCAGATATTAACTCAAAGGCTCTTATTGCTGTTTCCAAAAAGCAGTATGTATTTGAAACCCGTGGTGGTGAGGTGCTTGGTATGGCTCCTGCTGCTGAGGATTCAGATGTTTATACTATTTATTCACTTGAACCTGCTCAGATGTTCCTTAAAGGTAACAAGGAATTTGATGCTGCAGTTGAAGCAGGAAGAAATGACTTCGAGCAGGATGGAAAAATCTACATGTTCAACGGTACGGATTTCAAGGCTGATGTCTATGAAGCAACAGAGGTTGCCGTAGCAAGTAAGAGATCATTTACCGGATATAGCAAGGATACAAAGTTCACTTATGATTTTTACAGAAATGCACTTCTTGCTGTTGCAAGGGAAGAGGGTTCATTTGAAGCAGATGGCACCAGCTATACTGTAAATTCAGAAGGTCTTGTTGAAGCAAATGGCGAAGGCTATGCTGTTGTATCAAATATGAACTTCAACGCTATTGATTCAGGAACCTTCCTTGATCCTGATTATAAGGCGGCTGCTCTTGAGGCATTTGAAGCTGCAGGTAATTCAGGATCTTTTGAATACGCCGATGCTGAGGGCAACATGGTTGAGTACAGATTTGAGAAGAAGTCAGGTCAGTATGTAATCAAGAAGTTCCAGGAGACAAGACTTATCGATACATATGCATCACCTTCCAAGGAGCACCTTGTTGGTACAGATGCTAACGGTATGGACCTTCTTGCACGTCTTATGTATGGTGGACGTATTTCATTGCTTATTGGTTTCGTGGTAGTATTTATCGAAGTATTTATAGGTATGGTAATCGGTGGTGTAGCAGGATTCTTCGGCGGATGGGTTGATAACCTCCTCATGAGACTTGTAGACGTTGTTTACTGTATCCCTGCAATGCCTTTGTACCTGATTCTTGGTTCAATCATGGACTATTATCAGGCAAGCCCAAGAGCACGTATCTACCTTCTCTGTGTAGTAATGGCTGTTATCGGCTGGGTAGGAATTGCACGTATTGTCAGAGGACAGATCCTTTCACTTCGTGAGCAGGAGTTCATGGTAGCTGCAGAAGCACTTGGTATCAGTACATACCGCAGAATTTTCAAGCACCTTATACCTAACGTAATTCCTCAGCTTATCGTATTTGCAAGTATGGGACTTGGTGAGGTTATCCTTTCAGAGGCTTCACTTTCATTCCTTGGTCTTGGTATCAAGTACCCTGCTGCATCATGGGGAAGTATTATCAATGCGGTTAACGATTCATACGTTATGACTAACTATCTCTTCGTATGGTTACCTGCAGGAACATTCATTCTTCTTACAGTTCTTGCATTTAACTTTATTGGTGATGGTCTTAGAGATGCTTTTGATCCAAAGATGAAAAGATAATTCTGACATGCGACACTGCGAGTCACATGCCTGCATGTGGATTCGTAGTGGCATTTGTCAGATAAGAAATCATGAGGAAGAAGCGAGAAAGCCCGGATTCCAGATGATTTCGAGTCTTGCGGGAGTATGATAGTATAAAGCAGGACGTATTATCTTATATGTATATATAGGAGAGCAAAATGGCAAAGAATTCAAATTATATCTCTGCTAAAGAATCAAGACGAATCTCCAGAGAGAATCGTAAGATCACATCAGAGATAGAGAAAAAGAGAAACAGAAAACATATTCCTGAGAGCGAATATGTTACAAAGATGAAAAATCCTGAGAATTGTGTTGAGTTTGATAATGTTCACACATATTTCTTCACAGATATAGGAACAGTTAAGGCTGTTGACGGCGTATCCTTCGAGGTACCTCAGGGTAAGACAGTTGGTATCGTTGGTGAGTCAGGCTGTGGTAAATCAGTTACAAGCCTTTCACTTATGCAGCTTGTACAGAGACCTTCAGGTCAGACTGTAGAAGGTGAGATCAGATTTAACGATGGAGATAAAACAATAAATGTTGTTAATGCTCCTGCTTCAGTTATGCAGAAGCTTCGTGGAAATAAAATGTCAATGATTTTCCAGGAGCCCATGACATCACTTAATCCTGTATTCAGAATCGGTGCACAGGTAGATGAGGTTATTGCTCTTCATAATCCTGAGATGACACCCGAGCAGGTTAAGGCAAGAACAATTGAAATGCTTCAGATGGTTGGTATCGCCAATAAAGAGGGTGTATACCAGATGTATCCCCATGAGCTTTCAGGTGGTATGCGTCAGCGTATAATGATCGCTATGGCTCTTGCCTGCGATCCTAAGCTTATCATTGCAGATGAGCCTACTACAGCGCTTGATGTTACTATCCAGGCACAGATTCTTGATCTTTTGAGAAACCTTAAGGATAAGATCAATTCATCAATCATGCTTATCACTCATGACCTTGGTGTTGTTGCTGAGATGGCTGATTATGTTGTTGTTATGTATGCGGGACGTGTTATTGAGAAAGGTACTGCAAGAGAGATATTCAAGGATCCCAGACATCCTTATACAATAGGTCTTATGAGATCCAAGCCGGTTGTTGGTAAGCATGTTGATAAGCTCTACAATATTCCGGGTAACGTACCTAACCCTATTGATATGCCTGATTATTGCTACTTTAAGGATAGATGTGAAATGTGTACAGAGAAATGTTCCGGTAAATATCCCGGAGTATACAAGGTTTCTCCTACACACTTTGTAAGCTGCTACAGATGCGAGGAACTTGCTGGCAGCATATATAATATTGAAGGAGGTGCAAATTAATGAGTGTTAAGATTAATGATAATAAAGACAACATACTCGAAGTAAAGCACCTCAAAAAGTATTTCCCCATTAAGGGTGGATTCTTTGGCGGCGTTACAGGTAATGTTAAGGCTGTTGATGATGTAACATTTTCAATTCCCAGAGGAACAACAATGGGACTTGTTGGAGAGTCAGGTTGTGGTAAGTCAACTACAGGAAGAACTATTTTAAGACTTCTTGAGAAGACAGAGGGTGACATCATCTTCAACGGAAAAGATATCAGTAAATTTGATAAGAGGCAGCTTCGTGATCTTCGTACAAAGATGCAGATTATTTTCCAGGATCCGTATTCATCACTCTCACCAAGACTTCCTATCGGTGAGATTATTGGAGAAGCTGTTCGTGAACATGAACTTGTTCCCAAGTCAGAATTTGATGATTATATCACAGAAATCATGAAGGAGTGTGGTCTTCAGCCCTATCATAAGGATCGTTATCCTCATGAGTTCTCAGGTGGTCAGAGACAGCGTATCTGTATTGCAAGAGCTCTTGCTGTTAAACCTGAGTTCGTAGTATGTGACGAGCCTGTATCAGCTCTTGACGTTTCTATTCAGGCGCAGATCATTAACCTTCTTAAGGATCTTCAGGAGAAGAACAATCTTACATATCTGTTCATCTCACACGATCTTTCAGTAGTTGAGCATATTTCAGATGCTGTAGGTGTTATGTATCTTGGAAGCCTCGTAGAGACAGGTAAAACAGAGGATATCTTTGCTGAACCTCTTCATCCGTACACAAAGGCTCTGTTCAGTGCTATTCCGATGCCTGATCCGGATATCAAGAAGGAGAGAGTACTCCTTGAGGGAGATATTCCTTCACCTGCTAATCCGCCTAAGGGATGTAAATTCCATACCAGATGTCCTCATTGCATGGGTATCTGTAAGGAACAGGCACCTCAGGCTAAGGACATGGGCAACGGACACGTTGTAAAATGTCATCTTTACAATGACAAATAAATTGCTTTGATTTTTTTAGGCTATAAATGCTGATTGAATTAACATTTATAGCCTTTTTCAGTGCGCCTAGCGGCGCACGTTTCTAACGGGTTAAAGTCCCGAATCCACCCGGTAGTGGGAAGGATATAGCCGAAAGCAAGGGTGTCCGTCGCGAGGCGGAATCTGAAGGAAGCTGGATGTGGGGAACATACTAACCCACGGGCAAATCTCTGGTCTGACGTACAGAAATCTCATACGAGGTTATGCATGAGGGTAAGGCTGCTGAACAAGTCGAAGCCCAATAACTACACGGAACCATGCATAATAAATGAGACAGATGGATGGAGAGGAAGAAACGTGTGGTACCTAGGGAGGTCTGTGTGAAATGCTCTGAAAGGAGTAACCACCGCACAAGGAAACGAGGCGGTGCTGAGCACGCAGAAGTCAGCAGAGGTCATAGTAGGGATATGGACATGGAAACATGGACATGCTAACCGAAGGACCGAATCAGTAGGAGTCTTAAGTATGACCGAGAAAGGAGGAATGACCGCTAATGGCAGAAAACATAGATAATAATGGCTGTTCGCAAAGAGATAGTGCGGAACATGAAGGGTATGCGAAAGCGCTTAGGTCATTCAATCGGATATGGAAAGAAAGAGACAGTGCACAGCCGAAGCTCTTGGAAGCGATACTGTATAAGGATAACTTTAACAGAGCGTACAAAAGAGTTAAGGCAAACAAGGGAGCGCCAGGTATTGATGGTATGACCATTGAAGAGGCACTTCCGTACCTTAAGGAACATCAACAGGAGTTAATTGACCGCATATACCGCGGCAAGTATACCCCATCGCCAGTCAGGCGAGTTGAGATTCCAAAACCAGATGGTGGTGTGCGCAAGCTTGGCATACCTACCGTGATAGACCGAACACTCCAACAGGCAATAACTCAACAGTTAGTGCCCATCTATGAACCATTGTTTGCGGACGGAAGCTACGGCTATCGTCCAAACAGAAGCGCAAAGGATGCTATACAGAAGGTAAAGGAATACGCAGAACAAGGTTACACTTTTGCGGTAGTCTTGGACTTATCAAAGTATTTCGACACCTTGAATCATGAAATCCTTATCACTCTCCTCAGAAAGAATGTGAAGGATGAACGTGTAGTTCAACTAATAAAGCGTTATCTGAAAAGTGGGGTAATGGAAAACGGAGTGGTCATTGATACAGAGGAAGGTTCACCGCAAGGTGGATTATGCGGATATCTACATAACCCACCTTATGTCGAGCTAGTTGTTATGCCGAGTTAAACCTCACAGATATAATGTTTGTGCTAATAAGGTATGTTAAGCTCGGCATAACATTTTGCTAAAAAGAGTTCAAAAAGCTTAGAAGTTCCGAATCCGCCCTCCAGTCGGGAAGGTTAATGTTATCTGTTACTTTAGGCGCCAGAGCATTTATGGCTTCGTTTTTCAGACGATTATCTGCTCTACTGTAGATCATGGTCGTGGAAATATCTTCATGTCCGAGAAAATCGCGGATATATACGATGTTTATATTGGCTGCGAGCATGTGCATTGCCTTGCTGTGGCGGAATTGATGACAATGGACATGCGCAGGAAATGAGCAGTCTTCGTTATGGATTTTAGAAACATATTTATCAATTATGTACTGTATGCCATCTCTACTTATGGATTTACCGCTTCTATTGGTTATAAGCGGATGATCTGGCATGGCACCACTCCTAAGGCGGATTATGTATTCTTTTACAAGCCTTGCGGTTTTATCATCGATGACAACTGTTCGGTATTTATCACCTTTTCCATGAAGTCGCAGCGTAGGATTAGTATTGGTATTTATGTCCTTTAGTTTTATGTCACACAATTCCTGAACGCGGCAGCCGCTATCATAAAGAAGCGTAAGCGCTGTCCTATGGCGAAGTCCACTGCACGTATTGGCATCTGGATAATTGATCAGCTTTGACATCTGTTCTGCACTCAGGAAGGATATTTCCCTGCCTTCCGTTTTTTTGGAACGAACAGCCTGCACATCCAGAAGCGGTGCGATATAGTCAATGTACTCTATCTGCGCAAACGATGAAAAGGATTTCAGCGCAGCCAACCTCTGGTTTGTCGTTGATACTGAACATCCCCGGCTTCTGCACCATTCGAGGAATTCAACAATAAGCGGACGTGAAAAATCTGCCATGGTGAACTTTGACAACTTCATATCCTTATCCTCAGTCAGGAACAGTACAAATAGCTTAAGCGTATCCCTGTAACTTAAGATGGTATTCTTTGAATATCCCCTCTGCAGAGGCAGATAATCAGTTAAAAAGGAAGTAACTGCTTTTGAAAAATCAGTAGTAGTCCCTGTCATCGAAGGTCACCTCCTCAATAATAGACGGAAAGCTCCGCTGAAGGCTTTCACGTATGAACGGATATGCTTCTGCAGTAAGTTTGAGATAGTATGCTGTTTCCTCAAATCCCTCATGGCCAAGCATGGTTCTCATATATGGAAGATATGCCATCAGATCTTTGCCTTCTTTGCTCCATTTGAGCAGTAGATTAACACAAAAAGTATGGCGAAAATCATGAACACGTGGGCCTCGTCCTGTATGTGGGATGCCTGCTTTTCTGAGATATCTGCGAAAGTTTTTGTAAACGCATACTAAGGTCATGGGTCTTCCAGGGTACTGCATAAAAAAGTACTCGTCATCTGAAGAATCCTTGTGAATACTGCATTTCAATTCCCTGCATTTCTCTGCAAGAGAGTGGTGGATAGGTACTATCCTATCCTTTTGATTTTTGCCGCCTTTCACAATGATATATTCATCATCGAGGTTTATATCACTTATCCTAGCCAGCCTGAGTTCAGATACACGCATTCCGCTCGTGTAAAGTATCCTAAAGAATACAGGCATGACCTGGCCCCGGTACGGGCATTCAGAAGGCACAGACTTACTTTCATCTACAGCTGCAAAGAATCGCTTAAGTTCATCGTCTGTATATATGTGAGCATTGTAATGATGTTTTTTACTTGATGTGCCCGATAATGGAATATAAGCAGCCACACCTATATCATTCAGATATTTTGCAAAAACACGCATAACACTTATTCTGTTGGACTGATTTGTTAATGTCTCATGACTTCGCTTCCTGCACCACCCATCAGAGATTTCCTTTGTGATTTCCCGGACAGGTACATTGTTATCTGCAAAATATGTATCTATGCGCTGTAGCATTCCCTGCTCACTAACGTATTTGAACCCAAGTGCTCTTTTTAATGAAATGAATTCCTTTATATCATCAGCAAACACGCTTTTAAAGGTATATTCACTCATGGGCAAAATCCTCAGGAGGTAGGACACATTCAGCAAGCTTTTGTATATCAGTTTTTAAATACACAGCGGTTATATCCATGTCTGAATGCCCTAATACAGTAGTGATTACAGGTAGCGGAGTTTCCATTTCCAGCATAATTGATGCTGCGGATTGTCTTAAAGAATGAAAACCGGAGTGTCTGTCCTTGTCCCTGCGTATGCCAGCTTTCTGCATGTGGTATATGATACGTTGCTGCAAATGGTCGCTATCAGAAAACGAATTGAATGGAGGCATATGCTTTAGAAACACGTAATCAGAACCGTCATAATCAGGTCGTCCGTTTTTGATGTAATCAATAACAGCCCAGCCTACCTGGTCCGGAAGAGGAAGTGTCAGTGATTTTTTGGTTTTATGCTGAACAATAGCCAAGACTTTGTTATTCCAGTCAAAGTTGGAAAAACGCAATGCTTTGATATCACTGATTCTTAATCCCATTACACAAGCAAGAACCATCATGGCATAGTCCCGTTTCCCGATAGGACTGTTACGATCCACAGCAGCCAACAGTTTTTTCAATTCTTCAGGCTTCCATGCGGATGGAATGTGAGAAGTCTTTGATACGAGTGGTACGTGAATCTTATCAGCAAAGGAGTTCTCAAAAATGCCTGAATCCTTGAGATATCGAAGAAAATGTCTGAGCCCGCATATATCCTGTTCAATGGTTTTGAAACTGAAACCTGCCAAAGTTTTGATATAGCCATTGCATAATTCCATATCCAGTTCATTGATATCAGACACACTTTTTTGAGTAAGGTAATCCATGAAAACTAATGAAATGCGCTTATAGTGTTTGTGTGTGCTTTTTGAAATCTCAGGAGAGTTCAAAAACTCAACATACTTGTCGTGAATTCCAGAAAAGTATTCATTAAGCTTAATCGGATTCTTAGCTGCATAGAATCGCTGAGTAAGCACCTGATGGAGACGATAATCCTCCAACATATGGACCACTCTTAAAAGCTGCACCCGTTGCTGGGACAATGTGCCATCGTTATATTTGGTTACAAGGTTATAGGTCTTTTCAAGGTACGCCATGCCGCGTTCCATGTCGAATTCTTCGTCTCCGTACTCGGAGAGGATAAAGCGGCTGATCTTTGACCATTCTCGTTTATAAAACCTGATGGTCGCAGGATTGTAATTATTCTTTTCAAGTAATGATAGTAATCCATCTGTAATCACTGTTAGAGTCATATCGAAGCCTCCTTTCATCTTTTGGTGATTACAGAATAGCGGATAAACACTGCGTTTATAAGTCTGATAATCAAAAAGTATATACTGCATACTAAAAGGATAGGGATATTGAATTATGCCGAGTAATATAGCGCTTAAACCATATGAATTCTGCGCTGAGGAGCACTAACTATGCATAACACAAAACTAGACATAAGGTGGAAATCTATCTCCGCTTCTTGCGAATATCTACCTCAATGAGTTTGACCAAGAGTTTCTGAAAAGAGGTGTGCCCTGCATAAGATATGCAGATGATATCGTTCTTCTAGCGAAAAGCAAAAGAGCATCAGAGAGACTCTTGGAAAGCAGTACGAAATATCTCGAAGACAAACTGAAGCTAACGGTTAATCGAGAGAAAAGCCGTACTGTAAGCGCGTTTGCAATCCGAAATTTTAAATTCCTTGGCTTTGCATTGGGAAGGAACGGAAGTGGCGTTTTCGTCAGGGTTCATCCAAAGTCATGGAAGAAGTTCAAGTCAAAACTGAAAGATTTATCTTCCCGTAAGTCTGTACAGTCCATCAAACCGAGTCTTGGGAAAATCAAGGTATATGCGAGAGGGTGGCTTAACTATTACGGCATAGCAAGCATGAAGAATAACATCGACGAGATCAATGGATGGCTCTATCACAGAATCCGTATGTGTATATGGAAACAATGGAAGAAGCCCAAGACAAAGGTGCGAAATCTGATTAAGATGGGTGTACCCGAGGACTTGGCGTACATGGCTGGAAACAGTCGGCGTGGATATTGGTTTACCACACATACAGTCGCAGTCAACATGGCGATGACAAAAGAAAGACTGATAAACAGTGGCTTTTATGATTTAGCCACAGCCTATCAGTCCGTGCACGTCAACTATTGAAAGCGCCGTATACCGAACGGTACGTACGGTGCTGTTATCCTGAATTCAGGATAACAGCACTTATCCCGACTTCCTGATTATCCTGAAACTTACTGTCAGATATACTGTCTTCTTGGAGTTTGCCTGATGAAAGTCGGGATAACTTTTTTACTTCAAACCATAAAGTTTCTTCAGAAGCTCTTCATCATCTTCCCAATCAATATCTAATTCACCATTTATTAGTGGGTTGAGTTTTGATGTTGCTTTTTCAATAGCCTCTTGCTTCATTGTTGTGTCTGCATTTGCATAATACTGTCGCGTGGTATCCATTTTGGAATGACCAAGCCATTCTGCCACTAAAGGCAATGGCATTCCATTCCGATAAAGGTGCATTGCACGCGAATGCCGAAACATATGCGGATACAGATGTTCCGGAACTTCTGTTGATTTCAAATGACCCTGTCTGCCGTATTTTGCAATAAACTTACCTACATTATCCGCTGACATTTGTGATCGTATTCCTTTACGATCAGTATAAAACAGATAATCATCCGGTTGATCAGATGGATGGAACTTTCGACAATACTTTATCAGATGGTCTCGAGTCTTTTCCATGATTGGAATTGTCCTCATTTTCCGTCCTTTTCCTGTCACGCTAACAAAAGGACTATTACCATCCAAATGGATATCCCGCAGCTGAAGGTCAAGGATTTCTTGCACTCTGGCACCTGTATCATACAAAAGGATAAGAAAAACCAGGTCACGCTGTCCATTACGCTTGTTCTGGTCAGGTTGTTCAAGTATTATTGATAAAGCAGATTCGCTAAAAAACTCAATCTCATGAGGAACGGTATTTTTCTTCTTTGTGATATCCGCTATTTCGAGATTCAGAGCCATGAGTGTTTTATCTCGTTCTGATGCATATTTCATAAAAGATTTAATTGCAGCCAACCTCTGATTTCTGCTGCTGATACTATAACCCTTGCCTTTTTCCAGCCAATCCAGGAAGCTTTCTACAGCATCTTTGGAAATGCAACTGAAGGAAATCTGTTTCAAGGGATTTTCAAGAGAAACGTTATAATCAATAAACGCATTGAGGGCTTCTCTGTATGCTTTTATAGTATTCGGGCTCGCTCCTCTCTGGTTTGGAAGATATATGTTCAAATAATCCCGTATTTTCCGATAAAAGTACAGTGCATTATTCGTCATCGTCTTTCACCTCCGGAATCAGGCTGCTGAACTTTGACCAGTCCACTGCCGAAGATGATAAGAGCTTCTCGGGTAATAGATGAATATAGTATGCAGTATCCTCAAACTTGGTATGTCCCATGTAAGCACTTAGGTATGGTACTTTCGCGTAGAGATCTGCGTTTTCATTAAGCCATTTCGTAAATACAGCAGTAGCAAATCTGTGTCGGAGAAGATAAACACGGATTTTTTTTGCTGGGCTGTCAGGGTTTGATGCATTCCACAGGCGGCGAAATGTTTCAGAAAGCCATTTGCGTTCATAGCTGCCCCCGTCCGGGGACGGAAACATGTACTCAGTATTCGGAATTACTTTACGGCTATCGTGCAGGTAGTTTCGACACATAGCAGCGACATCATCAGAAAGAGGAATACGCCTTTCTTTGTGAGATTTATTCTTTCTTATGAAAAGAGTACCTTCTACCTCATTGAAATCATCTCGCAATAATTCGCGTCCCTCATTAGGACGTAAACCGCAGCAATATATCAACCGGAAAATCACAGGGATAATCAGATGGCGGCAGGGGCTCTGCTTACAGAATGGCTCTCTGTCACATTCTGCAAAAAGATTCCGTAGTTCCTGATCTGTGATAATATATGGCATTTCCCTATGCGTAATCGGTAAAATAGATGTCGGTATCACATACTCCGTTTCACCTATGGCACATAAATATTTGGAGAATTCGCGTAACGGTGTGATCCTCCGACGAAAGCCTTCTGGCGATTCGGTTGGCCTTCTAATGCACCATGTGGAAACAGTTTCTTCTGTGAACTGTGAATAACCGTTCTCTATGAAATATTTACAAAAATCCTTGAGGAAATACTCATATGTATCCTTAGAAAAGCCAAGGCTTTCTTTGTATTCAAGCATTCCATTGATGCAATTGGAGATGTTCATCGCAGATCACCTCCCAATGATTTAAGGCTGAGAGCACACTCACGAAGCCTCTCCATGTCTGCGGAAATGTATTGCTTTGTAGCCTTTGTTCCATTATGACCAAGGACCTGAGCAACAAGATCAACAGATACTCCATTAACTGCCATGCCGGTCCCAAGACCGCGACGCATACCATGCAAAGTCTTCCCGTCACCAACTGTATGCTTTATGCCTGCTTTTTTCAGGTATTTGCGGAAGATACATGCAATAGACACTCCATCATGATAACGACAAAACGGTGCACAATGGCGTACAAAAATGTGTTTGTCATCTGTTTTCGGACGTCCATTCAAGATGTAGTCTGCCAGGGCATTCAACATACTTTTTGATATAGGCAGAATTAGGGGCTCTGAAGTTTTTCCCTGTATTATTCGGATTTCACATCGCTTCCAATCAACATCACCAAACTCCAGTGCGGCAATATCTCCAGCACGCAAACCGCTGACAGCTGCGAGGGACATTGCTGCAAAATCCCTTTTTCCGCAAGGTGTATCACGAGGGATGCTCTCAAGCAGGTCAATCACTTCATCGATTGTTACACAGTCACGAACCCGATAATCCCTACTTCTTGGAGCAGAAAGCAGTAACCAGTGGTTGCTGTCATACATGCCACACCCGCATAGAAACTGAAAAAAACCTTTAAGGGAGCTGATGACATCATCCATACTTTTTGGACGGTCTTTTGAAATTTCAATAATGAAGCCACTTACATGCTGAGGAAGGATAGACGAGACTTCTATAATCCCTTCGTCAGATAAATAATTCAGAAATCTCCGACATATAGATCGTTTACATGCTTTCCTTTTATCGCTACAAGTTTGTTTTTCAATAAAGCGTTCGAGAAGGTCCTCATAAGCTTTAGGGATGGAAATGAGCTTCTTTTTGCTAAAGACTTTCCAATCGAAGCAGCCAGTATCAAAGACTTCTACAAGAATACGAATTCCACGGATTCTCCAGTTCAAGGTTTGTCTGCTGATAGCTTCGCTATCGAATAAACATAAAAAGTGTGTTTCCTGCTCTTGAATAATACTCGAATCAGTGATGAAAGAGTTACCAAGTCTTCTTTCAATCGGTCGAAATGCAGAACACTGGTAATCATCTATGGTTCCTGATGATAGCCCAATGTTCTCCAAGCATTTATTTGCCTGTTCAATTAGTTCAGATAAATACATTCCCATATGCACCTCCTGTAGTAGATCTAATGGCAGTTCCACTACTAAAGGTACATAAGTTATCTTGAAATTTCACTCAGAAAGCACCGAGGACAAAAGAAAAAATATCATATTTCAAGATAACTCGAAAGTCGGGATAAGTGCTGTGAGAGGACGGGAGCTAATCACTCCCTCCTACTCGATTCATAAAGGAAATTCTTATCTAAAAGAGAGCACTAGCCAGGGAGATTTTAGAAGTCATTCAGCGATAAATCTTTTATCTTACTCATGGCAATAGAATAAATGCTTACAGAAAATATGGTGGTAATAATGAATGAGATAATACATGAAGGAATATCCGGTGTGCGAAGGAACATATAATGTAACTGTTCCATGGTACGCAAAATGTAAAGTGCCATGATACATCCAAGAATTATCCCAAGTATAATACCTGCAGAAGTGGTAAATACTACTTCACGTATGGCATAAACGATGGTTTCACGTACCGTATAGCCATTAATTCTCATTATTGTCAGTTCGCCCTTTTTAGATACCAGGTACATGTTTGCGAGTCCCAGGATGACAAAGAAGGCCATGATACCTGAGAGTACGATCAGGAGAACAACAATAAGATTAAGAACAATAATTACATTTTGAAGAGTTTCTACCTCTTCAGAAGCCGGAGTATAAGCCTCAAATCCGGAAATGTTTGATAATTCATCTATCAGCTCGTTTTCTTTTGCCTTATCACTAAAGGTTATGAAGAAAGTGCTGTCATTATAATTCGTATTAACGATCTGCTCATAGTAGGATTTTGTCGATATTATGTATCTTCCAAGGTAATTATTTATTACTCCGCTTATTACGGCACTGTGTTTATAACCCAGATCATCAAGAACATAGATACTATCCCCCGGTGCAAGGTTATATATTTCAGACATCTTGGTAGTTATCAGAAGTCCGTTATTTGGATCCGGAGCCTTATCTGTAGCTGTCATTGACAGCAAATCACGGTTTGTATAGTGATCAATGATCGGATGATAGTAGGATAGGAGATTCAGGTCATCTGATAATAGAAACTCTATATATTCTGTAGTATCGTCAATTTGAACACTCCCCTGTTTATCCAAAAACAAAAGATAGGAAATGCCATTTTTATCAAGAAGCGTTGAGACTTTCTGTGTGACATCCTTAGATACAGATGTGTTTATGGTTATCTTGGCATCATATCCCGTATAATCGTTGACCTGTCTCTCAAGGGAACCGTTTATTGATGCGCGAAGTGTAAGACCAATAAGGGTAAGAGAACAGCATCCTGCTACGCTAAGTATTGTGACAATGACACGGATTATATCAGAGCGCATATTGAGCAGTATAATTCTGCTGTAAAGAGGGAGCATTCTTAGAAAAGGAGACTTTTCAAGTGCTTTCAAATGTCCTTTAGGAACGCGTTCAGAAAGAAGTTTTTGGGCAGAATCCTGCATAAGTGAACCGCATGAAAAGTATATGGCAAGTATGGCAACAATCAGAGCTATGATTATGGTGACTATTGTAGGAGTTATTTCAACAACTAATTTAAATCGCCCGAAAAAGAAGTGGTCACCATAGCCAAGGGCTATAACAGGTTCAATAATATAAAGCGAAAGAAGTATGCCAAGAAAAGCTCCAATCATAGCAGCTGAAAGACCAAAGATCAGATATTTTGCGAATATTTCGCTACTATGCATCCCCAGGGCTTTTGATATACCGATGATAGAACGTTGTTCAAAAACCATCCTCGAAAGGGATACAAATACAACCATTACGGAAATCAGAACAAACAGTATGGAGAAGGTCATATTCAGGTTTCTAAGATTTTCGAAGTTGTTTTTGGTATAGGTGAAGGATGGGTTGGCATTCCTGTTAAATACATACCAGATTCCTTCTCCCTTTGCTACGGTTTTATTATGATTCTCACGGGTGTCCTCAACACGGTCTACGGCATGATCATATTCCTTAACGCCCTTTTCATAATCGGAAATCTGTTCATCGGCGGTTTTATATTCTACAGGGTCCTTGCTGATGATTACAGATAGCATATTGCCCAGGTCTGCCATGACTTCACCTGTTTTACCGTTAAGTGAAGAGACCATTCTTCCGGCAAGCTCCAGGTCGGAAGAAGCGTCAGATAATTCTTTTTCGCTGTCCTTTAGCTGGTCATTCATGAAGCTTACATAGTTGTTATAGCGTACAGGTGCGAGCTTTTCCCCCAGAGCTTCTATTTTATCTATATATTCATCTGCAAGATTAAAATAAACATCACTAAAATAAGACACTCCTGATGGTTTATCAAAAATGACTTCAGCATAACTGTAACAGTTATCAAATTTGGAGCTATCAAAGGCATCTATTGGGACGAGAACGCAGTAGGACTCATCAAGGTCATAGGTCAGATGCTCTGCGTGGGTAAAAGTTCCTGTGACAAGAAAAGAGTTTTCATTCAGCTCAGGTGGATCCTCATCATACTGATCTTTTATCTGTATGGTATCTCCGACATTAATGGAAAGCTTTTGGGAAAGAATTTCTTCTATTATGCATTCATTGGATTTTTGTGGAAGTTTTCCCAAGGATATGGTGGGAATTCCGATTTTTTCAGGTATAGATGCCGCTGTAATGGACGTTGTGCTCTCATCTGTCTTAAGCTTTGCAAAGGAGCGAAGTCTTCCTTCAACGGTTGTGATTCCATCAATTGCATCAATTTCAGACAGGTCAGACTCAGAGAGCATGCAATTTGAAGAAATCTGTATATCCCTGAAATTTGTCTGGGTATAAACAGTTTCTGCTGCACTTTTTAGCCCGAAAGAAGAATACGTAAGACCTAAATAAGCCGCTGTAGCAAAGGATGCTACAACGATGATGGAAAACCAGGCTACAAGTTGTTTTCTTATATTTCGTAGTGAATCTGTAAGATGTATCTTTTTCATAGGCATAAATTACCAGGTAAGGCTGTTTGCGCTGGCAGGAACATCGTTAATCACAATAGAGTCAAGCTGACCGTCTTTTATCTTAAAGATTCTGTCAGCCATTTTTGCTATTTCGTTGTTGTGTGTAACCATTACAACTGTAGTGCCTTCTTCTCTTACAATGCGTTCAAAAACGGACAGTACTTCAATGCTTGTGGAGTAATCAAGTGCTGCTGTTGGTTCATCAGCGAGAATCAGTTTTGGGTGTTTGCAGATGGCACGCGCTATTGACACACGCTGCTGCTGACCACCGCTTAACTGTGCAGGATAGTTACCTGCCCTCTCAGAAAGACCTACCACACGAATTGCCTCATCCGGTGACATTGAGTTTTCAGATAGAACGGATATGAATTCGACATTTTCCTTTGCAGTAAGGTTGGGCATGAGATGATAATCCTGAAAAACAAAGCCTATATAGTGCCTTCGATATTCGGTAAGCTCTTTGTTTGTAGGATGAGAATAATCTATGCCTTCGATTTTCAGCTCTCCGGTTGTCAGATGATCCATACCTCCGATTATGTTTAGAATAGTGGTCTTTCCGCAGCCACTTTCGCCCAGTATGACAACAAATTCATTCTCATATATTTCTAAAGAGATATTTTTTAATGCTTCAAGTTTTCCGTCACCGGAACCGAATTCTCTGGAGACGTTATTTAAACTGACTATGACTTTTTTTGTTTCTGACATAATTATCTCCAAAGCACAATAAGGATAATTTCCAATAGTTAATTTGAATATAACATGATTAGATTAAGAAACGCATTATGCCTGGGATATGTTTTATACATTTTAGAAAAATATAATAAATACTGCTGTAATCAGGAAAAAAACAGAAAATGATATTTCTTCAAAAATTCGATATTTTGTAAAAATGATATAAAGAATATCTGAAAAAAAAGGGAGGTCCACCGTTCTTAAGTTATTTTTATGTATAATCATTAATAAGTTGGGAGTTAGTATATGATCACACTGCTTAGTTTAGGGATCATAGCAATCGGCATACTAGCAATAAGGGCAAGAAGTATTAGCCGCACAGTAGGCACGATATGGATTGATCTTGAAATTGATGTCACAATTGCATACATAATTCTTATTTGGGCGTTGGAATTATATGAAGAATACATAGGATTTAGAAGCGATATTTCGTATGTTGCCAGTGAGACCATGCTGATAATTGCTTTAAATACCTATCTTCTTTGCGGTCTTAAGATAACCATAGGCCTTGCAAGGTACTGGGAAAAGGCACCGCTATTGTCAATCCTTCCCTATGCTCTTCAATTGATTTATCTTCTGATTCTTAATCCTATTAATCATATTGCGTATTTTAGTGATGTAAAGGGATTAGTCACACCGGAGAGGATAGTATTTATAGTTTTGTCAACTGCTCTTAGTGCCATATATGTGCTGGTTACTATTTATCTGGCATGGAGACACCTAAAACGACTTGGAAAAGTGGCTGCATCTGTTATCTCTGCTATGGTGATGGTAGTTTTTTTCATGCTTATAATGAACAACTGGATCATTGATTTTAAGTATATGGGGTCAGCATTTGCTGCAGCTGTTACATTTAATCTGGTTATGCTTTATCTTGTTGATAACCCTACCGATCCCAAAACTGGATTATATAACCAAAAGGCATTTTTCAGGGCAGTGGAAGAGGATCTTTTACTGAATCCTAATACTGATTATCAGCTTTGTCTTCTGGATATAAGGGATTTTCAGGATGTTAATGAGAGATTCGGATTTGAGCGTGGTGATGATATCTTGAAGCGCGTAGCTGCTGAAATGCGCAGGAAGTTTTCATGGGAGGTGGAGCTTGCATACCTGGGTGAGGACAACTTCGCAGGTCTGTTCCCAAATGGATCATATTGGATGCTTCAGGGGAGCCTGTCGCTTGATGAAATGTATCCTGGAGAACAGATAGATTATACGTTGTCACTGTATTCAGGGGTATATCCAGTAACTGACAGGAAAATGAATCCGCAGCTTATGTGCGACAGGGCTAAGTTCGCCATGAACGCCATAAGATACGAATATGATAAGCATGAGAAAGTATTTGATAATACATTAAATCATGCGTTTGAAATGCAGGCATATATGCTTCATAACTGTGATAAAGCCATTAACGATAAGAGCTTTATACCGTACTTTCAGCCTATCTATGATGCAAAGACGAAGAAAATATGCAGTGCGGAGGCTCTTGTAAGATGGAAGGATAAAAACTACGGACTTATAAGTCCGGGTGATTTCATACCACTGTTCGAGAGGAATGGCTTTATCAACAAACTTGATATCTATATTTGGGAAACTGTATGCATGCAGATTGCTGAGTGGAGAAAGGAGGGCATCCTTGTACCGCCGGTATCTGTAAATATATCAAGAAGAGATCTGCAGATGGAAAACCTGTATGAGATCATTCTTGATTTGATTAAGAAGTATCACCTGTCTCCCAATGATCTTAAGCTTGAGATTACGGAAAGCGCATTTGTGGCGGAAAATCAGAAGTTTTTCAATACAGTGGACTTACTTAAAGAGGTTGGTTTTAGAATACTTATGGATGATTTCGGAAGCGGTTATTCCAGCTTTAATACCTTCAAAAATGCACATGTTGATATATTGAAGGCAGATATGAAATTCATGGACGGAATAGGCTCATCTGAAAAGGGAAAGGTAGTTATAAACACTATTGTTGAAATGACCAAAAAGCTGGATATGCCAATAGTTGTAGAAGGTGTTGAGACTGAGGAACAATATGAGTATCTGAAGGCTATCGGGTGTGAGATGATACAGGGATTTTTCTTCTCAAGACCTGTTCCGGCTGAGACATTCAAAACACTGATAGAATAAGACAGGAATGAATTTGTTTATAGATGAGAAGATAAAAGGCGCCGCATTTCGCGACGCCTTAAACATTCTATTATTCAATTACCAGCTGATCCCATGTATCTGCAGGAACAAGTGCGATATAGGTTTTACCATTGTTGATCTCAAGCTCGTTAGCCTGTGAATCAAAGAACTGTGTCTTTACAAGCTCACCGGTCTTTGTCCAAACAATATCTGTTGCCTTACCGTTTGTGCAGTAGTAACCGGGCTGGTTGATATCAATACAGTTGTAGATAAGATAACCATGATCATCAAGCTGATTGAAGGTGCACTTCTGAAGAATTACATTCTTGAAGGAAAGAACAGCACCGTCTTCGCCATCCTTGTGAGGGTTACCATAATCATAATACTCATATTCCTTGGTATCAGGATTGTATACGAGCTTTGAGCTGTTGTGCTCAAAAGGAATGATATCTATAGTGTTAGCATCGATGCATTTAGCATAGCCTTTGTTCTCAAGGCTTATCTCATTACCCCAGGGAGTAAAGTTGAAGTGAGCATCCTTAACTCCGTCGGGAGTGAATTCATTATATGTTGTTGAGAAATTGCTGCCTGAGAAGTTATTCTCAAGATCGCCTGCAAGGATGTACTCTGTATATTCTCTCTTCTTACCGTTATCTACACGGGAGAATGTACCTGAGAAGTGGTTGTTACCCCATTCCTTGGCAAGATAGGGATCGATATGAACCTTGGGACCACCATCATGACAAAGTACAGCATTCCATTCTGCTGAAAGGATGATGTTTGTAGGTCTTGTACTTCTGATAGAACCAAGCTGCTTGATTGAACCCCAATCCTTCATAAGGCACATGAGACGGGTGATACGTCCGTTCTGTGTACTGTTCATCATTTCGTATACTACATCACACTCTGAAATACCAAAATGAGGAAGTGCGATTGATTCGTTATCAACCATTGCAGCGATAGGACGCTGATCCTTAAGTGACTCGCTGATAGGTTCACCTGTGAGCTCACTTCTATACATACCGGCAGGAATCTCTGCTGTAACAATTTCCGGTTCAGGTTCAGTCTCTTCAACAGGAGCTTCTTCAACAGTCTCCTCTGCAGGTTCCTCCTCCTGAATGGATTCCCAGGAGAGTCCTTCTGATGAATCTTCTGCAGGTGTCTCGGACTTACTACATCCTACGGCAGATGTGAGCATCATTGCTGTGAGCACGACGCTTACAATTCGTTTATTAAATTTCATAACATAATCCTCCTTAAAATGTGTTTTAAGACACACCTTCATTATTTTAACAGAAAAGAAGTATTTGAAAAAGCATATTTTCAAAAATGACAATTTTTGGGCAAAAGGCAGCATTATCCAATATGGTCATGAAAAGTCTCTTCGCTTGCGGTCAGCTGCTTCTATCAGCATTCTGAGTTCATCCTCATCCCTTGGTGTTCCATGGGAGTAACCACTGGTGTAATGAATCTGCTGATCAATATCCGGTACGCTTAAGGTCGCCATGTTTCTCTCCCAGATAGAAAGACGCTGAAGTGCATCACTCAGCTCAATGTCCTGAAGAATTATAAGGAATGAATCTGAACCATATCTGTAGGAATGACTGTCTGTGAGATGGGTTTTTATGCATTCACCCACCTGCTTAAGTATCAAATCACCGGCTTTTTGACCATGCTCGGCATTGATGCTCTTAAAATCTTCAAGATCAAGCATAACAACAATAATGTGATGATTCTGATATGAATTGAAATCGTCTCGAAGGGCGTAGCGGTTTTTCATGTCAGTGACATTGTCATGCACTGGAACGTTCTGAAGCATGTCATTCATTCGCTCTATTCGATGGATTCTTTCAAGCTCTGTGGCCTGCATTCTGTATTTGTTATATGATCCGATAATGGTCAGCATGGCAAACAGAGAGTAATTAAAAAGATTTACCTGCAATGCATGATCATAGGAATAGAGAAAAAGGTAAAAAATAATGTATGAGCCACCTATCACTACTGAACTGAGGGCAGGCGGCAGCAATATAAAATTAACAAGACAGACTATTGTTGAAAAGAAAGTAAATATCTGATGTCCTCTGGTATAGTTAAAGTATGATACGAACATGCCAAAGACTATAAGCAGGATAAAATAAGCGATGCAGACAAAACGATATGCCTTGTAAGGGCGGTTTGAAGATTTAAGCCCGTGATCACAAATAAGAAAAGTTGTGATGCTCACTGTTATTGCAAGCAGTGTAGAGGGCAGTACTCCCTTTGAAGACAGTATGATCCTGTTGAAAAAAATATAATAAAGCAAAATAAAAAATTCTATTATAGAGAAAACCAGTGAAATTTTACGGGTTGCCGCGATATTCAAGCGATATAAGCCATCCTTAATGGTTGAATGAATATACGGATTCATATAGTTCTTTATGATATCCGGGAATTTAGAAACAGTTGCCATTCTTTCCTACCTTCGTTAATATAATGATGTCGGGATTATAGTTTTGCCCGCACTTCATATTATTTTGATAACTCTAAAATACTTTATGAGTCTAAGAAATTATAACATGAATGTGCAAATATCAGAATAAAATTAAGCTAATAAGGAAACAGAGGAGTGAAGAATAGAAATGTTATATGAACTACTGATTAGCAGATTTACGCAGTTTCAGGCAGCTGCAATAGGAATGATAGTCGCATATGTGATTACATTTATCTCATTAAATATGCGATTTTCTTTTTTGCCCCAGGACCAGGGGAGAGCATTTGCAGTGAACGGAGCCCTTTCAAAGGGTAAGCTTAGAGGCGTGGGAATAGTCTTTGTTATCGACTTTATTCTGGCATCAATACTGTTTTTGCCGTTATCCTTTGAACTGATTATATATTTGGGACTGCTGTTTCTTATAATGCTGAGCGGATATCTTGATGATGCGTCTGATAAACCCTGGAACGAGTATAAAAAGGGTCTTATAGATTTTGTTATATCAGTTGCTACCATGGCTACATTTTTAGCTCATAACGACAGCACGATTCAATTTCTTGCATTTGAGCTTAAATTGCCATACCCTGTGTATTTCATACTGGGAGTCATTCTTATCTGGGTTGCGATCAATGTTACCAACTGTTCTGATGGTGTGGATGGATTATGTGGATCCCTTGTAATTGTAACCATAATGTCATTTGCAATAATGTTCTCTGAACCTCTCGGAAGTATGGCTACTGCAGGACAGCTTTTTTCAGCAGTACTTCTGGCATACCTTTACTTTAACTGCTCTCCAAGCTCCATGCTTATGGGAGATGCCGGTTCAAGAGCATTGGGATTCTTTATAGCTCTAATTGCCATGAAATCAGGACACCCTTTTGCATACCTGATGTTGTCTCTGGTTCTTATTATTGATGGTGGGCTGGGACTTTTAAAGATTTCGCTTATAAGATTCTTGAAATTGCATGTTATGACTAACCTGAGAACACCAATCCATGATCATATGAGGAAAAATCTGGAATGGTCAGACACTCAGGTAGTTATCAGATTTGTAATATTGCAGATAGTGATCTCAATACTTTTTGCAGCACTATAGTTAATTATCAGGACATTATATATAGTCTGTGAATAATGGACACGGTAGGTCTTATGTGAAAAACGCCTTTCTCGTTTGGAGAAAGACGTTTTTTGCTTTATAAATCTTTTTTATACCGGATATATTTTGTTTTTTAGGCGTTCTTCAAATTCCTCAAGGCTGAGTGGTTTATCATAGAAAAAGCCCTGCACATGGTCGCAGCCTACCCGCTGAAGAAGCGCTATCTGATCAGGTCTTTCCACACCTTCTGTGATGACCTCGATATCGAGCTCCTTTGCCATATTAATAATGTTCTTAAGGACGATTTCATCCCTGGTTGTCAAAATTTCATTATCGATGAAGGACTTGTCGATCTTTATGGTGGATACAGGAAGATCCCTTAAAATTCCCAGCGAGGAATAACCTGTACCAAAGTCATCGATGGAGCTGGCAATGTGCATGCCGTTTAGCTTGTTAAGGAAATCGGTAATAAGACCTTTCTCCTTCTGGGTAGCTGTTTCAGTGACTTCAATCTGTATATAGTCAAGGTCGATATTATATTTCTGGGTAATGGCCAGTATCTGATCTGCGAGCCTGTCATCAGAAAGATCACTTCTTGAGAAATTGACCGATACCGGAACAGGATCCAGACCTTTATCTATCCATTGGCGGATAGTACTGCAGACCTCTTCCATTACATATATATCGAGACCTATGGAGTAACTGTTCCTTTCCAGAACCGGAACAAATTCAGCAGGGTAAACGTATTCTCCATGATAAAACCAGCGGGAAAGGGCTTCGGCGCCAATAAGGGTATTGGTTTTAGTGTCAACCTTAGGCTGGTAGAAAACTTTGAATTCGTTGTTGGATAGTCCATCCTCAAAGCTGTCTTCTATCTGTTTTTCACGATAAACCTTGGTGCTCATTTCCTTTGTGACGAACAGGAAGGGCTCATTTGAAAGTGACCTTGCAACACTGCAGGCGATAGAGCTTCTTCCGATGGTCTGACCTGGATTCTTTAATGAATCATCTATATCGTAAACACCCGCAACTGCACTTATATAAACAGGAATCTTTTCACCGTTACGGATACCGAAAACTTCGGTTTTCTGCAAAAGAGCAAGGAAATCTCCCGTGCGCTCTTTGCGGATAAGCGCCACAAAATTATCACCTCCAAGGTGACCGATAATTTCATCATCGTTACAGAATTCCAATAAGGCCCTGGCATATCTTCTGATGATATTGTCTGTTTCTTCATTGCCAAAGCGTCTGTTTATAAGACCAAATCCTTTTAAATTAAAATAATAGGAGTTAAATCTATTAATATCACCGGAGATCATCTTCCTTGTGGCAAAGGAAATAAAGCCTCCTGAATTGGGAAGACCTGTAAGATACTGTGTAAGAGCACTCTTCTGAACAAGCTCCTCCAGGCGGAATCTGCCCATGTGAATAAGGAAAATGCGGATGGCTGAGAGCAGTAATTGTCTCTCATCTGCAGTCCAGTTCGTTTCGATGGGAGCGTATACATGGATGGAGATCATACCGTTTTCAAAGGTCCGTTGTGACTCCTCCAGCCACACGATCTCAGCACCTGAATCATTAGCTATATCGCCTGTGTAGACAGTTATATGCCTGACTTCACCGGTGGGGGTCTGTCTTGTTTCAGGTATATTTAAATCCAGGATAATCTGTGAAATATTAAAGGATGGCGCAAGCAAATCAAAGGCTTCTTCCGCAGCCTCGATAGTATTGTCTGTGTCTGATAAGATTTGGATAAATCTATTTAGAATATTATTTTCCATATACGCCCACTTAATATGAAATTAACGCGACCATTTCTATTGTCCTACAAAATGTTAATTAAAACAAGTAAGTATTTACAGGTTTCAGCCAGGCTTTAATAAATCGTCATTTTAGACAATTTAAAAGAAAATATTCGGCAAAGTGCTATAACACAAAATTATAAAAAATTGATAAAATATTAATTAACATTTTTGTAATTAACCAGATAGTAACCAAAAATCTCATGGGGGGAGAGTTATGGGTATAACTATCAGACAGTACTCATCGGTCGTGGTGACGATCAGTGAGCGCGAATCTGAAGCGGTCAAACTCGCGGTATCGAATCTGATACGCGATTTCAAACGTGTACTTCAAATTAATACAGAGGTCTATGATCCTGATTCACAGCAGATTCTTGTGGGTACGGTAGGAGTATGTCAGGATTTTGAGGAAGAGGATCTTGTGGGACTTTTCAGTTCCCATGGGAGGCGCAGAAAAGAGGCTTACGTTATAAGAGACAGAAGAGGACGCCTTGTTATAGCAGGATCGGACAGGAGGGGAACGGTTTTCGGAATCTATGAATTCTGCAGATCGGTTCTTGGCGTGTCTCCCTGGTACTTTATGGCAGATGTTCCGATCCATCCAAAGACGGAAATATCACTTCCTGATGATTATCATATTTCCGACCATCCGAGCATTGAATACAGGGGCATTTTCATAAATGATGAGGAAGAGCTGGATCACTGGGCACAGAGGTATCTGGGTGAGACAACTATAGGTATAAAAACCTATGAAAAGATATTCGAACTGATGCTGCGTCTTAAGATGAATTATCTTTGGCCTGCCATGCATGTCAACGCCTTCAATGCCAATCCCGAGAATGCGAAGCTTGCGGACAAGATGGGAATAGTTATCGGTACTTCCCACTGTGATATGCTTATGCGTAGCAATAATAAGGAGTGGAGACCATGGCTTGAAAAGAAGGGCTATGGCGGAATGCCTTACGATTTTTCCGCTTCTGAGAAGAGCCGTGACGCAATAATAGAATACTGGCAGGAAGCAGTTGAACAGACCAGGGACTATGAAGTAACCTACACCCTTGGAATGAGAGGGATAAATGATACTGAGTTTGAACCTGTAGCACTTACGGGGTTGAGAGGAGAAGAGCTTAAAAATGCAAAGATAGAGCTGCTTGAAGATGTTATAAAGGCACAGGAGCAGATTCTTGAGAGCACTTTGGACTACACTCCTATGAAGATTTTTGTACCCTACAAGGAGCTTCTTGAGCTATATGATGGCGGACTTACGATACCGGATGATTTTACTCTGATCTGGGTAAATGACAATTACGGCCATGTAAGGCGCTATCCAAATGAAAATGAGAAGAGAAGATCAGGTGGAAACGGGTTGTATTATCACAATTCCTACTGGGCACCGCCGGGTTCATCATATCTTTTCCTGTGCTCTATTCCGCTTTCCCAGACCAGGAATGAGTTAAAAAAAGCCTATGAGGAAGGTATCCGCAAACTTTGGGTCACTAATTTCGGTGCGATAAAGCCCCTTGAACAGCAGATGACCTATTATGCACAGCTTGCCTGGGATATCGGAAAAGCAGACACTATCTGTGCGGATGAAATAGACTTTCTGGCGAAGTGGATAGATGAAACCTTTAGTGGTCATCACGGGAAAAAACTGGCACCCATGCTGGTTGAATTTGATCAGCTTACCAATGTTCGAAAAGTTGAACAGATGGATGCTGACGCCTTTTCCCAGACAGCTTATACCGATGAAGCGGTAAGCAGAATCCACAGATATGAATATATGTTTAAGACCGGGAACAGGATTTATCATTCTTTGCCGGACAATGAGAAGGATGCATTTTTCCAGCTTATTCTTATGAAAATTCATGCAGCTTACTATACTTATGCCATGTATTACTACGCTGACAGAAGTAATCTTTGCATAAGACAGGGAAAAACCCACAGTGCCGCGGACTATACCACAAGATCTCTGGCCTTTGATCATGCAAGGCGAAGCATGCTTTATTTCTATAATCACATTATGGCTGACGGAAAGTGGGATGGCGTCATGACGCCTGAGGATTTCCCTCCGCCGAGAACAGCAATGCATCCTGCATGTAAGCCGCCTATAAGAAAATCAGAGGATCATCTTATAGTGACCTGTCAGAATGAGGAAAATGCTCTGACTTTTGTTAAACCTGTTGAAAAATGGTTTGAGATTGCAAATGCAGGTGAAAATGAAATTGTTGTGACGGTTGATCTGCCATCCTGGCTCAGAATAACAGATGAGAGCATGGTTGGCTTTGAAGGACACGGCGATATCAGGATAAGCGGGGAAGAAAGATTACTTCTTGAGGTTGACTGGAATCAGGTTTCGGATCTGACAGAGCTTTTGACAAAAAAGGGTGAGGTTAAAACAGATGATCCCGTTGTTTCCATAAAGGATTCAATCCATGTTATGGCGCTTATGACAGGGGAAAGTCATATCATTCCTGTTGAAGCAAAGCTCTTTAGGGGAATCACTCTTCTTGGACAGGGCAATATAGTATTTCCTCCGCATATGGAGGATGACGGAATGCTGAGGATCGAGGCGGACATGGTAAGAGATTTATCAGGTGCCTGGGTACGCATTCCAAACCTTGGAAGACAGAGGGGCTCACTTGTTGAAGCAAGGACAGAAGGTGCAACTCTTACCTATGAGGTTACTGTTACAAGCTCAGGAGCATTTTTATTAGAGCTTCACAGATTCCCTTCGCTTAATTCCAAGGGAAGGATAAGAATTGGAGTTTCAGTTGATGAGAATCCCGTAGAGGTTATTGAGACTGAGGCCAATGATGCCTATAAGGGCGAGTGGAAGAATAATGTAAGGAATAATGTGGATAAGCTTTATCTTCGTCTTCCAAACATTAAACCCGGATCCCACAGGATTATTTTCCATGCAGTTGATAAGTACTTCTCCTTTTCCAGATTTGTTATATATACAAGAGAGAGGCAGGAGAACACTCTTGGTATAAGAGGCGGAGATTTGAGACTTCCGTTAAGCTTTGATGCTGCAGGGTTCAGCTGGGATTTCTACGGAAAAGAAGCTTATGAGCTTCCACCAAGACCCGTATATTATGCCTTTAGAAAGCAAAAGGGTAATTGCCTTGAGATTGGCGAGCACATGGAGTTCTTATCACACTATGGTTCTCCTATGGCAGCGACAGAGATAGTCGGTCAGGGTGAACACATATCTGTGGAAAAGGATGGAAGAATATTCATAGAGGCTGCATCTGCACTTGCTGAATCGAGGATGGCCTACACGGAAGGAGAGGGCTGGGATTATTGTAATGCTCCTTCACACGGTGAGACAGGTCTTGCCATGTACATAAGGGATGAAAAGGCTCTTGAAAGATACAATGGAACAACCTGGGGAGGCATGAGTGCCATAAAGAAGGCACCTTCGCTTCACTATAATGTGGAAACCAGAGGCGGTACCTATAGAATATGGGGAAAGCTTCTTATGTGGGATGCAGATAAAGCCCACTTTACGATAGGTGTAGACGATAAGATATACTCTGAGAGAGATCTCTACGGAGGACAATCTGTCTGGAGATTTTCTGCAGAGAACATATGGCGATGGGTTCCTCTTATCGATGTAAAGCTTCGGGGAGGAAAGCATACACTAAGGTATTATGCTCTCTCGGCAGGTGTGCGCGTTGAGCAGTTTTACATGACATCAACGGATGAACTACCACCTGCCATGGTTTGAGCAGAGCACTTGACGAGGTATTTTCGAGTCTAGTGCGAGCCATGCAAGTCCACTTAGCAAGGTCCCATCGAGCTTAGTGGAGCTTGTTTGAGCAGAGCACTTGACGAGGTATTTTCGAGTCTAGTGCGAGCCATTCCTGGGTTAAAATTCAAGAATACTCAGGAAAGCCAGAGCAGAACCCTGTCCCCATGGATAATGACCGTAGGTCTGCCTGTGAACTGCGATGTCTTCGCATCCGCTTAAAGACTGTTTTACAGAGCCGTTTTCAGTGTGCTCAAGGAGAAAATTCCTGGCGCTGACAACGGCTTTTTCTATTTCAGTGGACAGCTCTTTTGCATGAGTGCGGAAGGCACCGCTCCTGAGCCAGTTGGCCATGGAGTAGGCGATCATTGCTGTTGCTGAGGTATCAGCCTCTCCGTCAATTGCAGGAAGAAGCCATGAAAATCCTCCGTCAGGTCTCTGGTAGGTGAGAATAGTCTTCATTAAGCTGTAGAAATCTGACATGAGCTTGTCTGAAGTCTGTTTAAGCAGAGAGTCACTTATGGGATTTTCACTTTCTTTGGACTGTTTTTGGATGTTTGAGAGTATCTCTGAGTATCCGAGCATCAGCCAGCCAACAGCCCGCCCCCAGCCTATGATTCCGAGTTTTTTACCTTCGGATAAAGAAAAGGCATGGTAGGGAAGTCCTGACCTTTCATCAAAACCGTTCTGGTGGAAATTGACAAGCTGCTTTGCAGCAAGAGAAAGAGCAGTCCTTTTGTGGGAAGCTGCTGCATATAAGGAGAGGAACATCGCAGATTGTCCGGCACCGTCAGCGTAGATAAGGTCATTTCCCTTTGAAGGGTTATAAATAATACTTTCCTCGGGATTCTTTTGACACTGTGAGAGGAAAGCTGCTATCTTGGCGGCTGCGTGCTGATAGCGCTTTTCATCAGTTTTTTCAAAAAGCTTTATCAGTGCTACTCCTGTCAGCGAATCATCCACATAGGAAACTTCTTCGCCCTGCTTTATCCATCTGTCCAGATAAGAGCGAAGAATGGTTATGGCGTTTTCCCTCACCGGTTCCGAGATAAGCTTTGAAGCAGAGTCTGATGGAGAAAGGGCAGCCTCTGAAAGTCCCAGCATCAAAAGACCTGCAGGCCAGAAAATGGGATCACGGTTTGAAGTTGCCCTGCCAAGGGCTTTTTTTGCCGCATCCTTTACCATATCCTTTGGGGTGTATTTGTTTATTTCCAACAGGTCAGCCTCAGCCACCCGCATCATCTGTTCAATTATTTCCTGAGTCATGCTTTTTTAAACCTTCTTAATACAATATTTTTCAGATAATCATATTCATCGGTTTTGTGATACAAAAACCAAAAGATTCCATTATATATAATGGTAACCAGGATAACCATGATTGCAAAGCCTGGAATAGTTATGTTTTTTAATACAAGTGTGCTTATAAAATACAAAAGGCATGTTATCGATAATTCGGTAAGTATGTATTTGATGCTGTCTAAGAAATAAGAGGCTGCATTTTTGTCAAAGCATACTTTGTAAATAATTATCGGTTTTGTGATATTGGCGATAAGACCTGATACTACGGTTCCGATGTAAATACCGGCAAGTCCGATTTTCTGTACCAGGACAATGGAAATCACAAGGTTTACAAAGCCCTGGATGAGTGCCAGGTATTTATCCTGTTCAAATACTCCGGCAGCAGTTTTGTAATTGGATAGTACAATTCTGTCACCCTTAAAATAGTAATCTGTGATGAGAAGATATACCGCGAATGTACCGAGCATCCAGGTGGGGCCGTGTCTTCTTACGATCCATAGATATATGAGGGGCTGCAGCAGAATGAAGAAACCACATGCAGAAAAACCGTAAACCCATGAAGCAAAGAAGCGGTATACCCTGAACAGGCGGTATTGCTTGTCCTTTGTCTCTGTGGCTATGAGGTTGCCAAAGCTGGATATTACTGAGTTGAAGATTATATTTACGAAATTTGCTATGGTTCCTGTAACAAGAGTGTAATTGTCCACAACGCCTGCAACGGCAACTTCGATAAAGGATGAGATTATAAGTGTGTCCGTCTGAAGTCTTGCCACATCTCCGACCTTGTGAAGAACCAGAGCTCTGGTCTTGCTCCAGACCTCTTTATGTTCCTCGGCAGTAAGAGGAGTGATATCTTTTTCTGTGAGATACGGGTATAATCTGTTAAGGTAGCTATTTACAAATATCTTCTGGATCAGCGAAACAGCCGCATCTGTCAGCAGGTAGAGATAGAAGTTTGGTATAAACAGCAGAATAAGGATCTGGAAAAATACGGTAACGATTTTCGTTATGGTATTGATATTTGTCTGTACGTAGTTCTTCTGCTCTGCGTTGACCAGACTGTATTTATATGAAACAAAGTAGGTGCTTACTGTATTAAAAAGGAAAATGAGATAATAAAAAGTAAGATCTCTAGTGGTAATATTTCCGGGATTCTTAGCCAGATATTTTAAAAACGGAGTAAGCAGAAGTCCTATTACCGCAACAACTATGGCTATGGTATGATAAGCCTTGCGGTACATCTGCATATATGACTTTACTTTTTCAGTATCGTGCCTTGCTATCGGAGCATAGAGACTGAAATTAAGAGCAGTTCCTATACCAAGTTCAGCCATTGACAGAAGTGATAGGATATTGCTATAGAGTGCGTTTACGCCAAGAAGTGTTTCGGCGAGTCTCTGAATAAAAATAGTGCGCAGAATGAATGACATCAGCGCAGTTGCCAGTTGACCTACATATCCAAATGTTATGTTTTTGGCAGCGAGCTTTGTTCTGCCCATAAATTGACCTCCGGAGCTTTTTTAACTATCATGTTATTATATCATCTTAAGGAGAATTTTTAGAAATGAAAGAAAAAAATGTAAATCTGAACGGTAAAACAGTGCTTATAACCGGTGCTGCCGGATTTATCGGCTCACATCTTGCAGCACGTCTGTTTGGTGAATTTAAGGATATAAAGGTTGTAGGCTTTGACAATGTTAACGACTATTATGATGTCAGATTAAAAGAGGAGAGACTTGAAAAGCTGTCTGCATATGAGAATTTCATATTTGTAAAAGGTGATATTTCAGATAAGGCAGCAGTCGATGAGGTTTTTGCAAAATATAAGCCTGCAGTTGTTGTAAACCTTGCTGCACAGGCTGGTGTACGCTATTCAATCGAGAATCCCGGAGCTTATATTGAAGCTAACGTGATCGGTTTCTATAACATTCTTGAAGCCTGCAGACACTCTGATCCCAAGGTAGAGCATCTTGTATATGCTTCCAGTTCAAGCGTTTACGGTGGTAATACAAAGCTTCCTTTCAGCACAAAGGACCAGGTGGATCATCCTCTTTCACTTTATGCTGCAACCAAGAAATCCAATGAGCTCTTTGCATATTCCTACAGTAACCTGTATGGAATGGCAACCACAGGTCTTAGATTCTTCACTGTTTACGGACCTATGGGAAGACCGGATATGGCGCTTTTCCTGTTTGCTGATAAGCTCCTTCGCGGTGAGACTATTCAGATCTTTAACTATGGTAACTGCAAGAGAGACTTCACATATGTTGATGATATAGTTACAGGTGTTGTCAATGTTATGCAGAGCACTCCCGACGAGGATGAGAAGGGTAACAGATACAAGGTTTACAACATCGGTAATCACAACCCTGAGAACCTTATGGATTTCGTTGATATTCTTCAGAAGGAACTGGTTGCTCACGGAGTACTTCCGGAGGACTTTGACTTTGAGGCACACAGAGAGCTCTTACCTATGCAGCCTGGTGACGTGGAGGCTACATTTGCCGATGTGGATGACCTTATGAGAGACTTTGACTTTAAGCCTGATACAGATTTAAGAGACGGTATCAGAAACTTCGTTGACTGGTATGCAGGATACGTTAAGCGCAGGGATAATAAATAATGGACAAAATTATGCAAAGCCGTATGGATCGCGGCTTCTTCAAACATCAGGAAGAATATGAGAAAAAGGCTCTGGAGGTTCTTCGCTCCGGCTGGTATATCCTTGGCAAAGAGGTAGAAAACTTTGAAAATGAGTTTGCAGCCTTTGTGGGGACAAAGTACAGTGTAGGTCTTGCAAGCGGGCTGGATGCTCTGTGGCTTGCTTTCAGAGTTCTGGGGATCGGTAAAGGTGATGAGGTTATAGTTCAGGGTAACACCTATATAGCCAGTGTTATGGGCATTACTATAAATGATGCAACCCCTGTTTTTGTTGAGCCTGATGAATATTACCAGATTGATACCTCAAAGATTGAGGAGAAAATCACAGACAGGACCAAGGCTATTCTTGTTGTACATCTCTATGGACAGGCAGCAGGGATGGACAAGGCTTTGGAGCTGTGCAAAAAATACAATTTAAAGCTGGTGGAAGACTGCGCTCAGTCTCACGGTGCCTGCTTTAACGGGAAAATGACCGGAAGCTTTGGGGATATAGGATGTTTTTCTTTTTATCCTTCAAAGAATATGGGAGCATTCGGTGATGCAGGTGCTATCACTACAAATGATGCTGAGCTTGCAAGACTTATGAAGATCTACCGCAATTACGGAAGTGAGAAGCGTTATTACAACATGGTAGTAGGCGCTAACTCCAGACTCGATGAGATGCAGGCAGGTCTATTAAGAGTAAGGCTCAAATATATTGAAGAGATAAACAATGAGAGGGCTGCCATTGCAAAAAGATATGACGAGGGTATTACCAATCCGATCGTTATAAAGCCTGCTGTTGCAGAAGGTGCCACAAGCGTATGGCATCAGTATGTGGTAAGGATAGCCGGAAGGCGTGATGAGTTTATGCAGTATCTTGCCGATAACAATGTGACTACCATTATCCATTATCCGATACCGCCGCATCTTTCCGAGGCATACAGATATCTCGGAATAGGAGAGGGTGCATTGCCGATAACTGAGAAGTATGCTAATGAGGTTCTCTCACTTCCGATATATACCGGGATGAAAGAGGATGAGCAGACTTATGTTATTGACCTGATAAATTCATTCAAATAAATCCTTATCGGAGCGACAAATGGAAAAAAAGATTAAGCTTAAAACCCTGAGAATAGTACTATTTTTAATAAATATTCTTTCTTTACTTCCGATATTGTACGTGTCAATGTATGGCGTACCGTCAGCGGATGATTTTAGCATGACGAATGAAGTCCATGATGCCTTTTTGTCATCGGGAGGGTTTTATGCTGTTGTTAAAGCAATATACATGTCCATATGGTATTACAATAACTGGACAGGTGTATATTTCAGCAACTTTATGACTGTTTTGGCTCCGCATGTTTTTGGAGAAAAATTCTATTTTCTTGGAACCTGGATCGTGCTTTTTATGTTCACTGTGGGGCTTTGGTATTTCCTAAGACAGCTCCTTATGGGAATCCTCAGAGTGGAGAAGCACCTTACAGGCTGCATTATCAGTATTATCTATTTTATTCTGATCCAGTGTTTACCTGAAGGCTCTGCCAGAGTGGAGAGCCTTTTCTGGTACAGCGGGGCTGTCAACTATTTGTTTATGTTTGGTCTCGCTCTTCTGTGGCTGGGATTCATTCTAAAGATTTCCGGTGTATTATCATTTAAAGGATATAAGATTTCTGCTCTTTCGGTAATCGGATTTTTACTGGGCGGCGCCAATTATATGACTGCACTTAGCCTTGGGATAATATCTGCATGTATCCTATTGATAGCTCTTATAACATACTTCACGGAAAAGGCACCTATTGAAAAGCAGATAGAATACAGAAAACATCTTTTGGTAAGGGTGGCTGAAAAACTGACAGAGCTTAAAGTTTGTGTCATCCCATCATCATTCATGCTTTTGGGTCTTTTTCTTTCAATGATCGCTCCCGGTAATCATAAGAGATCTGCTGAGGCTGCTTTTAATCCCATAAAAGCAATACTTATGGCAATATACTACACAGTGGATGCAATGCTTGGAAAATGGCTGACCTGGCCTGTTGTGATACTGATAGCATTTCTTGTACCGTTTTTGTGGAAGGCTACAGGAAGAATAAAGCGTTTCTACGGATTTGATCATCCGGTATTGTTTATTTCCTTTTCATTCCTGCTCACAGCGGCAAGCATTACGCCGCCGATATATGCCACAGGAAGTATAGAAGCAGGAAGAATCCAGGCTCTGTTTTATATGCAGGGAATGCTTTTACTGATATTATCCATAGGCTACATGTGTGGCTGGATAAGATATGTTATAAAGCCGGCTAAGCTTATAGATACGGATGATATTGAAAAAAGAAAGCCAAAGGATTTTCTTGAGGATGCATTCCTTGGACAGTATGCATCTAAGGTTGTCCTGGTTGTAGCAGCGGCATTTATTGTATGTACTGCCCTGGCAGTAAGACCTGAGCCTGCGATACTTACGTCATCAGAAGCAATAGCGGATATTCGAGGTGGAGCAAAGATTTATAAACAGGAATTTGAGGAGAGACTAAATCTCTTACTGGATGAGAAAACTGAAAAGGTTGATCTTTCATCATATTCCGTAAGACCGGGCCTATTATTCTTTTCAGATATAACTACAGATGAGAAGGACTGGCTTAACAAGTCACTGGCTGAATATTATCATAAGAAAAGTGTGGTTCTTAAATAACAGGAGCCACTTAAGGGGGAGGATTTTTGAAAACTGAAGGAACAAATAAAAAGGAACTCAATAATTCCGGTATAACCGGTTTTGATAAATGGATAATTGATATAGTTACGAACAATCTGGAGAAGATTGCAATATTTGCAATTGTCCTTATAGCAGTTTTGATCAGGATGAAGCTTATACCTGAGACAGAGCTTTCACCGGATTATAAGAGCTATTATCTGCCCTGGGTAGAGGCTTACAGAGAGTATGGTTTCATAGGAGGCCTTTCAAAGGACATTGGTGATTATTATGTTCCCTTTAATGTCATGTATGCCATATGCTCACTTTTTCCCTGTGAGCCATATCTTCCGATCGCTCTGTTTTCCCTTTCGGCTGAGCTTGTCAGCGCGTTCTTCATAAGAAAAATGCTCCTTCTCATTTTTGATGAGAGAGGTGTCGAGAGAAGGATTGCCGTAAGAATCAGTGATTTTTCAGCTGCACTTACCCTGCTTCTTCCCTTTGTTATCTGGAACGGAGCGTTGTGGAAACAGTGTGATGCAATTTACGTAGTATTTCTTGTAATAGCTTTGTATTATGTACTTAAGGACAATTACACGAAAGCTTTCATTTTCCTTGCGATTTCATTTAGCTTTAAGCTTCAGGCGGTGTTCTTTCTACCTCTTTTTCTGGTACTCTATTTTGTAAAAAAGAGGTACAGTATTTTAAATTTCCTATGGATTCCTGTTATGTATCTGATAATGGGGCTTCCCTGTGTTTTGAGCAGAAGAGGGCTTAGAGCCACATATCTGGCATATCTTTTCCAGACTCAGGAAGTGGCAACTGAAGGATACGGCATGGTGTCCTATTATCCTAATTTTTATAATTTCGGGCTGGATGCCTTTGATGAGATACTAACGCTGCCGGCAGTTCTTATGACGGTTGCGGTGCTTGGAGTATTTGCGGTATATGCTATTCGCCATGCTTCTTTTTTTGATATAAAGGAAAATGTATTATACTTTGGCCTGTTTATGGCTTGGAGCTGCTGCATGTTTTTACCGGGGATGCACGAGAGATATGATTATGCGATCGTCCTTCTCATGACAGCATTTTGCCTTGGGGTTAAGAGAGAGAAATTGTGGATTGCAGCCATCATGAATATTACTTCCATGCTGGTGTATATAATGGTGCTCTTTAAGGAGGAAGTGTTCTCTATAACAATTCTGTCAGCTATTGCAGTAGTCCTTTATGCCATTACTGCTTTTGATATTGTAAAGAGGATTGGAGCTGGATCCCATGAATAAGCATCTTCGAAGACTTTCAATGATCTTTTTTATTCCATTTACTTTATTGAATGCAGTGATACTTCTTTCAGGGACCTTTACCACTGTGTATTATGATGTGGGGCAGGAGGCGGATCTTCCCAGATTTGGGACGCAAAATTATTCGGAATTACTGGTAGGAATTCTTGCATTTGCACTCATGGCTCTACTGGCAGTTAAAATTGTAAAAAAGCGCATGCTGCCACTTGCACTTATACTTGAAGCAGTTGTCTGTCTTATTATCATTTTTTCATCAAAAGCCGTGGCAGTAACAGACGGACTTATGCTGGATAATGTCATCAACGAATTCAATGCAGGGGATTACCATAGCCTCAGTAAAGGTGGCTACATGTTTATATATCCCTTTCAGCTGGGATATGTGGCTATCGGGCAGATAATAGGTAACCTGTTCGGACCAGGCAATTATACAGTATTTCAGCTGATAAATATGATAGCGATACTGTTTACGGTGTACCTTCTTCACCTGATAACCCGGGAGCTGTTTGAAAACGACGAGGTCTGTGCGATATTTGATGTGCTTTCTCTGTTCATGTTTTTCTTTTTTACCTATGTGACCTTTGTATACAACGATGTCTGGTCTGTGACGCCGGGAGTTGCTGCTATTTATTTTGAAATCCGCTATTTAAAGGGAAAAGCGGTCAAAGATGAGATACTTGCAGCACTGTTTTTAGGTCTTGGATGTTTTTTGAAAACAAATCTGTATATAGCTTTAATTGCCATGGTGATCCTGCTGATTGTGCATTTTGTGCAGGAGATTCTTGATAATGAAGAGCAAAAGAAGAGGACTGTTTTCTTTAATCTTGTATTCTGTATTATTCTATGCATCATGGCTATATATCCGCTTAAGCTTTTAGGGAATGTATATGCTGCAAAGGCAGACCTTGAGGCGTATCCGGAGGGCGTACCGAGCTCAACCTATTTTGCCATGGCTATGCAGGAGGGGGAAGGAGAGTGGGGCTGGTACAACGGCTTTAACAGAAATACCTATGATGAATGTGATTATGACAGAGAGCTTACTGATGAAAAAGCAAAGCTTGCCATAGCTGAAAGAATTGCTGAGTTTAAGGAAAGACCGCTTCATGCGGCGAGATTTTATGCAAGAAAATTCTTAAGTCAGTGGGCGGATCCTACATTTGTATCTGTCAGAAATTTTGAGTTGTCGATGAGACATTCAGATTCTACATCTTCATTTGCAAGGTCAATGGTAGATGGGATATGGTCGAAGATTTTTCAGGGAATAATGGATGTGGCCCACTTCATTGTGTATTTTGGAGTGGTGGTTTATTGCATATTAACCTTGAAGAAAAAGAGCTTTACACTTTGGCAGGCGCTGCCGATACTGTTTGTTTTTGGGGGAATGATTTTCCATGAAATATGGGAAGGTTCGTCCAGATATATAATAAGATATTATCTGATGCTCCTTCCCTTTGCAGCTTACGGCCTTTTTGAAATTACAAAAAAATCACCAAAATAGTTTATACTTAGTGCCTCGGGATCATAACCCGGGGCATTTTTTATTGTATCAGCCTGAGTCTTATGAAGGATAAAAGTATTACCTTCATCCAGATAAGAGACTACATTCTCCGCAAAGTCTTCCGGCAGTCCAAATCTGAAATTGGTAAAGGAATCTGCAATGCGAAATTCTGCAGTCGGATCCTTGTAATGGACTGTCTTGATAAAATCAGTGGGCGACGTTTTGGTGTAATAAAGTGCGATCATAAATGGGGCAGATACGTGTTCGTAGGTTGAGTAGATAATTGAATCATCCTTAGTTATATTATCTGCATAGGCACAGGCTTCTCCGTATCCGGGCATGTAGGCATCTCTGCTTAGACGATTAAAGTCAGTAAAGTAAGTCCTGCTGAATAAAATTGCGCTAATAAGAAAAACAGCGGGAGCAATTGCTTTTCCAAATATGGCAAGATAATGAATAAATTTGTTTGGTGTGTTTTTTTCAAGAGTGACAAATTCATTAACTATAAAAATGTACCCACGCGCCAGATAGTAAATCACTGGAATAAAGATCATCACCATTCTTGTTATATCTTCTTCAACGAATAAACCAAAGATAAATGAAGGGATGAAAAGGCTTGCAATTACCTGATCAATAAATTCACCATTTCTTAATCTGAGTATACTTAAAAACATTCCAAGTAGTGTAACAGGGAATGTAAAAGCCAGAAGCGGAGGAAATCCCGGGATATAATTAAGAATCTGTTCTGCGGAGGAACCGATTGACAGATTTTTAATTATAACCAGAAGGTTCTGCAGCACTGACAATAGCATCCCTGAACCGGAAACAAATATGCTCCTTTTGGCTGTGAATTTTGTTATTGTAAACAGAGGCGTTGTAATCTGTGGAAGATTAAGTGCATTGACCACGTAAAAAATCAGCAGAGGCGAAGAAAAAATAAGGAATACCACAACGCCTGTTGTTACCTGAAGTCTGGTCATGCGATGTCTTTTTGTAAATATTACGCACATGATAACCAGATGGACAGGAATGATGATTGTAGCTGCGCCATAGCTGTAAAGCGTAAGTGAATAGAATAAAGCGGAAAAAGCAAAAAGCAGAGTTGCCTGCGTATCAGAAGCACTTAGGGATTGACGTTTTTTCCTGTCTTTACGCTTAAATAATGTTCCAATGTTCTCGAAGGAGGTAGCTTCTTTTTGCGCTTTGCCTCCGAGAACGAAAAGAAAGAGAGCAGTAAGTACAAAAAACGGTGCGGTATTGCTGTCAAGGCTCCATCTTGAGAGCATGATATGCCATGGACTAAGGGAAATTATGCACAGATACACAATTGGGAGCCACAGATATTCACCTGATATATACTGAAGAGTAAGCCTTTCACTACTGTCGGAAAATGATTCACTGCTGAGTTTTTTTATAAGGAAAAATGAAATAATAAGTGTAGCTGCACCAAGAACAGCCGGCAAGGCCCTTAGAGTCACGGGGCTTGAACCAAACAGAAAGGTTGTGATGGCGTTAATATAGATCATAAGCGGGCTTCCGCCACCTGAACCGTAAGTGATCGGATAAACAGGATATCTGTTGCCGTCACGGTCAATTCCGAAAACAGAAAGGATGTAAGCCTCATAGCCTATGGATGCTTCGTCCTGATGAAGACCCAAAGGAATCTGTGTGAGCTTATAAATTCGGAGTGCAGTACCAATAATAATAAGGGCTGCAGGTAAAAAAAACGTATATATTTTATTGAAGGTGACATTTGATAGATTTATCTGGGAAAATGAGCCACGGTCATTTTTACTATACAGATACAAAGCTAAAGCAATGATCCCAAAATAGATAATGAGTGATACCGCATTTAAAGTTAGCATAAACTATTTTCCGCCTTGTAGATTGCAATTATTGTTCGAATGTTGATGACTTCTTGAATTTCCTCAGGTATTCAGAAAGCCATACTTGTGTATTAATTATAGGAAACGTACAGATAAGAGTCAAACGCTAAGTTGAAAAAAAGCCCTGCTATTGTTATAATTATAAACTGTTCATTCAGCTCTGCGCACTTGCTGCGCTGAGCGTGAGGATGTTTAAAGCTTTGAATATTGGATTTGCCCCTTGCCGAAGGCAATTGGAATGGGCAAATCCCGTTGCTGTGAGCACCATAAGGTGTGAGCAGTAACTATAATTATAAACTGTTCATTCAGCTCTGCGCACTTGCTGTGAGCACCATAAGGCGTGAGCAGTATATATAGTAAGCACTCTTGTAGATTTTTAGTTTGGAGGAAATGAAATGCCAATCAAGGTTAACAGTTTTATGGGGAAATTTGGCTGGTTTGCAAGAAAGCATTTTCCTATGCTTGCCAGTGAAGCCTATTTAAAGCTTCAGTTTGCCACAAGACATAAACAGCAACAGGATTATATAGATTATTTTATGAATGCCAAGGAAGTTCCGATGCCCAATGTGGTTAACATCGAGACAATAAACAGATGTAATTCTACCTGCGCATTCTGTACAGCAAATGTACATGCTGAGAGAAGACCTCTTTGCAAGATAGATGATGACCTTTATAAGAGCATTATCGATCAGCTTGCTGACTGGGGATACAAGGGACACCTCACATTGTATGGTAATAATGAACCCTGGCTTGATACCAAGATAGTTGAACGCCATAAGTACGCGAGGGAGAAGCTTCCTGAGAGCTTCATCTTCATGAGTACTAACGGACTTATCCTTAATATTGATAAGGTTAAGCAGATTCAGCCCTATATAAATCAGCTTATTATCAACAACTATAGTATGGAGTTCAAGCTTCATAAGAACATTCAGGAGATTTATGAGTATGTTAAGGCTCATCCTGATGAGTTCAAGGATCTTGATATAGAGATTCAGATGAGATATCTGGAGGAAGTGCTCACAAACAGAGCCGGTTCAGCACCTAACAAGCAGGCTACCGAGAAGGTTATCAAGGAGACTTGTCTTCTTCCTTTCACTGATATGTGGATAATGCCTAACGGAAAGCTTGGACTTTGCTGCTGTGATAACTTCGAGGTTACTAATTATGCTGACCTTGCTACAACAAGTCTTAAGGATGGATGGGCATCTGAGGAGTTTATGGCTGTAAGAAGGAAGATTGCTTCCGGAAGACAGAATGAGCCCTTCTGTAAGCATTGTGACTTTATTGATGCAGGATTCCGTATGACGATCGTAAAGGCCATTCTTGAGGGAAGAGATCCCAATAAGCTCGGCGGACATGAGAGAATGGGAATTTTCAAGAAGGAAGACTAATCGTAGCTTTATGTCAGCCTTATCAGGATATGCACATATAGAGGTGAAGTTGTGAAAGGCATAACAGGGAAAATAGCATCCGGATGGTACATCTGGCTTATAGGCATTTTTATCACTGCTGTTTTTGCTATGTATATGATAGTCGGTGAGAACAGTTACATAGCAGTGCCGGACAATTTGGATCTATTTGTTGCACAATATCAAATGATGAAAAATACAGGGACATTCTGGGCTCACGGCGCGGATGTCCCGTTTCTTAATGGTATCAGCAGGGATAATCTTCCCGGAGAATTTTATCTGTACAGTATTCTGTACATGATTTTTCCGGCATATGTCGCTTATGTTCTGGGATATATTCTGAAGATTGTTATAGCGCTTGTTTCCTGCCTGCTGCTGTTTAAGGATTTCTTTCCGGATGAGAAGCCGGGAGATGTTGCTTATTTAAGTGCTTTTGCATATGGAATTCTCAATCTTTTTCCAGCCTTTGGAATACCTTTTGCTTCCATTCCCCTTGTTATATATCTTCTTAGAAGGATATACAGAATTGGATTAAAGAGGGAGGTTGTAAAGTACTATATACTCTTATTTCTGTATCCGGTTGTATCTTATTTTTCGTATTTTGGAATGTTTATTCTGGGGTACCTGGTTCTTGCAATTATCTGGAGACTGATAAGTGATAAAAAGCTTTCTCTTTCCTTATGTATTTCTCTTATAGTTTTATCTGCAGGATTTGTGATTTTTGAGTACAGACTTTTTGGAACCATGCTGCTTTCGGATGAAATAACGATAAGAAGTTCTATGAAAGATGCTTCCATGGGAATTTCTGAGATTATAGGTGAGAGCTTTTCTGTGTTTAAAAATGGAATGATGCATGCTGATGATGCACATTCATATTTTGTATTCCCGGTGTGTATGATATATCTGGTCTTTTTAAATGCCGGATATGCGATAAAAAGGGATTTTAAAGGGATTGTTCATGATATTTACAATTTCTTTTTTGTGCTTTTGATTTTTAACAGCGCTGTATATGGAATTTATTACAGCGAGGCAGTAAGAGATTTTGTTGCGTTGGTATTACCGCCGCTTACAGGTTGGCAGTTTAACAGGACGATTTTCTTTAGCCCGTTTCTGTGGTACGGAATGTTTTTCATAGTATGCAGGAGAATGGCTAAAAGAAGTAATGTACTGCTAAGGATATCCGCAAGAGTCCTGCCTGTTATAGCTGTATTTGTGATACTGCTCTTTTCCGGGCATTATAATGATATGTATGATACTGCTTACGGAACGGCATATCGTTTAAAGACAGGACATGAAGTGGACAGGCTCAGTTACAGAGAGTTTTATTCCACAGAGCTTTTTGATAAAATTAAAAGCGATCTTGGCTATGAAGAGGATGAGTGGGCAGTGGCCTATGGAATGCATCCCGCCGTGCTGGAATACAACGGAATATCGACACTTGACGGTTATCTTGGATTTTATTCTCAGGAATACAAGGAGAAGTTCAGAAGAGTCATAGCGCCAGCCCTTGATAGAAAGGAAAACACCAGAATCTATTTTGATGACTGGGGAGCAAGGTGTTATCTGTATTCCGGAACTGATGATTCTATAGTTATGCCTACAAAAAGTATGGCAGGTGTTACTGATACCAATCTGTATGCAGACACAGAGGCTCTGAGGGAGCTTTCATGCAAATATATTTTTTCCAGGATTGAGCTTGGAAATGCAAAGGAAAAAGGGCTTTTATCTGTAGGAACATATGAGGATGAATCATCTCCGATGACTATATATGTCTACAGGCTGGATTAATAAAGTCTGTAGTTATAAAGCCTGTGAAAAACGGAAAATCTTCCGGGGCTAATATTTTAGCTCAAATATCATAATGAGAGGTTAGAAATGGATAAAATAGCGGTACTTATTCCCTGCTACAATGAGGAGCAGACCATTGAAAAAGTAATAAAGGATTCAAGGGCGGCTCTTCCTGATGCGGTTATATATGTTTATGATAATAATTCATCTGACCGCACATCAGAAATAGCAGAGGCAAATGGTGCAATCGTCCGCCATGAGTATGTTCAGGGAAAAGGCAACGTAATAAGAAGAATGTTTCGTGAAATTGATGCAGAGTGCTATGTAATGGTTGATGGAGACGATACCTATCCTATGGAGTCAGCACCTGGCATGTGCGAGCTGGTACTTAAGAAAAATGCTGATATGGTTGTAGGTGACAGACTTTCATCAACATATTTTACTGAGAATAAAAGGCCTTTTCACAATTTTGGTAACAGTCTTGTAAGGGGTAGCATCAACAGGCTTTTTGATTGTGACATAAGAGATGTAATGACAGGATTCAGGGCATTCAGCTACGAATTTGCAAAAACATTTCCTGTATTATCAACCGGGTTTGAAATTGAGACAGAGATGACAATTCATGCTGTAAATAATCATATGCAGATTGAGAATTACATCATAGAATTCAGGGACAGACCGGAAGGCTCTGAGTCAAAGCTTAATACCTACTCTGACGGAATGAGAGTGCTTATGACCATAGCAAGACTTTACAGAGACTATAAGCCTATGGGATTTTTCTCAATAATCTCTCTTGTTCTTGCGATTGTATCAATTGTATTTTTTGTGCCGATTTTTGCATCATATCTTCAGACGGGGCTTGTTGAGAGATTTCCGACGCTTATTGTCTGTGGTTTTGTGATGCTTGCTGCGATTTTCGCATTTTTCGCAGGAATGATACTGCATAATCTTACAATAAATCACAGGAGAGAATTCGAGATGAGGCTTATAAGCCTGAATGCGGATAAGAGGAGATTGCTGGAAAAGGAAAGTTAAGATTATATTAACTTTTTGTGTTTTTTTGATGATAGGGAGTTTCTAGTGTTAAAATGTCATTGTACTTTTGTGATTTGCTAATGACATGAGGAGCTATTATGAAAAAAAGATTTGTTATGGGACTGACTGCTTTAATGCTTACCGTCTCAATAGCCGGCTGCGGTGATCCGTCTAAGCTGACTTCAAAAAATGTAAATGAACCGGTTGTGGAAGAAGAGATAACCGGGGAGACTTCGGAGGAAGCCGTGTCTGATGGCGTAAGTCAGGGGCAGGCGACTGGTTTGGAGCAGAATGCAGAAGGTGATGGCGCTGAAGCTTCTACAGCAGAAGCAGCTGAAAAGCCTATGGCAGTAACGTCGGATGGAGTGGCATTTGATCCTGAGGAGATAGTTGAGCCTGCGCTTCCTGCGGCTGAAGTACAGCAGGCAGAGGCGGTAACTGCTGATGTACCCGCCACCGATACCACTGAAACAGAACAGACCGTGGCTGAGACACCTGCTGAGACTCCCGTAGAAGACCCTGCGGCTACTCCTGCAGAAGAACCCAAAAAGGATAAGTATTATGACATAGTCTTTATTGGTGACAGCCAGTTTGACAATGCCAGAGGAACGGCATCTGATATACCCTCTTATACCTGTTCGCTTCTTGGGAAAAAGGTTAAGTTCTATAACCTGGCAATAGGAGGAACGGCAGCATCTCTTTCAAGAGACATGGGCCTTGAACTTGATACATTTAGTGATTCATGTTTTATAGGAATCAGCTATGCCCTTGCAGGTAAGATAAACGCTTCTTTCCTTGATCAGTATCCTGCGGGTGAGGAGCTTAAAAGGGTTGATCCCGAAAAGGTGGATCTGTATGTTATTGAGTATGGAGCAAATGACTATATAAACGGAAAAGATTTGTATAATTCCAATTATGTAGATTATCATTCATATAGCGGAGCTCTTTCAGAGGGAATAAATACACTTAAGACCATAAGCCCCAAGGCGCAGTTTATTCTCTGCGGACCATCATATTGTGTATGGTACAACTCAGACGGATATCTTATTGGAGACAGTTATACCGTAAGTAAAGGAATTGGTACGCTTTCAGAGTATTCCAATACTGCCAGCAACCTTGCCAGTGATATGGGCATAGACTTTATGGATTCCATGTATGCGTCACAGTTTGACCTTAAGATGGAAACTATAGATGATTATCTTGTAGACGGTCTTCATTACAACGAAAAAGGAAGACAGATTTACGCAGCGGTTCTTGCTCACAGAATTCAGAAGCTGAGAGGGCTTGATGACAGTGAAATGCCTTATATCGAAATAAATAATTTTGATTTCTGGGCATACAGTGACAGTATCAAGAAAAAACAATAAATTGCAACCAAAAGAATGTCTAGGCGCGACATTCTTTTTTTTTAGGTCTTATTTTGCTATACTAAACCTTAATATTATCTAACAAAGAGGACGAATAATGCAGCTTATATCTTTGCAGTTTTTAATCTTTTTGCCAGTTATGGCGTTTATCTATTTTTTAATCCCGGCGAAGCTACGGTATTTATGGCTTTTTCTGATGAGCTGGGCTTTTTACCTTTCACTCGATCTTAAAGGTTTTCCGATGCTTCTTTTCACATCCCTGTCCACCTATATTGGGGCAAGGGTCATGGAGAAACAGGAAGGGAATAAGAGAAAAGCTATTCTTGCATGTGTGATAGGTGCAAATCTTCTGATCCTTGCTCTTTCAAAATATGCGGGCATCTCAATTCTGTCAGCAGTCGGTATGTCATTTTTTATGTTCATGGCAATCGGCTATATGGTTGATGTTTACCGCGGGAATATTTATGCGGAGAAGAATTTTTTCATACTCTCACTATTTGTATCCTTCTTCCCACAGGTTACGTCAGGACCTATAGAACGTGCGGGACATATGTTCAGACAGTTCAGGGAACCTCATGATTTTAGCTATGACAAAATGAGAGATGGCCTTTTACAGATGATGTGGGGCTATTTTATGAAAATGATAATAGCCGACAGATGTGCGATACTTGTATCTGCTATTTATGCAGATCCTGTGAAGTACGCGGGAACAGCTACACTGGTGGCATCAATTCTTTATACCTTTGAGATATACTGTGACTTTGGCGGATACAGTAATATTGCCATAGGCTGCGCCAAGGTGCTGGGCTTTGATCTGATGAAGAATTTCGATGCTCCTTATTTATCAGGTAATGTCCAGGAATTCTGGAGACGCTGGCATATTTCACTCTCCTCCTGGTTTAAGGATTATCTGTATATTCCCCTTGGCGGCAATAGAAAGGGAACTGCTAGAAAATATATAAATATTTTGATTGTGTTTATTTTAAGTGGGCTGTGGCATGGCGCCAACTACACTTTTGCAATCTGGGGATTATTGCATGGCCTGTATCAGGTAATAGGTCATATCCTGATGCCTGCAAGAGAAAAGCTATGTGCTGCTTTTAAGGTTGAAACGACCAGCTTTTCCCATAGAGTTTTAAAAATCCTGATAACCTTTATGCTGGTAAATCTCGCATGGATATTCTTCAGGGTTCAGGATTTTGGTTCTGCTGTTTATATGGTGACACATATTCTAAAGCCTGAGCCATGGTTTATTACAAAGGGAACCCTTTATAACCTTGGACTTGACAGAACCAATGTGCTTTTGCTGTTTTCATCCATAGCTTTGCTTATAGGAGTAGATATAGCTAACAAGAAGGGCATTGTGATTTCGGAAAAAATTAAAAATCAGGGAATCTGGCTCAGATGGCTCATCTATATCGCTGCGGTTACATTTATTGTGACTTGTGGTATATGGGGACCCGGATATGATGCAGCAGGATTTATTTATCAGAACTTTTAAGGAATTATTATAATGAAGAGAAAACTGATTCTTACACTTAAAACAATATTATTTCTTATACTTCTTGGCGGTGTTTTGTGTACAGTAATGCTTGTTACCGAGAGAAAAACCAGCTATATGAAGAATAAGGACTTTTTTGAGGAAGCAAAAAAAGATCATCTTGATGTTTTGTTTTTGGGATCTTCCCATGTGATAAACGGTATAAATCCCATTGATCTGTATGAGGATTACGGAATCACATCCTACAATCTGGGTGGTCACGGCAGCCTTCTGAAGGAAAGCTATTGGCAGCTCATAAGGGCTCTTGATTACTGTAAGCCGGATTATGTAGTCGTGGATTGCTTTATGATGGACAGGAACTACGATTATATTGATGAAATGTATGAGGAGACTCCCGAAGAGTTCAGGCAGGCAGCTATCAGCCAGCTTCACCTCAATATGGATGCGTATCCTTTGAGTAAGCTCAAGATTGCAGCTGTTAAGGACCTCGTTCATGATCCTGATATACAAAAACAGTATCTTTTTGATTTTATGGTATATCACAACAGATGGAACGAGCTTGAGCAGAAGGACTTCCAGAGACTTACAGGTACTTCAGAATACAATATGTTAATGGGAGCAGAGATGAAGCATGAGCTTGAGGGAAGCATATCTTACGATTATGAATATGATACAGCTGCAAGACTTCCGGAGCATACCGTTTGTGAAGAATACCTTATGAAAATCATTGATGAATGTCAAAGAGACGGTATAGGAATACTTGTTACATATCTTCCGTTTGCAGCAGAGCCTCAGGATATTCAGTCTGCCAATTCTGCGGGAGACATTGCAGCGCAGTATGGAGTTCCGTATATAAATATGCTTCAGATGGAGGATATTATTGACCCCAAAGCGGATTTAAGTGATCCCGGGCACTTGTCCTCTACCGGAGCAAAGAAGGTTACAGATTGCATAGGAAAATGGCTTTCTGAGAACACTGATCTTAAGGATCACAGAGGTGATGCAGAGTTTTCTAAGTGGGATGAACTCAGCGCAGGATATGATAAAGAAGTCAGAGATAGGGAAATAAGCTATAGACTTCTCACTACTCAGCTTAATATGCTCACATTGGGAGATGTAAGTGCTGCGCTCTATCTTACAGAGGATTCACCTGCACTTCAGGATCCATGGTTCAGACATTTGGTTTCAAATCTGACAGGTACAGATAAGATTGAAGAGGCCGGAAGAGATCATCAGCAATATTTCCTTCTGATGGACAGGGCATCAGGTAATATCTACGAGGCTGTTGGATATGAGCCTGTTGAAAATATGGATACTTCAATGGGGCAAATGACATATATTCCTATTGAGAAAAAATTCAGGTTGTTGTATCTTACATCAGATGAGAATAATAATTTCTTATATGATGATGATCACCTTGAGGATGATGTTCAGCTTATAACATATGATAATAATAGTGGAGAGATGCTTTCTCATATTTATTGTGAATCATCCCACAATTATGAAATAGAAGAGTAATACACAGTTTTGAAAGAGAGGTTCTAATGAAGAAAATTTGCATTGTAGGAATAGCCGGTGGTTCTGCGTCCGGAAAGACAACAATTGTGAACAGAATAAGGGAGCAGTTTGGTGATGATATTGTGGTCATCAGCCATGACTCATATTATAAAGCACACAATGATCTGACCTATGACGAGAGAAGCAGACTCAATTATGATCATCCTTCTTCTTTTGATACAGAGCTTCTTATAAGAGATGTGATGAAGCTTAAAAATGGCGAAGAGATTGATGTACCGGTATATGATTATGCAATCCATAACAGATCCGATCAGACAGTGCATGTGATTCCAAAGCCGGTAATCATTCTTGAGGGCATTCTGATACTTGAGAACAAACAGCTTAGAGACCTTATGGATGTAAAGGTTTTTGTTGATACAGATGCTGATGAGAGACTTATGAGACGTATTCGCAGAGATACTATCGAGCGTGCAAGAAGCGTTTCGTCAGTACTTACCCAGTATTCTGAGACTGTAAAACCTATGCATGAGCAGTTTGTTGAACCCAGTAAAAAATATGCTGACCTTATAATTCCGAGGGGCGGCGAGAATCTCACTGGTATCAATATCTTTACAGAGCACTTAAATGCAATGCTTCGGGAGGAGGTTAACTGATAATGTTGGTACTGTCCGCACTTTCTTTGATATTGTGGCTTTTTATAGTACCTATGGGGATGGGGCTCTTAATTCAGAGGATTCTTCCGCAAACGAAAAAGACAATAGGGATAACCTGTCTTTGCGGATTTCTGATATCCTTTGCTGTATTCGAAGTGATAGGAATCTGGTGCATGATAAAGATTCCTTACGGTGCTTTTCATAAGTGCAGTGTTGCCTTTGCCAGTGTACAGGGCATTCTTGCCATTGCGGGATACGCTGCAAAGATTATGGATATTCAGAGGGATTACGAAAAAAAGGATGTAAATATTTTTTATCTGTTCTTTCCGGGAGATAAGAGAGCAAAACCGGAGGCTATCATAAGCCCCAGAACAGATGTAAGAGTCATGAAATTTCAGTATTCCAGGGAAAGTCTTATATATTGGGCTGTTTTTCTTGTGGTGCTGATTTTTCAGCTTGTAATGGCTGTTGTAATTGCTCCGTTTGACGGTGACGATTCATATTATGTTGTTGAATCGCTCCTTGCGCAGCAGACAGATGTTATGAATACGATTCTTCCTTATACCGGAAGCTCAACATCTCTTGATATACGTCATGCCATGGCGGTATTTCCTCTCTGGATTGCATTTATAGCAAGAATGAGCGGGATTCATGCTACAATTGTATCTCATACCATAATGCCGTTTTTGATCATTCCGCTTGTTTATCTGATCTATCTGGAAATAGGTCGAATTCTTTTTGGTGCAAGGCAGGATATGATTCCTGTGTACATGTTGTTTATTTCGCTTTTTGCCATGTTCGGTAATACTTCGATCTACACGCCGGAGACCTTTTTTATGATGAGAACCTGGCAGGGAAAAGCTATGGTAGCCAACTTCGTTATTCCTTTTATATTCTGGCTGTTTTTATGGCTGTTTGATGATTGCAGGAAGCCGGGATTTTTGTGGAAGGAAGAGACAAAAGGTGGAATAAGGTCGATTCGCAACAGTGCCTGGATACTATTGTTTCTTCTCAATATGGCAGCAGGAATCATGAGTTCCATGGGGATTGTTTTTGGAGCAGGACTTATAGGATTGTTGTCACTTTTACTTCTGATCTACACAAGAGATTTAAAGGTTATTATCAAGGCTGCTTTGTCAGTTATTCCTACAGGCGTATATCTTTTAATATACACATCATTTTGAATTTGAGGAAAATTTATGTATGGAATTTTTATGGAGTGTTGGGTCATTTTTAAATTATACGGAGAGAATGGTTTTCTGATCCCGCTCTTTTTGGTTTCTCTAATATATCTTCTGATTACTGAGAAGGACAACAGGAAAAGACTTGTTATAGCCGTTGCTCCACTGATAGTACTTGTGGGTTTTTTCATACCATACACCAGAATTGCCTATGTGGCAGTTTTAAGTGACGGAGGAGATACCTATTACCGTATATTGTGGCTTCTTCCGATGGGAGTGTGCATATCCTATGCCGGCTGTAAGCTTTTCATAAACCACAAGAGGATAGGACTTCCGGTTGTAAGTGCTCTTATCATTCTTTGCGGAAGTATTGTTTACAAGAATCAGTATATGGTCAAAGCTGAAAATGTTTATCATATACCCCAGGTGGTCATTGATGTCTGCGACGTTATAAGTCCAGGGGAGAATGAGCCGAGAGTCAGGGCAGTATTTCCTTCTGAGATGCTTCATTTTGTAAGACAATATGATACAAATATCCTAATGCCTTACGGACGTGATATTATTCATTGGGATTATTACAATGCGGTTCATGAAGTTTTTGAAAAGCCGGAGGAAATTAACGCAAAGGATCTTCTTGAGGCTACGAGACAGGCTCAATGCAGATACATAGTTATGCATGAGGGCAGGAAAATAGATGTACCGCTTGATAAAATGGGTCTTGAACTTGTGGATAATGTCGGCGGTTATAATATTTATGAGGATACCGAAGCGGTTCAGCAATAAGGACTATAGGTTCGGTAAGCATAGAAATGACTTTTAATTCATATTCATTTATTTTTATATTTTTACCTGTATTCCTTCTGGGTATATGGGGAATCCAGAGCTCCTTTTTACAGGATGATAAAAAGGGAACTTTGATGAAATTGTGGCTGATAGTAATGTCAGCCTTTTTCTTCGTGGGATACGGGAGATTCAGTATCCTGATCTTTTCTTTTAGTATTTTATGGAATCTTTTATCCGGACTTGCAATTTTACGAAGCAGGGGCGGTTTTTCTAAATATATTAAAGCTTTTGCAATCGTAGGGGATGTAGCACTTCTTGGTTATTTTAAATATTTAAATGCCGGGGCTATGCCTGTGGCAATAAGCTTCTATACCTTTTCCCAGATCATGTTTATAGCAGAACTTAATAAAGAGGAAGGACTTAATATAATTGATTACCTGTGTTATGTCCTTTTCTTCCCCAAGATTCTCCAGGGACCTATTGCTGATTATGAAAATATCAGGGCAGGAATTTTTGATCTTCATAAGAGAAAACTGAATTCAGATAATATAGCCGAGGGTCTTAGGCTGTTTACTCTGGGACTTGTAAAAAAGGTGCTTTTAGCTGATGTCCTTGGGAAAGCAGTGGATTTTGGCTATCAGGGTATAAACACAGCTACGGCGCTGGATGCTCTGGTTATAGCGGTTTCATATTCTTTCCAGCTCTATTTTGATTTCAGCGGTTATTGTGATATGGCAGAGGGAATCTGCAAAATGATCGGAATGGATCTCAGGATAAATTTTGATTCTCCGTACAAGTCGGGAAATATATCAGAATTCTGGGATAGATGGCATATATCCCTCACAAGGTTTTTTACAAAATATATTTACATTCCACTGGGTGGAAGCCGCAGGGGAATAGTGAGAACCTGTATAAATATTATGGTTGTTTTTCTGATAAGCGGAATATGGCATGGAAATGGCTGGGGTTTCGTTCTGTGGGGATGTCTTCATGGTCTTCTTATGGTGCTTACCAGATTATTAAAAGGTGATAAAAAGGCAGGAGAGGCAAAAAAATCTGCAGTAATTGACGGGATAAAAACTTTGCTTACATTTCTTTATGTAACTGCAGCCTGGGTGTTCTTCAGGGCCCCCGGTATTGATTCTGCACTGGCACTTTTGGGAAAAATTATCAATATTGATGCCTGGAGAGGATTTCATATTTCCATAAAACTGGCAGAATGTTTTATGGTTGATGAAATCTGGTATATCTTTAAGGTTACTCCGATACCGCGCTGGGACAAGAGTAATTATATATGTATGTGGATAATAATTATCATCTCTGCACTTATCATATTCAGAGGTGACACTGCCAGAAAAATTGCAAAAAAAAGAAAGGCTCCCATAATTTATGGACTGTTGCTTGTATGGGGAGTATTAAGTCTTGGTGGCGTCAGTACCTTCCTTTATGTGAACTTTTGACACTGATACCGTCCAGGAATGCAAAGCATGATTGGTTAACGGCACCGGTTACAGAGTGGTCTTAGTCAGATAAAAGATTTGTTTATAGATGAGGAGAGATTTGTATTGGATAAATCAGGCGGAAAAAAATTTATATTATATTTTTTTGTAACCGTTGCAATAATATTGATTCTTGTGTCAGTGTTGGTTGCCTATGTAGATCCGTTTTTTCATTATCATAAACCTTTAAATGGATTTCCATATATAGTGGATAATCAGTTATCTCAAAATCCGGGAATGGCGGTGCATATGGACTATGACAGCTGCATAATAGGTTCATCGATGACAGTCAATTTTCATACGGATGATTTTAATGAGCTGATAGGACTTAATACGCTAAAACTTTCCTACAGCGGAGCGTATCCAAGGGATGATTACAACATCTTAAGCATAGTTTTTGATAAGGACACCTATGCCAGAAAGAATAATGATATGAAAGCGGTCTTTTTGGGGCTGGATATACCTACCCTTACCGCAGAAACGGATGAGATAAAGTATGAACTTCCAATGTATCTTTATGATAAAAATCCGGTAAATGATGTTAAATATCTGTGGAATAAGGATGTTCTTCTGGAATATATATTAAAGCCTGTAATTCAGAGAAAACCCTCCAATATGTCTGAGATTTATGCCAGCTGGTGGACTGAGGATTACTATAACCTTCAGTATGTGATGCACGGATATGAGGCTCCGGAGCCGGTTGATGAAGAGATGGATAAGGAGCTTCTGATTCCCAAGACGAAGGAAAATCTGGAGGTCAATATTCTTCCATTTGTGAAAGAAAATCCGGACACGGTTTTTTATGTATTTTTCCCGCCATACAGCATTCTTTATTGGAATAATGTTATTACTGAAAATCATCTGGAGGCTACCCTGAATCAATATATGTTTGCGGCGAGAGAGCTTTTGCAGTATGATAATGTGCGTCTATTCTATTTTCAGAATATGGAAGATGTTGTGACAGACTTGAATAATTATGCGGATTATACGCACTATAATCCAAGGATCAACCGCTTTATGACAGAGTGTTTTGCGGATGGATCCTATGAGATAAAAAGTGAGGAAGAATTTGAAACCGAGCTTTCCAAAATGCGAAAGATTATAGAGAATTTCGATTTTGAAGAGCTGTTTTCAAAGGAGTATTAGAGAGGTTTTTATGGCTAATTACAGATCTGATGATAACAGAGGACGTAGAAAAAGACGAAATGACGCTGGAATTCCCGGATGGGTTCATCTGGTTATTCTGGGACTTATTGTTTTACTTATCGGATATGGCGCATTCAGGCTCCTTAAATGGAATAAGGGCAAGACGCTTGAAAAGGTTGAAATTGATGAATCGGAATATGAGGTAGAGCTTCTTGACCAGGTATTTCTTTTACCCTCCGAAAAGAGAGAAGGGCATGAAGACGATGGCAAGGAAACGATACTTGTTCTGGGAAATGATGCGATTACATATGATACTTCCGACGATGGCGTCTGTGCACAGATAGCTGACAGAACCGGAGCGGAAGTGATAAACGCAGGCTTTGCGGGAAGTACAATCGCTCTTTCAAGCCCTGAAGGGGAAGGAGATGCGATGGACAGACTGAGCTTTTTCAATATAGCTAAGTCTATAGCTGGTGATACGAGGACGGATGTTCTTGATGCCACCTGGATTCTCGGTGAGACAGTGATGCAGCAGCATGCACAGAGCCTTGTTGATCTTGATATGAACAAGGTGGACACACTTATCATTTATTATGATGCCACAGATTATATAAAGCTTCGTCCAGGTATGAATCCCGGCGACAAACTGGATCCTATGACCTACATGGGAGCACTTGATTCGGGAATCAGGATGATACAGGAAAAATATCCTTTCATCAGAATTGTGTGCATGTCTTTTACTTTTTGTTATGCCTATGATTCAGATGGTGTTCTGAAAAATGGAGACAGGGTCGATTTTGGAAACGGTAAACTTACTACATATCTGCAGCATATGATAGATACCTGCGGTGATACCGGAGTATCTTTCATAGATAATTATTATGGAACTATCGATGAGGGAAACAGTTCGGAATTCCTTCTTGATAATATTCATGTTAACAAGGATGCAAATAAACATATAGCAGAGCATTTTGCCTCCGCAATATATAAATGAGGTTTTGATGAAGAATAACAGGTTTTTGAGTATTATTTTTTTGCAGGGAGCGGTGCTTATTTATTCACTGACTACAGTTATCAGTAAGCTTGTTTCTGGCTATGATTTTTTGTCAAAAGAATTTGTGATTTTTTATTTGCTTGATTTTGCGGTGCTGGGAATATATGCCATATTGTGGCAGCAGTTATTAAAGAGGTTTGAGCTGTCTATAGCCTATGCAAACAAGGCGATGACGCTTTTATGGTCGCTTCTCTGGAGTGTCGTGCTGTTCCACGAAGGAATAACTTTTGCTAAGATTCTTGGAGTGATCATGGTTATTGCAGGCACCATCATTCTGAATTCTCCTACAGAAAACATGGAAGAGGATACAGATGATATGAAGGGAGGAAGCATATGATTCCCTTCATAGTGCTGATGCTCTTTGGACAACTTTTGGCTTCAGTGTCCCAGATTATGTTAAAACAGAGCTCTCTTAAAGAATATCACGGTTTTATCAGACAGTATCTTAATGTACTTGTGATAGGCGGATATGGGCTTCTTGTTGTGTCCATGCTGGTGGCTATTATCTGTTATGGACATATGCCTTACATGTATGTGGTGATAATAGAGCCTGTGGGATATATCCTTGTTATGTTTTTAAGCAGAATGATATTCAAAGAGAAGATAACCAAAAACAAGATTTGGGGTATGATACTTATCATGGCAGGTATCCTTGTATTTTATCTGCTTTAATCAGACTGACCTTCAACGAAGGTGGCTTGTAATGGCCTGTTGATGGGCATTTTAATACTTTCTCTTTTTGCATCAGGCAGTAAGGCAAGAAATCTTTCTTGCGTGAATATCACATAACGGTTATAATTTTATGAGCTAATTATTTAAAAGTAGTTATATTTATATTATATAGGAGTAAAAAAATGAGAACTTATCTTGTAACAGGCGGTGCCGGTTTTATCGGTTCAAATTACATTCATTACATGTTTAAAAAATATGATAATGAAATCCGTATCATCAATGTTGATGCACTTACATATGCAGGCAATCTTGAGAATTTAAAGGACGTTCAGGACAGAGATAATTATTCTTTCGTTAAAGCTAATATTTGTGACAGAGATGCTATAAATAAGATTTTTGAAGAAAATGATATCGACAGGGTTGTACATTTTGCAGCTGAGAGTCATGTAGACCGCTCAATTGTTAATCCTGAGATTTTTGTTGAGACCAATGTACTTGGTACAGCAACAATGCTTAATGCAGCTAAGAAGGCATGGGAACTTCCCGATGGAACCTTCAAGGAAGGAAAGAAATTCCTTCACGTAAGTACAGATGAAGTTTACGGATCGCTTCCTGAGGATCCCAATGCTTATTTCTATGAGGATACACCTTATGATCCTCACAGCCCGTACTCAGCTAGTAAGGCAAGCTCAGATATGCTTGTTAAGGCTTATATGGATACATATAAGTTCCCTGCAAACATTACAAACTGCTCAAATAACTATGGCCCTTACCAGTTCCCGGAGAAGCTGATACCTCTCATGATCCACAATGCACTTGAAGGCAAGGCTCTTCCTGTTTATGGAGACGGTAAGAATGTTCGTGACTGGCTCTATGTTGAAGATCATGCCAAGGCAATCGATATGGTTCAGGAGAAGGGCAGACTTTTCGAGACATATAATATCGGTGGACATAATGAGAAACAGAATATCGAGATAGTTCAGACTATTATAGATGTCCTTCGTGAGTCACTTGATGATTCAGATCCCAGAAAAGAGAAGATTACTTACGATCTTATCACTTATGTTGAAGACAGAAAGGGACATGACCGTCGTTATGCTATCGCTCCTGATAAGATCAAGGCTGAGATCGGCTGGGAGCCTGAGACAATGTTTAAAGAAGGTATCCGCAAGACAATAAAGTGGTTCTTTGCCAATGAGGATTGGATGGAGAACGTTACAAGCGGTGACTACCAGAAATATTACGACAGCATGTACAGCAACAAGCTTTAAAACATAAATGATGCGGTTGTATCATTAGTATAACAAGAGAGCTTTGGTAAGCTTTTTTACCGGGCTCTCTGTTGTTGCGTTTTAGGAGACCTCATCGGTAAGGATAATTATCGGTGAAATTATGGAGATAAGATGAGTAAATTATCAATAGTTGTTCCTGTGTATTACAATTCAGATACACTAGAGATGCTCTATGATGACATGAAGGAGAAAATCCTGGGAAAGCTTCCTGACTACGAGATAGTATTTGTTGATGATGGATCCGGCGATAATTCCTGGGAAATTATGAATAAGATAGCCAGCCGTGATGAGAAGGTTGTATGCACCAGACTCTCAAGGAATTTTGGTGAGCATGCTGCAATTCTGGCGGGGTTATCTGTGTGCACGGGTGATTGCGCTGTGACCAAGCAGGCTGATCTGCAGGAGGACAGTACTCTTATTCTTGATCTTTTTGAAAAGTGGAAGGAAGGCAATAAAGTAGTACTTGCTATTCGCGCTGAGAGAGATGAAGGTGCTGTGAAAAAGTTCTTTGCCGGTATGTATTACTGGCTTGTAAGAAAGACAATCAACAAAGAGATGCCTCAGGGAGGCTGTGATTGTTACCTTTTGGACAGACAGGCTATAGAGGTCATTCAGCTGATGGATGAGAAAAATTCATCTCTTACTCTGCAGGTTATGTGGATCGGTTTTAAATCAGCAAAGGTATACTTCCACAGAAAAGACAGGACAGTAGGTAAATCACGCTGGACTTTCGCTAAGAAATATAAACTGGTAGTTGATTCGATGATGAGCTTTTCGTATTTCCCCATAAGGGCCATCAGCACTGTGGGATTTTTTGTTGCTCTTGCAGCATTGATCGGAATAATTGGTGCTATATATGAGAAGCTGACAGTGGGAACACCGATAGCAGGATACGCTTCACTTATGTGCGTAGTGCTTTTTGCAACAGGACTGATAATGGTAACCCTTGGTATTCTTGGGGAATATATATGGCGTGCATTGGATGCTTCAAGGTCCAGACCGCCGTTTATCATTGATGAGGTTCGAAAAAACGAGAATAAATAACGAAATAACAACAAATGAAAGACACGTTCATTTTGTGTTATAGTATAATGTGGTGAAAATGTTTGCTTACATTTTTGTGAGGTAATGTAAAGCAAATTATTGAAACTGTGAATCGTCCTAAGGGATTCACCGCAAGTGGTCCGCTTTAGGAATTTATTTGGAGGGAATATCCATGAAAGGTATTATTTTAGCCGGAGGTTCCGGAACAAGACTTTATCCGCTTACAAGAGCAATCTCAAAACAGATTATGCCTGTTTATGACAAGCCTATGATCTATTACCCGCTTTCAACACTTATGCTTGCGGGCATAAGAGAGGTTCTTATTATTTCAACACCCAGAGATCTGCCGATTTTTGAAGATCTTTTCGGAACAGGAGAGCAGCTTGGTATGTCATTTTCATATGCTGTTCAGGAGCAGCCGAGAGGTCTGGCAGATGCATTTATTATCGGAGCAGATTTCATAGGTAATGACAGTGTGGCTCTTGTACTTGGAGACAATATCTTTTATGGTCAGAGCTTTAGTAAGCTCCTTAAGGAAGTTGCTGCAAGGGATAAGGGTGCAACCATATTTGGATACTATGTTCGTGATCCCAGAGAATATGGTGTTGTAGAGTTTGATGAGAACGGCAAGGCTATATCAATTGAGGAAAAGCCTGAGCATCCAAAGAGCAACTATGCGGTTCCGGGACTTTACTTCTATGATAATGACGTAATTGAAATTGCTAAAAATGTTAAACCTTCTGCAAGAGGAGAAATAGAGATTACCAGTGTTAATAATGAGTATTTGAGACGCGGTGAGCTTCGTGTTGAGACTATGGGTCGAGGCTTTGCATGGCTTGATACAGGAAATCATGATTCACTCCTTGATGCAGCTGACTTTGTTTGCGCATTCCAGAAGAGACAGGGACTTTATGTTTCATGTATAGAAGAGATTGCGTATAAGAGAGGTTTTATCGACAAGGAACAGTTATTAAAGCTTGCTGAGCCTTTGATGAAAACTGATTACGGTAAATATCTTGTTGAGGTAGCAAATGGACTCTAAAACATTCAGGTTATCTGTACTGGCTATTTTTACTACGCTGGCCCTTATCGCTGTTGTTGTTTATGCTGCCAACAGAGAGCAGATCAATTCTCTTGTTGGAAAGAATGATACGGCAGAGGTAGAGGAGAGCGTTGAGGAAGAAGTACGTACAACTGAATATGGAGAACAGATAGGAGACAATCTTAAAGGGTTTCTTACTGCCAACGATTTTTTTGATAAAAGTGAGCAACGCCCTTCAGTGGTGGTTGTTGTTGATAATGTGCCTGTTCCTGCCAATGCAGACATTCAGCAGGATCAGTCATCGTCTGTTAAGGACGGCAATCTAAAACCGGATGAACACGGAATGCTTCATGAAGTACCGGAAGTTACAGACGGAAATGCAAATTAGATTTTGGAGGATTTAGGTTAAAATGGGACAGTTAACAGTTGAAACATGTGAAATAGAAGGACTTAAGGTTATCACACCCCAGGTTTTCGGTGATAGCAGAGGCTATTTTATGGAGACATACTCAAAACGTGATTTTGAGAAAATAGGTATTCCTATGGATTTCGTACAGGATAATCAGTCAGCATCTAAAAAAGGTGTGCTGAGAGGCCTTCATTTTCAGAAGAGCTTCCCTCAGGACAAGCTTGTTCGTGTTGTAAACGGTGAAGTTTTTGATGTGGCTGTTGATTTAAGAGAAGGTTCAGCTACTTTTGGAAAGTGGTTTGGAGTTGTTCTTTCAGCTGAGAATAAGAAGCAGTTCTTTATTCCTAAGGGATTTGCACATGGTTTCCTTGTACTTTCAGATTATGCTGAATTTGCGTACAAATGTACAGATTTCTATCATCCCGACGATGAGGGCGGTCTTCTCTTTAAGGATCCCGAGATTGGAGTAGAATGGCCTTTCGAAAATGAGGCAGAACTCACACTTTCAGATAAGGATACTAAGTGGGGAACACTTTCTGACTATAAAAAGGAACGCGGTATTAACTAAATGGCAAAGGAAAAAACTGATAAACTGCCGTTTATAAGTGAGCTGCCAAAGCAGGTGGGGCTTGGAATATATTATGGACTTGCTGTAGTGCTTATGCTGATTGTTGTCTTGCACAGCAATCAGCTGGCAGATCAGCATACGGAGCTCCTTAAAAAGATATGTGCATGTATTTTGATAGTCATGTCGATGATACTTGTTACTGCATGGTATGACAAACTTATGGTATTGCCGGTTGAGCTTTTTAATTCCAGAAGGCTTATATGGCGACTTGCGGTAAATGATTTTAAGAAAAGATATGCCGGCTCTTATATGGGCGTTGTGTGGGCACTGGTTCAACCGGTGGTCACTGTTTTGATGTATTGGTTTGTATTTGACAGAATATTCCACACAAGATCTCAGATGGTTGCAGGTGGAATAGATGTGCCGTATGTTCTCTTTCTCACATCCGGACTTGTTCCGTGGTTCTTTTTTAATGAAGCACTTATGAACGGAACTACATCACTTCTTGAATATAATTACCTTGTAAAGAAGGTTCTATTTAAGATCAGTATACTTCCGCTAATCAAAGTTATTGCAGCATTATTTATTCATATATTTTTTGCAGTAGTAATGCTTGTTGTGGCTTGTATGTATGGGTATTATCCCACAATATATACGACTCAGATTTTTTATTACGCAATATGTGAGTTTATTTTAGTATTGTCCGTTTGTTATACTACATGTGCAGTGGTGGTTTTCTTTAGGGATCTCACACAGATCCTGGCGATCGCTTTGCAGGTAGGACAGTGGGCGACTCCGATTTTATGGGATATCAATATGCTTCCAGACAATCTTAAGTGGATTATTAAGCTTAATCCCATGACTTATGTTGTTAATGGCTATCGTAATGCTGTTTACGGCGATGAATGGTTCTTTGAGCATTTCTACTCAAGCACATATTTCTGGATCGTTGTTGTAGCATTATTTTGTATAGGTTCTTTGATTTTCAAGCGTTCTAAAACACATTTTGCAGATGTGCTTTAATATAATCCATCAGGAAAGTTTGGTTTAATGGAAAAAGATATAGCGATTCAGGTCACAGACCTGACGAAAATGTATAAACTATATAATAAAAACGGTGACAGATTGAAAGATGCGCTGGGATTGCTTAAAGGAAATTCATATACAGAGCATCTTGCCCTTAATCATGTTAATCTCAAAGTGAAAAAGGGAGAGACAATAGGTATTATCGGAACCAATGGCTCCGGTAAATCTACTATTCTTAAAATCATTACAGGTGTTTTATCACCTACATCAGGCTCTGTTGAGGTGGATGGACATATATCAGCACTCCTGGAGCTCGGAGCTGGCTTTAATATGGAATATAACGGCATCGACAATATATTCCTCAATGGAATGATGATAGGTTTTTCCGAAGATGAGATAAAGGCCAGAATGGATTCGATACTTGAATTTGCCGATATAGGAGACTACGTTTATCAGCCTGTTAAGACATATTCAAGCGGTATGTTTGTAAGACTTGCTTTTGCAGTAGCCATCAACATAGATCCTGAAATATTGATTGTTGATGAAGCGCTTTCAGTTGGTGATGTTTTCTTTCAGGCAAAGTGTTACCATAAATTTGAGGAGTTCAAGAAGCAGGGGAAAACGATTCTTTTTGTTTCACATGATCTTTCAACCATAAGCAGATATTGTGACAGGGCGATCCTTTTGAATCAGGGAGTGATCCTTGGTGAAGGTACCCCTAAAAAGATGATAGATATATATAAACAGGTTCTGGTTGGACAATATCCTCTTCCCGAGAATGATTTCAAGTCTCTTCTTGAGGATGATGACATCAGGGAAGCTGCCGGGAAAAAGCTTGGCAAAAAAGATGTGGACAACAAAGAAAATTGTGATGATTCCACCAAAGATAAGGATAAAACCGAGCAGAATCCTGATCTTTTGGAATATGGAAATAATGCAGCACAGATTGTGGAATTTTATGCCACAGATTCCAAGGGGCTGCGTACTAATTCGGTAATTAAGGGAACAGAGTTTACCATTCATATGAAGGTTAAGTTCCTTAAAGATATAAATGCTCCGATTTTTGCTTTTACTATTAAAAACATCATGGGAATTGAAATTGCAGGAACCAATTCCATGGTTGAAAAAGCATTCCTGGAGCCTGTTAAGGCAGGAGAGGAGAAGGTTATTACCTTTAGTCAGAGAATGCTTTTGCAGGGAGGAGACTATCTCGTATCCTTTGGAGTTACAGGTTTTGAACAGGATAATTTTGAGGTCTACCATCGTCTCTATGATGCACTTAACTTAACTGTTGTGTCAGATAAAAACACGGTTGGCTTTGTAGATATGGAATCAACAGTACAGGTAACCGATGCCAAAAAGGAATAAAACATGCAGGAAGAAGTATTTATTGGTAACGTAAAACTGAATTTCAAGCATTATGCCGGACTTGATCTGTATAGTGATGGACCGGTAGAACAGGAAATTTTCGACATCGTAAGAAAACATAAAAGAGAAGAGTATCCGGAGATTATTGAAAAGAAAGCCAGCTGGCCGGTACTGTATCATTTATCAGAGCTTAGAAGCAACATTGTAGAATGGATTCCGATGAATGGTAAGGAAAAGGTTCTTGAGGTTGGAGCCGGTTGCGGTGCAATTACCGGTATGCTTTCGGAGAAAGCCAAAGAGGTAGTTGCGTGTGATCTTTCAAGACGTAGAAGTGAGATAAATGCTACAAGGAATTCTGATTGTGATAATGTAACTATTCACGTTGGTAATTTTAGAGATATTGAGCCTGACCTTCCGACAGATTTCGATTTTATCTTTCTTATAGGTGTTTTTGAGTATGGACAGGGCTATATCGGCACAGAGAACCCATACGAGAATTTCCTTAAGATGCTTAAGAAGCATCTTAAAAAAGATGGACGAATTGTTATAGCTATAGAGAACAGGATAGGTCTTAAGTACTTTGCAGGGGCAGCAGAGGATCATCTTGGTGGTTATTTCAATGGAATTGAAGGTTATTCCAAGGATTCTGTTGCAAGAACATTTACAAGAAACGGGCTTATAAAGATATTTAAGAAGTGTGGTATCAATGATTATCATTTCTATTATCCATACCCGGATTACAAGCTTATGACTTCACTCCATTCGGATAAATATTTACCCGGATACGGAGAACTGCAGGATAATGTACGGAATTTTGATAGAGACAGATTACTTCTTTTTAATGAAAAGCGTGCCTATGAATGCCTTATAAATGATGGAATGTATGCTGATTTTGCTAATTCCTTCGAGGTTATTTTAGGGCCAGGATTTGATACTGTTTACTGCAAATATTCCAACGACCGTGCGGACGAGTTTAAGATAAGGACAGATATTGTTGTTGATAAACTTGGAAGGAAGATAATAAAGAAGTATCCCCTTACAGAAGCTGCAGAAGAGCACATTTTTGGAATGCAGGATGCTTATTATGCACTTCGCGAGAGATATAGAGGCGGAGACCTTGAGGTAAACGACTGCCAGCTTGATGAGAAGTCAAGATGTGCAATGTTTTCATATGTTAACGGCATCCCTCTTACAGCTTTGTTTGATGCATGTCTTGAATCAGATGATATGGATTCATTTAATGCACTTTTCAGAGAGTACATGAGAAGGATTGGATACAGATCTGATTATCCGGTTACGGATTATGATCTGATTTTCCCTAATATTCTGGTTAATGGACCTATATGGACCATAATTGATTATGAATGGACATATGGAAAATGTATTCCGCCAAAGGAAATAGCATTCAGAGCACTATACAGTTACATCCTTGAGGACAGAAGCCGTGAGAAGCTTGATGTTAAGGCTTTATATGAAAAGATAGGTATAACTGATGAGGATATAAAGGCTCTTCTCAGTGAGGAGGCTGATTTCCAGAAATATGTCACCGGAAGAAGGAAATCGTCAGTTGAACTCTGGAAGATGATAGGAAGGACTGCTATTGTTCCCAAGGAACTTGCAGGCTCCGCAGAAACAGCAAGAAGTGCTGAGGATATTCAGATTTATGTTGATGAGGGTGATGGTTATAGCGAGGATGATTCTATTTTCCCTGAGGAGTCTTATGATGACCATAATATCGTCACACTCGATGTGGAGTGCAATGATAATGTGCAGAACATCAGAATCGATCCGGCATTTTCCAGCTGCATAGTAACTATTAAGCAGGTTGTATGGAATGGTGTTTCGGTAGAAGAAGGAGACACTTATATTTCAATTCATCCCAACGGTTCATGGATTTCTGAGGACAGTATTGTATTTGGAACAGATGATCCTAATATAGAATTTGGATTTATGGATGATAAAATTGAGAAAAGGCGTGAGAATCATTTGAAGGTTACAATGATGACTACGCTTATTCCGAAGGAGACAGCTATTACCCTTGAGGATTCACTCAGGGTGAGTGTGGATGAAAGCGCGGAGGAGAAAGGGGAGTTTCTTCAGAAGATTAAGAAGCTTCTTCCTAAGTAAAGCATTAGCAGATGTTAAAAGAAGCCATTAAGAACGTTCTTATTAACAACAGAAAACGTGGTTACCAGAATAAGGTCAATGAGTGTAAAAATGCCTATAACATCTGGGAACACCGTCAGGAGAAGCACCCTGTATTTATTGAAAACGGGGAGGCTTCTGAAGTTACGGGGAGACTTCAGCTGACTACGGAGATTGTATCCTATACTAAGGTTTGGAGAGAATCTGATCCTACGGCCACTGCTGAGAAGATCCTTATTTTCGTGAGCCCAAAAGGAAGGCTCGCAGGACATGCTGTTGAAAATATAAGACGTTATTTTGAGGCACATCCCGAGATCAACGTTGTTTACGGCGATGAGGATGAAATGGTGAGCAGGGGTAAATACGGACACCCGTACTTTAAACCTGACTGGTCACCTGATACATATCTTAATGCATTTTATATTGGCAGTGTATTTGCCTGCAGAGCAAATACCTATGAAGCCGCTGCAGCAGAGTATGACAATGCTCTGCGAATGCTTGGAGGAACCACGGGAGTTAAGAAAAATACCCCGGAAGCCTTGGGACGTGAAGCAAGTATGCTTTCTGCGGACGTTTTATTCTGCATGCTCGCGATAGAAGAAAGAGCTTTTGGAAAGAGAAAAGATATGTCATTTCCTATAGGACATATTGGAGAGATACTCTTCCACAGAAACTCTGAGACGGATGTATTTTATGGAAGAGGATTTCATAATTCCAGGCATATGCTTATGAAACCCACTACTGTGAGTATTATAATTCCTACAAAGGACCATCCGGACATTCTTTTTCAGTGTCTTAAATCGATAGTTAATACTACTCATGAGAAGAATATTAAATATGAGATAGTGATAGTTGATAATGGAAGTACTGCTTATAATCGTGTGAGATATGGATCTTATATAAGCCAGATTGATAAGATCAATGGTCTGATCAATATTTCGTATCTATATAAGGTTGAGAATTTTAATTTTTCACATATGTGTAATCGTGGAGCATCAAGGTCCGGCGGTGAATACCTGCTTTTCCTGAATGATGATATTGAAGCCACTCAGGATGGATGGATGCGGGAGATGCTTTCACAGGCGCAGCTTCGTCATGTCGGAGTTGTTGGTGCCAAGCTCCTTTATCCTGACAGTGATCTGATTCAGCATTGCGGAATCACTAATGTAAGGCTTGGCCCTGTTCATAAGCTCCAGAAAATGCACGATCAGAAATCACATTATTTTGGATTTAACAGAGGAATTCATAATCTGATAGGTGCTACAGGCGCATGCCTTATGATCAGCAGAGAAAAGTTTAACGAGGTCGGAGGATTTCCTGAGGAATTGCCGGTTGCGTTTAATGATGTTGATCTGTGCTACAGTGTTTTTGAGAAGGGATATTATAATGTATCCTGCAATCACATAAGCCTCTATCATCACGAGTCATTAAGTCGAGGGCTTGATACTCTGGATATTAAAAAGATGGAGCGCCTTGCCCGTGAGTATGAAGTGCTTATGAAGCGTCATCCCGGTTTTTACAATAAGGATCCCTTCTACAGTGGTTATCTTACTGATGATGAGACTATAAGCGCAATAATTCCATGTGAAGACTTTACACCGGTAACGGATATACCCTATCACAGCATCAAGGTTCATGAGGATGGATTTGTTGATGCAAGAGAGGATGCCTGCCTCAGGGTTGGTGTTGAATATGCCGGAACTATGGAAAACTGGATGTATGGAATCAGAGATGGAGAGGCCTCCGATGGCTACTTTATCAAGGGATATAGCTTTGTTATCGGTTCAGACAATGCCTTTTTCGAAAGAAGGCTTGTACTAAGACAGGTTGAACGATCCGATGAGGGTGCAAGGCCGGTTTCTTCTATAGTTTACAGTATGCCGGTATATACATGGTACAGACCTGATATCAGACTAAGACTTCAGGATCAGATAGATGTGGACCTGACCGGATACAAAGTGCGAATTGCAACCGGGAAGCTTTCTCCCGGATATTATCAGGTCGGTATGGCAGCACTTGATCAGACCGGAAGCCTGAAATTGATTAATTGGGTACCAAATTTACTTAAGGTGAAATAATGACTGACAATACAGAATTTGATTTTAAAACAGCATATGAGAAGGAAAAGCTTAAAAGTGCTGATCTTGCTCAGAGAATAGCAGATCTTGAAGATAAGAATCAGGAACTGGAATTTAAACTAAACAGAATTAAAAATAATCCTATCTGGAAAGCCAGTACTCCTGCCAGAAACGCCATGCATTTTGTTATCAGACAAAAGGACAGAGTCAAGAATGCAGGATCTGTCAGAGGTGTTATAGCAAAGCTTAAGTACAAACAGATTGAGAGAAAAGCGAAGGTTCATTATGGAACAGAGAGCTTTCCCTCAGAGGAAACTATAAGGATTGAGAGAGAGACCAGATTTGATAATATGCCTCTTATCAGTATTCTTGTTCCTCTGTATAACACACCTGAGAACTTTTTGAGAGATATGATCGAGTCTGTTTTAAATCAGACTTATACAAACTGGCAGCTGTGTCTGGCAGACGGCTCAGATGCCGAGCATGCATATGTAGAGCAGATTGTAAAGGAATATCAGAAGGATGAGCGGAGCGGAAAAGGTATATCGAAAGACTCCGGAATTTTATATCACAGACTTGAGAAAAATACAGGTATTTCCGGAAATACCAATGAGTGCCTGAAGCTTGCATCCGGCGAATATATAGGCCTTTTGGACCATGATGATATTCTGCATCCTGAGGTTTTATATTATTACGTTAAGGCTATCAACGAAGAAAATGCAGATTATCTTTACTGTGATGAGGCCACTTTTTCAGGCAAGAGCATTGATCACATGATAACAATGCATTTTAAACCTGATTATGCACCTGATAATTTAAGGGCAAATAACTATATCTGCCATTTTAGTGTATTTAAACGTTCACTTTTGGATGGGACCGAGCTTTTCAGATCCAAGTTTGATGGAAGCCAGGATCATGATATGATTCTCAGGCTGACAGACAACGCGGAAAAGATAGTTCATGTACCAAGACTTTTATATTATTGGAGATCCCATGCCGGAAGTGTGGCATCAGATATCAGTGCCAAGAGCTATGCCATTGATGCGGCAAGAGGCGCAGTGGCTGATCATTTAAGAAGACACGGCTATGATCATTTTAAGATCAGCAGCACAAGGGCATTTGAGACTATATTCAAGATAGCATATGAAGTCGAAGGAATGCCTAAAATATCGATAATTATTCCTACATGTGAGCACATGGAGGATCTTAAAAGGTGTCTCACATCAATATATGAAAAATCGACCTATGATAATTATGAGATCATACTGGTAGAAAATGGCAGCAGCTCAAAAGAAATAAAAGCTTATTATGATGAACTTAGAAACAGCGCGATGAGCTCTGTGTTAAAGATTGTGGATTACTATGATGATAAGAATAATTTAAATCCGGATGGATCAAGACCGGCGTTCAATTATTCTGCGGTAGTTAATTATGGAGTAAAGAATTCTTCAGGAGACTATATTCTATTGCTGAATAATGATACTCAGGTAATAACCGTGAACTGGATGGAAGAGCTTTTGATGTATGCCCAGCGTAGTGATGTTGGTGCAGTTGGAGGAAAATTATATTTCCCCAACAGAAAAATTCAGCATGCAGGAATTGTTTTAAGACTTGGAGCTCACAGAACGGCAGGACATTCACATTATGGGCAGGAGGGAATGAACCTTGGATATATGGGAAGACTCTGCTACGCTCAGAATGTATCGGCTGTCACAGGTGCATGTCTCATGGTATCAAGACAAAAGTACGATGAAGTCGGAGGATTTGACGAAGGATTTCAGGTTTCATTAAATGATGTTGATTTTTGCCTCAAATTACGGGAAAAAGGGTATCTCAACATATTTACACCCTTTGCAGAGATGTATCATTATGAGTCCGCTTCAAGAGGTCTTGATCTTGAGGGCGAAAATGCCAAAAGATATGATAAGGAATCAGAGCATTTCCGCACTAAATGGAAAAAAGTTCTCGATAAGGGAGATCCGTACTATAATCCGAACTTCTCACTTGACAGAAGCGATTTTTCGCTAAACGTCGAAGGATATAGCAGTCTGAGAAATTCATGAGCACGAAAAGAGCCACGAAGTGACTTTTTCGTTCCTATGATTGTTGGGAAGTATTATCTTGATTTTTGCTTTCAGTAATGATTTACTAAGTATATTGAGGTTTAACCTCACTTATAAGGAGGAAGATGATGAGTGAAGCAATGAAACAGCTTGAATATTGGCTGAATGATCCTTACTTCGATGAGGAAACAAAGAAAGAGCTGACAGCTATCCGTAACAATGAGGATGAAGTTCAGGATAGATTTTATCAGGAGCTTGAGTTTGGTACAGGTGGTCTGCGTGGGGTTATCGGAGCAGGTACTAACAGAATGAACAAGTATGTAGTACGTAAGGCTACACAGGGACTTGCAAACTATATCAAGAAAAACGGTGGTGCTGATGGCGCTAAGAGAGGTGTGGCTATTTCATATGATTGCCGTAGATTTTCACCTGAGTTCGCCGATGAGACAGCAAGATGTCTTGCAGCTAATGGTATAAAGGCTTATGTTTTTGATGAACTTAGACCTACTCCTGAGCTTTCATTTGCTTTAAGAAAGCTTGGATGTATTGCAGGTGTAATGATAACTGCAAGCCACAATCCGCCGGAATACAACGGATATAAAGCTTATTGGGAGGATGGCGCACAGGTTACACCTCCTCACGATACTGGAATAATCGGAGAAGTTAAGGCAATAACTGACTATAATGACGTAAAGACCATGTCCAAAGAGGACGCAATGAAGGAAGGCCTTTATGAAGTTATAGGCAAGGAAATTGATGATGCATATATGGTAGAGCTTAAAAAGCAGATCATTCATCTTGATGTTATCAAGGAAATGGCTGAGAAGCTCACAGTAGTATATACACCTTTCCATGGAACAGGTCTTGTACCAGTAAAGAGAGTACTTGCTGAGCTTGGATTTAAGAATGTATTTATTGTTCCTGAGCAGGAGCTTCCGGATCCTGAGTTTACTACACTGGATTATCCTAATCCTGAGGATCCTAAGGCATTTAAGCTTGCTCTTGAACTTGCAAAAGAGAAGGATGCAGACATCGTTCTTGCAACAGATCCTGATGCAGACCGTCTTGGTGTTTATGCTAAGGATACAAAGACAGGCGAGTATGTAGCATTCACAGGTAATATGTCCGGTATGCTTATTGGAGAGTATATTCTTCGTGAGAGACAGGCTACAGGTACAATGCCTGAGAGACCTGCATTTGTTACTACAATAGTTACAACTAACATGGCTAAGAGAGTAGCTGATAAGTACGGCTTACACTATATCGAAGTTCTTACAGGCTTCAAATATATAGGCGAGCAGATCAGACTTTTTGAGGAAAACAATCAGTCATACAATTATGTATTTGGACTTGAGGAAAGTTATGGTTGCCTTGCCGGAACACATGCCCGTGACAAGGATGCTATTGTTGCAGTTATGATGCTCTGCGAGGTAGCTGCATATTGCAAGAAGCATGATATGACTCTTTGGGATGCTATGATCGACATGTATGAAGATTATGGTTATTACAAGGAAGGTCAGTATTCAATCACTATGAAGGGCATTGAAGGTGCAAAAGAGATAGCTGCACTTATGGATAAACTTAGAAGCAATCCGCCTAAGAAATTTGGTGATTGGACTGTTCTTGAGTTCCGTGATTACAAGACAGGTGAGACAGTTAATCCTCAGACTGGTGAAAAAGGAACAACCGGACTTCCGGAGTCTAATGTATTGTACTTTGCACTGGATGATGATTCATGGTGCTGCGCACGTCCTTCAGGAACCGAGCCCAAGATTAAATTCTACATGGGTGTTAAGGGAACAAGTCTTGAGGATGCTGAGAAGAAGCAGGAAGAATTAACAGCTGCTGTTAAGGCTCTTATAGAATAACACTAAAAATACTATTTATAGGGCTGTCAGTTTGCCTGGCAGCCCTCTTATTTTAATATGATCAATAATATAAAAAAGACAATTGCATATGCAAGAAGAAACGGAGTGGGGAATACCGTTGTTGCTGCAATGGAGAGGCTCCGCGATCAGCGCACTGAAAGCTATGATTTTGTGCCGGTTTCCGAAGAGAAATTGGAAAAACAAAGAAAATGGTACAGAGCGCTTCTTAATAATGCAGGAAAATCAAAGATGCTTCCTCTTATAAGCATACTTGTGCCCTGCTTTAATACTGACAGAAGATTTCTGCGTGAAATGATAGAGTCAGTACAGAATCAAACATACGGTAAGTGGGAACTTATTCTTGCTGAGGCACCGGTGGTTTCAAAGGGAAGACCATATTATCCTCTCACTGAAACTATAGAGGGCTATTCAACAAATGACGGCAGAATAAGACATATAAAGCTGAAAGCAAATGCAGGAATTTCAGGAAACAGTAATGCGGCGCTGGATGTCGCAAGGGGAGACTATATGGCTCTGCTTGATCATGATGATCTGCTTACTCCTGATGCCCTGTGTGAAGTTGCCATAGCTGCCATAAAAAACTATCCAAGGCTTATTTATTCCGATGAGGATAAGTGTGATGCTGAAGGAAAGAAGTTTTTCGAATATCACAGAAAAAAGAAATTTAATCCGGACCTGTTTTTGTCCAATAATTATATCTGTCACTTTACGACAATCAGGTCTGATGTAATACATACCTGCAGATTCCGGAATGAATATGACGGAGCTCAGGACTATGATCTTTTCCTGAGGGCTATTGGAAGAATCATGTGGACGTCTGATTATGAGAAGCAGATAGTACATATCTCAAAAGTGTTATATCACTGGAGAACGCATGAGAATTCAACCTCTGCCAACCCGCAGAGCAAGATGTATGCCTATGATGCCGGAAAAAGAGCTGTTCAGGACTTCCTTGATTCAAATAATATAAGGGCTACAGTATCTCATCTTAAACATGTGGGCTTTTACAGGGTTGAGTATAAGGAAGACATTTTTGATGCAAGAAAAGATGTCGGCGTAGTAGGCGGTAAGATTGTAGATAAGAACGGCACTCTTCTTGGTGGTAATTACAGAGCAGATGGAAAGATCCGATTTGATGGTCTTCCGAAGGGATTTAGCGGCGGAAGGCAACATCTGGCTGTTTTGGAACAGGATACTGATGCGGTTGACGTAAGATGTATGAAAATTCGCCCTGAGCTGAAAAACCTGTATAAAGAGATTTTTGGTATATCTTATGTGGATACAACAAAAGATAATAGTATTCGTCCTGAGATTCTGGGAACAGAAAGCGAAATACTGAATAAGTGCGTCCGTTTCGGACTGGCTACAAAACAACTTGGCTACAAAGTATTGTGGGATCCCGGATTTGAAACTATAATCTGACAGGAATCCGACGCTTATAGAGGAGATTCTAGTGTATACTGGCGAAAGAGTTACGATCATTATTCCTAACTATAACGGTGCAAAATATCTTGATGCCTGTCTGAGAAGCCTTAAGAAGCAGACTGTTACGTCTAAGGTTATAGTGGTAGATAATGGTTCGACAGATAACGGATTGGAAATACTAAAAAATGCAATGGCAAAACATGCTAAAGCATACCCTGAAGTAATTATTCACGAGCTTTCTGAGAATACCGGGTTTGCCAATGCGGTGAATGTAGGTATGAAACTTGCTAAAACAGAGTATGTCCTTCTTCTTAATAATGATACTGTTTCTGATGAGGCAATGACGGAGAAGCTTATAAAAACAGCGGATCACGATAAGAAGATTTTCTCTGTTCAGGCTAAAATGCTACAATTGAACAATCCAGACTATATAGATGATGCAGGGGATTATTACTGTGCACTGGGATGGGCCTTTTCACCTGCAAGGGATAAACATAAAGGCCGTTACAATAAAAAGAAAACAATCACCTCAGCATGCGCAGGGGCGGCTATCTATAGAAAATCTGTCTTTGAAGAAATAGGTTATTTTGATGAAGCTCATTTCTGCTATCTTGAAGATGTTGATATAGGCTACAGGGCAAGGATATTTGGATATAAGAACGTTTTTGAACCATCTGCTATAGTTTATCATGCAGGTAGCGGGACCAGCGGCTCAAGATATAACGTATTTAAGGAAGAACTTACAGCTGCCAACAATCTTTATTTTATATACAAGAATATGCCTTTTTTACAGATAATTATAAATTTACCGCTCATAGTCACAGGAATTATAATAAAGCAGTTGTATTTTTCAAAGAAAAAGCTTGGAAGAGCTTATTTCAAAGGATTAATGAGTGGGATAAACAAAATTATCCATAATAGTAACAAGAAAGTAGCATATAGTAATACGCATTTTAAAAATTATGCTAAGCTTGAATTGGAACTGCTTGTTAACTGCGTTCGCAGGCTTGTTGGATAAAATAAAATGTTATAGAATGAAATAGATATGATTAAAGATAATCAGAAAAACCTGAACATGCTGCACGTCGTTGGGGACGGCATAATTGTGGCCTGTTCCTATATGCTGGCATTTTATCTGAAATTTGAATCACCTTTTTCAGAGCCGGAGGGAGGCTACCTATCAATGGGGACATATTTTACTGCCCTCTATTTTTTGGTGCCTGCATATATGGTTCTTTACAATATGGTCAATCTCTATACGCCAAGACGTGCCACAAGGACCAGGATTGAGCTATATAATATTCTAAGAGCCAATGTTATTGGCGTTATAGGATTCTTCGTAGCGCTGTACATGGTTAAACAGGTCGATTTCTCCCGTAAGATGATAATCATGTTCGGGGTGATAAATGTCATACTGATGAGCCTCTCAAGAGTTTTGCTCCGGAGGTTTCTAAGATATATCAGGAGAAAAGGATATAATTTAAAGCATATTCTCCTTGTGGGATATTCAAGAAGCGCTGAAGGGTATATCAGTCGAATCAACAATAATCCTCAATGGGGATATGTAGTAAGCGGAATTCTTGATGATACGGTTCCGATCGGAACAACTTATCATGGGGTAAAAGTAATCTCAAAAATAGGTAAGCTTCCTGAACTTCTCGAAGAGAATGAATATGATGAGATTACGATAACTCTTCCCCTGGACAGATATGACAGACTTGAAGTGCTTGTGGATGAGTGTGAGAAATCAGGTGTTCATACAAAATTCATACCGGACTATACCAGCCTTTTCCCGAGTAATCCTTACACGGAAGATATTATGGGACTTCCGGTTATTAACATCAGATATGTGCCATTGACAAATGCATTTAATGTATTTGTGAAGAGAATCGTTGATATAGTTGGCTCTATAGTGGCAATAATTCTCTTTTCACCAATAATGCTCGCATCTGCCATAGCAGTTAAGGCTTCAAGTCCTGGACCTATTATATTTAAGCAGGAGAGAGTTGGACTTCACGGCCAGAGCTTCATGATGTACAAATTCAGAACCATGAAGCTTCAGTCTGAGAAAAGCGAGAAAAAGGGTTGGACTACAAAGGATGATCCCAGAGTAACCGGAATTGGAAGATTTTTAAGATCTCATAGTATAGACGAACTTCCTCAGTTGTTTAACATTCTGATCGGAGACATGTCACTTGTCGGGCCAAGACCGGAGAGACCTCAGTTTGTTGAAAAGTTCAAGCAGGAGATTCCAAGGTACATGGTCAAGCATCAGGTAAGACCCGGACTGACAGGATGGGCTCAGATCAATGGTTACAGAGGAGATACTTCTATAAGAAAACGTATAGAATATGATATTTACTATATAGAGAACTGGTCAATGGAATTTGATATCAGGATTCTTATAGGAACGATTTTCCATGGCTTTATAAATAAGAATGCTTACTGATTACTTTTGCTTGTATAATTATTGTTTTTGTGGCAAAATAGGGCAGTGGAAAACATAAGTTAAAGGAGATTTTTGATATGTCTAATCGCAGGAGTGGAAGCTCAGGCAGAAGAGGCAGAAAGAAGAACACAAAGAGAGCACTTGTGATTTTTGGGGTTGAAATTGTTGTTCTGCTTATACTTCTTTTTATAGTTTGGACTTTGTTTGGCAGGATTAAAGTTGATAAGGTAGGTAAGGTCAATCTTGATGAGAAGGTAATTGCCGAGAGTGTGAATACCGGAGTCGAAGAGAATGAGCAGATGACAGGCTATACGAATCTGGCACTCTTTGGTGTAGATTCTCGTGAGGGCGATCTTGATAAGAATACCAGAAGTGATACCATCATGATTGCTTCAATCAACAATGCTACAGGTGATATCAGACTGGTTTCAGTATACCGTGATACATATCTTAATCTTAGTAATGATACATATACCAAGTGTAATGCAGCATATATGGCTGGTGGCCCTGAGCAGGCTATCTCAATGCTGAATATGAATCTGGATATGGATATAACTGATTTCGTTACAATTGGATTTGGTGGCCTTACAGATGTTATAGATGAGCTTGGTGGAGTTGATATTAACATTGAAGAGAATGAGATAACTCATCTTAACAACTACCAGTCAACTATGGCAGAAGAACTCAATAAAAAATACACACCGGTTACTCAGACAGGAATGCAGACACTTGACGGCCTTCAGGCTACTGCATATTGCCGTATAAGGTACACAGCCGGTGATGATTTCAAGAGAGCTGAGAGACAGAGAACAGTTCTCATGGCTATTTTGGAAAAGGCTAAAACAGTAAACATTTCTGAACTTGAAAATGTCGCAAATAAGGTTTTTGGTGAGACATATACTTCACTTGGACTTGATGATATTGTAAAATTATTAGGAAATGTTACCAATTATAATGTAGTTGCAAATGATGGATTCCCGGTAGCGGATATGAGAGCAACCGGTACAATTGGTAAAAAGGGAAGTTGTGTAATTCCAGTAAATCTTGCTTCTAATGTTAAGTGGCTTCATGAATTCCTCTTTGATGATGCTGAATATCAGGTATCTTCAAGTGTTGAGGAATACAGCCAGAAGATCGCTGCTGATACGGATGAGTATCTTGACAGATAGAAGTTTTGAAGACTAGCCCCGGCATTTCAGCCGGGGCTTTATTTGAGCTATGAGATATTTGCGCACTTGCGCAAGCTGAATATGTACTGAAACAAGCATACTCATAACAATCCATTGGAATTTGTTTATGATTTAAAGGAGTATAATGCAGACAGTAGATGTAATAATACCAACATATAAACCGGGACCGGAGCTTTCCATGCTTATCGATGAGCTGGAGAAGCAGGCATACAGACCTGAGAAGATTATAATAATTAATACAGAGAAGCATCATCTGGTAGAAAGAAAAGACGCCATGGATACAATCGGCAAATATGACAATATAATTGTCCGTCATATTTCCAAGAAGGAATTTGATCATGGTGAGACTAGAAATCTTGGAGTAAGTTTGTCAACAGCAGATTGCTTTCTTATGATTACTCAGGATGCTGTGCCAAGGGATTATCATTTGATCTCCAATCTTATAAAAGAGCTGGAAGATCCGCAGGTAGCAGCAGCTTATGGTAGACAGTATCCTAAAAGCGATTGCAATCTGGCTGAACGCTATTCAAGAAAATTCAATTACCCTACAGAATACATTCGCAAGACAATCAAAGATTTACCAAACCTTGGGATAAAAACTTTCTTCTGTTCCAATGTTTGTGCAATGTATAGAAGAGATGTTTTTGATAAGGTAGGAGGGTTCCTTCACAAGGCGATTTTCAATGAAGACATGGTATATGCAGGAAACGCAATGTATCAGGGATATGCGATATGCTATGTACCTGATGCGGGAGTAATACATTCCCATAATTATTCCTGTATGCAGCAGTTTCATCGGAATTTTGACCTTGGTGTGTCTCAGACTGATCATCCTGAAATCTTTTCCGGAATCAAGTCTGAATCTGAGGGCAAGCGTATGGTGAGGGATACCATTAGACATTTTCAACATATCGGGAAGCTGTATCTGGTGCCTCATTATATTGTAATGTGTGGGTTCAGATTTATTGGATACAGAATGGGAAGGCGTTATAAAAAGCTTCCCAAGGCGCTTGTAAGAGCATGTTCAATGAACAAGAGCTATTGGGATAAATGATGGGTACTTTTGGGTAAATAATAATAGATGTATTTGGTGATGGACCATACAGGGGGAATACTATGGAGTCCAGATTTTCAGATGGAGATATAAAAAGCTGGGAAGAAGTCAGCCTTCTATATAATTCAGCTCTTAAACAAATAAATACAAAAATTGAGATACTAAATGATGAATTTCAAGAAGTTCACAGATATAATCCGATAGAACATATAAAGTCCAGAATTAAGACTCCTGAAAGTATTGTTAAAAAGCTTAAAAGGCACGGCTATGAATCAACACTGGAAAACATGATGAAATATATCAATGATATAGCCGGTATCAGAATCATATGCTCTTTTACTTCAGATATTTATCGTATTGCGGACATGATAAGCAACCAGCAGGACATTAAGGTACTGACTATAAAGGATTACATAATGAATCCCAAAACCAGTGGCTACCGCAGCTATCACATGATTGTTGCAGTTCCTGTATATTTGTCTGATCATAAGGCAGAGGTTAAGGTTGAGGTCCAGATTCGTACTGTTGCCATGGATTTCTGGGCAAGTCTGGAACATAAGATTCAATATAAATTCGAGACCAAGGCACCTGCAAATATAAAAGCGCAGTTATTTGAATGTGCCAGGATGGTGGCGGAGCTTGACGACAGAATGCTATCACTGAATGAAGAGATACAGTCAATAACGCTTCAGAATGATTGATATCATTTATAGATATATAAATGGAATACGTTCAGGAATCTGTGAAATAACGGATTTTTGAACGCATTTTCCTATATGCGTTCAGATAGAAATCTATATTGAAAGTAATAATTCCTCAATAATGAGGAGTGCCCAGGCACCTTTCGGCACCCGGGCTATTATGAAAAAATTTATCTATCTTTCGGAGCTACTAATAAGCTTCGCTCATGAACCTCATTTTCCTTGGTTCTGTTTAATTATAACAATCAAATATGAACAAATTATTAATAAAATTTAAACTAGACGTTAATATAAACAAAACAAGGAATTATTTCATAGTATTATTGTGCGAAATGCATAAATAATGTAATCTAGTATTTGGCTATAAAGTTTTAATTAAATAAAATGGACAGAATGCATTTGTTGACGGGAGGGGCTATGGATAATATAATGGATAAACTTGCTGGGAAAATCAGTGCGCAAGAGATAATAAATGCTAATGCTGCTGCTGAGGCGGCTCATAGAGAGCAGATTGAGAATCAGAACAGGCAATATGAAGAAGAGATAAATGTTCTTCGTCAAAATGCACATAAGCTTGAGGACAGACTGAATAATATTGAAATAGCTCTTAAGGATCTAAAGAAGGACAGAGATGAGGCAGATGTCAATGTACAGGAACTTGATAATGCTATCAGAGAACTTAAGGATAATCTGAGCGACAGACTTAATAAAAGTGACGAAGCTACTCATGATGTCGGAGTAAGAATTTACAGGAACGTCCAGGCTGCTGTAATAGATGAACAAAAGAAGCAGCTTGATGAGATTAAAGAGGATTTAAAGAAACAGATGGAATCAATCAGAGGTGAATTCACTATGCTTGTGAGACAGCTTGATTCCATGCAGAGGGCTAATAGAGCAAAGAACAGAGGTATTATGCCTTTGACAGTGATCATTCTGATCGCTACTATTGCCAACTTGGCTCTTGTAGTTCTACGAATTATAGGGTTGGTTTAAAGAATGAAGTTTTATAAGCTCAAAAAAATTCGAGTGGGCATTTTTCAGGCTACTATTATGGCGGCAATTGTCTGGGTGGTCATGATATTGCCGATTTATTCGCCGATACAAAGTTCGGGTGATAATATTTTTAAAGTTTCATTAAACGGAGTGGAAGTCGGAACACTATCGTCTAAACAAGCTGCAGAGAAATGCCTGAGGGATGCCAGAAGGCAGCTTGCTGCTGAGAGTGAAGAACTCATACTTGTGGATGCTAATCTTGAGCTTGAGGGCGATGATGTACTGTTTGGACAGATTGACTCTAAAAAAGCAGTCAGAGCCAGAATGCTTGAGGTACTCAAAAATAATATTTCGACAACACTGGAACGCTCATATACTGTTAAAATCAATAAATACTCAGTCAATCTTTCTAGTAAAGATGATGTTTTTACTCTTTTAGGGGAGGCCCTTGGAAAATACGATACAGAGGGTGAATACAAGGTTGAACTTGTAACGGACCCTACCCGTGAGGTAAATGTGCTTACATCACAGGTTGTATCAGTCGAAGAGGCCAAGAAGCAGGAAGAGGAGATTAAGCTTCCTGAGGCTGGAATTAATCAGGCAATATCTGATATTTTCAGAGAGATCAAGCCATTGATTGTCGAAAAAAGCTTTGATGATTATCAGTTGGGACTTATGTCAATAGATTTTGGTGATAAGGTGGAAGTGGTCGAAAGCTATTTGCCATCTTCAGAAATTACTGATATTCAGACTGCCATAGATGAAGTCACCAAGGATCAGGAGACTAATCAGATATACGAAATAAAGGCAGGCGATACATTAGGAACTATAGCTGAAGATTTCGGAATACCGATGAATCAGCTTATAGCGATAAATGAAACTATAGAAGATGAGAACTCAACCATAAGAATAGGAGATGAGATCATAGTTACAGTTCCTGAACCGGAACTGGCTGTTGTATATACAAAGCAGCAGTATTACGAAGAAGACTATGAGGCTGACGTTATTTACAGGGATAATGATTCCTGGTATACAACAAGGTCTGAAGTTGTTCAGGAACCCTCAGACGGTCACCGAAAAGTTGTGGCTATGGTTTCGTATGTTAATAATAGCGAAGTAGGTCGTGATATTCAAAAGGAAGAGGTGACCTATGAAGCAGTTCCCAAGATTGTAGAAAGGGGAACCATCGTTCCTCCCACATATATTAAACCTATATCTGGAGGAAGACTGTCTTCCGGATTTGGACGAAGGAATGCTCCTACAAAGGGTGCAAGTTCTTTCCACAAAGGAATTGACTGGGCAACTCCTGTAGGTACTGCTGTCATGGCATCTAATGCCGGTGTTGTAACAAGAGCCGGATGGGGACGTGGCTATGGTTATGTTGTCTACATCAGTCATTCTGATGGAAGAGAGACCAGATATGGACACTTATCCAAAATATTGGTTAAGCCCGGACAGTCCGTTTCTCAGGGACAGAAGATAGCACTTAGCGGTAACACCGGCGTAAGTACCGGCGCGCATATACATTTTGAAATACTGATAAATGGCTCTCAGGTTAATCCGCTTAATTATCTTAATTAATGGGTTCATTTTACAAATGTTTTAATTTGTGGTATAACATAAAGCGTTTATAAAATTGGGGAGAAAGTTTATCAACTAAAAGATTCACGAAGGTGTGAATATAGGAAATTATGGAAAAATATGTTATTAAAGGTGGGACACCACTTGTAGGTGAAGTTGAAATCGGTGGAGCTAAGAATGCTGCACTGGCTATTCTTGCTGCGGCTTCTATGACCGATGAGACTGTATATATAGACAATATGCCTGATGAGGCTGATACAAATGTAATGCTTCAGGCAATGGAGAGCATAGGGGTACTGATCGACAGAACAGGCCGTCATTCAGTTACAATCAATGCATCACAGGTTAGCTCATACAAAATAGAGAATGAGTTTATTAAAAAGATAAGAGCATCATATTATATGCTTGGTGCTTTTCTTGGAAAATACAAGAATGCGCAGGTCGTACTTCCAGGTGGATGTAATATCGGTCTCAGACCTATCGACCAGCATATAAAGGGATTTACTGCTCTTGGCGCGAATGTTTCAATAGAACATGGAATTATAAGTGCCCAGGCAGACAGATTAGTAGCTAACCATATTTATCTCGATATAGCCAGCGTAGGTGCTACGATCAATATTATGATGGCAGCTTCTATGGCAGAAGGGAAAACAATAATTGAGAATGCTGCCAAGGAACCACATGTGGTTGACCTTGCCAACTTCTTAAATAGTATGGGTGCTGACATTAAAGGTGCCGGTACTGACATAATACGTATTAGAGGTGTTGAGAGGCTGCACGGGACAGAGTACACGATAATTCCTGATCAGATAGAGGCAGGAACATTTATGATGGCTGCAGCTGCTACTAAGGGTGATGTCACTATCAAAAATGTAATACCCAAGCATTTGGAATCAATAAGTGCCAAGCTCACTGAGATGGGATGTCAGGTTCTCGAATCTGATGATGCAGTCAGAGTCGTAGCAACTAAGAGAATGAAGAATGTCCATGTAAAGACACTTCCATATCCGGGATATCCTACGGATATGCAGCCGCAGATTACTGTTGTACTCGGACTTGCAAGTGGTATAAGTCTTGTAACAGAATCGCTCTTTGAGAATCGCTTTAAATACGTTGATGAGCTTACCAGAATGGGAGCCAGCATCAAAGTTGAGGGAAGTACTGCAATTATTGAAGGCGTTGATCAATATACAGGTGCAGAAGTAGCAGCACCGGATTTACGTGCCGGAGCAGCCCTTGTAATAGCAGGACTTACAGCTGAGGGATTTACTACTGTGGAAGATATCAAATATATCGAGAGAGGTTATGAGGACTTTGATGTAAAACTCAGAGAACTTGGAGCTCAGATTCAAAAGATAGATTCTGACAGAGAACTTCAGAAATTCAAATTAAAGTTTGCATAACATAAATACAAACATGAATATAAACAAAAAGAATCGCTGTAGCTTACAGTGATTCTTTTTTTATCTTACAGGAAATTCCTCCGGATTTCCTATAAGATAAAAACACTCCGTGAGGATGCGCACTCGCGCGATAGGAATATGTTGCTTGAAGCAACCGCGCTCGGCGCGAGAATTTTGCAAGCAAAATTCTTATTTTAGTAGAAAAACCAGTGAGTTTTTCACAAGCTTCGAGAGAACTATGTAACTCCGATAAGTACAATATTTTCGGACTTGGTGGAGTTTGTTTGGTAAGGCTTTTTCATGCTAACTTATAAATAGGTTTTAGAGAAGATCCATAATAAAAGGAATATGCCTATAAGCTACAGTTACAGTATTTTTTCTATGTATAGATCAGGATGCTGCGTAAGATCAAGATATTCATCATTGATTTTTATTGTAGGCCTGCTGAGATGAGCGCGATTTATGAATATGATTTCTCCTTCACGGCCATCGCTTAATTTCACGCGGTTTAATAAGTATGTATTAACGATATTCTGAAGAAATGTCATTATAGCATTTGTGTCATACTTCTGAAGCCCTTCATTTTCAAACATTTCAATTGCTATAAAGGGACAAAGTGAATCCCTGTATACACGGGCAGAGGTCATGGCATCGTAAACATCTGCGATGGCCACACATTTTGCGAAATAATCTATCTGAGGCCCGCGAAGATGAGCAGGATATCCTGTGCCATCGCACCGTTCATGATGCATAAGCGCGGAATTTTTCACATGGTCACTCAGATTCAGATCGGTAAGGATCATATACCCCTGAGAGGGGTGGGTCTGAACCACAGAGTACTCATCAGAAGATAAACCTGATGGTTTGGTTATTATTTCATTTGGAATTAGAAGTTTTCCTATATCATGAAGAAGACCTGCCTCTGTCAGGATCAAAATGTCCTCTTCGCTCATTTTAAGCCATTGACCTAAAATGTTACATATCATGGCTACGCTTATACAATGTACATAAGTTGCATCATCGTAACAGCGGAGATTATGAATCATGTCGAAAAGATTTGAGGAGCTGCTCCCTTTGTGCAGTAATGCATAAATTGGAGAAATGATGGAATCAATATCAAACTTCTCTTTATCGTTTATTAAGTCTTCTATACCGGATTTGAATTTGGTTGCGCAATCCTCAAAGTCCTTTTTGAACTCAATGAATTCAGCAGTCTGTCTGAGACTGGCTGCATAGGATTTGTTATTATCAAAAGAAGCAATCAAATCTTCTGAAGAATCTTCAACAAGCACACTTTGTATAGAATAAAAGGTCAACTTTGTGATGGCTTGATTATCCAGAACATATTCTTTTGGTAAGATCAATTGATTATTATCATGGGCATATATGTTATCAGATAAAACCATGCCCGGAACAAGTTTTTTTGTAATCAACCTTTTCATAAAGAAGGCGCCTCATTGACTGTTTTTTAGTGAACGTAAATACAAATTAATCTTAGGGTTCGCTAGTATAAAAGTCAATAAAGACGCCATTTTCATGCTATTAAAAAACAATAAATAATATATAAATTGCAGGTTTAAGCTTCTGTTCCTGTCTGAATTTTTCTGTGAGATGCCAGTTCTGAATTCTTGAGCACTGGACTGAGCTTTTTATAAACCAGAGCTGTAATTGCACTAAGTACGCCACCTTTAATAAGGTTAATGGGAGCAACAGCGAAAAGCACAAATGTAAACAGATTGTTTATAGCCGGATTAATGGCTGTTCCCATTCCAATAAGTGCATCAAGTGGCATTCCATAAAGCTTGGCAAAAGCAGGAAGAAGATAGAATGCGTTGAGAGAGCTTCCTACTATTGTGATGATCATAGTTGCTACCAGGCATGAAATAAATGCTGTCTGGCGGTTCTTTTTGAAAATATAAATGATTGAAGCGGGAAGTACATAGCTGCATCCAACAACAAAATTTGCCAACTCACCGATAAATGCTGTCTGTGTTCCGTTAAGTACAAGATTGAGAAGGATTTTTATAAATTCAATCATTACACCGGTCATGGGGCCAAAAGCAAAACCTGCGATCACTGCCGGAAGATCTGAGATATCCAGCTTGTAGAAGCTTGGTGCAAAAGGCATCGGAATTTCAAAGAGCATGAGCACTGCTGAAATTGCTGAAAAGATGCCGATGATGACAAGTTTTCTGGTACTCATTGTGCCTGAAGAGTCACCGGTTTTTTTAGATACATAGTTCTCTGCAATTCTTGCTGCTATAAACATGGCAACGATAAGCATGAGAAAAATCGCTACAAGAAGAGTGTTTTCTGCGATTGAAGCTAATAAATTGTTTTTCATGGTTTTTTTCCTCCAGATTAATGTCGGGGAGGATTATGATTAGATTACGTACGCTCTATTAATAAAAAAGAATCAACATAGATGTTGATTCGGGACAAAATAAAACGACATCTTCTATCATCCAGACTATACTGTCGGTTTTGGAATCTCACCAAATCGGCCGTAAAAACGGTTCGCGGACTTCTGATGCAAGCAGATTATCAGCAAAACATTTCTGTTTCGATGTCATTAATGAATGATTAAGCTGACATACAAAATAAAAAGCTTCTCAGTTACCGCCGGTAGGGAATTACACCCTGCCCCGAAGATTATATTTTTATGTCATCATTATATAGCAGAAAGTGAATACGTCAATACCTTTTTGGCTCCCGACTTGCATTTTTTGGATGGCTGGAATATTCTGATTATATGAATACTATATTAGAAACATACTCAGCGGAGGAAACCTTCGCATTTGGAAAAAGAATTGGAGAGACTGCTGCGCCCGGATCGGTATATACACTGATCGGGGATCTTGGTGTGGGTAAAACCGTATTAACTCAGGGAGTGGCAGCAGGTCTTGGAATCGAAGGACCTGTAAACAGTCCTACCTTTACGATACTTCAGGTTTATGATGAGGGGAGGATACCATTTTATCATTTCGATGTTTACAGAATAGGCGATGTGAGTGAAATGGATGAGATAGGATATGAGGACTATTTCTACGGAAAAGGAATATGCTTCATTGAATGGGCAAATCTGATAGAGGAAATCCTTCCTGAAAAATATATGGAGATAATAATTGAAAAAGATCTGATGAAAGGAACAGATTATCGCCGAATAACATTAAGAACGATTGAGAGATAGAAAATGAGAATACTTGCATTAGATACATCGGGCCTTGTTTGCAGTGTGGCTGTTATGGAGGATGACAAACTGTTATCGGAGTTTTCCATACAGCATAAGATTACGCATTCAGAGCTTTTACTTCCTATGATGGACGAAATTAAAAAACGTATAGCACTTGATTTAAATACAATTGATGCTATTGCGATTGCAGCGGGACCCGGATCATTTACAGGACTTAGAATAGGATGCGCAACAGCTAAAGGACTATGCCTCGCCATGGATAAACCACTGATTGCCGTGCCAACCCTTGATGCAATGGCATATCAGTTTTATGGTAATGAACTCGTTATATGTCCAATGATGGATGCCAGAAGAAGCCAGGTTTACACAGGCATATATACTTTTGTCCCTGAAAAGGAAAACGAAAAGCATAGTGAAATCTATTTTTCTATGAAAACAATAAAACCTCAGAGTGCAATGTCTGTTGAGAACATAGCAGGTGAACTTAACATGCTTGGCAAAACGGTTGTGCTTCTTGGTGATGGAGTACCGGTTTATAGGGATAAGATTGAAAAACTGTTGACAGTCAACTATATCCTTGCGCCTGCTCATATGAACAGACAGAGAGCTTCAGCGTTGGCTTCTCTGGCGGAAATATACCTTCGTGAAGGCAAAACAGTAGATGCTGACAGCTTTTCTCCTGAATATTTGAGAGCCTCCCAGGCTGAGCGTGAAGCTGCAGAGAAAAAATCTGCAATGAAATCATCCTCTGAAGATTCAACTAAGCTGGAAAAAAAGAGTAAAAGTGAATCCATTTACATAAGAGACCTTAGGGCAGAGGATATAACATACGCTGCAGAACTGGAAAAAGCCAACCTCGGTAAAGAAGCATGGACTGAAAAACAAATACTTGAAGCAAGTACACGGGATGACACGGTTTATCTTGTTGCAGAAAAGGTGGGAAATGTAGTAGGATTATGCGGCGTGCAAAACATCCAGGGAGACGGAGAAATTACAAATGTGTCTGTATCCCAGGAATGCAGGGGAGCAGGAATCGCCTCTATGATGCTTGAAAAACTACTGCTTAGAGGAAAAGCTATAGGATGCGAGAACTTTACTCTTGAAGTCAGAGCAGGAAATGCACCGGCAATAGGGCTGTATGAAAAACTTGGTTTTGTGAATGAGGGGACCAGACCTGGATTTTATGATGATCCGAAGGACGATGCTATAATATATTGGAAGAGAAATAAAACGAATGATTGATGTATGTCTACTTGGAACTGGCGGCATGATGCCACTGCCAAACAGATACCTTACAGCTCTGATGGTCCGTTATAACGGAAAGAGCTTTTTAATTGATTGCGGAGAAGGGACACAGATAGCCTTAAAGAAAAGCGGATGGAGTCCTAAACCCATAGATATGATCTGTTTTACACATTATCATGCAGATCATATTTCCGGATTACCCGGAATGCTTCTTACTATGGGCAATGCCGAAAGAACAGAACCACTTCTGGTCGTAGGACCCAAAGGGCTTGAACGTGTAGTTAAAGCGCTGAGGACAATCGCGCCGGAACTTCCTTTCCCTATTGAATATCACGAGATCAATAGCGATAGTGACCAGATCATAATACCTGATATGCCGGAATTTAAAATCAATGCATTCAAGGTAAATCATAACATTACATGTTATGGATACTCCATGCAGCTGGACAGGATTGGAAAATTTAACGTCGAAGCTGCCAAAGCAAACAATATAGAACAGAAATACTGGAATCCTTTGCAAAAAGGCGAGATTATACATACTGAGGATGGCAGAATCTTCACACCGGATATGGTTCTTGGAGAGGCAAGGAAGGGCATACATCTGACATATGTCACAGATACAAGGCCCACCGACAGTATAATTAAATATGCCGAAAATTCAGATTTATTTATCTGTGAAGGAATGTACGGAGAACCTGAAAAACTGCAGAAAGCAAAAGAAAACAAACATATGACAATGTATGAAGCTGCTGAACTTGCAAAGAAGGCAAACGTTAAAGAAATGTGGCTTACACATTACAGTCCGTCACTTGTTAATCCAAAGGAATATCTCCCTAAAGTAAAGGAAATTTTTTCTAAATCAATTGCAGCCAAGGACGGTAGAAATATCACATTAAAATTTGAAGACGAATAACAGATCATATTTCTTTTGAGGAGGAATTATGGACGAGTCTACGAAGAATAGTATTTTTAAAACCGTGTTGCTTATGTTTCTTGCAGCAGTTGTAGGAATATCTATATTTGTTGTTATAACCAGAAATGGTAAGAACACAAATACTACAACAGAGGACCAGGTGCTTACAGAGGTTCAAAAAATAACAACCATTGACCTTGCAAAAAGCTATCCGAAAACTCCTCCTACTGTTGTGGATCTTTATGCCCGGACCATGAAGGTTCTGTATAAACAGACATATACTGACGAAGAATTTGATAAAATGGCAGCAATTCTTGCGGGTATATTTGATTCAGAATTTCTGCTGAATCAGAGCAATTGGCCGGATGGACTCAAAAATGAAGTAGACGAAAAAAAGAAGGGTGACTATTCTATCACCAAATATGAAGTATTGACATCGGATCTCCAGGAAAAGAGAGATAACGGTGAAGAAATAGCAAATGTACTCGCAAAAATCAATTTGCGACATGGAACATCCACTACTCCATATAACTATTTGTTTGTTCTTCGAAAGGATTCAGAAGGACTATGGAAGATAATGGGTTGGACAGTTTCAGAAATAACGGATGAAGAGCAGTAAATTATGGATAATAAAAATGTAGAAAAAATTGAGCGCCGTACCGAAGAGGACGGCGTAATATTTATGTCGATTAAGAACGAGAACGACATTGAAAAAAACAAAGCTGATGATATAACAATACTGGCAATAGAAAGCAGCTGCGATGAAACAGCGGCTGCCGTGGTCAGAAATGGCAGAGAGGTGTTGTCAAATATTATATCTTCTCAGATAGCTTTACATACAATTTATGGTGGGGTAGTACCCGAGATAGCCTCCAGAAAGCATGTAGAAAAAATAAATGGTTGTGTGCGTGCTGCATTGGATGAGGCAAAGCTCAGGCTTGAAGATATCGATGCCATAGCAGTAACATATGGTCCCGGCCTGGTCGGAGCCCTGCTTGTTGGTGTTTCAGAAGCCAAAGCCCTTAGCTTTGTTACAGGAAAACCGCTTGTTGGAGTGCATCATATAGAAGGACATATCTGTGCTAACTATATAGAGGACAAGACATTAGAGCCGCCGTTCATTTGCCTTGTTGCTTCTGGAGGACATTCACACCTTGTCTATGTGAAAGATTATGGTGAATATGACATTATTGGTCAGACACGTGATGACGCTGCCGGTGAAGCTTTTGATAAAGTTGCAAGAGCGATAGGGCTTGGATATCCCGGTGGACCCAAGGTGGATGCTGCTGCAAAGGAGGGGAATCCGGAAGCAATACACTTTCCTAGAGCAAAAACCACTGAAAAATCATATGACTTTAGTTTTAGCGGACTTAAGTCTGCAGTACTGAATTATCTTAACCAGGCTGAAATGAAAGGAGAGAGCGTAAACATAAATGATGTGGCTGCTTCTTTCCAGAAGGCAGTTATAGATGTTCTTACTGAGCACACAATAGAAGCAGCGGCTGAATATGGATGCAATAAGATAGCCATAGCTGGTGGCGTTGCTTCTAATACAGCGTTACGTGGACGATTGGAAAAAGAATGCAAGGACAGAGAATATACATTTTACAGGCCTTCACCGGTATTATGCACTGATAATGCAGCAATGATCGGAGCAGCAGGCTATTATGAGTTTTTAAAAGGGGTAAGAAGTGGGATGGATTTAAATGCAGTACCTAATTTACCTCTTGGAAACAGGGAAAGAAGATATCATGGCAGATCATAAGAAAAAATCAACAGCGATAGTTTTAGCTGCAGGAAGCGGTAGCAGAATGCATAGCGACATAAAAAAGCAGTATATGCAGATAGCAGGGAAACCACTTTTTTTATATGCACTTGAAGTGTTTGAAAAAAGCTTTGTTGATGAAATCATTCTTGTATTACCGTCAGAAGATATTGAATATGTAAAAAAAGACATAATAGGTTCGCGTAATTTCACTAAAGTTAAAGCAATGATTCCGGGTGGCAGCACTCGTTACCACAGTGTAAGAAATGGCCTTAAAGCAGCTTCAGGGGATACAGAGATAGCGTTTATTCATGATGGAGCAAGACCATTTATTGATGATATGATTTTGGAGAGAGCTTATGATGCAGTGATGAAGTATGGAGCATGTGTAATTGGCATGCCTGTAAAAGATACCATCAAGATTGCAGATTCCGAAGGCTTTGCCGAAATGACACCTGACAGGAATCATACCTGGCTTATACAGACGCCGCAGGTTTTTGTTTATGATGAAATATCAGAGTTATATGAAGAACTTGTCAGAAATGAAGAGGACCTGATTTCAAAAGGTATAAACATAACAGATGATGCCATGGTAATGGAGACATTTGGAAAACGGAAAGTAAAGCTGGTTGAAGGATCATATGACAATATTAAGATAACCACTCCTGAGGATATTATTCTGGCTGAATCAATATTAAAAAGAAAAAGCTGAAGTAAAAATTAAATTCCAACTTAAGAAAGATGCTTCAAAGAGTAAAAGTCACACTTTGAGAAAAGGGAAAGAAAAAAATAAAATATAAAAAGAAAAAATTTAAAAATAGTGTTGACATTATATGCACATATGGATATAATAAATTTCGCTGCTGAGGTGTGCAACACTTCACAGAGAAAATTATAAATGGAGCGATATCGAAGCGGTCATAACGAGGCGGTCTTGAAAACCGTTTGGCGGCAACGCCACGAGGGTTCGAATCCCTCTCGCTCCGCTCAAAATTAAAGAGTGAAGAGATGAAGTCAACACTTTTGCAGAAGTACTCAAGAGGTTGAAGAGACACCCCTGGAAAGGGTGCAGGTCGTTAATAGCGGCGCGAGGGTTCAAATCCCTCCTTCTGCGTTCCTCATCAATATGATGAGATTGTACTTTGACAATGAAATAGTAATGCAACCCTGAAAATTCCAAAAAGAATATTCAGAGAACAAAACAACCTAACTAAAGGTAAAACGGACAGAACAAAAGCCAAGCTTAAGTTCTGGTCAGAAGACGAACGATCTTAAACAGAGATGTTTGAGAAACATTTAAACGTGAGAGTTCGATCCTGGCTCAGGATGAACGCTGGCGGCGTGCCTAACACATGCAAGTCGAACGGAAGATTATCGCTGATGAAGCTTCGGCAGAATCTTGATGATCTTTAGTGGCGGACGGGTGAGTAACGCGTGGGCAACCTGCCTCGTACTGGGGGATAACAG
>NZ_AUJU01000002.1 GCF_000424385.1 Butyrivibrio sp. LC3010 | reverse complement strand
TGAGAGACGTTACAAGAGGTGGTCTTGGTACCGTACTTCATGAGTTCGCTAATGCTTCTTCCTGCGAAATTCATCTTTATCAGGACAGACTTCCTGTAGGAGATGAAGTCAGAGATTTCTGTAAAATGCTTGGACTTGATCCAGTTTACATGGGAAATGAAGGGAAAATAATCTGTGTAGTTGATGCTTCTGATGCAGATAAAGCCTTACAGATCATAAAGAATTCACATTATGGCGAAACTGCAGCTATAATCGGAGAAGTTAAAAGAGCCGATAATATTGGTGTAGTACTTCATACACCTATTGGCGGAGAAAGACTCATCGGCCCTTTATACGGAGAAGGCCTTCCAAGAATCTGCTGATTTCTTTTGCATTTATGCATTACTGTGATATAATGCACTATATGTTGTAGTTAGGGATAACAGACTTCTTGTACTAGTCAGACCAAAACATTTTACCTTGTGATATTCGAGAAGTCATTACATGGTTATACGTAATGTGGAGTTGTATTTATGAAATTTACAAGAGTTAATAAGGATACCGTTAATTGCATAATCACTGAAGACGACATGGATGAGCAGGGATTAAAGCTAGAGGATCTTTTTGATAAAAGTAAGGAAGCAATGGATTTTCTTCATGATATAATGGAGAAAGCGGCTACAGAAGTGGATTACAAGCCGCAGGGGGCTTTCACTCCAATGCAGATCACTGTATTGCCGGATCATTCAATATCTCTTACACTCTCTGAGAACACAGAGGGAGCTTTTGCAGATATGCTTAAGAATCTTACGGAGAAGGCGGGACTTCGTTTCCCTAAAAACTTCTTAGAAGAGCTTGGTGATACACCTGAGGAGGACAGAATCCCAAGACTTAGTGAGTATCTTCAGAGCCTTAAAGATTTTACCAATTCTGTTAAGGATATGGTTGAAAAGACCAGAACCGAAGCTGAGAAGATAGATAAAGATGCCATTCCTGATAAGAAGAAGGAAAGTGGCAGAAAAACTAAAATCGTTCCGGACGAGCAGAAGGACAATGGAAAAAATGAGCTCGACAGACTTGGATTTTCAACTTTTGTTTTTGAACTCAAAAACTTAAGGACTGCTATTGCACTTAGTAAGCAGATTTCGGGTACGATTTCCATGGAGAGTACTCTTTACAGAAGCAACTCTGCCAATGCTTATTATATGGTATTTGACAGAAGGGATGAGAATGCTAAGACATTTGCTGCTGTATTTTCAATCTGCTATGAGTTTGGTAAATTTGTAACTACTAAAGATAATATTATTTGTCATATGGATGAGAGTTTCGACATAGTTCTTAAGAAGAACGCTATTGAGACACTCCGTAGCTTATAAATACTGTTAGAGAAGTGCGACTGCATTTTATCAGGTTTTCAAACGGGACGACTTCATAATGAAGGACGTTCCGTTTTAGTATAGATTCCTAAATTTCTTCAGAAATTTAGGAATCGTACTGGACTAGGCCCTCACAAAGTGAGGGGCGTATCCCAATGTAATAGAGGAAATGCTATTGATAAACGAAGATAGTAAAGCAATAAGATTAAATAAATATATCGCCATGTGTGGCATTTGTTCCAGAAGAGATGCTGATAAGCTTATCCAGGATAACAGAGTAACAATTAATGGTAAAATTGCCGAAAACGGTGCTAAGGTCACAGACAAAGATGAAGTATGTCTCGATGGGAAAGTCATCAGAATGAATGATGAGAAGGTTGTCCTGGCATACAATAAGCCTGTTGGAGTTGTCTGCACCGAGAAGGATGAGCATGCTGAGAAAACAATAATTGATGATATAAAGTATGAAAAACGTGTAACCTATGCCGGACGTCTCGATAAGGATTCAGAGGGACTGATGATCCTTACAAATGATGGGGATCTTATACAGGCAATGATGAAGTCTGCCAATGGCCATGAAAAGGAATATGTGGTTGAGGTGGATAAAGAGATTTCTGATGCTTTTGTGAAAGATATGGCAAAGGGAGTTTATCTTAAGGATCTTGATCAGACGACAAAAACATGTGTGGTCAGAAAAAACGGTAAAAAGAGTTTTAATATAATACTTACGCAGGGCCTTAACAGACAGATAAGACGAATGTGCGAGGCTTTTGGCTATAAGGTTACAAAACTAAAGCGAATCAGAATTTTAAATATTGAACTTGGTAATCTTGATTATTCTGAATATAGGATTATCCGGGGGCAGGAATTAAAAGAATTATATAAAGTATTAGATAACAGGGGAATTAGTTAATGGTAACAACTGAGATTAAATCAAAATACACGGAGCTTTCTGAGAAAATCCGTTATCATATGGATCGATATTATAATCAGGACTCACCGGAGATATCTGATTATGAATATGATCAGCTTATGCAGGAATTGAAAAAGCTTGAGAGTGAGTATCCCGAGCTGATTACAAAGGACTCACCTTCACAGATAATCGGAGGTACGACAAAGCGCGAGGCTGGAGTTAAGGTTACTCACAATGTACCAATGCTTTCAATAGAGGATGTTTTTGACAGGGAATCAGTTATTGCCTGGGTGAATAAAGTTCATGAAAAACACCCTGATGCGCTTTTTTCAGTTGAGCAGAAAATTGATGGCCTTAGCATGACATTAAGATATGAGAGCATGACCGAGAAGCCGGGATTTATGCATCTGACTCTTGCAGAGACAAGAGGTGATGGCAGAATCGGAGAGGACGTAACCATAAATGCTCTTGTTATTCCCGATGTAAAAAAGGAAATTCAATATGATGCGGCTTATCTGGAACTTCGCGGTGAAGTTTATATGTCTCATGAAGACTTTGACAGATTCAATGAACAGCAGGAAAAGCTTGGTAAAAAGGTTGCAGCTAATCCCAGAAATCTTGCTGCGGGTACACTAAGACAGCTCGACAGTAATATCACTAAAGAGCGCGGACTTAGAATGTTTGTCTTCAATGTTCAGGATGGTCCGGAGGAACTTATGCAGAGCCACTGCAAAGCCCTGGATGAGCTTCAGAAAATCGGAATACCTGTAGTGGAGCACAGACAGTGCAAAACTGCTGAAGAGATCCTTGAAGCAATAGATGCCATAGGCGATGAAAGATTTGATCTTGAGTTTGATCTTGACGGTGCTGTAATAAAGGTAGACAGGACCGGATGGAGAGATGATTTCCCTGCAGGAAGTAAGTACTCAAGCGGCCATATAGCCTACAAGTATCCACCGGAAGAAAGAGTTGTGGTTATGGATGAAATTCTTGTAGATGTGGGTAGAACCGGCAAACTAACTTTTACAGGAAGCTTTCATGATAAAGAGACAGGTAAACCCGCAAGACTGTGTGGTACTTCTGTTTCAAGGGCGACACTTCATAACCAGGATTATATTCGCGAGATGAAGATTGGTGTCGGCGGAGCTTACAAGTTGTTCAAGTCAGGAGAAATCATACCTAAACTGAACGGCTGCGTTGAGGAGCCGGAATCAGTATATGAGGCACCGCAGGTTTGTCCTGTATGTGGACACAAGCTTGTAAGAGAGGAAGACACAGCTGATATCAGATGTGTTAATCCTACATGTCCTGCCCAGGTTACAAGGACAATTGCATATTTTACTTCCAGAGATGCTATGAATATCATGGGACTTGGCGATACCCTCATAGAAGCTCTTACCAAAGACGGATATTTAAAGAGCTATGCCGATATATATGAGCTTAGAAATTATCGTGATGAGATGGTTCAGAAGGGAATTATCGGTAAAGAAAAGAACACTGATAAGCTTCTTGGCGAAATAGAAAAATCCAAAGAAAATGATCCTGTAATGCTTCTTACGGGACTTGCCATCCGAAATGTCGGAAAAGCCACAGCAAGAGAAATAATGAAGCACGTCTCTGACATAACTGAATTGTTTAATGTCACGGTTGACGGATTTTTATCAATGCCTGATATTGGTGAGACTACAGCGAATGACCTGTATGAGTTTTTCCATAGTGAAGAGAACAGACAGCTGATTCTCAGAATGAAGCAGGAAGGGGTAAATACAGCAGTTATCCCGGAGGAGGATGCTTCTGATAAACTTGCGGGAATGACAATAGTTGTTACCGGAACACTGCCTACGCTTGGAAGAAAAGAAGCAGAAGGTCTTATTGTTAAAAACGGTGGCAAAGCGTCAGGAAGTGTATCAAAGAAAACTTCTATGGTTCTTGCCGGTGAAGCAGCAGGAAGTAAGCTTACAAAAGCTCAGGACCTTGGAATCAAAATTATAGATGAAGCTGAGTTCCTGAAAATGCTTGAATAAAATATTATTATACGAGACTAAAAATTAAGGATAAAACTCTTGATATAATTGGGAGGAGAAAAAATCATGCCTATAAAAATTATGAATGATCTCCCGGTGCGGGAAATACTTGAAAAAGAAAACATCTTTGTAGTTGACGAAAATCGCGCCATGCACCAGGATATTCGATCTTTGAATATTTGTATTTTAAACCTGATGCCATTAAAGGAAGATACGGAGTTGCAGCTTCTCAGGTCACTTTCAAATACACCACTGCAGATCGATGTATCATTCATGCGTGTCAGCAGCCACAAATCGCTCAACACGTCGCCTAACCATTTGAACAGATTCTATCATACGTTTGAAGAGCTAAGAGATAATACCTACGACGGCCTTATTATCACAGGTGCACCTGTGGAGCAGATGGAATTTGAAGAGGTTGATTACTGGAAAGAATTATGTGAGATTTTTGAGTGGTCAAAAACAAATGTAACATCAACCTTCCACATATGTTGGGGAGCTCAGGCAGGATTATATTATCATTACGGAATACAAAAGAGAAAGCTTCCGGAAAAGCTCTTTGGTCTGTTCGAACACAGAGTTGAAAATAGAAAGGTTCCTTTGGTAAGAGGCTTTGATGATGTATTTTTGATGCCTCATTCAAGGCATACAGAATCTCCTTCCAATGAGATCCATGCATGTAAAGAACTGGTGGTTCTCGCAGAATCTACAGTGGCAGGTGTATTTTTGTGTATGTCCAGAGACGGAAAAAATATATTTGTTATGGGACATGCAGAGTATGACAGATTAACACTTCATAACGAGTATATCAGGGATCTTAGTAAGGATTTGCCGATACATGTTCCTGAAAACTATTATCCTGATGATGATCCTGATAATACCCCTAAGCTCACCTGGAGATCCCACTGTAATAACCTGTATTCTAATTGGCTTGATTACTATGTATATCAGGCTACACCTTATAAATGGGGCCAGATCCTCGATGATGACAGGAAACAGAAAGCAAGAAGTGAACTGACAAAAGAGGACACAGAATAATTTACAAATAATCCATAAAAACATAAAAGTTTTATGAAAAAAAAGTAACATCTGCCGCAAACGATAAGAAATACGATAAAATGTATTATATCGATTACAGTAGGAAAGCGGGTGCCATTATCCGCGGAAAAGGGGTATACAATGGGTTTAGATCTTGAAGAGGAAGAGAAAGAAGTAAAGACTACTCCAAAGGCAAGAACTAAGAGAACAAAAGAGCTTCTTGAAGAGCATGCAAGGCGTATGGATGAGCTTAAGAACGAGCACTCTAGCCTTGAAAAGGAAATAGAGGAATTGGATTCTGAAGCAATGGCTCTTGGCAATAAGGATGCTATCAATTTAAAGATCACTCATGAAAAATTTGGTGAAGGTACTATAAAAAAGCAGGAAGGCAAGTATATTGAAGTTGAGTTTTCCGATGTAGTGAAGAAATTCGTACTACCCGGTGCTATTGCTGATGGCTATTTGAAAATAGATGATGAAAATCTTCTTGATTATTTCAAGAAGAGAAATGATGTTCACAATCGTTCTCTGAAAGCGCATCTTGCTCTCAGGTCTAATGAATTTGCAATGGAACGGTTACAGGACGATATTGATAAAATTATTGAAAAATCTAAATAGTATTATTTTATAGTGATATTGAGGGTTGTCGCAAATATGCGGCAGCCCCTTTAAATTGTGAATATACGGAGTGTACTAAATGTCTGAGGAGACTTTGGCACTGATAAGAAAATATAATAACAATATTGAAATGAGCGGCTTGGGTGTCATTGCATTCGGCATTTGGGAAGTTCTGAAGTTTTTTATTAAAATTGTTGCCGGGACAGATGATATCAATGGTTACTATGTGCTGGTAGATGACGTACCTACACCTGTCGTAAAAGTTCTGGTAGTTATTTTTCTGATGTGCTTTTATGGTGGCATATTATTTTTACATGTTTATATAGGCTTTTCGGCTATAAGATTTGCCAGGGCAAGAAGTAATAAGAAAACATTTCTGATATGGCTTTGTTTGCTTGCAATATACAGTATATGGAGTCTGGCGGCATACATTGGGACAGGAAATATCAGAGAATGGGATGACGGTGATGTAATTACTATTTTTGTAGAGTTATCATTTATGTCTATTATCTTTGACATTATATATTCATACTACAGAATTAAGAAAATACAAAAAAAAGAGGGGCTGGATAGTTAGATATGCAAGAGGATTTTCATTATTATGCTACATATTGTGCTGCATATCTTGCAGGATATACGCATGAAGAGAGCGAAGATATCTGCTATTGCGCCCAGCTTGTGGATTTATGTTCCGGAACATTTTTAACAAAATTAAATGCTCCTTTATCGGCAGCAACGACACAGCTTCAATTAGAAATGATGGATGCAAGGACAGATATTATAGGACTTCAGAATATAACAAGAATCTGGGCATCATTCCACTTTCTGCCATATGATCTGTATGCTCAAAAGCGCGGTCGCACAAGGATATATATGAATAAATACAGGCTGATCTGTATGCCTAACAGCGACCTTATGGTTAAGACCGTTGAGCTTGCCAAGGGTAAGCCTATACAGGCAGTTGGGGTTGCCATGCATGTGCTGGCTGATACATGGGCTCACAGCTATTTTGCAGGAACACCTTCACTTGCCATAAATAATACGAACTGGAATTTCAGGGAAGTCATCACTATAGAAGGTGAGGAGAGAGAGGTTCCAATAAAATTCAGGCATAACCCTTCAGCTAAAGATGATGTGGCTAATAATCTTTACACAAGTAGTATCTTCCAGAATAATGAAAATTCCGTAATGAACCTTGGACATGGAAGAGCAGGACATCTACCGGATTATTCTTTTATGAAATACAGATATATTCCCGCCTGGGATGACTATAAGGAGATAACTAAGGATAATCCATCTGATTATCTAAAAGCTTTTGCACAGATGATATACGCCATGAAATATATTAGGGGTGATATCAGCACATTTGGAAAAGATAAGTACGACACCGAAGCGATAGAACCATATAAGGATAGAATTAATGCGATTATAAGAAAGAGGCAGCTCATAGCTTCCGAAGACTGGAAGAGCTTTGGTGAAGATCTTTCCGGAAAAAAGATAAGGGATTTTGATCTGGAGATTTATCAGAAGGAGTATATTACAAATTATAAAAAAGAGGATACCTTTTTAGGAAAGTTTATTGAAGCCGCTCTTGCACAAAAGGGAATGGTGACTTATGAAATATATACTTCTAAAAATTATTTGGCGGGATTTTCCAAGACCATATCTAACGGAAACAGTTTATTAAAAACAATCTTTGGGTAATGAATTATAAATCAGGGTAATATTTATGTCTAGAATACATAGAATAAATAACATCATATTTGGCATAGTAATGCTTATTTATGCTTATTTAATGATACAGACACCTGATGAAGCATATCCTGTTATTCTTGCGATTATTGCACTTGGTCTTATGCTTTCTGGATTAAAAGAGCTTTTTTACTTTCTTACAATGGCAAGATTTATGGTCGGAGGGAAACTCAGTCTGTACAAAGGGATAATAACTTTGGATTTTGGTCTGTTAACAGCTACTCTTACAGATATACCATCATTCTATATTTTGATGTATCTTGCCGGAATCCATGCTTTTGCAGGACTCGTGGAGTTCCTGAGAGCCAATGAAGCCAGAATCAATGGCGCCAGATCATGGAAAACTAAATCATTGCATGGTCTTGTGGACATAGGTATTGCGGTTCTGTGCTTTATAAATTATAAAAATCAGGAGACAGCTGTTGTCATCTATAGTCTGGGACTGATTTATTCAGGAGTATTAAGAATCATTTCAGCGCTAAGGAAAACAACGATTATATACATTCCGTAAATGCAAATCGAAGAGATCCTATTAAGCTCGTGAAAAATGATAGGTATAAACAAAATATAAAAAGTGGCGTATCGACCTGACTAATAAAAGTCAGGAAGATACGCCACTTTTTATATGAAAATGTGTTAGCTTTTTATGAATATGGATTCAATCAATATGTCAAGGATTATGAAATGGCTTTCTTTTCTGAAGCATATTCTTCTTCATGTGCTTTTTTATGAGCAGTAGAAAGCATAAGCTTGATTCTGTTAAGCTGGTTAACTTCACTTGCGCCGGGATCATAATCAATTGCGACTATATTACATCCGGGATAGAGCTTTCTCATCTGTTTGATTACACCCTTACCAACTACATGATTGGGAAGGCATCCAAAAGGCTGGGTACATACAATGTTTGAAGCACCTTCCTTTATGAGTTCTACCATCTCACCTGTAAGGAACCAACCCTCACCGGTCTGGTTACCAATGGAAACGATAGGCTTTGCATATTCTACAAGCTTATAAATGCTTGTAGGAGCATCGAAATGTACACTATTTTCAAAAGCTTTGGAAGCGCCGCCGCGGAGCTTCTCAAGAGCCCAGATTCCTGCCTTACAGAAAGCCTTTGTCTTCTTACTTGTACCAAACTGATCTGCTTTATATACCTGATTGTAGAAGCAGTAGAGCATGAAGTCCAGAAGATCCGGTACAACAGCCTCAGCTCCTTCTGATTCAAGCAGTTCGACAAGATGATTATTGGCTGCAGGAGCGAACTTAACAAGAATCTCACCAACAACACCAACTCTTGGTTTAACTTCATCTGTTATCTCAATCTGATCGAAATCTTCTACAATTTCTTTACACAGATGCTGGAATTTGGTAAAGCTCAGATGTTTCGCTGAAACAAACTCAATACACTTTTTCTTCCACTTTTCATGAACTGCATTAACAGAACCCTTCACTTTTTCATAAGGGCGCATGCGGTAAATACATCTCATGAAGATGTCACCGAATACTGCTGCATAGGCAGCTCTCTCAAGCATCTCAAAATTGATATGGAAGCCGGGATTGTGCTCAAGCTTACTTAAATTAACTGATACAACAGGTACTTGTTCCATACCGGCTTTTCTTAGAGCTCTTCTTATAAATCCTACATAATTGGTAGCACGGCATCCACCACCTGTCTGGCTCATCAAAACTGCAGTTTTGTCCAGATCATATTTACCTGAATGAAGCTCATCCATTATCTGTCCAACGACCCAGAGAGAGGGATAACATGCATCGTTATTAACATATTTAAGGCCCATATCAATGGCATGTTTATTGTCATTCTGCATGACTACAATATTGTAACCACATGCAGAGAGGGCAGGCTCCAATATATCAAAGTGGATAGGAGACATCTGAGGAACAAGAATTGTATAATTCTTTCTCATTTCCTCTGTAAACAGGCGTCTCTTTATAGCTGTTGAACCAATAGTGCGTTCCTTGTTTTCCTTAAGCTTACGTACACGTATTGCAGCAAGCAGGGAACGTACACGGATTCTGGCACTGCCTAAGTTGTTTACTTCATCAATCTTAAGGCAGGTATAAATCTTATCTGAACCTGCAAGAATATCATTAACCTGGTCTGTTGTTACTGCATCAAGACCACATCCGAATGAATTGAGCTGTATGAGATCAAGGTCATCTCTAGTGCGTACAAAGCTTGCTGCAGCATAGAGACGGGAGTGATACATCCACTGATCTGATACAATGAGTGGTCTCTCAGGAGTTCCAAGATGTGAGATGGAATCCTCTGTGAGGACAGCAACACCGTAAGAGCAGATCATATCAGGAATTCCGTGATTAATCTCAGGATCCACATGATAAGGACGACCTGCCACAACGATACCGTGCTTGTTATTGTCCTTCATCCACTTAAGAGTCTCTTCACCCTTCTTGCGGATATCATCTCTTGCCTTCGCCATCTCATCCCAGCCGTTTTTTGCTGCAAGAATAATTTCTTTGGCGGGTATTTCTTTAAATTCTTTAACAAGTGCATCAGTAACTGTCTTTAAACTTGTAAAAGACATGAAAGGATTTCTGAACTTAACCTTTCCATCTGTGATCTCTTCTACGTTATTCTTTATGTTCTCAGAATATGAGGTAACAATAGGGCAGTTATAATGGTTGGTTGCACCTTCAACCTCATCTCTTTCGTAGAAAAGTCCGGGATAGAAGATGAAATCAACATTATTCTTTATAAGCCATTCTACATGTCCATGTGACAGCTTTGCAGGATAGCACTCGGATTCACTGGGGATTGATTCAATTCCCAGTTCATAAATCTGATGTGTGGACCTTGGTGATAATACTACGCGATAACCGAGGTTTGTAAAAAATGTGAACCAGAATGGATAATTTTCATAGAAATTAAGTACTCTGGGGATACCTACAGTACCTCTTTTTGCATCCACTTCAGTCAGAGGCTCATAACTAAAAATTCTCTTGTATTTATAATCAAACAGGTTAGGTATTCCTGCTGCATTTTTTACTTTACCGATACCACGCTCACAGCGATTGCCGGATATATGCTGACGACCACCCGTGAATTTATTAATGGTAAGACGGCAATGGTTGGTGCAGCCCTGGCAGGTTGTCATGCTGGTTGTGTATTCAAGTTTGTTGATCTGGTCAATGGTGAGCATGGTTGTCTTAGAGCTGTTCTTTTCATGGAATCTGTTTCTGGCTATAAGAGCAGCACCAAAAGCACCCATAATTCCTGCAATATCAGGTCTTGTTACCTGAGCGCCTGATATTTTCTCAAAGGCTTTAAGAACTGCATCATTATAAAAAGTACCTCCCTGAACAACGATGTGTTCACCGAGCTCCTTGGCATCAGATACTTTAATAACCTTAAAGAGAGCATTTTTTATAACTGAGTAAGCAAGACCTGCTGAAATATCAGCTACTGAAGCGCCTTCCTTCTGAGCCTGCTTAACTCTTGAATTCATGAAAACAGTGCAACGTGTACCAAGATCAATCGGCGCCTCGGCAAAAAGTGCGATTTTGGCAAAATCCTGAACGCTGTAATTCAGGGACTTTGCGAAGGTCTCTATAAAGCTTCCACAGCCTGAAGAGCAAGCTTCATTAAGTTGAACACTGTCTACTGTATCATTCTTAATATGTATGCATTTCATATCCTGGCCGCCAATATCCAAAATACAGTCAACCTTGGGATCAAAGAATGCTGCTGCGTTATAGTGGGCGATTGTTTCAACCTCGCCATCATCAAGCATAAGTGCGGACTTTAAAAGCGCCTCTCCGTATCCTGTTGAGCAGGAGCGGGCGATTGTAACACCTTCCGGCATAAGCTTGTATATTTCCTGAATAGAACTGATTGCAGTCTTAAGAGGACTTCCGTTGTTACTTGAATAGAAGGAATAGAGGAGATCTCCTTCCTCTGAAACAAGAGCACATTTTGTTGTTGTTGAGCCGGCATCAATTCCAAGGAATGCATTACCCTTATAATCATCAAGCTTAGCTGTCTTAACTCTGTAATTATTCTGACGATCAAGAAATTCCTGATATTCACTTTCAGAGTCAAAGAGAGGCTCAAGTCTTGAAACCTCAGCAGCCATTGTAATCTTATGAGAAAGCTTGCCAATCATCTCAACCATTGAATAATGACAATTCTCATCTGCATTCATTGCAGATCCCATAGCAGCAAAGAGGTGTGAATTATCAGCGTCAATGATGTGCTCGTCATCAAGCTTAAGAGTGCGGATAAAAGCTTCCTTAAGCTCTGAGAGGAAGTGAAGAGGGCCTCCCAGAAATGCAATGTGTCCACGGATAGGCTTGCCACAAGCAAGACCACTGATAGTCTGATTTACAACAGCCTGAAAAATAGAAGCGGCAAGATCCTCCTTGGTAGCGCCTTCATTTATAAGAGGCTGAATGTCAGATTTGGCAAATACTCCGCATCTTGCAGCTATAGTATATAAAGACTGGTAATCTTTAGCGTATTCATTGAGTCCTGATGCATCAGTCTGAAGAAGAGATGCCATCTGGTCAATAAAGGAACCTGTTCCACCGGCACAGATACCATTCATACGCTGCTCAACATTACCACCCTCAAAATATATGATCTTGGCATCTTCACCACCAAGCTCTATGGCAACATCTGTCTTGGGTGCAAGAGCTTTGAGGGCTGTTGAAACAGCAATAACCTCCTGCACAAAAGGAACCTCAAGGTGACCTGCAAGTGTAAGACCACCGGAGCCTGTAATTACGGGATGAAGTGTAACATTTCCACTTATTTTGGCAGCATCCTGAAGGAGGGAAAGAAGTGTCTCCTGAATGTTGGCAAAATGCCTCCTGTAATCTGAAAATATAATGTTCCTACCGGCATCCATAAGAGCTATCTTAACGGTAGTAGATCCTATATCAATGCCTAATGTGTAGTCCTTAGAAATCATAAAATCAAACCCCTGAAAATTATAAAACTGATTTGTTATTACTTATTATATATGCGAAATAAATGCGCATTACGCTACATTATAATCTAAGGCGAATCAAAAATCAATTGTGCAAATTACGATGCAAAAGCCCATGAAATGTGATAAACTCATTAAGAATGTGAACAAATTCAATAAATTTTTGCTTGAAAAAGAAAACGGAGAAGATTCATCCGGTTTCTTGAAATAGGAGAAGTATGAGTAATTTTGAAAAGAAATTTGGGAAGTATGCAATTAAAAATTTAACAATTGTATTGATTATCTGCTATATAATCGGATACATTTTCAGATTTGCACCTGTGGGATCTGGTATTCTTAATTATCTGACACTGAATCCATATGCGATTCTTCACGGACAGGTATGGCGACTTATAACATGGATACTTATTCCGCCAACAGAAAGTAATTTGTTTTTTGTACTGATCATGCTTTATTTTTATTATTCCATTGGAACGACAATGGAGAGAGTATGGGGCGAATACAGATATAACCTCTATATTTTTACAGGTCTTATCTTAATGATAGTAGCTTCGTTCTTATCATATGGCTATGTTATGTTCAAATATGGTCAGGTTTTCGGAAGTGCTGAGATTTCAATGCTTATGCAGACCGTGTCATATGTGTTCAGCACATATTATATTAATATGTCTATTCTTCTGGCATTTGCAGCAACATTTCCGGATAATGTTGTTCTGTTTATGTTCATTATTCCGCTTAAAATGAAGTGGCTTGGAATTGTTTACGGCGTATGGCTGGCATTTGAGGCTATATCAGCTGCAATTAGTGGCAACATATACCTCTTCTTTGCAATAACGGCGTCACTTCTTACATTTGCATTATTCTGGGTTTCAAACGGAAGACTTATGCATCTTCGTCCAAAGGAAGTTAAGAGAAGAAATGAATTCAAGCGTTCCGTAAAGATAACACCACCCGGGATTACCAGACATAAATGTGCGGTTTGCGGAAGATCAGAGATTGATGATCCTACTCTTGAATTCCGTTTTTGCTCAAAATGTAACGGTAATTATGAGTATTGTCAGGAACATTTATTTACCCATACTCATGTAAAATGATGAAGTATTGAACGCAAAGCTGAATATGTGTTCATGAATCTATATTTGAAATTTTTAATTTCGGAGATGTAATATGTCTAATCTTGATAATAAAGAACAGGAATTTGCCAAAAGACTCGGTGACCTTACTAAATACGCCAGAAGACAGGGCGGTACTGTCAGTGAGGATGAAATAAGAGATGCTTTTGATGAACTTGAATTAAGTGATGCACAATATGAGCTTATCTATGAATATTTAAAAAAGCATAATATTGGTATCGGGGAGGCAATAGATGCTTCTGAATATCTGACAAAAGAGGAAGTAAGCTACCTTGATAATTATCTTGAAGAGCTGCAGCTGCTTGAAAAGCTCTCAGATGGGGAAAAGGAAGCTCTGATCATCTCTGCAATGGCAGGGGAGAGTGATGCTCAGAAGAAACTTGTGGAGCAGAGCCTGTTAATGGTGACCGATGTTGCAAAGCTTTATGCTGAACAGGGAGTGCTTATAGAGGACCTTGTTGGAGAGGGTAATATCGCTCTTATGAAAGCAGTTACAGAGCTTTCAACTCTTGAAAGCCATAAGGAATGTGATGCTTATCTTGCCCAGAGAGTAATGGATGCCATGGAGAGCCTTATAGAGGACGATGCAGCTGAAACAGCGAGAGCACAGAAGGCTGTGGTTCTTGTACAGGAAGTGGCTGATAAAGCTAAAGAACTGGCTGATGAGCTAAGGAGAAGCTGCACTGTAGAAGAGCTTGCAGAGGAGACGGGAATGGAGGTCTCCAGGATTCTGGAAGCTATTAAGGCCTGTGGTAATCAGATCGAAGATATAGATTATAAACCAGAAAAATAATGAGGGTAAGTTATAGTACACTAAATCTGATATGATATTATCAGAGCGAAACATTAGGGGACGGACGCTTGTATAACATAATTAATGAAGATGATTTTAAATACACAATGCAGGATGTTTCAAGATATTATCTTGGAGCCAGACTCAGCTACAGGGAGATTATGGCAGATGAGATGGCCCCCTTTAAGTTTAAGACGATTGTAGAGCGTTATATTGCAAAGGATATAGACGCGGATACAACTCTTGAAAGTCATCTGTATCATCTGACTGACCAGGACTTTGAATGGCGTGTTTTTAAACAGCTCAAGGCAAAGGTAAGAGTCAGTCAGTTGAAGAAGGGCTCTACAGATCATTATCAGGAAAAAGTTTATACTATGGATCAGCTTGCTGCAATATCTCCTGATAGCAAGGAGAGTGCCGGCATGATAGTCAGGGAGCTGATCATTTCCAAGCTGGCATTACTTGCTTTTTCATTATGATCTAACTATTTTACCTGTTGAATCCTTTTTTTGAAGATCGGATTCAATCAAAAAAACAGGTTGACTTTCGGGGATGATACGTGTAGTATACTAAAGTCTTATTTCCGGCGTTTCGCCAGATATTCCATTTTTTAATTGTCAAAGTAAATGATTTTGCAATTTTGTACTTTTTTATTGACACAAACGAACATTTGTTTTATTATCAATTCAGAACACTTGTTCTGAACAAAGAAGGAGAAGAACAGTATGGAAAGAGAAGATAAGCAGAAAGCATTAGAAGCAGCACTTGGCCAGATTGAGAAACAGTTTGGTAAGGGTGCAGTTATGAAGCTGGGTGATCCGTCAGCACAGATGAATGTAGAGACTACTCCTACCGGATCACTGAGCCTTGATATAGCACTTGGACTTGGTGGTATCCCTAAGGGACGTATAGTTGAGATTTATGGTCCTGAGTCCAGTGGTAAGACCACAGTAACACTCCATATGATAGCTGAGGTTCAGAAGAGGGGCGGTATAGCAGGATTTATAGATGCTGAGCACGCTCTTGATCCGGTTTATGCTAAAAATATAGGTGTTGATGTAGATAATCTTTATATTTCACAGCCTGATTCAGGTGAGCAGGCATTGGAGATCTGTGAGACTATGGTGCGTTCAGGTGCTATAGACATTGTCGTTGTCGACTCCGTAGCAGCTCTTGTTCCCAAGGCTGAAATTGACGGTGACATGGGTGATTCTCACGTTGGTCTGCAGGCCAGACTGATGTCACAGGCGCTTCGTAAGCTTACTGCAGTAATCAGTAAATCAAATTGTACTGTTATATTTATTAATCAGCTTCGTGAGAAGGTTGGAGTTATGTTTGGTAATCCTGAGACTACTACCGGTGGACGTGCTCTCAAATTCTACTCATCAGTACGTATGGATGTCAGAAGAATTGAGACATTGAAGCAGGGCGGAGAGTCAATTGGTAACCGTACAAGGGTTAAGATCGTTAAGAATAAGATTGCTCCTCCTTTTAAGGAAGCAGAATTTGATATTATGTATGGTAAAGGCATATCCTATACAGGTGATGTACTGGATCTGGCGGCAGCTGTTGATATAGTCAACAAGAGTGGCGCATGGTATCAGTATGGTCCTGATAAGATTGGTCAGGGACGTGAAAATGCCAAGAATTACCTCGCTGAACATCCTGATAAACTTGAGGAGATAGCAGCTAAGGTCAGAGCTCAGTATGGACTTGAATCAGATGAGACGGTGAATTCTGAGGAAGCTCCTGCAACAGGAAAAAAAGCAAAAGCTGCTAAAGGCGAAGAGGCATAAAATATATGACTGTAACGGATATAGTACCGCTCGATAATAAAAGATCAAAAGTATATGTAGACGGTGAGTTCGCTTTTATCCTATACAGAGGTGAAATTAGAAATTACAGATTAAGGACTGGCGAAGAAATATCTTCGCCAGTTTTTGATGAGATCAATAATTCACTAATCCCTAAAAGGGCCAAAAAGCGCGCTATGAACCTGCTTCAAAAAAGAGATTATACCGAGTATAAACTCAGAGAGAAATTGAAAGAGGGCTTTTATACTGATGAAATAATAGATGATACTATCGAGTATCTTAAGTCTTACAGATATCTGGATGATGAGCGATATGCAGAGGATTATATCAGATATCATATGGAGTTTAGGAGCAGAAACAGAATCCGTCAGGACCTTATGCAGAAGGGAATCAGTTCTGAGATTATAAGCAGATTACTTGAAGAAGCTTATATGGAGGAAGAGAATAATCCAGAGCTGTTATTATGCGTTAATCTTCTTCAAAAAAAACATTATGATCCTCATACGGTAACCTATGAAGAAAAGCAGAAAATGATGGCATTTTTATACCGTAAAGGCTTTAGTAATGACATCATCACAAAAGCGTTATCTCTTGACACAAGCGGCATCTGAGCGTAAACTTAATATGTTGTTATATTGTATGAATAAAGATTATTAAAATCATTTTATACAAAATATCGTACAATGAAAATTGAATAAGGAGGTGCTCCTGTATGCCTACATTTATTGTAGCAGTAGCAACTCTTGTCGTTTCAGTAGCATGTACCGCATTCATTCTGATTTCCCGTCAAAAGAAAATTGACGCTGAGAATGAGAGTAAAATCGGTAGCGCTGAAGAAAGGGCAAGAAAAATCATCGATGACGCTGTGAGGGCTGCTGATGAATCGAAGCGCGAAAAACTCCTGGAAGTTAAAGAAGAATCACTGAAGGCAAGGAATGAACTTGAAAAAGAAGTGAGGGATAGGAGAGCAGAGGTTCAACGTTCAGAAAGACGAGTTCAGCAGAAAGAAGAGAATGTCGAGAAGAGATCAGAAGCAATTGAGAAGAAAGAAGCCAGTTTAAATGCACGTGAAGATGCATTAAACAAAAAGACGCAAGAGGTTGCGAAGCTTGATGAGCAGAGAAGACAGGAACTTGAGAAAATCTCAGGCTTAACCTCCGAGCAAGCAAAAGAGTATCTTTTGAAAATTGTTGAAGATGACGTGAAGCATGAATCCGCAGTCATGATAAAGAACATGGAAGCGGAGGCAAAGGAAGAAGCAGATAAGCGTGCGAAGGAAATCGTTGTTAATGCGATTCAGAGATGTGCAGCTGATCATGTTTCAGAGACTACAATCTCAGTAGTTCAGCTTCCAAATGATGAAATGAAGGGACGTATTATCGGACGAGAGGGTAGAAATATCAGAACCCTTGAGACTATGACCGGTGTTGATCTTATAATTGATGACACTCCTGAAGCTGTTGTTATTTCAGGATTTGATCCGATCAGAAGAGAAGTTGCCCGTATTGCACTTGAGAAGCTTATTGTAGATGGACGTATCCATCCTGCAAGAATTGAAGAGATGGTTGAGAAGGCTCAAAAGGAAGTTGCTAATAAGATTAAGGAAGAAGGAGAGAACGCTGCTCTTGAAGCAGGAGTTCATGGACTTCATCCTGAGATTATTAAGTTATTGGGACGTATGAGATTCAGAACCAGTTATGGTCAGAATGCACTTAAGCATTCTATTGAAGTTTCCCAACTTTGTGGGCTTATGGCATCTGAGCTTGAGCTTGATGTCAGAATTGCTAAAAGAGCAGGTCTCTTACATGATATTGGTAAAGCAGTCGATCATGAGATGGAAGGGTCACATATCTCATTAGGTGTTGATATCTGTAAGAAGTATAAAGAATCTGCAACCGTCATCAACGCAGTTGAGGCGCATCATGGTGATGTAGAACCTCAGTCACTGATTGCTGTTATAGTTCAGGCTGCTGATACAATTTCAGCCGCAAGACCTGGCGCAAGAAGAGAAACTCTTGAAACCTATACCAGCAGACTTAAAGAGCTCGAAGAGATTACGAATAGCTTCAAGGGAGTAGATCATTCCTTTGCTATTCAGGCCGGAAGAGAAGTCAGAGTTATGGTTGTTCCTGAGCAGGTAAGCGATTCCGATATGGTATTAATGGCAAGAGATATTGCTAAGAAGATTGAGAACGAGATGGAATATCCCGGACAGATCAAAGTTAATATCATTCGTGAAAGCAGAGCAACTGATTACGCAAAGTAATTTTCAACGAAAATTAAACCGATATGTACGAAAATGTACATGTCGGTTTTTTATTTATAAGAAATTCCGATGGGGTTCTTATAAATAAAAAACTCCGCGAGAATGCGCACTCGCGATAGAGGAATATACATCTGAAATGGCAGCATGCGCTGTAGGAATTTCACTGGCGAAATCCTGATTTAATTAAACTTATTATAAGAAATTTATATTTGTTTTAATAAATGCCGTATTATTATCCGTAAGCCTGTACATTGAAGATGTACTCTTGAATGAAGGTGAAATAGAAAAGCCGCCAATCATTTTGAACATTACAAAGCTTCTGTCTGTTATTGCAATATGTCTTGTTGTCATTTCACAGTTTACGGGGATATACTATACTTTTGATGAAAATAATATTTACACCAGATCTCCGTATTATTTTGTAAGCTATGTTTTTCCATATTTTGTTTTAATTATTCAGCTTGCCACACTTGTGCGATATAGAAAAAGACTACGCGGAAAAATTGCTTTGTCAGTTTTCCTTTTTGACGTTGTAAGTCTTACGGCTTCCATGATTCAGTTGTTTATGTATGGTGTATCTCTTGTGGACATGGCTGCCGTTGTCATGGTAATAGGACTTTATATTTTTGCGCTTCTTGACATGAATGAAAGGGTAGAGAGAGCCAATCAGATAGAGATAAACAAGTTAAAGGTTGAACAACAGAACTTGAAGCATCTTTTTGAGCAAACAGTAACTGCTCTTGCGACAGCGATTGATGCCAAGGATAATTTTACCCGTGGGCATTCACTCCGAGTTGCTGAGTATGCCAGGGAAATCGCCCGTCTGTCCGGGATGGATGAAAAAAAGTGTGATGAAGTATATTTTGCTGCTCTTGTACATGATGTTGGCAAAATTGGTATAAAAGATGATATCATACAAAGGGATAGTAATTTGTCTGATGAAGAATATGAGATAAAAAAGAAACACACTGAGATAGGCGGAGAGATTCTTTCATCAATTAGTGAGTTTCCTTTTTTGAGCATTGGTGCAAAGTATCATCATGAAAGATTCGACGGAAAAGGATACTCAAGTGGATTATCAGGTACGGATATACCTGATATTGCAAGAATAATTGCGGTAGCTGACAGCTATGATGATCTGACATCCGGAAGAAGCTACAGGGACCCGCTTCCACAGAGTACTGTCAGGGAGGAAATAGTAAAGGGTCAGGGAACCCTTTTTGATCCTGAATATGCTAGAATCATGGTCAATATGATCGACAAAGATACCGAATACATGATGAGGGAGCAGGAAGAAAATATTAACAGCACAGATCATACTGATCTTAGCAAGGTAACTGAAATGCGCTTTGAAGAATATAAAAACAGTGTTTCAGATGGACTTCAGATAACAGATCACAAAACAAAAATATCCTTTAAAATTAATTCTGATCTGGGATATGAATCAAGATTTGCTATGCCTTCCATTATTCTATTTGATTCATTTGACGGTTGTGTGCATAATGATGATAGGAATATCAGAGTACTGAATTATATCGAATATGGTGAAATCTGGCTGGATGGCAATACAATCTGCACAGCTGCCAGAGATATCAAGTCAACTATTTCCGAAAGCGGTTCATTTTCTCCCAAATGCGAAATTGAAGCCGTAAGAATTAAAGACCATGTTAGAATAAAGATAAGGAACCAGAATAAGAGGATTGATGTAATAGTTGCTCTTTTTGATGATGTCCGGTTTGCATTTATAGGAATTACCGGAGAGCACTGTAAGATACAGAATATAACTGTTGAGCATGATAAAGAAGCAGTTTTAGAGGACTATATTCCAAGAATTGCGGAAGAGGTGAACTATATCAATAATCTTCAGGGTGATATTCCGAATGTTCAGATAAATGGATACAGATCTGATATTACAAAGCCACTACCGGTCAGAGATGGTATGCGGATCAGCTTTTTTACCAAAAGTCTCCCTTCGGCAAATCTAATTTGGCACTGCGCATATGTCCTTTTGTTTGCAGCAGATGATGAAAAGCAGGATGGCACTAATTATAGGGAATTTGCATGTATTCGAATCGACGGCGAAGATGCCACAAAAGTCAAGACAGCATCTAATGAGCTTGTAGTCAGGAAGGACGCGGAATTTGAGAGCTGGGATGTCTGGAAGGAACGCAATAAAAAAGGATTTCCATGTGAGATTACTTTTAAAAGAAGGAAAAATAAGATTACAATGGTGACTTCAAATGCAGGTATTTCCATAAAAAATACCACTATAATTCCGGATAATGAAAAGAATATACTGGTCGCATTGACCGGAGACCAGTGTACTTTAACAAACATTATAGTTTTGTAAGATAAAGGTAGACCTGTTGTTCAAAAAACTATATAATCAATTAAGTAGTAACAAATTTAATTTAGCAAAACACAAGGAGGAGCTATGCAGGAATCGGGTGAAGATTACATCGAAACAATATATCTTTTAAAGAAGAAAAAAGGTTATGTCAGATCTATAGATGTGGCTAATGAACTTGGCTTTTCAAGACCAAGTGTGTCCAGAGCAGTTGGAATTCTTAAGGATGACGGTTTTATTACTGTTGCTCCCGGTGGAGAGCTTGAGCTTACGGATGAGGGCAAGAAAAAAGCTAAAAGTGTTTATGACAGACATAAGAATCTGACAAAATTTTTGATGATTACTGCTAATGTCGATGAAGAAACAGCAGAGAATGATGCTTGCAGAATAGAGCATATAATAAGCGCTGATACCTTTAAAGGAATAAAAAGATTTTTAAAAGAGCACAAAGATGAACTTTGATGAACAGTTTGAAAATAGAATAAGAGCCATTCTTTCTGATGAATATGAAGGATTTGTGGAATCTCTTGACAGTGAGAAAATTACGGCTCTGCGAATTAATACGCTCAAGGCTTTTGGATGCGAAAAAGATGATGAGAATTCTGTTAAGGAATGCCTGATAGAATCAGGAACGAAATTTATTTCTGATGTAAAATGGGAGTCTGATGGATTTATTTATAAGGAAGGTGCTCCCGGAAAACATCCTCTTCATGAAGCAGGAGCGTATTATATTCAGGAACCAAGTGCTATGGCTCCTGTTCATTATCTGGATCCCAGACCTGGGGAGAAAATACTTGATCTATGCGCGGCACCAGGAGGAAAAAGCACTCAGATAGCTTCCTATATGAAAGGGGAAGGAGTGCTTGTTTCAAATGAGATAGATAAAAAGCGCGCTCAGATTCTCTCTCTTAACATAGAGAGGTGTGGCGTAAGAAATGCACTTGTAACCAACATGGAACCGAAGAAGCTCTCGGATATATTTGAGGGCTATTTTGATAAAATTTTGGTTGATGCGCCCTGCTCCGGTGAGGGAATGTTCAGAAAAAATGATGAAGCAGTTACTAACTGGAGTATCGATAATATCAGACTTTGTGCACAGAGGCAGACAGAAATTATAAAGGAAGCGGTAAAAATGCTGGCCCCCGGTGGAAGATTGGTATATTCTACCTGTACTTTTGCGCCGGAGGAGGATGAATATCAGGCGGCAAAGATCCTTTCTTTAGGTCTAAAGCCTGTAAGAATAGAACTTTTTGATGGAATGGTCAGCGGAAATATCGATAACTTGAAAAGGGTGATTGATATTTCTGAGGATGAAGTTATTGATAAAGAGTTTGTGCTTGAACTTCCACAGGATATTATAGATGATGTTGCTTGTTGCAGCGGCAGATTATGGCCTCATAAGATAAAAGGTGAGGGCCATTTTTTTGCTGTGTTTGAAAAGACCGGTGATATAGAACTTAACGCAGGAGTCTATAATATAAACGGCAAGATCAAGGCACTGGGTACTGATGATATAGAACCTTTTGCGAAGTTTGCCAAAGAATTCCTGGGGGATGTGCGGGTTGTTTTGGATGATGCCAAAAGCACAAGAGATCAATCTGAAAAATCTGATAAAAAATCTAAAAAAGGAAAGCGCGCAGTAAAAGGTCTAAAGAATACATGCAGGATAGAGGGTGCGGTCAGAGGTACACCTTTTATGCTTGGCGAACAGCTTTATCTTGCAGGAGAAGGGATGCCCGGAATAGGCGGAATTACTGTTATGAGACCGGGACTCCATTTGGGAACAATCAAAAATGGCAGATTTGAGCCTTCTCATTCATTGGCACTTGCTTTATCAAAAACAGATGCCAAATATGCTTTTGAGCTTGAAAGTGAACAGAAGGCCATGGAATTTATTGGAGGAATCAGCTTTAGAGAACAGAATTTAGAAAAAGGCTGGTACCTTATCACATATTTGGGGTATACTCTTGGATGGGCTAAATATGCAGGTGGAATATTAAAAAATCATTATCCGAAAGGTCTAAGAATATACACATGAAAAAATTACTTAAATATTTGAAGAAATATTCTCTTGAAGCGGTCCTTGGACCGCTTTTCAAATTGCTTGAGGCCAGCTTTGAGCTTGCGGTGCCTCTTGTTGTAGCGGCTATTATCGATAAAGGTATAGCCGGGAGTGATAGACCATATGCAATTAAAATGAGTCTTGTTCTCATTCTTCTGGCAGCTATCGGATATATTTGTGCCGTTACTGCCCAGTACTTTGCTGCTAAAGCAGCTTCTTATTTTTCTGCAGCGGTTAAAAAGGACTTATTTAAGAATATTCAGAGCTTTTCCTATGAACAGATAGATAATATGGGAACAACGACCCTGATAACAAGAATGACCAGTGATATCAATCAGGTTCAGCAGGGTATTAATCTGACATTGAGACTTCTTTTACGTTCTCCGTTCGTTGTTTTTGGAGCCATGGTGATGGCATTCACGATTGACTTTAATCAGGCTATGATTTTCCTTATAACAATAGTGGTTCTGTCAATTGTGGTATTTGGAATCATGCTTTGGGGAATCCCGAGATACAAGAAAATCCAGGAGCTTCTTGATAAGGTATTGGGACTCACCAGAGAAAATCTCTCAGGAGTTCGTGTTATAAGAGCATTTGGACTCGAAGATAAAGAAACACAGAATTTTAAGGATAGAAATGAAATTCTCACAAAGCTTCAGGAATATGTAGGAAGAATTTCTGCCCTTATGAATCCCATAACTTATGTGATTCTTAATCTGGCAATCATTATTCTGCTAAAGACAAGTGCTGACAAGGTATATGCCGGTGTACTTACAACCGGTGCAGTAGTTGCGCTGTACAATTACATGTCTCAGATTCTTGTTGAACTTGTTAAGCTTGCTTCACTAATAATAACCATCACTAAAGCTTATGCCTGTGGAAACAGAGTACAGGCCATGCTTGAAATAAAAGGAGGCATGGAGGCAGGGAGCCTTAATGCACGTACTGCCGTTTGCAGTGAGAATGAGGCAGTTTTAAGTTTTGAAAATGTAAGCCTTAGGTATTATGGTGATGCGGAAGATTCATTATCCGGTGTATCTTTTTCTGCATTAAGGGGCGAAACCATAGGAGTTATAGGAGGAACCGGTGCCGGAAAGACAACACTGGTGAATCTTGTTCCGAGATTTTACGATGCAACCGGCGGAAGAGTTCTTTATAAAGGTAAAAATGTTAAAGAATACACCACTGAGTCCCTGAGGGATGTAATTGGAATTGTTCTGCAGAAGGCTGTTCTTTTTAAGGGGACCATAAGGGATAACATAAAGTGGGGAAATGAAGCTGCTGGTGATGAAGAAATATGGGATGCAATAAAAACAGCCCAGGCAGTAGAAGTTGTTAAGGAAAAGAAGGGAGAGCTTTCAGCTGATATTACCCAGGGTGGAAGAAATCTTTCAGGTGGTCAGAAGCAGAGACTTACGATAGCAAGAGCACTGGTCAAAAAGCCTGAGATCCTGATTCTTGATGACAGTTCATCTGCACTTGATAATATGACCGATAAAAATCTGCGAAAAGCTATTTCTGAACTTCCATATAAGCCTGTAACCATAATCGTGTCTCAGAGAGCTGCTTCTGTCAGATTCTGTGACAAGATAATTGTTCTTGATGATGGAATGGTTGACGGCATCGGCACTCATGAACAGCTCCTTGAAAAGAGTGAGACTTACAGGGAAATATATGAGTCTCAGTTTGGAAAGGAGGCTGCAAATGCGTGAATTAAAAAGAGTACTTAAATATGCAGCTACATACAGACTACTTATATTTTTGTCCATTACTTTTGCTGTAGTTTCGGCGATTCTTGCTTTATATGCACCTATAATTGCAGGTAATGTTGTTGACTGCATAATGGGTGAAGGCAACGTTGATTTTGCAATGATCAAGGTACTGCTAATAAGAATGGGAATTGTAGTCCTTATATCAGCCCTTTGCCAGTGGTTTATGTATGGTGTTAACAACAGAATCACCTATGGCGTTGTAAGAGACGTAAGAAATGATGCCTTTGAGAAAATTCAGATTTTGCCCTTTGAATATCTTGATGGTCATCAGCAGGGAGAAATTGTAAGTAAAATAATAGCTGATGTTGATCAGTTTGCAGATGGACTTTTAATGGGCTTTACACAGCTTTTCACAGGAATAGTTACTATTCTCGGAACGCTGGTGTTCATGTTCTATTTGCAGTGGCAGATTGCTGCAATGGTAGTACTGCTTACCCCGGTTTCACTATTTGTTGCAAAATTTATTGCCACCAAATCATATGTTTTGTTTAGGGACCAGTCCAAGGCGAGGGCAGAGCAGACTGCTCTTATAGATGAGATGGTCGGGAATCTTAAGGTTGTAAAGGCCTTTGGACATGAGGATGAAAATCAGAGAGATTTTGATGAAATCAATGAAAGGCTGGCGTCCACAAGCCTTAGGGCTACATTCTTTTCATCGCTGACTAATCCTAGCACCAGAATGGTAAACAATACAGTATATGCATTTGTCGCTCTCTTTGGGGCTTTTGAGTGTATAAGCGGTATTATGAGTGTTGGTGAACTGACGATTTTCCTGAGCTATGCAACCCAGTACACAAAGCCTTTTAATGAAATTTCAGGTGTGGTTACTGAGCTTCAGAATGCTCTCGCATGTGCAAGAAGGGTATTTGAACTCATTGATGAACAGCCACAGATTCCTGATGCTGATCCTGCAGCACAGCTCAATGAAGTAAAAGGAAACATTGAGATAAAGGACGTGGACTTCTCCTATGATAAGGACAGAGAGCTTATTAAAGATCTGACTTTGTCTGTTAATGAAGGTCAGAGAGTTGCGATAGTAGGACCTACAGGAAGCGGAAAGACTACAATTATAAATCTGCTTATGAGATTTTATGATGTTGACAGAGGCAGTATAAGCATAGAGGGAAATGATATCAGAAAATTAAAGAGGGCGGATATCCGTAAAAATTACGGAATGGTTCTTCAGGAGACCTGGCTTAGAGCTGGAACAATACGTGATAACATAACTCTTGGAAGGAATGACTTTACTGACGAACAGATAGTAGAAGCTGCCAAAAAGTCACATGCCCACAGTTTTATCAAAAGGCTTCCGGAGGGTTATGACACTGTCATCGGTGATGATGGTGGCCTGCTGTCACAGGGACAAAAGCAGCTTCTTTGTATAACGAGACTTATGCTTCAGGTTCCTCCCATGCTCATTCTTGACGAGGCTACAAGCTCGATTGATACCAGAACTGAGATGAGAATCCAGAGGGCATTTAAGAAGATGATGGATGGAAGAACAAGCTTCATAGTTGCTCACAGATTATCAACGATAAAGGAAGCAGACAGAATACTTGTAATGAAAGATGGCCACATTATAGAACAGGGTGATCACGAATCACTTCTTTTGAAAAATGGTTTTTATTCTAAGCTCTACAAGAGTCAGTTTGAACAGTAATATAAATATGTAAAATATTCCTTACCAGATTCGTGTAAAAAAGGTAAAATAATTCAATAAAATGAGTTACAATAAGAACAGTTATCAACTGTTCTTATTTAGTTAAATAGAGTACTTAGCGAGGTAATGTCGAGCTTAGTGGAGTTTGCTTTCTCACAGAGGAGAGATTTATGGTTAAAAGACCTATATATGTAATCGGACATAAGAATCCTGACACGGATTCAATTTGCGCAGCAATTTGTTATGCCAATCTGAAAAACAAATTGTCTACAGATGAAAAATATGAAGCCAGAAGATGTGGACATCTGAACGAGGAGACGCAGTTTGTTCTCAACAGATTTGGAATTCCTGCTCCTGTTTATACCAAGGATGTCAGAACACAGGTATGTGATATGGAGATCAGAGATCTTTATGCAGATGATGACCATATCTCATTAAAGCGTGCCTGGGAACGAATGGAAAAAGAAAATGTTGTGACTCTTTGTGTTACGGATAAGGGAAAGCTTACGGGGCTTATTACAACCAATGATATAATGCAGACCTGTATGGATGTGCATGATGCCACAATTCTTTCAGAGACGAAGACATACTACGGTAATATCGTGGATACACTTGACGGCGAGATGCTTGTTGGCGATATGTCTGAGCAGATTACCGAGGGTAAAGTTCTTATCGCAACTGCTTCTCCTGAGATTATGGAGGAGATTATCAATCCCGGTGATGTAGTAATCTGCGGAAACAGATATGAGACGCAGCTTGTGGCTATTGAGAACCAGGCAGCCTGCATTGTAGTATGTATCGATTCCAAGGTTACAAATACCATAAAGAAGCTTGCTGAGGAGAGGGGGTGCAGGATAATAACCACACCCTATGATACATTCACTGTTGCAAGGCTTATAAATGAGAGTGCTCCTGTGGGTTCAATCATGAAGAGAGAGCAGCTTATATCCTTCCATATGAATGATTTTATAGAGGATATACAGCAGACTATGGCTCAGGTAAGGCATAGATATTTCCCTGTCCTTGATGAGGATGATAATTATGTTGGAATGATTTCCCGTCGTAATTTGCTGGGTGCCATGAAAAAACGCCTTATTCTGGTTGACCATAATGAAAAGAGTCAGACTGTCGATGGCGCGGATTCAGCAGAAATACTTGAGATAATCGATCATCACAGACTAGGCTCATCAATTGAGACTGCAAATCCTGTATTTTTCAGGAATCAGCCCCTTGGTTCTTCTTGTACCATCATCTATTCTATGTATAAGGAAATGGGTGTAGAGGTTGATGAGACTACTGCCGGACTCATGCTCTCAGCTATAATTTCCGACACGCTGATGTACAGGTCTCCCACATGTACAGAGATAGACAAGAGGGCAGGAGAAGAACTTGCTGCAATAGCTAAAATTGATGTTGAAGAATTTGCAAGAGAGATGTTCCGTGCAGGTTCCAACATGGGTGATAAGACTCCTAAGCAGATAGTTCATCAGGACTTTAAGAAATTTACGGTTGAAGATAAGACTATAGGCATAGGTCAGGTTAATTCCATGAGTGCGGAGGAGCTTGCAGAGATAAAGGAAAAAGTTCTGCCTGAGCTCAGAGATATTATGGAGAGCGATGGACTTGATATGATTTTCTTCATGATGACCAATATCATAGCAGAGTCATCAATCGTAGCATTTGAAGGAAATAAGGCTGAAGGAATTATTGATGCAGGCTTTCATGTTACGGCAGGCAGCGATAATGTAGCGCTCCTAAAGGGCGTGGTTTCCAGAAAAAAGCAGCTTTTGCCAACAATTGTTGAAGCTTTACAACAATAAAGATTTCCTTAATAAATGTTTAAAGCACTAAAATATGTTATAATACTCTCAGTAACTATATGTCATAGATTCCTGTTTTTCCTTAGAAAAACGGGAATCGTATTGGACCAGGTCCTCGCAAAGCGAGGGGCGTGTCCTGCAAAGCAGGATTCTTGCTGGCGATTTCCGCTTTTGCCCGCAAGAAGTCATAGTTTTTAGTAGAAACTATGATCACTACTGAGGGTTTTCTTATGAGTAAAAAAATTATGAGGGATTTTTTCAGATCTACGGCTATTGTAATCATAGCTGCTCTTTTTATTTGCTTTTCCGGTTCCGGAGTGCTTATTTCCAATGCGGAAAATAATGGATCGTATATGCCTTCTACAGGGGTTATATATCGTATAAATCCTCTATATGCAGGTGCTATCAGTGAGGATGACATAAACCGCGTACCGGAGTCTAAGATAACCCAGAGTTCTGTCATTGCGGATTCCGGAAGGGCGACAACAGAGGCTCAGATAATTAATGACTTAAGAGATGCGCTTAAAAGAAGAGACCTTAATATACGTATAAACTATGAGTTTGACGGTACAGGGTATGACGGCTCATCTCTTGTTGCAATGCAAAGCAGAGCGTTTGATGCCGCCATGAATCACACCGGAAACGGTAGTGAGGGTGACTATTTAAAATGGGCCTATAGTTCATCAGGTATGCAGGTCGCCTATAGTAAAAAGAACGGTAAAACTATCGGTTCTTTTATCTTTTATATGACTTACTACACTACATCTGAGCAGGAGCAGGCAGTAAGTGCGAAGGTGAATCAGATTGCATCAAGTCTTGGACTTGCCCAGAAAGGCGAGTATGACAAGATTCTGGCAGTGTATAATTATGTATGCCAGAATATCAAATATGATTATGGGAAATCTTTACTTAAATATTCCTGTTATGCGGCAGCTATAAATAATAGTGCTGTATGTCAGGGGTATTCACTTCTGATATACAGGCTTCTTAATGATAATGGAGTGTCCTGCAGACTTGTTGCCGGTAATACAAGTCAGGGTGGTCATGGCTGGAATATTGTCCGCGTTGGAAGTGTTTACTACAATATTGATTCGACCTGGGATGCCGGAAAGCCATCGGAAAAGTATACCTATTTTATGAAGTGTAATAGTGATTTTACCGATCATGCAAGATGGGCGCAGTATGCTGACAGCACTTTTAACTCTCAGTACCCGATGAGCAGCAGCAATTATGAGACAGGAACTGTAGGTTCGTATGTTGCGATAAAGTCTATTACACTTAATAAAAGCAAGATCTCATTAAAAGCCGGTGAAATCGATACCCTTGAGGTTAAGGTCAATCCAAACAAAGGAAAATCAAAGATTATATGGAAAAGCAGTAATACCAGTATTGCAAAGGTGAATTCTGATGGTGAAGTTAAGGCCCTGGCTGCTGGAACCTGTGAAATTTCAGCTTCATCACCTGATGGTGAAGTTAAGGACAGCTGCTATATTACCGTTTCCGGGAAAGCAGCTGAAGTTAAGGCATTAAAATTAAATAAAAAGAAACTAAAACTTGAAAAAGGGAAAAAGTATACATTAAAAGTTACCATAGAACCATCAGCTGCAAAGAATACAGAATTGGTGTGGAAGAGCAGCAATGCAAAAGTTGCTAAGATTTCCAAGAAAGGAGTAGTCAAGGCAAAGGGTAAGGGTAAGTGTAAGATTACTGTTATGACTAAAGATGGCAAAAAGAAAGTAACCTGTAAGGTTACCGTGAAATAGAGAACATGATTAGTTGTACGATAAAAATGGACAAATGCCTGTGGCATATGTCCATTTTTTGAAGTGGGAACTAATTATCAGCTGACAAAGAATTTATCTGCAATAGTCTCCATATAAATTTCTCTCTGTTCTGTAGGAACATCATACTCATCCATAGCCTTAGATACTGACCAATGATGATTACCAATAGAACGAAGCATGTGTCTGATCAAAGTGTAATCAACGACATTATCATTCTGAATATTTGTTTCGCATTCCTGCACTAAAGAAGTTGACATATTAACCCCCAATAGCTAAAACTCTACACAATTACATACATATAGTTGAGACTTTACTTTCGCAACTACTATATATTGTATTACATATTCGGATTAATGCAACAGGTTTCTTTCGAAAAAATGAATATTATTTTTATGTTTTTTTTATCGTTTAGGCATAGCCCAAAACTTGTTAAAAGTATGCTATTTTGATAAAATTATTATCGGAATAATGTGGTTCTATATTATATGTGAGGCAGATATATATGCAAAGTACATATATTGTGGAGCGAGACGGGTATCACATTTCTGGGGAAATATATTTGCCGGATGATTCAAAGGGAAGATATCCCATTGTCATCATGGCCCATGGCTTTGGGGGAAGCCGAGAGGGAACAAGACCATATGCCGAAATGCTGGTAAAAGAAGGGATTGGCTGCTATATTTTTGATTTTTGCGGAGGCGGTCTCTCTTCTAAAAGTGACGGAAAAATGACTGAAATGTCTGTTGTTACTGAGAGTGAAGATATTGAGGCGGTTATTGAAAATATCAGAAAAGCACCCTTTGCCGACAGGAAAAATATTTTTTTGATGGGTGAAAGCCATGGTGGGGTTGCGTCAACAATTGCAGCGGCGCAGGCCGGTAAAGAAATAAGGGCTATGGTACTTTTGTATCCTGCATATGTTCTTTTTGATGATGCCAAAAGAAAATATCCTCAAAAAGAAATGATAGAGGAAACTTCCATGGTATTTGGACTTCCGGTTGGCAGAAAGTATTATGAGGATGCATTTTCACTTGATATAAATGACTGTATGGAAAAATATAACGGGAATGTGCTTATTCTTCATGGGAATGTGGATCAGGTTGTTCCCATGTCATATAGCATCAATGCCCGTAAAAAATTTCCGGCAGCCAAAATGATACAAATAACTGATGCAGGACATGTTTTTTATGGTAAAGAGGCTGTAAAAGCAGGCAAAGAAATGATATCATTTATACATGAGAATATTGACTGAAAGGTCTTGCAAAGGAAGAAAACGTCGTGACGAATTCATGATCTGGAATAGTTCCGACCGGAAGGCAGGACCTCAGCGTAATCGTGCCAATAAATATTTTACGAGGGGGATATAAGGATGAGCTTTTTCTTCGAAGATAAATTAAAGAATTTTAATACAGAGGAGATCAGAAAGAGTGCTCAGAATATTATAGAGCTCACCGGAACCAAGGCAAAGGATACGGTTAGCTTTATTAAAGATAAAATCGACGAACTCGATGAAGATAAGAAAAAAATGATCATTGTAGGAGTGTCTGTCTTTGCATGCGTACTTATTGTTGCAGGTGTATTCTATCTTTTGGGAAAACGAGCAGGCAGGAGAGAAGCCGGAGATCTTGAATTTGATGAATGGGATAGCTAAACTTTTGCAGAGTAATACTTTTATTTATTTGATGCTTGAATATTCATTTTTGATGTGGTAACATATTTGAGTCGCACAAATTTGCGATAGGCCGGTGTGTCGGAATGGCAGACGATGCAGACTCAAAATCTGTTGTCCTCACGGGCGTGTGGGTTCAAGTCCCACCACCGGCACGATAATTATGAAGCTGGTAATTAAGCGATATGAAATCGTTTGATTATCGGCTTTTTTGTATGTATTTGAAAATTTTTCTCAATCAACACAAAAAAATATCGTTATTGTATTTTTGCACAAAATTAGGAAACGAAATTTGAGCAATACGTTTCTTGTTTTGTGGATTGACATAATGTTAATATATTGCTATGGAAACGCTGAAATATATTGACGTTTCTTGAATAGCCTAAGGAAATATGAAATGAGAAAAAGAATATACATAAATGATAATTGGAAATTTAAACCTGAATTTGATGATGAAATGATAAAAGCCGATTATCATGATGAAGAAATGGAAAATGTGCGTATTCCGCACACGGTAAAAGAAACACCGTTTAATTATTTTGACGATAAAACCTACCAGATGGTCAGCGGATATAGAAGAGTGTTTAATGCTGATACTTCATGGAAGGATAAAAGTATCATTCTTCATTTCGAAGGTGCAGCTCATGAAGCCTTCGTGTTTATAAATGGAGATTTTGTGTGTAAGCATTCCTGCGGATATACAGGATTTGCAATTGATATTTCGGATAAGCTGTTATTTGACAGACCAAACATTATTGCTGTTAAGCTTGATAGCAGAGAGAGTCTTAACGTACCGCCTTTTGGGTTTGTTATAGATTATATGACCTATGGCGGAATATATAGGGATGTTTATCTTGAAGTTGCAGAGAAAACTCATATATCTGATGTGTTTGTATATGCCGATGTACCTGAAGTTTTTGATGAAAACATGAATGAAAGTGAAGTGAAACCTGTAGCGATAGGGGCTTTTATTCATGGAGTAATTAAGCTTGAAGGTGATGCGGACGGATACATGGTTACGGAATCCCTTAAGAGAATCGGGGGCGAGCTTCCTGCAGGAGTAACCGATGAGTATAAGGATGAGATTCTCCTTAATTGTGTGAGCGCAAATAACGAGATCCGCCTTTCGTATCATACACTTCCGGTTGTTTTGTGGGATGTGAAGAATCCTGCAATGTATGAGTTTATAGTCAGAATCTGCAAGGATGAAGTGCTGATTGACGAATATGTGGTGCCATTTGGCTTTAGAAGTGCATCCTTTAAGAGTGGTGGATTTTATTTAAACGGAAGAAAACTTAAAATCAGGGGATTAAACAGACATCAGTCCTATCCTTATGTGGGGTATGCAATGCCTGCCTCCATGCAAAAATATGATGCCAGGATAATAAAAGAGGAACTCTGTTTAAATGCTGTAAGAACCTCGCACTATCCCCAGTCACAGGACTTTGTTGATGAGTGTGACAGACTTGGAATACTGGTGTTTATGGAGTTTCCGGGATGGCAGCACATAGGCGATTCGGATTGGAAGAAACAGGCAGTTATCAATGAAAAGGAAATGATCTGTCAGTACAGGAATCACCCCTCTATATTTATCTGGGGGGTTCGTATAAATGAATCAGCAGATGATGATGAATTTTATACAGAGACTAATGCTGTAGCCCATGAACTTGATCCTTCGAGATCGACAGGAGGAGTCAGAGCTTCTGCGAAGATGAATCTCTTGGAGGATGTTTATACACTGAATGACTTTTCACATAATGGTAAGACACCCGGATGCATAAAGAAAAAGGATGCAACTCCTGATATGGCAAAAGCCTATATGGTCACAGAATATAACGGCCATATGTATCCGACCAAGACCTTTGATGCTGAGGATATACGGGTTGAACATACAATGAGACATATCAGGGTTATGGATGCAATTGCCGGAGAATCCGATATTGCCGGAGGATTTGGCTGGTGTATGTTCGATTATAACACTCACAAAGATTTTGGATCCGGAGACAGAATATGCTATCACGGCGTCATGGATATGTTCAGGAATCCTAAACTTGCCGCAAAAGCCTATGAAATGCAGGGAGATGAAAAAAATGTTCTGGAGCTTTCATCATCCATGGATATTGGAGAACATCCTGAATGCATAAGAGGAGACATATGGCTCTACACAAATGCTGACTCCGTTAAAATGTATAAGAATGATGTTTTTATAAAGGAGTTTTATCCCAAAAATTCACCATTTAAGAACATTGCACATGGACCGATACTTGTGGATGATTTTATTGGAGATCTGCTTGCTGACAATGAGAATTTCTCAAGAGGTTTTTCTGAAAAAGTAAAGCATGCTCTCAACACCGCAGCCAGATACGGAATGAACAAACTAAGCATCGGAGATAAGATAACCGGCGGCAGGATGATGCTGATCCACCATATGTCAGTGAAGAATATAGTCGATCTTTATCAAAAATATATTGGAGACTGGGGCGGTGAGGCCACATCCTTCAAATTCGAGGCTATCAAAAACGGTAAGGTTGTTAAAACGCTTATAAAGGAGACTGTAAACAGGATTTCACTTGAGACTGTTGTGAGTCATGCAGACCTGCTGGAGGGTAAATCCTATGATGTTGCATCGGTAAGAATGAGAGTGGTTGACCAGAACGGCAATGTTCTTCCTTTCTTTGCTGAGCCTGTGAAGCTGAAAACAGAAGGAGCAATTGATGTTATAGGACCAAAGATCGTACCGATAAGGGGCGGCATGGCAGGAACTTATATCAGGTCAAAGAGAAAACAGGGATCTACAGGTAAGCTGATCATTAAGCTGGAAGCAGGCGGTGAGAAAATAAGAAAAGAGATTAATTTTAAAATTGAGGAAGAGGTAGTATAAATGTCTGATAAATCCAAGGTAATTTTTGGAAATATTATGCCTGAAGCAGTTTATAAGAAGGCTGTTAAGACAAAAGAAAAGAATATAAAGAAGTTTGGAGATGACTCAAAGGCTAATTATCCTGTGAAAATCAGCGCCAATCCATACATCGGTGAGAGTCTTGGTGTGCAGAATATAGAGGTTCTGCCGGAAGGTGCTCTGACAAACGGAACACTCCCCTTTGACTCTGAAAAGGGACTCATCGTAGGAAATATCCGAATGGGATTTGGACACTACAGAATAAGTATGGCGATAGCTTCATGTGCAAAATATCTTGGCTATACTCCTTACTGGATGGATCTTAATTCATATCCGCACACAACATGTACCAAGGTTATAAGTGCCCAGAATAATCTTTATTCACTTGGATCAAGACTTTCCAAGAACCCCATATTCAACAAGCTTGTATGGGAACCCGTCAATTATGAGGGATTCAGGGCATTGGCATATAATGCTGCAGATCAGAAAAATGCAGAGCTTATGGCACCTGTATATAAAAATGTGCCTAAAAATATACCTGTTGTCGGTACACATGTATGGCCTGCTCAGGCAGCTGTTCATGCCGGAATGAAATATGTGGTTAATGCAATTCCCGACAACTGGCCAATGGCGCTTCATTTTTCAGAAGGTTCAGTTCATACAATCCAGTGCAGAAATGCCTATATGGGGTATAGAATACTTAATGGCATGAATAAGAAAACAGTATGCAAGCCGATGCCACAGGATGATCTTGTTTACACAGGTCATTATATTGATCATGAACTGACATCTAACATTGAAGCTGATTGTGAGGCGAGAATACAGAGAAGGAAGAACAAAAAGCCTATGCGTTTCCTTCTTACGATAGGTGGTGCAGGTGCTCAGAAGGAAATCTTTGCTGCAATAATAAGCTATCTTCTTCCTAAAATTCAGAAAAAGGAAGCAGCTCTTTATGTGAATGTCGGGGATTACAGACAGGTTTGGGAAGATCTGAAAAAAGAAATCAGGGAAATGGCACCGTACGTTCACGAGCATATGGGAGATTTTAAGGAAACAGAAAGCTTTGCGGCAGATGCACTTAAACCTGAAACAGAAGTTGAAGGTATTCATGGATTTTATCATGAAAACATTTTTGAGGCTGTATATTGCACTAATCTTCTTATGAGGAGTTGTGATATACTTGTCACCAAGCCTAGTGAGCTTGCTTTCTATCCTGTACCAAAGCTTTTCATAAAGCGTGTCGGTAAGCATGAAATGTGGGGAGCAATTCATTCTGCTGAAGTTGGTGATGGTACACTGGAGTGCCGTGATATACCGCACACAATACAGATGATCGATCAGTTTTTGGAAACGCCGCTTCTTGATGAAATGTGCGAGAATATCATAAATAATAAAAAGGCAGGCCTCTACGATGGAGGATATAAGGTTGTTGAGCTTGCCATGGGGTTAAAGGAAAAAAGGTCTTAAAGGACTTATTTATTAGTGGAGGAGTGTATTTAAAATGAACGAAAATGGTAAACTTTCAGGAGCCGCTAAGGCTTCCTATGGACTTGGGGCAGTTGGAAAGGATATGGTATATATGCTTTCCGCATCATATATCTTATATTATTTTCAGGATATTCTTGGGGTGAGTGCAGCTGCGATGGGTGTTATTCTCATGGTGGCACGTGTGTTTGATGCATTTAATGATCCGATTATGGGTGCTGTTGTTGCAAAGACCAAGACAAGATTTGGCAAATTCAGACCCTGGCTTTTGATTGGAACCTTAACCAATGCAGTGGTTCTTATCATGATGTTCTCAGCACCGCCTGCATTATCAGGAAGTGGCCTTGTTGCGTATGCTGCAATAACTTATATTCTCTGGGGTGTTACTTATACAATGATGGATATACCTTACTGGTCAATGATCCCTGCTTTTACTGAGGGCGGTAAGGAAAGAGAGGGGCTTACAACTCTTGCAAGATCCTGCGCTGGCGTTGGTTCTGCACTTATTACAATAGTGACAGTTATGGCTGTGTCAGCACTTGGACATATGTTTGGCGGAGAAGGAATTGCTGACAGAGAAATTGAGAGAATAGGTTTTTCTTATTTTACGATTATAGTGGCAGCGTTATTTGTGATTTTTACTGTAATCTGCTGCCTTAATGTAAAAGAAAAATCAACAGCTCACATGGAAACGCCTTCCATAGGTGAAATGTTCAAGGCTCTTATCCAGAATGATCAGGCAATGGCAGTTGTTGTTTCAATAGTCATCGTTAACTGCTCAATTTATATTACATCCAATCTTGTAATTTATTTCTTTAAGTATGATTTTGGTGGAGAAGGATGGAGAGGTGCATATACTCTGTTTTCAACATTTGGTGGTGGAATCCAGATACTTGCCATGATGATTCTTTATCCATTTCTTAGAAGATTCTTTACATCCATTAGAATTTATTTCATCAGCATGGGAATGGCAATTGCGGGTTATATCTCTCTGCTCATACTTGCATCAACATCTATGAGCAGCGTATATGCTTTGTTTGTGCCCGGATTCTTTATCTTTGCTGCAAACGGAATGCTGGCAGTTATTACTACAGTATTCCTTGCAAATACCGTTGATTATGGTGAACTTAAAAACAACAGACGAGACGAGTCAGTAATTTTCTCAATGCAGACCTTTGTAGTAAAGCTTGCATCCGGTGTTTCTGCTTTTATTGCAGCTTTATCACTTCAGGTGCTTGCTCTTAGCAATGACACTGCAGAGACAGCTTCTGCAATTGATTATTCTCTTGGAGTAAGCGTTATGCAGAAAATGGGACTAAGAATGACTATGACAGTTGTTCCGATAATCGGTCTCGTATTTGCAATCTTCTGGTTCAAGCATAAATACATTCTTACAGATGAAAAGATTGAAGAAATCGAAAGACAGATAGAGAACAGGAAGAAGAAAGTCGCATAATAACTCTGTTTATAGAAAGACTTATCAGGTTCGAAAGAACCTGGCAAAGTGTTTTACTCATAGAAAAAATGTTAAAACCCTGCGGATTATCGCAGGGTTTTTCTGACTTTTTCACCTATCTGCAAAGGTGTATTTGAGGTTGTGAGATTAGACATTTTGGTGTATGCTATATATTGTTTAGTAGTATGCTTAGCGATATTCTGTTCATACAAGATATTGGGGTTAGGGAATACTATGGATTGTAAGGAATTTCAGAGGATGATTCCGGACTTCTTAGAGGATGAGCTGGATAACTATTCTCTTGAGGACTTTTTGAATCATATTGAAAAATGCAAAAATTGCAAGGAAGAACTGACAATACAGTTTCTTATAGATGCCGGTATCCAGAGACTTGAAGATGGTAGTACTTTTAATCTTTCAGATGAGTTGCAATTGACGATTGGTGATGCGTGGCAGAGACTTCGCATGAGAAAAAGGCTGCTTAAAACAGCATATTTTCTGCAGGTTATTGTTTTTGCCGAACTGATTGCTGCATTTGCATTGTCAGTGGCTTTAAAATAATGCGATTATATTATTATATTTAGTTGGGGACATATTTAATGGGGAAAAAATTATTACTTATAGACGGACACAGTATATTAAACAGAGCGTTTTACGGACTCCCTGATCTTACTAACTCAGAGGGTCTGCATACAGGTGCTGTCTATGGATTTCTGAATATTCTATTCAGACTCATTGACGAGGAACAGCCTGATTATCTGACTGTTGCTTTTGATGTACATGAGCCGACTTTCAGACACAAAATATATGCTGAATACAAGGGCACCAGAAAGCCCATGCCAGCTGAACTCAGAGAACAGGTGCCTCTTATGAAGGAGGTACTGGACAGTATGAAAGTATGCCGCATGGAAAAGGCAGGACTTGAAGCTGACGATATTCTTGGAACTATTGCCAAGAGAGGCGAGAAAGAGGGCATGGAGGTAAGGCTGGTTTCCGGAGACAGAGATCTTCTCCAGATTGCTTCTGAGCACATATGCGTAAGAATACCCAAGACTAAGGCAGGGAAAACCGAAATAGAGAATTATTTTGCAAAAGATGTGGAAGAACTCTATAAGGTTAATCCTGTTCAGTTTATTGAACTTAAGGCTCTCATGGGGGATTCTTCCGATAACATACCGGGAGTTCCGAAGGTTGGTGAGAAGACAGCCATAGAACTTATGACAACCTATGGCTCTATCGAAAATATTTATAATAACCTTGATAATATAAGCAAGAAATCAATCCGTGAGTCTCTTGCTGCAAACAGGGATCTGTGTGATCTTAGTAAGGTTCTTGCTACAATCAATGTAAATGCCGAATTTGACTATACATTTGAAGATGCCGGGATCGATGATATTTTTAACAGAGATGCCTATGAGATGTTTAAGAGGCTCAATTTCAGGAATCTGCTTTCCAAATTTGAAGGTAATGTGACAAAAACAGAGACAAATCTTGAGCTTAAAGATATTGCTTCCATGGACGAAGCTGAGAAGATTTTTGAAGAAGCTCATGAGTATGCCGCTGATAATAATGACAGATTTATCGGAGTTGGTATTATTTCCGATAATCTCAAGGCAGGCTCTAAAGCTTCAACAAAGCTTGGGCAGTTATCACTTTTTGAAGAGGATAACAAACGTGAATCACAGATAGGTATCGCACTTTGCTTTGATGATGGCAAATGCTGGTATTTTGAGACAGGTGATACTTTTAAAGAAGAGTATATAACCGGGAAACTGGAGAAGCTCTCTGTAGACTGCAGACTGTCATTTTTTGATATTAAGAGTGCCTATAGATATTTTAAGCCATTCGAGGTTGACAATTATGAAACAAAAAAGTGTGCATCCTTTGATACACTTATAGGCGCGTACCTTATCAATCCTCTTAAAAATGACTATCTGCCGGAAGACATAGCAACAGAATATTTACAGATGACAATCAGATCCAGGGAACAGATTTTTGGTAAAAACGACCCCTGGGAATCATCTGCTGACCTTAGAAAAGAGTATGCAGGATACCTTGCATTTGTGAATTTCAAAGCAGCGCCTGTCATCGAAAAAAGATTGTCAGATACAGGAATGACAGATCTTATGAATGATATAGAGATGCCTCTTAGCTATATCCTGTATGATATGGAAAAAGAGGGAATCCTTGTTAAACGCGATGAGCTTAAGCTTTATGGTGAAAGACTCACCGGAAGAATTGATGAACTTGAAAAAGGTATACATGAACAGGCAGGTATTGATTTTAATATCAATTCACCAAAACAGCTTGGAGAGGTTCTTTTTGAAAAGCTCGGCTTAAAGGGCGGCAAAAAGACAAAGACCGGATATTCTACAGCAGCGGATGTACTCGAAAAGCTTGCTCCTGAAAATCCGATAATAAAGGACATACTTGAATACAGAGGACTTACCAAGCTAAAGAGCACATATGCTGACGGGCTTGCTGCATTTATAGGTGATGATGAGAGAATCCATACAAGCTTTAATCAGACTATAACTGCAACAGGAAGAATCAGCTCCACAGAACCCAATCTTCAGAATATACCTATGAGGACTGAGCTTGGCAGAGCTATAAGAAAGGTATTTGTACCAAAGGAAGGCTATATTTTCTCTGATGCTGACTATTCTCAGATAGAGTTGAGGATACTTGCCCATATGTCAGGAGACAAGGGACTTATTGATGCTTATCATGAGGGCAGGGATATACACAGAATTACTGCCTCTAAAGTATTTGGAATTCCTTTTGATGATGTGACGGATATTCAGAGGAGAAACGCTAAAGCTGTTAATTTTGGTATTGTATATGGCATAAGCGCTTTTGGATTGAGTGAAGACCTGAATATATCCAGAGCAGATGCCAAAAAGTATATGGAGGATTACCTTGCTACATATCCGGGAGTGAAGGAATATCAGGACAGGGCAATTGAAGATGCAAAGGAAAACGGATATGCTGTCACTTTGTATAATCGCAGACGTCCGATGCCTGAGCTTAAGTCCGGTAATTTTATGCAGAGACAGTTTGGAGAGAGGGTTGCGATGAATGCACCTATCCAGGGCACTGCTGCAGATATAATTAAGATTGCAATGATCAGAGTCTATAGAAGAATCAAAAAGGAAGAACTGAAATCCAGAATGATACTTCAGATTCATGACGAGCTCCTTATTGAAACTGCTATAGAAGAAGAGGCTAAGATCAAAAAGATACTTGAGGAAGAGATGACAAGTGCAGCCAGCCTCCTTGTTCCGCTGGAGGCAGAGTGTCACACTGGTACAGATTGGTTTGAGGCTAAATAAGTGGTAAAGATTATTGGGGTTACCGGTGGTGTTGGTGCCGGCAAGAGTACGGTTTTAAATTACATAGAAAAGTGTTGCAAGTGCAGGATCATATTTTCAGATCAGGTGGCCAATGATATTAAATTAAAGGGGCAGCCCTGTTATGAGCCTATAGTTGAGTTGTTATCGACGGATATTCTTTCTGATAACGGTGAGATAGATAAAAAGAAAATGGCTGCCAAAATATTTTCTGATGAAAAATTGCTTAAGAAGGTAAATGATATCATTCATCCTGCAGTTAACAGATTTATTTTTGATGAGATTGAGAATGAAAAGAAAAGAGATGAGCTGGATTATCTTTTCATTGAAGCTGCGCTGCTAATCGAGAATGGCTACGATAAAATAGTTGATGAATTATGGTATATATATGCCTCTGAGGATGTCCGAAGGAAAAGACTTAAGGAATCCAGAGGATATTCTGATGAGAAAATCGATGATATTTTTAAAGGTCAGCTGAGCGACGGGGAATTTAGAAAATATGCTGACTTTGTAATAGATAATAGCCAAAATGAAGATAGCATGAAACGTCAAATTGATTTAAAGCTGGGGGTAAATTAATGGCGACTATGGCAGAACAATCAGAAAAAAATGTAGTTTTCGGTCTTGATATCGGAACGAGAAGTGTTGTGGGTACAGTTGGATACATGGAGGATGACATTTTTAATGTTATGGCTCAGTGTGTGGCCAAGCATGAAACAAGAGCCATGCTTGATGGTCAGATCCATGATATCGGAAAAGTCGGCGCTACGATAAGGAAAGTAAAAGAAAATCTTGAGGAGCAGACACAGATACATCTTACAGATGTTTGTATCGCTGCCGCAGGTCGTGTCCTTAGAACAGTAAAGACTAATTTTGAAGAGGAATTCACTGACAACAGAGAGATGACTGAGGAAGAGATCTACAACCTGGAGTCCAAGGCTGTTGAAAAGGCTTATCAGGAATTTCTGACACAGAACCAGTCTGATATGAAATTTTATCTGGTTGGTTATTCTGTTATGCACTATTATCTTGATGATTATCAGATTGCCAATCTGGAGGGACATAATGCGGGAAGAGTTGCTCTTGATCTCATAGCTACATTCCTTCCAGATGATTGTGTGGACGGATTGTATAAAGCATGTGAGAGAGCAAATCTTAAGGTTGCAAATATGACACTGGAGCCTATTGCTGCTATGATGGTTGCAATACCTCCTCAGTTCAGAATGCTCAATCTGGCACTTGTGGATGTAGGTGCAGGAACCTCTGATATTTGCATAACAGATGATGGTACAATCACATCCTATGGTATGCTTCCTATTGCCGGTGACTCTATTACAGAGATAATAGCCCAGCACTGTCTTGTTGATTTTAATACTGCAGATCAGATTAAAATCGATGCCAGTCACATGGATCAGGTTAAATACGTTGATATTATGGGGCTTGAGAAGACAATTTCCGCAAAAGAAATTTCAAAGATGATAAAGCCTCTTGTTGAGAAAATGTCCAAGATGGTTACTCAACAGATTAAACAGCTAAACGGAAATAAGCCTGTAAGTGCTGTATTTGTAGTTGGTGGAGGCGGTTGTGTTCCCGGATATACAAAAGCACTTGCCAAGGAAATGAAAATACCGGAGGAGCGTGTCGCTTTAAGAGGGGAAGAGGTAATGAAGAGCATCCGCTTCCTTTCAGAGGATACCTCAATCGAGCGTGATTCACTGATGGTTACACCTCTTGGTATTTGTGTAAGCTTCTATGAACAGTCCAACAATTTTGTTTTCGTATCCTTTAATGGTCAACAGACCAAGATTTATGATAATGGAAAACTTGCCATTGTGGATGCAGCCATGCAGGCTGATTTCCCTAATGAGGATCTGTTCCCCAAGAGAGGCGAGGAACTCAGATTCACAGTAAACGGACAGGAGAGAATGATAAGAGGTGAACCGGGTGAGGCTGCCGTTATTACACTTAATGGCTCACCTGCTGATATACATACCAAGATCCATGCCAACGATATCATTGAAGTTACCAGCTCAACTGTAGGTAAGCAGGGAAGCAGTGAGATCAATGACATACCTGAATTCAAGACTACTTTCAATATTACCGTAGACGGCAAGAGTATTGACGTGCCGAGAATGGCAGAAGTCAATGGTCAGAAACAGACAGGCCTGTATGATATCAAGACCGGAGATGATATAAAGATACTTGATTATGAGACAGCGGCACAGATTGCTCAGCTTCTTGATATCGATATCGATGAGGATACTGTAATAACGGTTAATAATGAAGTTGCAAATGGCGATACACCGGTTTATGAAAACTTTAAGGTTGAATTTAAGAGCGGTGCAGATGCTATAATGGAATACTATGCAAACTTTCCTAATGCCGATGAAGTTGCAATAGAACAGGAAAATGAAGAGTCTGCTTATGAAGCAGATGCTGATATTGATCTTGAAGAAAATGAAGATGGAAGCATGAGTTTTTCAGGAGGCACAACAACTGTTGCACCTTCTTTAAGGCATGCAAGCCCCACCAGAAGGGTGATTACACGAGATCTTCATGTAACAGTTAACAATGAGCCTATTGTGCTTCATGGAAAATCGGATTATATTTTTGTAGATATATTTGATGTAATAGACTTTGATCTTAGTAAACCTAACGGAAGATCGATAGTTACTACGCTAAATGGTGGTACTCCTGATTACATGCAGGCAATCCATGAAGGAGATAGAATAGAGGTTTATTGGAAATAATAAACTTTTTTCCGAATAGACACATTTTTTTCACAGTTTATATTTAGTATTGAAATGGAGATTTAATAATGAGACTTGCGAGCCTCTCAAGTGGTAGTAGTGGGAACAGTATTTATGTGGGGTCTGACACTACGCACATTCTTGTAGATGCGGGATGCAGTAGAAAAAGGATTGTAGAAGGTTTATCGAAGCTGGATCTTTCCCTTGATGATATTGATGCCATTTTTGTCACACATGAGCATTCAGATCATATTGCGAGCCTGCATACTATATTGAAGAAGTATGATATACCTGTTTTTGCCACAAAAGGAACAATACAGGGAATTCGTATAAGCGATAAAAAAGGCGAGATGGTTTCATCAGAGTTTCACGAGATTCGTGCTGATGAAAGATTGACGGTTAAAGATCTTACGATCAATCCAATTACAATTATGCATGATGCATTGGAACCGGTAGCTTACAGGATATCATGCGGAGACAAAAAGGTCGGAATTGCGACTGACCTTGGCTGCTATAATGATTATACTGTTGACAATTTAAGGAATATGGATGCAATACTTATTGAAGCCAATCATGATGTCAGGATGCTTCAGACAGGTCCATATCCTTATATGCTCAAAAAAAGAATACTTGGGGATAAAGGACATTTGTCCAATGAAAAAAGTGGGGAGCTTCTTTGCAGGATCCTGCATGATAATCTTAAAGGAATTCTTCTTGGACACCTGAGTAAAGAAAACAATCTGCCCGAACTTGCCTATGAGACAGTAAGGGTTGAGATAGAAATGGGTGAAAATCCTTATCACGGCAATGATTTTCCTATTATTGTAGCTGAGAGGAATACACTTTCCCCTGTAATTGAAGTGTAAGAAAAGTAATAGATGAGGAGTATGAGTATGAATAAAATTATAATCACAGTTGTTGGTAAGGATACTGTAGGAATCATTGCAAAGGTATGTTCTTATCTTGCAGATAACAGTATCAATATTCTTGATATTTCCCAGACAATCGTTTCAGGTTATTTCAATATGATGATGATTGTTGATATGTCTAAAAGCTCTGCGGACTTTATGAATGTATCGGACTCTCTTGAAAAGCTTGGTGAAGAAATTGGTGTAGTGATCAAATGTCAGAGAGAAGAGATATTTGATTCAATGCACAGAATCTGATTAAATAGTCAAATTTACACTGAGATGAATTGAGAAAGGGAGCATTAATGATCAACATAAATGAAGTTTCTGAAACAAATGAGATGATTGAAAAGGAGAACCTTGATGTCAGAACCATCACAATGGGTATCAGCCTTTTTGATTGTATCAGCTCAGACCTGGATACTCTTAACAAAAATATTTATGAGAAAATATATAATTCCGCAAAGAATCTTGTCCAGACAGGTGAGGATATAGCTAAAGAGTTTGGAATTCCGATTGTTAATAAGAGAATTTCTGTTACTCCGATTGCACTTATCGGAAGTGCAGCTTGTAAAACCTCAGATGATTTTGTCACCATAGCCAAGACTCTTGATAAGGTTGCGAAAGATGTTGGAATCAATTTCCTTGGCGGCTACAGTGCTCTTGTAAGTAAGGGAATGACTGAAGCAGACAGACTTCTTATTGAATCCATACCGAAAGCTCTCTCAGAAACAGACGTTGTCTGCTCATCTGTTAATGTAGGTTCTACCAAGACCGGAATCAACATGGATGCGGTGAGACTTCTTGGTGATGTTATAGTTGAGACTGCCAAGGCTACTAAGGATAACGACAGCGCAGGATGTACCAAGCTTGTAGTGTTCTGTAATGCACCGGATGATAATCCTTTTATGGCAGGAGCATTCCACGGAGTAACTGAGGCAGACAGAATAATCAATGTCGGAGTAAGTGGCCCCGGAGTTGTTAAGACTGCACTGGAGAAGGTTCGCGGAGAGAATTTTGAAGTTCTCTGTGAAACCATTAAGAAGACTGCGTTTAAGGTTACAAGAGTCGGACAGCTTGTTGCGAAAGAGGCTTCTGACAGATTAGGTGTTCCATTCGGCATTGTAGATCTTTCCTTAGCACCTACACCGGCTATTGGTGACAGTGTTGCTGATATTTTACATGAGATTGGCGTTGAGCATGCCGGAGCACCCGGCACAACAGCTGCGCTTGCTCTTTTGAATGATCAGGTTAAAAAGGGTGGAGCGATGGCATCATCTTATGTAGGCGGACTTTCAGGTGCTTTTATTCCTGTTAGTGAAGATCAGGGAATGATAAATGCCGTTAATGCAGGAGCACTTACTCTTGAAAAGCTTGAGGCCATGACCTGTGTATGTTCAGTTGGACTTGATATGATCGCTATTCCCGGTGATACAAAGAGTACAACCATAGCAGGTATAATTGCCGATGAGATGGCTATTGGCATGATAAATCAGAAGACCACAGCTGTAAGACTTATTCCCGTAATTGGGAAAAAGGAAGGCGATACCGTGGACTTTGGCGGTCTTCTTGGATTTGGACCGATCATGAGTGTCAACAAATTTTCATGTGATGAGTTTGTAAACAGGGGCGGAAGAATACCTGCACCTATACACAGCTTCAAAAACTAAAAGACGGAAACAATAGACTATTTATGGAAAAGCTTAAGAAGATTTCCGGGAACATCTCGGAAATGACGGAAAAACTAAATAGAGCATTACGAAGAAATGCTGCAGGACAGACTGTGGGCGGACCATCCAAACCGCATAATCTGAAATTCAATAAAAATTCTAAAAAGAACCTGAGAGAAACATTGGTTTCATGGGGCTTTCTTTTACCAAGCTTAATGGGAGTAATGACATTTTTTGTCCTTCCGTTCTGTGTTGTGGTGTTCTATGCACTTGTTAATAATCCGATTCAGAAGGAATTTGTTGGATTATTTAATTTTGAAAGAGTATTTACGAATAACGCTTTCAGGCAGGCTGCATATAATACCTTTAAATTTTCAATTATCGCGGTTCCACTGGCGGTGGTGTTATCACTGTTTCTGGCAGTAGTTATGGAATCAGGGATACCATTTAAGAGTCAGTTCAGAAGCTTTTTCTTAAGTCCGATGATGGTGCCGATCGCTTCCATAGTACTGATCTGGCAGGTTCTATTCCACTTTAACGGAATTGTCAATGTTGTCGGCATGTATTTTGGAGGCCCCAAGATAGACTGGCTCAAGTCTGATAAAGCTCAGATAGTTATCGTTGTTCTGTTTTTATGGAAAAACCTTGGATATAATATGATCCTGTTCATGGCAGCGCTTTCAAGTGTGCCCAAGGATCTTATTGAAGTGGCAAGGCTTGAAAGTGCCACAGATGGACAGATTTTCTGGAATATAAAAATGAGATATCTGTCATCAACGATTCTTTTTGTAACAATAATGTCTCTTATAAATTCGTTTAAGGTATTTAGAGAGATATATCTTATGACCGGAGATTATCCGTACAAGACGCTGTACATGATGCAGCACTTTATGAATAATACATTTGCATCAGTTGATTACCAGAAGCTTTCTGCGTCCGCGATTCTCATGGCTCTTGTAATTGTTGTATTGATGCTGATTATGTTTATTACAGAAAACCGGTATGGAAAGGATATAGAAGGTTAAATGGCGGGGATTAAATTGCCTACCGGGGAAGCTGCATTTTATGAAAAAGCAATTCGGAAGGCAAGACGAAAAAGAAAAATATACAAGTACGGGATTATTGTCGGAACCGTAATATGTGCAATATTTGCAGTGTTGTTTCTGCTTCCGACCATCCTTACAATAACGAACTCATTTATGAGTTCTTCTGAAATTAATGCTAACTATGGAGCGGTATTTAAAACCACGGATACCGGAGGAAAGGTTTTCATCTCCAAGACAGTAAACCTTAAATTCATTCCGGATATAGTTACTTTCAATCAGTACTATACCGTATTGTTCAAATCACCGGAATATCTGGTTAAATTCTGGAACAGTGTGATATATGTTGGTCCGATCCTGGTTGTTCAGCTAATAGTTGCCATGCTGGCATCCTATGGCTTTGCAAGATATAAGGGAAGAGTGAGAGAGATAATCTTTTTCCTGTACATAATAATGATGCTGATGCCTTATCAGGTTACTTTGGTTCCTAACTACCTTGTTTCATCGTGGCTGGGAATACTTGATACCAGATGGGCTATATGGCTTCCTGGATTCTTTTCTCCATTTGCGGTATTTTTGCTTACAAAATTTATCAGAAGAATTCCGGCTGAGGTAATGGAGGCTGCATCAATAGATGGTGCCAGCGAATGGCAGATTTTTTCTCATATATGTGTTCCACTTTGCAAAAGCGGACTTATATCCATAGCCATTCTGGTTTTCATTGACTATTGGAATATGGTTGAGCAACCGCTGATTTTGTTAAGCAATGATGAACTTCATCCGCTCTCGGTATTTTTGTCAAAGATAAACGCAGGCGAGATAAGCCTGGCGTTTGCGGTAGCAGTTATTTATCTTGTGCCGCCGCTTTTGATTTTCCTGTATGGAGAAGAGTACCTGATTGAAGGTATTTCATACCAGGGTGGTTTAAAGGGATAAATTTAGTTTTTAAGGGAAGAGGAAATTACGGTATGTCTGAAGTAAAAAATGTAAGACCTAAGAAAAGCAGGAAGGATATTATAAAAGATATTGCAATTGCATTTCTGACAATTCTTTTATTATTGACCTTCTTTTCTAACACAATCATGAACTATTCATTGCCGGAAGTTTATATCCAGCAGATTCAGGAAGGAACAATTTCTCCTATCATCAGAGGAACGGGAACTGTAGAAGCAAAGGATCCTTATAATGTTAAGGTTTCTCAGGAACGTGTGATCAAGAGTGTAGCTGTTTCTGAAGGAGCAAAGGTTAAGAAAGGTGATATCATTTATTACCTTGAGGATAAGGAATCAACTGAACTTACAGAAGCAAAATCTAAGCTGGACGATCTTCATCAGACCTTTGAGACAGCTTTGTTTTCAGGAGATCTCTCAAATGAAGCAATCAACAGAGTAAGAGGCGGACAGACTCTTACAATGGATCAGTTCCAGGCAAAGCTCAAGGCTGCAACTGACAGATATGATGCTGCCAAGCTGGCTGATGAGCAGGCTCAGGCAGCTATTGATGCTCAATCACAGCAGCAGGCATATACGGCAGCTCAGTATAACTATGATGAGGCTACTCCTCAGTACAGAGATGCAGATATCACTTACAAGATAACTGAACTTGATCAGCAGATTGAAGCTGCTAAGGCAGACAGTTCAGATTCAAGCTCTGACACAAATTCTGAAACTGTGCTTAAGGATAAATATGAAAGGGCTAAAGATGATTACTCAACTGCGCAAAAGGAAGAGTCAAGCTACTATGATAAGTGGCAGGAAGCTCTTGCTGATTCCAAGAAAGAAGGCAGTAAGAACACAGCTGAGTCTGTGGCATCTTTAGAAAATGCATATAATCAGAAGGTTCAGGAAACAAAGGATGCCAAGGATAAGTTAAAGGAAGCTGAGAAGAAGTATAAAGCTGCTGAAGGCAATGTGACAAAGAAATCTGTTAATGAAGAACTTATAGCAGCACTTGAAGCTGAGAAAAATCGTCTTCTCCTTGAGCAGGCAAATGGAACAAAGGATGTTTCACAGATTACAACTCAGGCAGGTCAGGTAGATAATGACTACCAGAGAAAAGCCGCTTCACTTCAGGATACCAAAAATAAGACAGCTCAGGAGCTTGATAAAGCTACAACAGAAAGAACAGAGTTACTTACTGAGATTGCTAAGGAAATCGAGCTTGATTCTCAGAGAGATACCATCGAGGAACAGAAGGAAATAGTAGCAAAGCTTGAAAAAGAGGCTGTAGGTGCAACTATTACGGCTCCCGTTGACGGAACAATATCCGAGCTTACACTTAAAGCCGGTGAGTCAACTAACGCAGAGAATCCTGTTGCTATTATCCAGGTTGAAGGTAAGGGAATGCAGACAAGCTTCTCTGTAACAATGGATCAGGCTAAGAGACTTAAGGTTGGTGATATCGCTGAGCCTCAGAACGCATGGTACTATACAGACTTTAAGGCAACACTTAAATCAATTACCGCTGACCAGCAGAATCCTAATACCAAGAAAGTACTTACATTCTCAATTGAGAGTCCTGAAGTACAGAACGGACAGTCTGTAAGTCTGCAGATCGGTCAGAAATCTGATACATATGATCTGACTTTGCCTGCAGGTGCAATAAGACAGGATAATAACGGAAAATATATTTTGATAGTAAAGTCTAAGTCAAGTCCTCTTGGTAACAGATATATTGCATCAAAAGTTGATGTAGAGGTTCTGGGATCTGACGATACGACTGCTGCAGTAAGTGGAAGTCTTGAGGGAGATGAATATGTGATCACTACGAGTACAACTCTTATTAATCCGGGTGATCAGGTAAGATTGGCTAACGATCAATGAGAAAAATAGGCACGAATATTCTTAACTTTATAAAAAATCTGAAATTGAGACAGATCATATATCTCCTGGTTATGGTCGTTTTGGGACTGATTATATTTGGTATAGATGTCTACCATGATCGTACTGTTGACAAACAGTATGATCAGCTGGAAGGCAGAAGATGGTCTGATGATACGAGATGCGGACAGGTAAGCATGTTCTTTTCTGAGAACGAAGGTGTTAACGTAGATAAGATCAATGAATATGTTTACAATATCAACAAAGGTCTTATAGCAGATGGTCTGCAGGAAGCTGATGCAAGTACTCAGGCAGGTAATGCGGTCTGGGATTACTGCTTTAGTTCAGTAGGCAGTGTTGATACCGTAAAGGATCTTAAGACAGTCACAGCTGTAGCTATAGGAGTAGGTGGGAATTATTTCCAGTTTCACCCTATGAGACTTGTAAGCGGAAACTATTTCCCTGCTGATACTGTCATGAAAGACTATGTAATATTGGATGAGGATCTTGCATGGCAGCTGTTTGGTTCCGATAATATTGTCGGAATGGATATACTTATTGGTGGCGTTCCGCATTATATTGCCGGTGTTGTAAAAAGAGACAGCGGGAAGTATGTGAAGGCTGCCGGCATGGTTTACCCCACTATATTCATGTCATTTGAATCACTTGCTACATATGGGAAGATCGATGCATCAGTTCTCTCAACTAATGGAACATTGGGTGTATCTTCAGTAGCAAAGAAGAGTGATGATGAAAATGGTAATGGTACATCGGATGTAGATACAAATGCTAAGGGTGTTATCTGTATGGAAGTTGTAATGCCCAACATGGTAAACAATTATGCCAAAAATTTTGTTATCGACAAATTGAGTTTAAATACTACACAGGTTGATGTAGTTGATAATTCTGCAAGATTTGATAATAGAAATCTATTTAATTTAATTGGTAAATTCAATACAAGAGGGATGCAGATTAAGCCGGTTATATATCCATACTGGGAGAATAATGCAAGAGCGTATGAAAATATTTTTGCGGTTCTCCTTTTGATCCAGATAGTCTGTGCTGTCATAATCTTTATTATGATAGCGATAATAGTTGTTCAGGCTTACAGACACAGAAAGTGGACGGTAGGGCAGCTTGTTCAGAAGCTGGCTGATTGGAAATATGATCTTGAATCTAACATGAAATATCATAACCAGAAATGGAAATATTTTTGATTATGTTTGCTATATAATAAGGAGGGTAATTAATGAAAAAATTCTATCTTAAGAGGATTCTCAGCATTTCGCTAGCGACTGTTATGACTTTAAATCTTGCAGCTTGCGGATGCGGTAAGAAAAATACTGATAATGCTGTGTCCGATGAAGAAGCTAAGCACGACGCAACTGCGTATGTTTTTAAGGAGTCACCCATTGACCTTGGAGAAGGTGTTGACCTTTCCAGTATCAATTCCATGGGCAGCTTTGGCGACAAAGTTTATGCTGTTGCCAATAATGTTGGTGATGACGGTAACAATGTTACTACCATGTATACCTTTGATAAGGATGGCAGTAATGTGGCAACTGTAAATATAGATACTACCGCTGATTGTTCTGTAACAAATTCTGCGGTTGCATCAGACGGCTCTATTTATACTATTGAAACAAAGTATGCCGGAATGATTGATGGCGGCATTAGTGATGTTAGTATTGAGGATCTGCTTGGTGGAGGTGAAGACAGCTTTGAGGTAATAGAAGAGCCTGCTTCTGAGGATAATGTTACAGATGATATTGATCAGTATTCTGCAGAAGAAAGTGAAGATGCTGCAGAAGCAGATAGTGTGGAAGCAACTGACAATTCAGATGAAGATAACAGCGCTGATGCTGAAAGCAGCGAAGCTGATGAGGATACTGAAAAAGATACTTTTGAAGATAATTTAAATCAGATATCTGAAGCACAGTCTGATTCACTTAGTGGGACTTCTGAAGCAGCAGAAACTACTGAGACAGTTGATGGTATTTCATCTGATACTGAGAATATGATAATTTCAGATGATCCTGCTCAGGCTAATGCAGATACAGATGTTTATTATCTTGTTAAGCACGATGCTTCCGGTGCAGAGATTTGGAAACAGGAGCTTGAGACTAAGACTGATTCTTACTATTATGTCAGTGGCTTTTTACTTGTTGATGACAGTACAATTCTTATTTCTGACACATTAGGAGTTCATAAATACAATACAGCTGACGGAACCAAGACATCAGATTTTGATCTTGCTGATTATGCCGACAGCGATTATGGCATTTCAGTAATGATATATAAAACCGGTAAAGGCGAAGTAGTGGGAATGATTCCCGGAAACGAGCAGTCTTTTTACAGACTTAATCTCGATGAAGGAACACTTTCACCTGTAGAGGGGGCAGATAATCCTTTCTATGAGTTAGTGTTTTATCCCGGAGCAGGAGATTATGATCTTTTTGGAGTAAGTACAGAAGGTGTTTACACATATAATCTTGGGGATCAGAATGCTACAATGATTCTTAATTTCGTGGATTCTGACATTAACACCTATGGTCTTTCACAGATGGTAGCTTTGTCAGATACACAGATTGCTGCACTTATTCCTTCAGATGATGCAGGATACACGCTTTCAATTCTTACAAAAGTAGATCCTAAGTCTGTAAGCGAAAGACAGCAGATTACTCTTGGCTGTAACTATATTGATTATGATGTTCGTTCTCAGATAATCAAATTCAATAAAACAAATGATAATTATCGTATTGTCATAAGTGATTATTCAAAATTTGATTCTGAAAGCGATTATTCCGGCGGAGCAAACAGATTAAATACGGATATTGTTTCAGGTAATACACCGGATATTCTTGTTCTTGATTCAGATATGCCTGTTGACAGTTACATCTCTAAGGGATTATTTGAAGATCTTTCTGATTATTTTAACAATGATGAAGAGCTTAGTAAGCTTAAGTTCATGGATCATGTAATGGAGACCTTCAAGACTGATGGTAAGATGTACAAGTTGATCCCAAGTTACTCAATTGAAACAGTTGCAGCTTATACAAAGGATGTAGGAGATAAAAATACCTGGACAATTGATGAGCTTGAAAAGATTATTAAGGACAAAAATATACAGTACAAGAACGTATTTGGTAATCTTTCAAGAGAAGATGTTTTTGAGATGGCACTTAGCCTTTCAGGTTCTCAGTATATAGACTGGTCAACTCTTACCTGCAACTATGATTCCGATGCATTTATACATCTTCTTGAATTTGTAAATGAATTCCCTGAGGAACTTGAAGAGGAAGACATTTACAATGATGTATCAGCATATTGGAGAGAAGGAAATTCAATAGCTGAAAGATTATATCTGTATGGATTGTCTGACTATAACTATGAAGCTAAGGGAACATTCGGAGACAAGATTTCACTGGTTGGCTTCCCTTCAGATAATGGAAGCGGTTCAGCTCTTTATCCTAACCTTCAGCTGACAATGAGTTCATCTTCCAAGGTTAAGGATGGCTGTTGGGAATTTATGAGATATTTCCTTACAGATGAATATCAGAAAACCATTGATGGTGCTCTTCCTGTAAGCATGACAAAGATGGATGAAATGATTGCTGCAGCTAAGAAGAAGCCTACTTATATTGATGAGAACGGTAAAGAAGTAGAGTACGAGGATACTACATATATCGGCGAGACTGAGATAATCATTTCACCTATGACAGATGAAGAAGTTAATGGAGTTTTAGATTTTATTAACAGTGTAGATCAGGTTGGTGTTGCTAACGAAGAAGTAGTTAATATCATCTACGAAGAAGCTGCTGCATTCTTTAGCGGACAGAAGACTGCTGCAGAGGTTGCCGATATCATCCAGAGCCGTGTGCAGATTTATGTTAATGAAATAAGCTGATTCAGGTAACCGTTATTTGCCGGATTCAAAATGGAGGTGACTGGTATGTATGATTTGCTATTAGTTTCGCCTATGATGTTTTGGTTGATACTGACAATAGTTTTGGCTGTGTTTGAGCTCTTTACTATGGGTCTATCCACAATATGGTTTGCGCTGGGTGCTCTTGCCGCTTTTTTAGCGGCAATAATAGGAGCAAGCCTGCCTTTGCAGATTGTAATTTTTATATTGGTTTCAGTACTTATGCTCTTATTGGTGAGGCCTCTGTCTGTCAAGCTCTTAAAGGGTAAAATAGTAAAAACCAATATAGATGCTCTTATTGGTAGAAAAGTAACTGTTAGTAAAGAAGTAGATAATATTAAAGAGACAGGCGGTGCAGTTCTGGATGGCACAACCTGGAATGTGAGAAGTAGCGATGATGACAGTATTATTCCTGTGGGAGAAACTGTTGTTATAGTAAAAGTTGAGGGGAATAAGCTTATAGTAGAAAAAGCTTAAAGGAGGGACGCTATGCCATTTTTTGTTATTATCGTTTTGATTCTGGTTCTGATTGCTGCAAACATTAAGATTGTGCCGCAGGCTCACTCATTTATTGTTGAGAGACTTGGTGCATACAAGGAAACATGGGATGTAGGGCTTCATTTTATGATTCCGTTTCTTGACAGAGTTGCAAGGAAAGTTGACTTAAAGGAGCAGTATTGCGATTTTCCGCCTCAGCCTGTTATTACGCAGGATAACGTAACCATGCAGATTGATTCCATTGTGTTCTTTAGAATTTCAGATCCTAAGGCTTATACATATGGAGTTCGCAATCCTATTGGTGCTATTGAGAATCTGACTGCCACAACACTTCGTAATGTCATTGGTTCTATGACACTTGATGAAACACTTACAAGTCGTGACCAGATAAATGCACAGATGCAGGATGCGCTTGATATTGCTACAGATCCATGGGGTATAAAGATTACCAGAGTTGAACTTAAAAATATCAATCCTCCTGAACAGATACGTGATGCCATGGAAAAGCAGATGAAGGCAGAGCGTGAAAAGAGAGAAAAAATTCTTTTCGCAGAAGGTGAGAAGCAGTCAGCAATCACTGTTGCAGAAGGTGAAAAGCAGAGTAAGATATTACAGGCTGAAGCTGATAAGCAGGCTACAATTCTTAAGGCTGAGGCTGAAAAAGAGCGCCGTATCCGTGAGGCAGAAGGTCAGGCTGAGGCTATCAGAAGCGTTCAGAAGGCTAATGCAGATGGTATTACAATGCTTAAGGAAGCCGGAGCTGATGAGTCAGTTCTTACAATCAAGAGTCTTGAAGCTTTCGAAAAAGCCGCAAACGGGCAGGCTACAAAAATCATTGTTCCCAGCAGTATAGCAGGGGTTGCCGGTCTGGCAGAGTCTATTAAAGAAGTCGTAAGTAAATAATTTAAATCAGATATATTTACTTGCTCTGAATCATCATTATTAAATCAGAAATATTTTAAAGGTATGGGAAACTGAGTGTTTCCCATACTTTTACATAAAAAAAGTTTTCATACTATAAAAACTTCCCTCATTATTATTTAATAAAATCTTAAAAATATTACTATTGATATTTTTTATTCATTGATGTAATGTGTACATTGTCGAAGATATTTTCATCTTTGAGCAATAGCTTATCGACAATCAGGCTTAATATTTAAGTTATCGATTACATTTTTTCCAAATGATTAATTATTATTTTGATTATATGTGAAATTTTAGAAAGGAATTTTATTTTGAGAGAAAAACTTGAAACACTTACACTGGCTTCACTTCGTGACCTCGCAAAGCAGAATGGCATTAAGAGCGTTACTACAATGAAAAAGTCAGAGCTTATTGATGCACTTTTGGAATTGGATGAGAAACAAAAGGCGCAGCAAGAAGTTGTAAAAGCTGAAGAACCTAAGAAAGAAGTACAAAAGCAGGATAATCCTAATGCAGAGGAGCATAGAAAAGATTCTGCAAAGCGTGAAAATGGTGCAAAGAGAGAGCAGAAGAGATCTGCAGACGATAAAGAAAAATCAGCACCAAAGAAGACTTCAAAGAAAAAAATAATTGTAGCAGATAATACTCAGAATTCACAGAATACGCATGCTAATCAGGCTTCTGCAAATAATCAGAATACTAATAGCAATCAGAATGCCCAGCCACAGGCTGAAGCAAAACCTGCACAGGAAGCAGCGCCTGAGCCATACGCCAAGAAAGAAATACCTGCGGAAGATTCTGAAATTGCAAACGGAATTGATGCTCACGGTATACTTGAAGTAATGCAGGATGGTTTTGGCTTTATCAGATGTGAAAATTATCTTCCCGGTGAGAATGACGTATATGTAGCTCCGGGTATGATCAGAAAATATAACCTTAAGACAGGTGACATCCTTAGTGGTGTTGCAAGACAGAAAAAAGAAAATGATAAGTTCGGAGCATTGCTTCAGCTTAATTCCATAAATGGATATAAGCCGGAAGTTGCTATGGGAAGATGGAACTTCGAGAACATGACACCTATTTTCCCTAAAGAGCAGATAGTACTTGAGCATCCCGGCTGCACAATAGCAATGAGAATTATGGATATGATTTCACCTATTGGTAAGGGACAGCGTGGTATGATAGTATCACCTCCTAAGGCTGGTAAGACTACACTTCTTAAAGATGTAGCACTTTCTGTTAAGAAGAATAATCCTGATATTCATCTTATTGTTCTTCTGATTGATGAAAGACCTGAAGAAGTTACCGATATAAAGGAAAGCATCGAAGGTCCTAATGCGGAAGTTATTTATTCTACATTTGATGAACTTCCTGAACATCACAAGAGAGTTTCTGAGATGGTAATCGAGAGAGCCAAGCGTCTCGTTGAGCACAACAAAGATGTAATGATTCTCCTTGATTCAATCACACGACTCACAAGAGCATATAATATTGTTGTTCCTCCTTCAGGAAGAACGCTTTCAGGTGGTCTTGATCCTGCAGCGCTTCATATGCCAAAGAGATTCTTTGGTGCAGCCAGAAAAATGAGACAGGGTGGAAGTCTTACAATTCTCGCTACAGCACTTGTTGAGACAGGATCCAAGATGGATGATGTTATATATGAGGAATTCAAGGGAACCGGTAACATGGAAATGGTTCTCGACAGAAAGATGCAGGAGAAACGTATATTCCCTGCCATCAATATTCCTAAGTCAAGTACCAGAAGAGAGGATCTTCTCCTTAAGCCTGATGAGCTTGCTGCAGTTAATGCACTTCGCAAAGGCTTTAACGGAATGAAAGCTGACGAAGCTGTAGATCAGTGTATCAACATGTTTGCTAAAACCAGAAACAATGCTGAATTTGTTCGAATGGTGGAAAAACAGGTTGCAAGATATTAAAAAGTTAAGGACATAGCCGAAATGGTTATGTCCTTTTTATCATTTATACAAGAAAATTTGAAAATATTTTTTTACAATATAAAATAGAAATTTCGCTATGAAATAAAAAAACACGCTTTTGCGTGTATATTTTGGGAGGAGGGGTTGTCAGGTGGGGAACCCGACAACCCGGTATGAAAAAAGTTTTGTTGGGGGAGTCAGAAGTTCTAACTCCTGTTAGATTTATAATATAGATTAAATTTGTACAGAATATGGACAATTCATAAACTAAATATAAAATAATTCGAAATTAAATATAAGCACAAACGAGATTTTGTACATTACTTGATTTGTTCTTCTTATTATCTGTTAAAAAATAATGGAATTTGATATAATAAGCTAGAATAATTTTGATGTATTAAGGAGATGGAAAAAGTTATGCGAAAGGTAATACTGACCGGCGACAGACCAACTGGTAAACTTCACGTTGGACATTATGTCGGTTCACTTAGAAGGCGAGTTGAACTACAGAACTCAGGTGAGTTTGACGATATTTTTATCATGATAGCAGATGCTCAGGCTCTTACTGATAATGCTGAGAATCCTGACAAAGTACGTGAAAACGTAATCGAGGTTGCTCTTGACTATCTTGCAGTAGGTCTTGATCCTGCAAAGAGCACATTGTTTGTTCAATCACAAATCCCGGAGCTCACAGAGCTTTCATTTTATTATATGAATCTTGTTACTGTGTCAAGACTTCAGAGAAATCCTACTGTTAAGTCTGAGATTCAGATGAGGAACTTTGAGACCAGTATACCTGTTGGATTTTTCACATATCCTATAAGCCAGGCTGCTGATATCACTGCGTTTAAGGCTACTACCGTTCCTGTTGGTGAGGATCAGGAGCCTATGATTGAGCAGTGCAGAGAGATTGTACGTAAATTTAATTCTGTATACGGTGAGGCACTTGTGGAGCCCAATATTCTTCTTCCGGATAATGCAGCATGCTTAAGATTACCCGGAACGGATGGAACTGCGAAGATGAGTAAGTCATTAGGGAACTGTATTTATCTTTCAGAGTCACCGGATATGATAAAGAAAAAGGTTATGGGTATGTTTACTGATCCCAATCATTTAAGGGTTGAGGATCCCGGAGAAGTTGAGAACAATCCCGTATTTATTTATCTTGACGCATTTGCAAGAGATGAACATTTTGCTGAATTTGCACCGGATTATGCTAATCTTGATGAGATGAAGGCTCACTATAAGAGAGGCGGCCTTGGTGATGTTAAGGTTAAGAAGTTCCTTAACAATGTACTTCAGGCTGAACTTGAGCCGATAAGAAAGCGCAGAGAGGAATTCCAGAAGGATATTCCGTATGTATATGATGTTATTAAAAAGGGTTCAGAGGTAGCTGAGCAGGTTGCAGCCAAGACCCTTAGTGATGTCAAGAAGGCTATGAGAATTGACTATTTCTCTGATGAAGAGCTTATAGCTATGCAGTCTGCAAAATATAAGGTTACAGAAGATTAAACTGGAGGCACTACATGAAGAACATTCTATTTGTAGCATCAGAAGGAGTACCATTTATTAAAACAGGTGGATTGGCAGATGTTGTCGGATCACTGCCAAAGGATATCGATAAGAGATATTTTGATGTAAGGGTAATCCTTCCTAAATATACCTGCATGGCTCAGGAGATGAAGGATAAATTGGAGTATGTATCCAATTTTTATATGGATTTCCACTGGAAAAGTGAATATGTTGGAATATTCCATTCTGAGATAGACGGTGTACATTATTATTTTATCGACAATGAATACTTTTTTGGTGGTATGGCACCATATGGCGGAGATGTTATCTGGGAGATTGAGAAGTTTACATTCTTTAGTAAGGCAGCTCTTTCAATTCTTCCTGTAATTGGATTCAGACCGGATATTATTCATTGTCATGACTGGCAGACTGGTCTTATTCCTGTTTACTTAAAAGAGAGATTCCAGGGGAATGAGTTCTTCCGCGGCATCAAGTCAATAATGACTATTCATAACCTTAAGTTCCAGGGTAAGTGGGATGCTAAGGATGTACAGGATATTACAGGACTTCCTGATTATTACTTTACACCTGACAAGCTTGGATATTATAAAGATGCAAATCTTTTAAAGGGCGGCATTGTATATGCTGATGCCATAACTACTGTCAGCAGCACATATGCCGATGAGATCAAGACAGAATTTTACGGAGAAGGACTTGATGGACTTCTCAGAGCAAGGGCTCATGATTTGAGAGGTATAGTTAACGGTATTGACTATACAGATTTTAATCCTGAAACTGATAAATTCCTGGATTATCCATTTAATGCAATCAATTTCCGCAAGGAAAAATCCAAGAATAAGCGAGCACTGCAGAGAGAGTTAGGACTACCAGAAGATGATAAGACAATGATGATCGGTATCATTTCAAGACTTACAGATCAGAAGGGATTTGACCTTATTGCATATGTGCTTGACGAACTGTGTCAGGATGCCATACAGGTTGTTGTGCTTGGTACAGGTGAAGAACAGTACGAGAACATGTTCAGGCATTTTGCATGGAAATATCCTGATAAGGTTTCAGCAAACATTTATTATTCAAATCCTTTGTCACATAAGATTTATGCAGCATCTGATGCATTCCTTATGCCTTCTCTCTTTGAGCCCTGTGGTCTTTCACAGCTGATGGCTCTTAGATATGGCTCAATTCCGATCGTCAGACAGACCGGAGGACTTAAGGATACTGTTGAGCCTTATAATCAGTATGAGAGTACAGGCACCGGCTTCGGATTTTTGAATTATAATGCACATGAGATGATGAATACCGTTCGTGAAGCTGAAAGAGTTTATTATGATAATAAGCGCGAATGGAACAAGATGATAGATCGTGCAATGGCAGCTAATTTCTCATGGGAAGTTTCAGCAGCTAAATATCAGGAGATGTACGATTGGCTTAGACCATAAGGAAATGAGTAAAAAGAAAAGTATTTTAGTTCAGGGCGGTATTTTAGCTACCGCCGGTATCATATCAAAAATCATAGGCCTTTTATATCAGGCTCCCTTCACCGGAATTGTCGGTGATGAGGGAAACGGATATTACAGTACGGCTTATTATATTTATTCAATAGTACTTCTTATTTCTTCATACAGCATACCTTCTGCGATGAGTAAAATAATCTCGCAGAGACTTGCTGTACATGAATATAGAAACGCACAGCGAATTTTTCACTGTGCGCTTATTTATGTTTGTGTTGTAGGAGCTATAGGAAGTCTTGTTGCATTTTTTGGAGCACCTTTGTTTGTGGATGGATATTCCATCCCGGTACTAAAGGTTTTCTCACCATTCATATTTATTTTTGGACCGTTAGGAGTACTCAGAGGATATTTTCAGGCACAGAGGACCATGATACCAACGAGTATTTCCCAGCTGGTAGAGCAATTTTTGAATGCTTTCGTATCTGTTGGAGGGGCATTCTTTCTGGTTAACCTGGCAATCTCTAAAGGCGGAGATGCATCCACAAGGGCGATGTATGGAGCAATCGGAGGTGCCCTGGGCACAGGCTCAGGAGTGGTTATTGCTCTGATTTTTATGCTTTTTGTCTATAGGATGAACAGAGATGCCGTAAGAAGAAAGGTTATTCACGATCATCATGAAGATATGGGATATAGAGAAATATTTATTCTTATCCTTATGATTGTGACACCTTTTATTTTAAGTACATTTATTTATAATTTATCGACTACACTTAATTCGACTTTATTCTCAAAGATAATGACTTACAACAGAGGAATACCTCATAACGAAGTTGTTACAAGGTTTGGTGTATTCTCAAGAAAGGCTATGAATATCACTAATTTCCCTATAGCGATATCATCAGCAGCTGCTGCCACGATTATGCCAAGTATTTCTACATACTTTGCGCAGAAAAACTATGACAGAACTTCACAAATGATAGAGAGAGTATACAGATTGATCAATATGATTGCTATTCCTTCTGCTGTGGGATTGTTTGCTTTATCAGAGCCGATCATCATGCTTCTGTTTCCTCAAAAAGCCACTTTGCATGAGGCAGGAGTTTTAATGCAGATACTGGCAATTACGGTGGTATTTTATTCTCTTTCCACTGTAAGTAATGCTATCCTGCAGGGAATTGGAAAGGTCAATGCTCCTGTAATTAATGCAGCTATTGCATTGGTTGTTCAGACGGTGGTACTGGTAATTCTTTTGTTTTTCACGAATCTTGGCAACAAAGCTCTGGCAATCGTGACAATTCTGTACTCACTTCTTATGTGCGTACTCAATGAATATTCAATATCCAAAACTATCGAAATCAGACAGGATATTAAGAAGCTTTATATTATACCTTTTTCAGTTTCGGCAGTTATGGGAATCGTTTCTTTTGGCGTATACAGACTTATGAAGCTATTGATAGGTAGAACGTTGGAGAATGATTATTTTGTTAATCTCATTTCAGTTGCCGTAGCAATTTTCGTGGCAGTAATTGTATATGCTGTCGGAATGGTAAGGACAAAAGGAGTTACTGAAAGAGAATTACTTCAATTCCCAAAGGGCTCCAAATTGGTAAATATTTTAAAAAAGGTTCGTATTATAAAATAAATATAAATTTATCTCAATGTTGGACATTTGTTGGACAGTTTTTGATATTATCGTCTTGTAAGGAGTGATTACAAGGAGGAGATAGTGATGATTGAAGTTACTGGAGGAACACCTCTGGATGATGACAGTCTGGAGGATGTTGTTGGCGGAGCAAAGCAATTCAGATCTTTCTACAAGCAAAAGAGAGTACAGCTAATGGAAGTCAGCTGCCAGAAATGTCAAAAGATAATTAGGATAAATATTCAGGAATCAAAATGTGAATGTCCTATTTGCGGCGGTATGAATTACTTTGCAGGCTAAGTTGCTTATTTAGTTGAAGCGATTGCTTTGGAAAGGAGTATTCTATGAGTGATAAAGATTTGATGAAAGAACTCAATGATGAGGAGCTTGAGGAAATCAATGGCGGTGCAGGTATTTTTGCCAATGCCGGAGTTGGTGTCGGAGGGATCAGACTTTCAAATACAATAATGACTTCTGATACTAAAGTGGATTCTAATGATCTATTGATGAGTGGAGATACAAACCGCATTGCCGGACCTCTTAAAAACGCAGTAAAAGTTAACAATGTAAAGGTTAAAAATACGACTGGTAGCAACAATACATCCGGTGGTGGAATGTGGGTATAACCAGGGAGCGTCAATGGATGAGAATATTTTCAGGAAAAAGAGTTTGGAAAGGATATCTTCTCCTGAAGCTTTAAATGATTATCTGCATGTAACAACACCCGCCATATGGCTGATACTTATGGCGGTCGTTGTTATGCTTGCAGGTTTTTTTATTTGGGCTTCTGTAGGAAATGTAAGTACAACTGTAAAAGGTGAAGCTTATGTTACTAACGGGAAAGTAACCATGGTAATCAATAATATGCCACAGGATAATCTAAAGGCAGGTCTCAAGCTGACTATTGGCGATTTGAGTGCAACTATAGATTATGTGGACAAGGATTCCTATGGAAGAACAACAGTCGAATGTGATATGAATATTCCCGATGGGGTTTACGAAGCAGGCATAATTGTTGAACAAATTAAACCAATCTCTTTTCTTTTGAGCGACTGAAGATGAAGAAGAAAATACGAAAACCAATAAAAAACGGAGTAGCCAGGGTACCGGTAATCATGCAAATGGAAGCACTTGAATGTGGTGCAGCATGCCTTTGTATGGTTATGGCTTACTACAATATGTGGATCCCTCTTGAACAGATGAGGGTTGATTGTGGTGTTTCGAGGGATGGATCAAATGCAAAATATATCCTGACTGCTGCGCGGAAATATGGTTTTGAAGCAAAAGGATTCAGATATGAAATAGACGAAATAAAAGAAGCTGGACTATTCCCGTGTATCATCCATTGGAATTTTGATCATTTTGTTGTACTTAACGGATTCAGGAATGGTTTTGCTTACATTAATGATCCTGCAAGAGGCGAAGTGAAGATTACCATGGATGAGTTTGATAACTCATTCACCGGTGTCTGTCTAAGAATCATTCCCGGTGAGAACTTCGTTCCGGGAGGAAATAAAAAGAGCATTATTGCCTATGCTGCCAAAAGGCTTAAGGGGGCTAAAAAGGCCATTTTACTTGTTGCTTTAACAGGAATTATTTCCTACATGATAGAGGTGATTAATCCTGTGATGACAAGAGTGTTTATGGACAGACTCTTAACCGGAATAAACAGATCCTGGCTTAATCCATTTATAGCAATCATGGTAGTGCTTGCAGTTCTGCAGATTATAAGTGAATTTATATCAAAGATTTATTTTCTCAAGATTAATGGCAAACTGGCATCGATAGGCGCGACTACATATATGTGGAAGGTTTTGAGACTTCCTATAGAATTCTTCTCTCAGAGAATGGCAGGAGATATCATCATGAGAGAAGAAGTTAACGAATATATAGCAGCGACCCTGGTAGATACTGTGGCACCTCTTTTTCTAAATACAATAATGATGCTGGTGTATCTGGTTGTGATGCTAAGATTTAGTGTTGGACTTACTTTCATAGGTATTTTGACCATTGTTATTAATCTTCTGGTTGCAAGTTATATATCTCAAAAGCGAATCAATCTGACAAGAGTTCAGATGAGAGATGAAGGGAAGCTCCTGTCTGCCACTATATCCGGTATTGAAATGGCAGAGACTATAAAATCATCCGGAGCCGAGAATGGATTCTTCCAGAAATGGGCAGGATATCAGGCTTCAGTTCAGGCTCAGAATGTTAAATACAGTACTTTAGATGCATATCTCGGAGTGATTCCGCCACTTCTGGCTGACATTGCTAATTACCTGGTTCTGACCTTAGGTGTTTTCCTGACTATGAGAGGCGATTTTACAGTCGGAATGATCATTGCATTTCAAGGCTTTTTATCATTGTTTATGCAACCGGCTAATATGCTGATCACATCGGGGCAGTCAATTCTGGAAATGCGGACTGATATGGAAAGAGTCAGCGATGTTATGGAGTATCCTGAGGATGATGTTTTTAAAGAGGAAACTATAGAAGATATTGAGGATGGTACTTTTTCAAAACTAACAGGAGCTATTGAGATAAAAAATTTATCCTTTGGCTATTCGAGGCTAAAAGAGCCTTTGATAAAAGATTTTTCATTAAGTGTAAAACCCGGGCAGAGAATTGCTCTGGTTGGAAAAAGCGGCTGCGGTAAGTCTACAATAGCAGGCCTTATTTCCGGTCTGTATAAGCCTTGGAGTGGAGATATACGTTTTGATGGTAAAAGCATAAACGAAATACAGACTAGTGTTTTTAAGGGATCTGTGGCTGTAGCTGCTCAGGATATTGGGCTTTTTGAAGATACAATAGAGAACAATATAAAAATGTGGGATGAATCAATTGAAGATTTTGAGATGATACTGGCAGCAAGGGATGCCGGAATTCATGAGAAAATTATTTCCCGTCCTTCCAGTTACAGATCAAGACTTTTAGAGGGGGGTAAGGATATGTCCGGCGGTGAGAAGCAAAGGCTTGAAATAGCCAGAGTCTTAGCCAGAGATCCTTCGATAATAATTCTGGATGAAGCCACCAGTGCGCTTGATGCAAAGACCGAGTATGAAGTAGTCAAAGCTATAAAAAACAGAGGATTAACATGCATTGTTGTTGCACATAGATTGTCAACCATAAGGGATTGTGATGACATTCTGGTTATGGACAACGGAGTCGTTGTTGAACGTGGAACGCATGAAGAACTGATGAAGCTAAATGGCTTTTATAAAGATTTGGTAACTGTAGAATGAGGGCTTATGAGCTGGTTTGAAGATCAGATAAGAGAGAGAAGTAAAAGAGATCAGGAAGCTTTCGAATACTCTATGGAACGTCTTGCCGAAGCCGTTCTTGGACAAAGAGGGAGTATCGCTGATAATGAACGATATCATACATCGGAAGTTATCAGGGACATTTTGTCCTATTTTGGCTGCAAAAATACTGATGTTCCGATCAATATCGATAGTCTTGAGGAAAAGCTGGAATATGCTCTTTGGCCCAATGGCATAATGCGCAGGAATGTGGACCTTGATGAGGGATGGAGCTTTGACGGAACAGGACTTATGCTTGGCTTTTTTGAGGACGACAATTCTGCGGTTTTGCTGATTCCAAGAAATACAACGGGCTATTACTATAAGGACAGGACTACAGGGAAAAAGGTCAGAATAACCAGAAAAAATGAAAAGCTGTTTTCCAGGAAAGCTGTGGTATTTTATAAACCGCTTCCGCTTCGAAAGCTTGAACTATCTGACCTTGTGTCTTATATGAGAAAATGTGTCACCTCAGGTGATCTTATTTGTGCTGTTATGGCTTCATTTCTTGTGGTATTCCTGGGAATGCTTTTGCCTCTTTTTACAAGACTTTTGACAGGCGTTGTACTTGCATCAAATGATATGAGATTTTTGATGAGTACGGCTCTGGTTATCGGTACAACAGCCATTACAACGCATCTTATAGATGCAGTAAAAATACTCTATCTTACAAGGATAGAGTCTAAAATGTCTACGCAGGTTGAAGCTGCGGTAATGATGCGAATAATGTCTCTTCCTGCATCTTTTTTCAGAAATTTTAGTTCAGGTGAACTTGCCAAGAGAGAACAGAGTATAAACATCGTTTGTTCTCTGCTTATAAGCAATGTTTTTTCCACCATGCTGGCTGCATTTATGTCGCTTTTGTACATTTATCAGGTAAATACAATTACTCCTGTATTATTCTGGCCGGCTATAACCATTATTCTTTTAGTATTCCTGGTAATCCTTTTGGCATCCTTCTGGCAGTCAAGAATAAATAAGAAGCTTATGAAGCTTTCTGCAGAAGGAATGGGATTATCTTATGGTCTTATCACCGGAATACAGAAGATTAAGCTTGCAGGCGCCGAAAAGAGAGCATTTGCAAAATGGACAGAGCATTTTTCAAAGGAGGCTGAGTGCCGATATAATCCGCCTGTGTTTTTAAAGATCAATTCGGCTATTGTAACAGGACTCCTTCTGCTTGGAAATGCATTTTTATATGATCTTGCAGTCAGGAACAGACTTACTCAGTCTGATTTCTATGCATTTAATGTTGCATTTGGACAGGTTCTTGCAGCATTTGTTGCTCTTGCAAATATAGCAACTTCAATTGCCCAGATTGCACCTGCATTGGAGTTGGCTGAGCCAATTCTTAAGACCGAGCCTGAGGTTTATAACAATAATGAAGTTGTTGAGAGAATTTCCGGAAGTATCGAACTAAATAATGTAAGCTTCAGGTACGACTCTTCAATGCCATATATAATAAATAATCTCTCACTTAAGATCAGGGCAGGAGAATACGTGGCTATAGTTGGAGAAACAGGTTGTGGTAAAAGTACTTTAATAAGGCTTCTGCTGGGGTTTGAGAAGCCTGATAAGGGTGCTATTTACTATGATAAAAAGGCAATGAACAGCGTGGATTTAAAATCACTACGTAAAAAGATAGGTGTTGTTCTCCAAAACAGTTCTCTTATACAGGGAGATATTTACTCAAATATCACAATTTCTGCGCCCTGGCTAAGTGTAGCTGAAGCCTGGGAAGCTGCTGAAATTGCGGGAATGGCTGATACCATAAGAGAGATGCCTATGGGAATGCATACAATAATAAGTGAAGGACAGGGCGGAATATCAGGCGGACAAAAGCAGAGAATCATGATAGCAAGAGCTATAGCGCCAAAGCCCAAGATTCTGATTTTTGATGAAGCTACAAGTGCGCTTGATAATATTACACAGAAGAAGATATCAGACGCACTGGATGGACTTAATTGTACAAGAATCGTAATCGCGCACAGACTAAGTACAATAAGGAACTGTGACAGAATTCTGGTGCTCAAAGAAGGTAATATAGCCGAAGAGGGAACCTATGAGGAGCTTGTAGAAAAGAATGGGTTCTTCACTGAGCTTGTAAAGAGACAGATGGCTTAAATAATAAATTTAAATGCCGGGAATTTTTATTAAAATATTTCTGGCGTTATACGGCTTATTTGTAGCTTGCCGGTTACAAAACGAAGTATGTTGGGGGATTTCTATGACAGAACATAAATCATATAATGACAGACTGAAAATAAGTGTATTTACTGAAATTCTAATATATTTCATCTTTGGTACATTGATAATCGGTGCCGTTTCATATGTTACGATAACCAATTCATCTGCAAGGACTATTCTTGATCAGAAGGAAAAGCATGCGAGCAGCATTTTTAAAGATTTAAATGCTTATTTGGATCAGTTTGAAGGAATAGCCTATATTCTTGAGTACTGGATCGAAAACGGCGACAATATGGATGTTGAATATGAGGCTGATGATGAGACCCGTAAAAAGATGCATGAACTTTTGGCAAGAAAAAAGAATCTGTCGGTAATGGATTCGACAGAAGCTGATATTAAAGCACTAAGTCCGGAAGATCAGAAATTGTTTGCTGAGATAGTTTTCAACAGAGTTCTTATGCATACGAATCATATTAAGACTGCGTATGATATTGACTATGTGTATGTTATGGCTACGGATGACAAATTCAACAGTGGTATTTTTCTCGCCAGCGGTAATGATGGCTCAAAACCAAGGAGCAGTAAGTTTGGAGATGCATATACTCTGGGTACTACTGTTACGCTTACGGATGAACAGGTTACTTCATTAAAAGAAACATTAAAGAAAACACGTAAAGTTGCAGAATCAGAGGGCTATGCAGATTCATATGAGACTTATATAGACATACCCGGATATCATGTTTTTTTGGGAATTGCATATCAGACATCAGATGTAAAGGAAGAGATAAGGGTAGAGACAATAAGGAGTACTTTGAGATTTGTTCTTTTGCAAATGATATTTGCAGCAATCTGCCTTTTTCTCATCAGGAAAAATGTCCTAAAGCCTCTTAAAAAGGTGCAAAAAAGTGTTGAATCCTATGACAAAAATAAGGATAGCAATTACGTAGTAAATAAGCTTTCTGAAATAAGCCTTGGAAACGAAATCGGGCATCTGGCTGACAGCTTCTCAAAGATGGTACTCACAGTAGATCAGTATATTGATGAAGTACAAAAAATTACAGCCGAGAAGGAAAGGATCAGTGTAGAGCTTGGGGTAGCAACCAAAATTCAAAAGGATATGCTTCCCAGGGAATTTCCTCCATTCCCGGATAGAAATGAGTTTGATATTTTCGCAACCATGAATCCTGCAAAGGAGGTAGGAGGCGATTTTTACGATTTCTTTTTGGTGGATGATGACCATCTTGCCCTTGTGATGGCAGATGTTTCAGGCAAGGGAGTTCCTGCGGCATTGTTTATGGTCATCGCAAAAACACTTATAAAAACAAGAACACTGGCAGGTGGAACGCCTTCAGAAATTCTTTATGATGTCAATAATCAGCTCTGTGAGGGAAATGATGAGGAATTCTTTGTAACTGTGTGGCTCTCTATCATAGAGATTTCCACCGGTAAGGGTGTCGCTGCCAATGCAGGCCATGAACATCCTATACTTCGTCGTAAAAATTGTGAGTTTGAGCCTGTAATATATAAGCACTCAAGTCCTCTGGGAATGATCGAAGGTATCAAATACATTGAGCATGAGTTTAAACTCGATGCGGGAGATGCTTTGTTTGAATACACTGACGGAGTAACTGAAGCAGAGAATAAGAGGCACGAACTTTTTGGAATGGATAATACCGTTAAAGCTCTTAATAAATGCAAGGAAGATGATCCGCAGAAGCAGATAAGTACTGTACGAGAAGAGATAAATAATTTTGTAGGGGATGCAGATCAGTTTGATGATATTACTATGATGGCATTCTACTACAAAGGGTAATTTCATGGTTTTGTATGTTGGACATTTGTTGGACAGAATCAGATATAATGTGCCTATCTAAGTAATACACGTGGAAACGATTTATTTTTTTATCGTGTTGCATTAAGGAGGTACAGAATTATTGTGAAGGGGGTTATAAGTAAAATCAAACGCCTTTTTGATGATGAGATAGATGACAATGTACAGGATAATTGTTCTTTCGATGAGGGACCCATTGAAGAAATGATAAGTAGCGAAGAAGTTACAGATGATAATTTGTTTGAACAGATTGAAATTACCAATAATAATATCGAACTTCTAAGTAAACAGATAATGAAAAATTCGTATGTAAAATCTATTGAGAATAAAATTATTGAAATTGAGGAAGAAATAAAAAAGCAGGATGATGCGGATAGTATTTATCCAAAATTTGATGAAGTGAAGAAAAGCTTTATCCTGGGAAAGGAAAACCAGAAAAAGCTACGAAATAAAGTGGTGAGTTCACAGGTCTGATGATCTGTACTCATCCTGGGGATTATTGTTATGACTATTGAATCACAGAGTCTTATAGCACTGAATGTTTCTTTGGTGCTTCAACTGCTGGGACTTTTAGCGGTTGTTCTTGCAGATAGATATATAAAAAAGAAGAATAGAATGATATTGATTCAAAATGTCATTCTTATTTTTTCTGTCATAGTAGTTAGTCAGGTTGAGAGTTTTTCTCAGCATCATAATTCACTGGTGTTTTTAAGGCTTATCACCAGTATTTACTGCTATATTGCAAGACCTGTAATCATTGTATTGTTTATTCGGCTTTTGAGTGATGAAAAGAAGCCATGGATACTGATTGCAGTAAATACTGCGGTATATCTTTCAGCATTTTTCACTGATATAACATTTACAATTACAAAGGATAATGGTTTTGTAAGAGGTCCACTAGGTTACTCAAGCCATATAATTTGTGGTATATTACTTTTATGGCACATTATTTTGGCACTTTATAAATTGCGGAGTGAGAAAAAAAGAGTTAATTTCATTCCGATTGCTATTACTGCAATAATAGTTCTTGGGGTTATCGCTGATAGTAGTTTTTATATTGATGCCAGGATATCATTTCTTACAGTTGCCGTTGTTACAGGTGCGTTGTTCTATTACATCTGGCTGCATCTGCGCTTTGTCAGAGAGCATGACAGGGCAATAGAAAATGAGAAGAGAATTGAGATCATGATGTCTCAGATTCAGCCTCATTTTATGTATAATACGCTATCAACAATTCAGGCTTTATGCCTGACTGATCCAAAGAAAGCCTTCACTACTGCCGAGAAATTCGGTACTTATCTAAGGAATAACATAGGCTCTTTGGATAAAACGGATCTTGTACCTTTTGACAAGGAATTTGAGCATACAAGGGTTTATACAGAAATCGAGACCATAAGATTCCCGAATATCAAGGTTGACTATGATATCGATGATGAAGATTTCCTTCTGCCTGCTTTAACTCTTCAGCCGATTGTTGAGAATGCGATAAGACATGGTGTCAGAATCAGGAAAAACGGAAGTATCTGGATAACAACCAAGCTCGAGGATAATTATCATGTTATCAATGTGCGGGATAACGGTAAGGGATTTGACCTGGAAGACTATGAGAAGAAGGACGAAACTCATTACGGTCTTAAAACTATCCGGGAAAGACTTGAAAGTCTTTGCAATGGAAAGCTTATTATCGAAAGTGAGATAGATAAAGGAACAACAGTAATAATTAAAGTGCCCGCAGGGGGGTAAAATTGTGAAAGCTATTTGTGTTGATGATGAAAATCTGATTTTAGATCTTACAGTATCACTGCTGGATGATTTTGGGTTGTTTGAGGAAGTGAAAGGATTTTCCTCGGGGCAGGAAGCCCTTTCATATATGGAAGAGAATAATGTGGGACTGGCGCTTTTGGACATAGACATGCCTGAAATGGATGGGATGACTCTTGCCGGTATTATCAAGGAGAAAAGTCCGGGAACATCAATTATTTTTCTTACCGGATATTCTGATTATGCAGTAGAGGCTTTTTCTATCCACGCTGATGGATATCTTTTAAAGCCTATTGCAAGAGACAAACTTTTCCAGGAAGTTCAGTATGTAATAGATAATAAGGAAGAGGAATCCGCATATCTTGCCAATGCTAAGACTTTTGGTAATTTTGATTTATTTGTAAAGGGCGAAAGCGTTGTTTTCAAACGTTCAAAGTCAAAAGAGCTATTGGCATATCTTATTGATAACAGAGGCGGAACCGTCACAAGAGCTGAAGCTTTTGCGGCACTCTGGGAAGACGGAATGTATGACAGGGCTATGCAGAAGCAGATGGATGTTATAGTAAGAAGCCTTAAAGACACTCTTAAAGACTACAATATCAGCGAAATATTAGAGGTTAAGAGTGGAGGCATGCGTATTTGTCCGGAACTTATCGACTGTGATCTGTATCATTATCTTGACGGTGATGAAGCGGCCATTAAATCCTTCCGTGGAGTCTACATGAACTCTTACTATTGGGCAAGCCTTACTGAAGCATCTCTTTTAGATGAAGATTTTTAATCTTACTGTAATTCATAAGTGAAAGTTTATAAATGTAAATAGTTGGCAATTCTTGGAAACTACATGATTTTGTAGTTCCTGAGATCTATTTGAGGGGATAGTTATGAATAATAAATTGTCAATATTTGTCATGTGTACAATAGTGCTATGCTTTTTAGGTTGTGGACAACAGAAGGATACTGTGATCACACCTAATGTTGAGTCTATAACTCAAAATGAGAATGAAGATTCAAAAAGTAATCCTCAGGTAAAAGTAATATCTGACGATGAAGTTGCAAAAGCAGCAAAAATCATTGAAGAAAACAGGCATGAGCCCATTGATATTACCGGCTGTTATGATTTTGATGATATCATTGCAAAGCTTGATAAGGGCATGGCTTATGCAAAGACAAGAATAGATCACACTGATGTACTGCTTGTTTCAAGTGGTGCATATGACTGCGATGGTAATGGAACAATGGCCTCTATCGACGCTGAGGTATATAAAAAAGATAATGATGATGTTGTTTATATCGGATATGTGGAAGCAGGCGGTACTGCTTATCCGCTCACGATATATGATGGCGATATATATGTTTGCGGCAATCATTTTACAAGCTCCTATGATATAGACGGCAATGCGCTGGATTTAGAGGATGAGAATTACGTTGAATATGATACCGCTGGTAATGCCACATATTATGAGATTGATGACGGTGAGAAAAAAGTCCTTGTTGATGATTCAGAAATGATGGAAATGTATGAAGAATTTAGTCAGGGACAGGTTATCGAGTTTACAGTAGTTGAGTGATTGTTTACATATGATTTAGAAGAGAACGGCCTGTATTCCGGCTGTTCTTTTTATCTTATAAGTGAAATTATTAACTTTTGTTGTTTTACAATTATCGTTGTGCTAGGATTTACATGTTGTATGTTGAAACAAAAAATATGATTATATTTTAGATATTTGACAGGATATGTGCGAGACAGAATTTGATTATTTAAAAAAAATAGATGGAATTTCGCTGACTGATGGATTGAATTTTTGCGGAACCAAAAAGGCATTTTTGAAATTTTTAAATACCTTTTACAGCAATATAGATTCAAAATCAGATGAAATAGAAAAAGCATATAAAAGCGGGGATTTTAGCTTTTATACTACAAAGGTACATGCCCTTAAAAGTACGGCCAGGATAATTGGGGCTTTTGAGCTGTCGGAACTGGCTCTTATGCTTGAGGAAGCAGGACGAAATGGCGATGAAAAATGCATCGACGATAATACCTGTAAATTATTAGAGCTTTTCAGAAGTTATAAGAACAAACTCTCAGTTCTTGATAGTAAAAGGAAAGGCGATAACGAGATAAAAAAAGAAATATCTCCAGAAAAACTTGAAGATGCGTACAGTGCTTTGCGGGAGGTTATTCCTACGATGGATTATGACTCAGTTGAAATGATTTTAGATGAACTTAAGGTATACAAGCTTTCAACTGAGGACTTTAATATAATTACTCAGCTTGAGAAATTACTTAGAAATTTTAAATGGGATGAAATGGATGTACTGATTGGACAATCAGGCAGGTGATTTTTTCTCATTATTAGTATTTGGGGACACTACCTACGGCGAGGATTTTTGATTTGTGCTCCGGTACAGAAACCCCTATTGTGCAGAAGAATATCCATAAACATTAGGACAAATAGGGATGATTTTATAAGTGCTTTGAAATAAGGTTTTATTGTATTGTAGTTTTGAATGTTATATGATAATATAACTTGCAGACAAGGGGACATAGGGTCTCTTTGTTTTTTTTTGCGTAAAAATAGTTTTTATGAAAGAAAAGGATTAATAATTGAATAAAATTAGAGCATTTGTAATCATGATATTATCTAGAATGCTTGCAATTGGATGTGGAAAAGTGAAATTGTTAAAACAACAGAGAATGCTATTAGTGTAATTGAAGAATTTTCAGTTGATTCGAAAGAAGCCATAGAAACAGCCGAAGGATACTATAATGCTCTTAAATATAATAAAGAGCAGGGAAGTAATGCTTCAAAGATGGTTGAATCAAGAAATGAATGACGTTTAACATCTTGCGATGGGATGGAAGATAAAGTGAAAAGAAAGGTATCGTATATAGAGGAGTGGAAGCGCATTTAACGTATACGATTCTTTTGATTGAATGGAATGAATATTATGACCAAATTAAATAGGTGTTTAGCAATGAAAAAATTTATTTATGTATATTATTCTTAACATTATTTATTTGTGCATGCGGAACAAAAGAAAAAACTATGCGAACAGGGAAAGGTGAAATAGCCCCAGAGCGTACATATAATGCCAATATGACGGAGGAAGAGGTTGGAAAATTTACAAATGATATGGCAGGTTATTCCTATGAATTTGCAAGTTTGTCTGCGCAGATGGCGGAATTGACTCAAAAATATGCATCCATTTTAAATGAATCGGAGAAATTTGATTGGTCACAGTATGATGATTTTCGTGAAATAGCTGCAAAAATGGAATCTCTATGTGACGAAGTTATTACTTATGATGATAGTTATTGTTCTAAAGAATATCAATTAGTTATAGATGAGTATAAAGGTATTTTCCATAGAATAAAGGATTATTATAAGACTATATCCTGTGAAATCGAAACACAACGATTAGTTGTCCTTGCACAGCAAATTGATAATGACGTTAGTGTGGGGACTAATAACGCTACTGTCTACCTTTTGATGGCTACTGCAGCATACATGGAGTCCAATGGTGCGTCTCAGGATAAAATTGACGCTGTGCTTGAATCAGTAAAAGATACAAATATATACAAAGAAGCAAAAGGAATTAGCACAACTGGAACATCATCACAAAAATCTGCATATAATACGGTGTTTACAAATTCGTATGGCACACCTGATACAAAATGTGAACATGCAGGATGTAATAATACGATTGCATCATCGGGAAATACTAATTGCTGTGTAATACATTCAAATAAATGTTTGAACTGCGGGAAGTATATAGATGAGGATGCTATGTTCTGCATGGATTGCCTTTCAGGCAAGACTACTAGCATTGAAAATACTGGGAAATACACAGCGGGAAATGTACCATCGGGAGGATGCCAGTACAAATATTTTGATGGATCACTATGTGGAGTGCCAACAAATAATTATGCAACACTTTGCGATGAACATTTTAAACAGTTGAACGATACGTATAATGCTTATGTTGGGAAATAAATTCTCGATGAAAAAAGGTGGATATAATTCACTAACATCTGTTCAATTGATATGTATTCAACATAATTATATGCAGTGTAGGTATGAATATGTTGCAGAAAAGAATGAAAAAAGTTTTAGCTGATGCCAGGAAATATCATTGGGCTATTACAATAGATTAGTTCGAGTGCTAAATGAAACCGAATTGGAAATAGAAGTTACGGATGTAATAAAATCTGTAGAGGATCAACTGGGGTTAGTTAAGGTACGCATTTTTTTGGACAAAATGAGTGGCAGAGAAGTTTAAAAGATTCGAATCGATAAATATAAAACTAAGTATAAAAGAATAGTAGATAAAATAAAAGAGAATAGCAGTGATAGATGAATTGTTTGATGGCAAATCTTAATTATTTACTAGAAAATATGAGATTTCATGACTATACATTATAATGAGGTGGCAAATCATATGCAAAGCAATGCATTAGCATCAATTAAATCTGGTAAGAACCCAAATGTTCTTCTATTAGGAAATGGTATAAACCGTTTATATGGAAAGTCCTCTTGGGACAATATTATTGAATGCCTTTCTACAGGCGAGTACGACTCAAATCCAATCAATTACGAGTTGATTAGAAATCTTCCATATGCTTTACAAACAATTGTTATTAGTAGTGATTCTGTATCTGATGGGTGGATCAAATATCAGATAAGCTTATGCCGTATACTCTTGAAGAAGAGCAGAAAACACTTCTTATCAGATATTTAAGTATTCCCTTTGATGCGGTTCTGACGGTTAATTATTCTTATGAAGTAGAATGTGCTTTGGATACAACGTTTAATCTTAAAAAAGAATCTCCATCAAAATATAGAAAATCTACACAAAAGGGATCTAAGCCTCAAGAACAACTAGGATTATTTAAATATTTTACTGTTAATAATCAAAATATTTGGCATATTCATGGAGAAGCAGCAAGGCCTTCATCAATGGTTATGGGACATTATTATTATGGAAAATTGTTGTCAGAAATCCAAAAAAGAATACCTTATGTCATTAAAGCTTATAAAAGTAGCATGAAACAGGGTACACCGTTTATTCCAAAGAGCTGGATTGATTATTTTCTTCTTGGAAATGTTTATATAGTTGGATTTGGTATGGATCCATCAGAAATGGATATTTGGTGGTTAGTAAACTGTAAGAAGAGGCATTTTAAAGGGTGTGGAAATATTTATTTTTACGAACCCAATCTTGATGAACCAAAAAACTATGCTGTACGGGCATTAGTAGATACCTTGGGAATTTCTACTTTTACCCAAAAGGTAAATAATGGACAAAAGTTTAGAGAATACTATGAATTATTACCATCAGAAATACAGAAAAAAATGTTTTAGGTATAAGAAAGAGTTATGTAAAAGTAGAGGAATATGAAGAAAATTATAGAATCTGTAATAAAGAGGCAATAGTGCTACTAGAAGAAAAGAGAGTATGGATGAATATAATATAGCTGGGCAGGGCTTATTATAAATCATTTAGGAGTGTGTTAGTATTTTGGCATGATTTAAAGACAGTAAGTGCTATGCAGTTATGATCTAATGAAATGGTATTTAGGTGGTATAACAGATGCGTTGTGGATTATGTGGAAGTAAGAGAGTTAATTTTGTAACAAAAAATTCATATAGTATGAAAAAGGGCATAGTAGGAGCAGCAATGCTTGGTCCAGTTGGAGCTGTAGCAGGTATTAATGGGAATCATTCATCAGTTTATCATTGTATGTCTTGTGGACAGGACATTCTAAGTATATTAGATGAGAAAACGGAACGAGAAATAGATGAACTTCTTGCTAACGGTGATATAAAGGCTTTAGAAAAGTACAGGAACCGCTGGAAAAATATTGAGTTTCCTACTGGAAGTGCTGTACTTAAGCATTATGATGAAACACATGCTTCAACAAGTACTGTGAATATAGATAAAACGTCGGTTGATGTTACTACCAATGATAGTGCATCCTCTTCTATTGCAGCACTAACAGAAGATGAATTGATGAATTCTATTAAGGATGATATTTCAAAAAGGGATCTTCCATATACTGAACAGGAACTTACAAGTAAATACCAGATAAATAAATGGTTTAAAGATGTATATGCAAGCATATTGAAAGAAGGAAGTGCTCATGCTTTTTGGATAAACGGTAATAAATATGTTAAGGTTGCAAAAAGCTTAGAGGATATTGCCCAATTTGTACAAATGACTAATGCTGAAATTCAGAATAGAACGGATATTTCTAATATTAATGCACTAATTGAAGATACTAAGCAAATAATAAAAGAGAATAATAGCATTAGAATAGAGGACTTGATCTCAGAGTTCAAGATAGAGCATCCAGAATATGATATACCTGGAAACCAATATGCATTTTCATCTTTGGTTGAAAGTGTTTTAGATAAGATGCTTCAAAACAAAGTTGTAAAGTATGATGGTAACTGTATTAGTTTGACCGGTGAAGTAGAGCACATTGAATATTTGTATAAAAGGGCATATGAATATGCTGCAGATAAGAATGAAAAGGCTTTAGCTGACGCCAGGAAATATCATTGGGCTTATTATAATAAAATTGTTCAAGCATTTAAAAATCGATACGAGATAGAAGTTGATGATGTTGAGCTGTCATATGGTGACCAGCTTGGACGTTCTAAAGTATATCATTTTTTAGAAGATATGTCTCGTATTGGAGAAGTAGAAAAGATTCCAGTTGAAGGGAACAGATATAGGAGCAAATATAAAAAAATAGTTGAATTAAGGGAAAGATATTTTCCGGTTGATGAGAATGATGTTACCTTACTGCATAAAGGTATCATGGGCGAGAAATTGCTAAATTCATTTAAGGACCATGACAATTTAGATTTTTCTTTTGAGGAAATTCTTACACTTGTAAATAATAATTCAAACAATAAAATTATTAAAAATAGTGAAGAAGAAATATTGTTGTTCATAGAACTACTATATTACCAACAGCAACAACTGTTTGAGCACAAAATAAGAAATGGAGAAAACTATTGGCGATTTATAGATAAAGAAAAGGAAAAGTACAATTGTTTAACTGAAGAAAAACAGCGATATGAGTTGAATCTTAAAAATCTAAAAATTCAGCTTGAGACTGCTAAAGAGGTACATTCTAGGAATTTAGAGCATGTTGAAGGGCTAAAATATGTCACGGATCCTAGTATAGATAAAGAAATATTCGAAAATGAAGAAAAACTAAATGAATTAAGAACGCAGTATGTGACCCTCCAAGGGATGTTTAAAAAGAAACGCCGAGAAGAAGTGGATAAGAAAATTGCTGATTTTCTTGCATATAACGATAAAATTAAAACTGAAATTGAAGAAAAAAGAAAATCTGCAGAACAAATAGTTGCAAATGAGCTTAAACAAACACAAGAACCAATTAGAAAAATAGAAATAGAAATAAAATGTTGTGAAGAAAAGCTTCTTCAAATAGAGTCAGCATTAAGCAAACTGAACTATTTACCTCCGGATTCAATAGAAAATCCTCTAAAGAGGTTGCCTAAAGATGATTCTATTGAAAAGATAGTACCTCCAGTGGATGATATAATTTATAAACACATTATGTCAGAGTTTTACCCTGATGATATAGTTTCAGCAATTAAGTATTACTTTGCTCAAACTAATACCAGTTTAAATGAAGCGAAAAAAGTAGTAGATGCAATATTTGCCAACCCGAATATATAATCCTGTAATGATAAGGTGACTATATGGAAAGAGAAGATTACTTTTTTGGTGAGAAAGTTACAGATAATAGAAAGGTAATAATATAAGTAAGCCAAAGATTGTTTATTACACAACAAATAAAAATGAAATAACGTTTAGGTGGGCGAAGGTTAGACATTCTTCTGGATATGAAATATATATGAAGCGTGGTTCAAAATACATTAACGTGATGGAGGTAGAAGATTCTGCAAGGCAAATGCAACTATCGGAGAAACAGACGGATATCATCTGATTGGAAAACCTGCTGAACGAAAACAGCAGATAGAGAAGGTTATAAAGGCTGTGAAATTTTTAAATAGGGACATATAAAATTCAAGTGATAATATGTTCCCTTTAACTTTAATTTAAGGCTTTTTCAGCAAAATGACAACAGATGCTAAGAGGAATCCGTGTAGAATCAAAGGAGGAATTGGTAACTCGTATTTATAAATATTTTGATGAAATCAATGAAACACCTGTTGCTTACCATTGGACAGGGCATTCACAAAAAATGCGGTCAATTAAAAAGTGTTGTACTAGTGCTACTGTCACCAAATAAGTCGACTTTATTATTTGTCTAAATTGTCTTCTGCTGCGTTGGCGTCAATCGCCGTATCGCCTGGTACGACTCATTCCTCCGCCTTGCAAAAGAACAATTAATACTTCGTAAAAAGTCGAGGTATTTAATGACAGCAGCACTAGTTAACAAGATCAACTCTGTCTGTATAAATCGCTGAAATTCCATTTTTCAGGTATTTTTCTATATTTGCATCTTCATTTACTGTGTGAACGAAGAGCGGAGTATCTGTTTCCTTTATTATGTCCATAAATTCCGGGGTGTCAGCAAGCTCTGTATGAAATGTAAAACCGATAAGGGGCTTTTTTGAGGCTTTAAGGAGCTCAGATTTCGTTCTCTCCTGGTCCTCAGTTTCATAGAGCGTATAAATTATGTAGGGGAACCCCACTTTATTAATATCGTCATACTCATTTGCATGATATATCTGAATAACAAATCTGTTTATAAGATTGGGATATTTTGATGCTATCATTTTATAGGTCTCAATATCTGTTTCTTTTGTATCTGTGACAACTATCATATCTTCATGCTGCGTCATGAATGCAGCAACATCATCAAAGGTCATGACAGTGAACTTATCCTGTACCTTGCATTTTAAGAAATCAGAAAAGGAAGGAGCTTCTCCGGGAGTCATCTGTTTTCCATCAAGATAAAGATCACCCCATGCGTGACCGCATACGAGGACATTGTCGTTAGTGTAATGGAAATCTATTTCAATAATGCGATTACCTTTATTATAACTGTTTTCCAATGCCTCTTTTGAATTCGTATAATCGTACTGAATCCCGTCGGAATCTGAGATCATACCGCAGGCATGGATTATGTATTTATTTTGTGCAAAAAGTTCACGCATGGCAATAACATCTGTAGATGGCTCTTTCCGGGAGCAACCGGTAAGCACTGTTACTGATAATACTAAAATACAAAAAAATGAAAAACATAAACGGATAAATGTAGATTTTTTTACTATTTTAAATTGGTATTTTCTGTAGCCTTTGTCAGTTAATATGTCTGCTTTATTGGTCTTTGAATATTTCATGTAATTCCGGTCCTCAAAATTTTGCTATTTAAACTTCTTATATGCTAAAATAATTTGGTTTGAAACAAAAATATTATATCATTTATGGAGTTTTCGTGAAAAAGAGAAATATATTAAAAAATATCATAGCTACTATAATAATTGCAGTTCCGTTTTTGCTGTTCTTTACTTCCTGGTGGTTTTTCCATACCTGGAATACGATGACGGTAAATGAGCTTGTTTTTAATGTGAAAATGTCATTATCAGGTGCATCTCACGCCATGATAAAGCTGTTTGTCATGAAGGCATTTTTACCTGCCTGCATAGCGGCACTGCTGGTCTTTCTTTTCCTGACAGTTTTTAAGAAGGAAGCTTTTAAAGGAAAGAGAAATCTCATAGCAGCTATGTCGGGAATACTGGCATTAGTCGCAGCAATTGGCTATACATGGATACAGCTTGATATGACAACTTATATCAATCAGCAGATACATGCATCTACCTTTATCAAGGATAATTATGTGGATCCTAATACTGTAGATATACAGTTTCCTACCAGGAAGAGAAATCTTGTGTATATTTATCTTGAATCCATGGAAGTTACGGATGCTGACAAGGAGCATGGGGGCGGCTTTGACAAAAACAGAATACCGGAGCTTACGGATCTTGCTCTTGAAAATGAATTTTTTGGTGATAATTCCGGTGAGTTAAATGGCGGTTTCTCAATGCCCGGTACAGACTGGACTATGGGAGCAATTTTCGCCCAGTCCACCGGCCTTCCGCTTCAGATAAGTATTGATGCTAACAGTATGTCTGACCAGGAAACCTTTTTCCCTACAGTTAAAGCGCTTGGAGATATTTTAAAAGATGAGGGATATCATCAGGAGTATCTTTGCGGCTCTAATGCGACCTTTGGCGGAAGAGAACTTTTCTTTAGGACTCATGGGGATTTTGACATAATCGATTATCCCTATGCCAAGGAACAGGGATGGATTCCTAAGGATTATGGTGTCTGGTGGGGCTTTGAAGACCAGAAGCTTTTTGATTATGCAAAGGAGCGACTGCTGGAGCTCTCTAAAATCGATGAGCCTTTTAATATGACACTTCTTACCGTGGATACGCATTTTGAAGATGGCTATGTATGTAAGCTCTGTGAGAATGAATTTGATGATCAGTACTCCAATGTTTTTGCTTGTTCAAGCAGACAGGCTACAAGCTTTGTCAAGTGGATACAGCAGCAGGATTTTTACGAAAATACAACTATAGTGCTTGTCGGCGATCATCCAACTATGGATGCAGATTATTGTCTGGAGATTCCAGGTGATTACACAAGAACTGTCTATACCTGTTTTATAAACGCTGACTGCGGTGTGCATGACAGATTAAAAAGAAAATATACTACTTTCGATATGTTTCCTACTACAATAGCTGCTCTTGGAGCAACTATTGACGGTAACAGACTTGGGCTTGGAGCAAATCTGTTTTCGACTAAAGAAACACTTCTTGAAACATATGGAATGGATTATGAAAAAAGCGAGCTCGACAAGAAATCAAAATTTATGAATGAGCTTGCAGGTATCAGTGATGAGTCAATTGCAAGTCAGAATTATGCAGAACCTACTGCAGATGTGACAATAGATAAGAGTGACAAAGAGAATATTAAGATCATAGTAAACAGCATATCCAATAATATTGAACAGGTTGAAAAGATGGAACTGGAAGTTCAGCCTGAAGGGGATCAGGAGCGTAACTTTACAGTTATAATGGATAAAAATGCTGATGGCAGTTACAGCGCAGATATTCCTGCTGATAAAATTGATGAAACTGATACTGATTTCAGAATATATATGGATGGTTCTCTTGGATCAAGAATATGCCTCTTCTCTCAGAGGGGAGATATGAATCTAAAACAGACTGACATAGGGGATTATCTTAAGGCTCTTAAGAAGTATGCAGAATCTGAGGATTATACCGTATTTATAACTACAAGAAAAAGTGCAGCTATGAGACTAACAGATGAAAACATAGCTGATCTGCATGCACTTGGTATTGAGGATGAGATCAGTAAAGGTGAAGATATTACAATAACAGCGGCAATAAACAACAATCTTAAGGATATTATTGTGTCCAAGCAGAGTGCCGATATAGAAGGAACGGTTTCTGATAATCTTTCCTATCACCTTAAAGGAAGCTGGGACAGCTTTGATGACAGAGATTTTGCTCTTGAAATCAATGGTAATAATGTAATGATGGAACGTAAGGGATTGCATTTTGCTGTTGTGAAAAATTCAAATGGCAGAGTTGTTGACTATGCTGATTTTGATCTTCTTGATAAGGAATGCCGAAGATATTGATGAAGTAAAGGAAGGTACAAAATGGCTTTCGATGGAATTACTGTAGCAAATATAGTTAGAGATTTAAAAAAAGAATTATTAGGTGGGCGAATATATAAAATAGCCCAGACAGAAAAGGACGAGCTTCTTATAACCGTAAGACGGGCAGTGGAAAATGGCGGTGGTCAGAGGAGACTTTTTATGTCCTCTGACGCATCTCTTCCGCTTGTATATATGACGGATGAGAATAAGCAAAGTCCTATGGTTGCACCAAATTTTTGCATGCTTTTAAGGAAGCATATCCAGAATGGTAAGATTATCAATGTTGAACAGCCCGGACTTGAGCGTATTATCCGAATTGAAGTTGAACATCTCGATGAGATGGGAGATTTAAGGCATAAGATACTGCTTATGGAACTGATGGGCAAATACAGTAACATAATTTTTGTGGATGAGGACAACAGGATAATAGATGCCATAAAGCATATTCCGTCTTCTGTAAGTTCAGTAAGAGAGGTGCTTCCCGGAAGAGATTATTTTGTTCCCATGACTCAGGATAAGCTTGATCCGCTAGAGGCTTCAAGGGATGATTTCTTAAGTGTTGTGCCGACAAAGGGACAGGCAGTATTCAAGGCACTTTATGGAAGCTTTACCGGATTATCGCCGATTATTTCTCAGGAAATATGTTACAGGGCTGATATTGATGCAGATAAGTCCGCAATTGCTCTTGATGCTGACGAGTTGAACAGACTTTGGAATGCTTTTGGTGGAATGGTGAATAGTATTAAAGCAGGGGATTTTTCTCCTGAACTTGTTTATGTCAATGACAAGCCCAAGGAATATGCCTCACTTCCTCTCACCATGTATCATGGCAGTGAGGCTGCGTCATACAGGGAGTATGAGGAAATATCAGCACTTCTTCTGGATTTTTATTCTGAAAAGAATACGATAACCAGAATAAGGCAGAAATCCTCAGATCTGAGAAAACTTGTTGCCACAGCTCTTGAAAGAAATATCAGAACACTTGACCTTCAGACAAATCAGCTAAAAGACACTGAGAAAAAGGATAAGTATCGCGTTTACGGAGAGCTTCTGACTGTCTATGGATATAGTGCAGAGGCAGATGCAAAATCAATTACGGTCAATGATTATAATACAGGTAAAGATGTTACAATTCCACTTGATAACACCCTTACAATTGCGCAGAATGCCAAGAAATATTTTGACAGATATACTAAGCTGAAAAGAACGGCTGAGGCATTGAATTCACAAATGCAGGAGGTATCACAGACTGTCTCTCATCTTGAGTCAATTGCCGCTTCCCTTGACATAGCAAGGCAGGAAGAGGACCTTACGGATATCAGACGGGAGCTTGTTGAAGGCGGTTACATAAAAGGCAGTGCAGCTGACAGGATAAACGGAAAAGGAAAGGGACAAAAGAGTAACAGAAATCAGAAAACAAAGAGTAAACCTTTTCATTATATAAGTAGTGATGGTTTTCATATTTATGTGGGGAAGAATAACTATCAGAACGATGAGCTTACCTTCAAAATGGCTAACGGCGGAGACTGGTGGTTCCATGCAAAAGGAATTCCCGGTTCACATGTGGTCCTCATAACAGAAGGGAAAGAGGTTCCGGACAGAACCTTTGAAGAAGCCGCATCTCTGGCTGCATATTACTCTAAAGGTAAGGATCAGGACAAGGTTGAGATTGATTATCTAAAGAGAAAAGATGTCAAAAAGCCCGGAGGTGCAAAGCCCGGCTTTGTGGTCTATTACACGAATTATTCAATGGTGATAAGCACGGATATATCAGGTCTTAAGGAAGTTGAATAATTAAAATACTATTAAAATAGTGCTAAAATGCTTTGATAATCGAAATTCTGATACAGGATTTGTTTTTTTGTGTTAGAATAATTAATTAGGAAACTGAGAAAACAAAATGCTGCATTTGCAGCTAGAATGTGAGGAAGTATGGTCTGCAGTATGACGGGTTATGGCAGATGCGAAACTGCCGATGAGAAACATAAGTTTACGGTTGAAATGAAATCCGTTAATAACCGTTATCTTGATATAAATATCAAGATGCCTAAAAAGTTCAATGCGTTAGAGTCAAAGATAAGAAATGAACTTAAGAACTTTGTAAAAAGAGGAAAGGTTGATGTTTTTATTACCTATGAAGACTTTTCCGAAACTGATACCAGAGTGAGGTATAATAAGGAGATTGCCGCTGAGTATCTGGAATATTTAAAGCAGATGTCTGCAGATTTCGGAATCGATAATGATATCCGTGTTTCTTCACTTTCAAAATATCCTGATGTTTTCAGCATGGAAGATGCTGAAATCGATGAGGAGGAGTTGTGGGGATCTCTTAAGAAGGCTATCGATGGAGCAGGCGAGGAGTTTTCAGCTGCAAGACAAAAAGAAGGCGAGTTCCTTCACAGGGATCTTGATGATAAACTTGCTGGTATGCTTGAAAGTGTGGAGTTTATTACAGAGCGTTCACCTGTAATTATAGATGAATACAGAAATAAACTGAGGGATAAGGTGAAGGAGCTTCTTGAAGATAAGGCTGTCGATGAAAACAGACTTATCATGGAGGTCACGCTTTATGCCGATAAGGTAAGTGTTGACGAAGAGCTTGTAAGGCTTAGGAGTCACATAACAGCTATGAGGGATATCCTGAATAAGGGTGATGATAAGGAAGGAATTGGCAGAAAGCTTGACTTCCTTGCACAGGAGATGAACAGAGAATCTAATACTATCTTGTCAAAGTCCACAGACCTTGAAATATCCGATAAGGGTATAAGTCTTAAAACTGACGTTGAAAAGGTTCGTGAACAAATTCAGAATATAGAATAAAGATAGGATGATGTTTTATGAACAAAAAAGGAATTATTGTTGTTGTTTCAGGTTTTTCCGGAGCCGGTAAAGGTACACTGATGAAGGAGCTTTTAAGAACATATGATAATTATGCTCTTTCAATATCAGCTACAACAAGAAATCCAAGGCCGGGTGAAGAAAATGGAAGAGAATATTTCTTTATAAGTAAAGAAGAATTTGAAAAGCTTATAGAGGAAGATGGCCTTATTGAGCATGCAAATTATGTGGGCAATTACTATGGAACGCCTAAAAGATTTGTACAGGAAAAGCTTGATAGTGGTAAGGATGTAATCCTTGAGATAGAAATCCAGGGTGCTCTTCAGATAAAAAAGAAATTCCCCCAGGCACTATTATTGTTTGTGATGCCTCCATCTGTTGAAGAACTTGAAAAAAGACTTCGCGGAAGAGGAACAGAAACTGAAGATGTCATACACGGAAGACTTCTTCGTGCAAAAGAAGAGGGACAGGGTATTGACGAGTATGATAATATAGTAATCAATGACAATCTTGATGCATGTGTTAAAGAGATGCATGAGATAATTCAAGCTGCACATTATACACCTGACAGGAATAAAGAATTCATTGAGGATATTAAGAAGCAGCTGTCAGAGCTTAAATAATTTATTTATAAAATGGAGGACTAACATGATACATCCGTCATATGTTGATCTTATGAAGGTAGTTAATAAGGACGTAGAGGAAGGAAATGAGCCTATTATCAGCTCAAGATATTCCATCGTTATGGCAACAGCAAAGAGAGCAAGACAGCTTATTGCCGGTGATGAGCCTATGGTAAGAGTAAAGGATAAGGAGAAATTCTTATCAATAGCAGTAGATGAGCTTAATGAAGATAAGCTTAGAATTCTTTCTGACGAAGAAAAGCAGGCTCTTATTGAAACAAACGAAGAAAAGTCTTCTGAAGAATAATTAATTGGGAATAATTTATGAAGATTTTATTTGTATCTCTCGGCTGTGACAAAAATCGCGTTGACTCAGAGGTTATGCTTGGCATGCTGTCACAGCGGGGGCATGAATTTACAGACGATGAAGAAATAGCAGAAGCAGCTGTGGTTAACACATGCTGCTTTATTGGTGATGCTAAAGAAGAGAGTATAAACACAATTATAGAACTCGGCAAGTACAGAAAGAGCGGCAAGTATAAAGCCCTTATTGTAACCGGTTGTCTTGCTGAAAGGTACAGAGAAGAGGTATTAAAAGAAATCCCTGAAGTTGACAGAATACTGGGAACAGCATCTGTTGAGCATATTGTGGAAGCACTTGATTCTGTTCTTGGTGAAACATCTGAAATAGTTAATTCAGATGTCAGCAGTATTAAAAGAATATATATTGACAGCCTTGATAAGAAACCGGTTGGTAACAGGGCTCGTATACAGACAACCGGCGGACAGTTTAATTATCTGAAGATTGCTGAAGGTTGTAATAAAAATTGTACATATTGTGTTATTCCAAAGGTAAGAGGAAAATATCGAAGTGTACCTATGGAGGAGCTTGTAGCTGAGGCTAAGGAGCTTGCGGCAAAGGGAGTAACAGAACTTATTCTTGTTGCGCAGGAGACAACTCTTTATGGAACAGATCTTTATGGGGAAAAGAAGCTTCCGGAGCTCTTACATAAACTTGCTGAAATTGAGGATATCAAATGGATAAGAATAATGTATTGTTATCCGGAAGAAATAACCGACGAGCTGATTGATGCAATCAAGAATGAGCCGAAGGTTTGCAATTACCTTGATATTCCTATTCAAAGCGGATCCAATCACATCTTAAAACAGATGGGACGCCGCACTAACAGAGCAGAAATAACCGAGAGAGTTAAAAATATCAGGGCAAAGATACCTGATATTTGTATCAGAACCACATTGATCGCAGGCTTCCCTGGGGAAACTGAGGAAGATCATCAGGAGACCATGTCTTTTGTTAAAGAGATGCGTTTTGACAGACTTGGTTGCTTTACTTACTCACAGGAAGAAAATACAGTCGCTGGTGAGATGGCTGATCAGATTCCTGAAGAAGTAAAAGAAAAGCGAAGAGATGAGATCATGTCACTTCAGCAGACTATTGCTTTTGATGCAGCAAGAGGCAGAATTGGTCAGGTTGTCAGCGCTGTAATAGAAGGCAGAATAACTGATGACGATGATGATGAATATGACGGAAGCACGTACGTAGCCAGAACTTATATGGATGCACCGGATGTGGATGGATATTTATTTATAATGAATGTCCCTTATGATTTGATGAGCGGACAATTCGTTGACGTACTTATCACCGGTTCTAATGATTATGACCTGATTGGGGAGTTAATGGAGGGGAATGAAGATGAAAATGAATTTACCGAATAAGCTTACTGTATTTAGAGTTATTTTGATTCCGTTCTTTGTTGTATTTTTACTGGCGAATATTTTTGGAGAAGCTGATAAGTGGATTGCTGTAGGCATATTTATCGTGGCATCCCTCACAGATCTGGCCGACGGTAAAATTGCCAGAAAATATAACCTTGTAACTGATTTTGGTAAATTTATGGATCCTCTTGCTGATAAACTTCTTGTTTGCAGTGCGATGATTTGTCTTATAGAACTTGGCAGAATTCCATCCTGGATAGTTGTGATCATTATTGCAAGAGAGTTTATCATCAGTGGATTCAGACTGATTGCTGTTGAGAATGGACGAGTTATAGCTGCCAGCTATTGGGGCAAATTCAAGACAACATTTCAGATGATAATGGTTATACTTATGATTGTTAACATACCTCAGCTTCAGCTTGTTACCAATATCATAATGTATATAGCACTTGCACTAACCATAATTTCTCTTTGCGATTATATTATCAAGAATAAAGATGTTATGAGTGGTGATATGTAATGTATCATCGTATTTTCAACCAGATTATATTTGGGAGATGATTCGTTAAAAGTTTTATCAAAAAATTGTTGTATAATATTGAAAACAATGATATAGTTTTCAATTGTGTAATTTAAATGTTTTATTTGGGGACGACATTTGATGTGCGTCCTCATTTTTTTTGAGCAGAACGCCGGGCAAAGTTTCTTCGAGCCTGGGATTAACCATTGGGAGCCAAGTGGCATAGTATTAAGCCTGATGGAGCTAAATATTCTGCTCCATGAAACTTATCAGATAAAATGAAGAATCTGATATCAAGAAAGAGGTAATATGGCAAACATACTAGAAGAAATTAAGAAAAACATCGAAGGAATCTCAGAAGCTGTTTCCGGAAATAAAGACAAAGAAACTAAGAAGAATCATAAAGACAAAGAAAATGAAAAGTCTGCATCAAAAGAAGAAGTAAGAGTTCGTTATGATGAGGCTGAAGGAATTGATGAGAAGATTCTCAGGGCCATCACAGAGATGGGGTTTGAGTATATGTCTCCTATCCAGAAGGCTGCTATTCCCGTTATGATGAAGGGTGTTGATATTATCGGACAGGCTCAGACAGGAACAGGAAAAACGGCTGCTTTTGGAATTCCGCTTCTTCAGAAGGTTGATCCCTCCAACAAGCATCTTCAGGCAGTTGTTTTGTGCCCTACAAGAGAGCTTGCCATGCAGGCTGCTGATGATTTAAGAAGCTTTGGAAAATATATGCACGGAATAAAAGTGCTTCCTGTATATGGTGGTCAGGATATATCAAGACAGATACGAGCACTTTCATCAGGTGTTCAGATTGTTGTCGGAACTCCCGGAAGAGTTATGGACCATATGAGACGTCATACTATGAAGATGAGTGATGTCAGAGTGCTGGTTCTCGACGAAGCAGATGAAATGCTGGATATGGGATTCAGAGATGATATTGAGACTATCCTTGAAGGCATGCCTAAGGAGAGACAGACTGCATTGTTTTCTGCTACAATGCCTGAGCCTATTTTGCAGATTACAAGAAAATATCAGCAGGATGCAGAATATATAAAGATGACTCCCAAAGAAATCACTGTAAAAGCAATAGAACAGTATTACTATGTGATTCCATCAAACTTTAAAGAAGAGGTTCTTACAAGACTCATTGAGTATCATCAGCCAAAGAGAAGTCTTATTTTCTGTAATACAAAAAGAAAAGTTGATGAACTCACTTCTAATTTGAAGAGCAAGGGATACAAAGCAGAGGGTCTTCACGGTGATTTGTCCCAGTATCAGCGTGATACTGTTATGAATCTCTTCCGCTTTGGACAGGCTGACTTTTTGATAGCTACAGACGTTGCTGCAAGAGGAATAGATGTAAGTGGTGTTACTGCTGTATTTAACTATGATATTCCTGAGGATATAGAATACTATGTACATAGAATAGGACGTACAGGAAGAGCAGGAAAAAGCGGTCAGTCATTCTCACTTGTTTCTCCCAGAGAAATGTATAAACTCAGAGACATTGAGAGAATCTGTCATACAAAAATCGAAGAGGGCGAAGTTCCTTCTGCCAAGCAAATAACAAGAGCAAAGGCAAGAAAGCTTTTCTCAGAGGTAATAGATCTTATTGAGTCAGGTGAAATAACTGATTACATAGAGTTCCTCAATGATAAGGTTGCTGAGGATGAGTATTCAATTGAACAGCTTGCTGCAGGCCTTATGAGACTTAATATGGGTAAAGCTCCTGAAGAACTTGATATTAAACCCAGAAAGCGTGATCTATACAGGGGCGAGCGAAGCCGTGAAAGAAGATATGGAAGAGACGGCAGAGGAAGATCTGACGCACACGGATCACATGATTCCAAAGGAAGAAGAGACGGTAAGGGATCAGGTTATGGTCGTGGCCGCGATGGCAAGTTTGGTAAGGACAGCAGGAATATGCGCGATTCAGCAGGAATGCATAAGAAGGCATCCGCGGATAAATTCAGAAGAAATGCAAGACCAAGAACTGAGAAACTTGGTGTGAGAAAAGATAAATAAATAGTATATAATAGAAGGAATCGTTACTGTTCAGACAGCTCTGCGCACTTGCTGCGCTGAGCGTGAGAATGTTCTACGTCTTGAATATAGGATTTGCCCCTTTGCCGAAGGCAACTGGAATGGGCAAATCCAGTTGCTGTGAGCACCGTAAGGTGTGAACAGTAACAAGGAATCACATGCTATGAATTCTTGAGCTTCAAGAACCATAATAAATGTGATTTCTTTTATATAGGGGAGAGGGATAAATGATGGATTATAAATTGATTGAAAGTGTATTCTGTGATGCACAGGAGAAAATTAAAGATTCCGATATGAAGTTATGTACCATCGTTAAAATGTATGAGCATGAGCTTTTGAAGGAATATGGGGCGGTAATATTTGATGAGAATTATTTTCGTAAATTGGTCGAAAACACCAGCCCTGTCATAGAAAAACAGTATGAAGAACAAAATGAAGATGGCAGTATTGATGGAGATATTTATAAAACTTCCATATTTATTGCGATGATGTGTGTAACATCACGGGTATATGATGATCTTGATGCGATTTTTGCTAGAGATTGTATGCACGCTGGATTGGATGCTGCCCATTATCTTCTTGTAAATAAGCCTGATCTGAATCAGCTTGACACAAATGAGAAGCTTGCCATGTTATGGGCTTTTTCAGAGCTGTCAAAGACAGATAAAGAAATAAAAAATGCTTATGACCACTCAATGATGGCCGGAATGCCTCAGAAAATGAGCAGACAGAAGCGCTATAAGGTTATTGTCAATGACCTGATTCATAAAGCCAGGGAACTGAGTTCTGATAATGGTACTGCTTACGATGTTTACGGATCCGGACTGGAAATTCTGGTGTTTTCATGCATGACGATTCTTGTGGATGAAGGTGATGCTTTTTTTGATGAAGCTAAGGATGTGGCAGAAAAGCTGATTTTTGAACTGGCAGATGAGGCTTTGGAGAAAAGCTATGATGAATTAATTTACAGTCAGAAAATTCTGCTGCTGATTGCATCAATAATAGCAAATTACATTCTTGATAAGGATAAGGCTCTTTCAGATGGAGAGGATTCCCAGCTGATAAAGGTTATAGAATATAAAATTATCAATAAAAAGAAAAATCAGCTTAGTGATGATGAAAAAGAAGTATTTAATAAAAGAATAATTAAATATATTAAAAAAATAGATAATCAGCATATAACAGAGTAGCTGAACTTGAAAAGCAAACAATTTATGGGTATACTACTCTGTGGACAATGATAAATAATGCAGGTATATGGCGAATTGGCGATGCCGGGCCTTAAGATATCTGCATGGCATAAATAATTTTTATATATGGAGGCATAAATATGCAGGGTTCTAAACCAACAGTTTTACTTATCATGGACGGATTCGGTCTTAATGAGAATCCCAAGGGAAATGCTATTGCAATGGCAAATACACCTGTTCTTGACGGACTTATGAAGGATTATCCTTTTGTAAAAGGAAATGCAAGCGGACTTGCAGTAGGACTTCCTGATGGTCAGATGGGTAACTCAGAGGTAGGACATATGAACATGGGTGCCGGACGCATCGTGTATCAGGAGCTTACAAGAATTACAAAATCAATAGAGGACGGCGACTTCTTCACAAATGAAGGACTTATGGCAGCAATCGACAACTGCAAGAAGAATGATTCAGCTCTTCATATGTACGGTCTTGTAAGTGATGGTGGTGTACATAGCCATATTACTCATATTTATGGACTTCTTGAGCTTGCTAAGAGAAACGGTCTTAATAAGGTATATGTTCACTGCTTCCTTGACGGACGTGATACTCCTCCGGAATCAGGTATTGATTTCGTACAGCAGCTTGAGGACAAGATGAAGGAACTCGGAATCGGTGAAGTAGCTACTATTTCCGGAAGATATTATGCTATGGACAGAGATAATAACTACGACCGAGTTAAGATTGCTTACGATGCTATGACCAAGGGCGAGGGTAATAAAGCAGACAGCGCTCATGAGTGCATGGTTCAGACATATAAGGATGGCAAGACAGATGAATTCGTAATTCCTACAGTTATCATGAAGGATGGTGCACCTGTTGCTACAATTAAGGATAATGATTCCATTATTTTCTTTAACTTCCGTCCTGACAGAGCAAGAGAAATCACACATTGCTTCTGCGATAATGAATTTGATAAATTTGACAGAGGCGATAGGATCAAGACAACTTATGTATGCTTCACAGATTATGATCCGCTTATTCCTAACAAGGAAATCGCTTTTAAGAAGGTACTTCTTAACAACACATTCGGTGAGTGGCTTGCAAACAAGGGCATGAAGCAGGCTCGTATTGCTGAGACTGAGAAATATGCTCACGTTACTTTCTTCTTCAATGGTGGTGTTGAAGAGCCCAATGAAGGTGAAGACAGAATCCTTGTAAATTCACCTAAGGATGTACCTACTTATGATCTTAAGCCTCAGATGAGTGCGCCTGAAGTTTGTGACAGAGTTCTTGAAGCTATTAACTCTGATAAATATGATGTTGTAGTTACAAACTTTGCTAATCCTGATATGGTAGGTCATACAGGAGTTATCGAGGCTGCTGTTAAGGCAGTTGAGACAGTTGATACATGTGTTGGTAAGATTGTTGAAGCTGTTAAAGCTAAGAACGGTACATTATTCATCTGTGCTGATCACGGTAATGCAGACATGATGATCGATTATGAGACAGGTGAGCCTTTTACAGCTCATACAACAAATCCTGTTCCGTTCATCCTTGTAAATTATGATCCTGCATATACACTTCGTGAGAACGGATGTCTTGCAGATATCATTCCTACACTTATTGAGTGCATGGGATATGAGCAGCCTGCTGAAATGACAGGAAAATCACTTCTTATTAAGAAGTAATCATACGGTTACTGTTCAGACAGCTCTGCGCACTTGCTGCGCTGAGCGTGAGAATGTTCTACGTCTTGAATATAGGATTTGCCCCTTTGCCGAAGGCAACTGGAATGGGCAAATCCAGTTGCTGTGAGCACCGTAAGGTGTGAACAGTAACATCATACGAGATTAGCTTAGCTGTATTCAGAGCAATACTTATTGATTTTATAGATAAAGTATGTTATCTTAAATAAGTATTTCTGTATAATTTTAGGAGGGTGTTTTTGTGGCAGCTTTGAAAATTGTTTTGGCAATTATTTTTGTTATCGATTGTGTTGCACTTGTTACACTTGTACTTGCTCAGGAGGGTAAGACACAGGGACTTGGTGCTATTCAGGGATTTGCAGAGACTACTTACTGGGGGAAGATTAAAGGTCGTTCCAGAGAGGGAGTTCTTAAAAAGATTACAATCGTATTGTCAGTACTGTTTATCGTTTTGAGCGTTGTACTGAATATGACTGTATTTTAATTGTAAATTGCAGCTTGAAGGGCACTCTTAATGAGTGCCCTTTTATTATCTTATTTCACCATTATAAATACTCTGGAGATTGAAGGGACCTTATATATGAGTAAGAAAAAAATAATGAAGAAAAAACAGAATATAACAGGAACCTTTATTTCTAACCAAAGAGGCTTTGGATTTGTAGAGGTTGAAGGAAGAGAAGAGGATATTTTTATTCCCGAAGAATATACAGGCGGAGCTTTTCAAGGAGATACCGTTGAAGTAATGATTACTTCTGATAAAGATCAGAACGGTGGAATGCGCGATGAAGGCAGAGTAGTCAATATTTTGGTGAGAGCTGTCGACAGAATAGTAGGCACTTATCAGGATGGTAATACCTTCGGATTTGTTATACCTGATAATCTAAAGTTCACCCAGGATATTTTTGTGCTAAAGGAACACTCTAAGGGTGCGGTATCCGGTGATAAGGTTGTAGTATCTATTACCTACTATGGAGATCCGAATAAAAGCAGAAAACCGGAAGGGAAAGTTACTGACATCATTGGTAACATAAATGATCCCGGGGTTGATATCCTGTCTATAGTTGAAGGCTTTGATCTTCCTAATGCATTTCCTGAGAAGGTTATGAATCAGGCTGAAAAATGCAAAGATCATCTGATAGAAGGTGATTATCAGGGAAGGTTTGATCTTAGAAACGTGGATATGGTTACGATAGATGGTGAGGATGCGAAGGATCTTGATGATGCGGTATCACTGACTGTAGAGAATGGTATTTATCATCTTGGAGTGCATATAGCTGATGTAACCAATTATGTACAGGAAGGTTCTGCGCTTGACAGAGAAGCGTTAAAAAGGGGTACAAGTGTGTATCTTGTCGACAGAGTTATTCCTATGCTCCCTCATAAATTGAGTAATGGAATCTGCTCTCTTAATCACGGAGAGGACAGGCTTGCCCTTAGCTGCCTGATGGATATTGATTCTAATGGTAGCGTTATCTCTCATAAGATAGCTGAGACAGTTATTAATGTTAATGAGAGAATGAGCTATACTTCAGTTGCTGCTATTTTGGAAGATGAAGATGAGACAGAAATTGAAAAATACCATGAACTTGTTCCTATGTTCAGGAATATGGCAAGACTTTCAGAGATTTTAATAAAAAAGAGACAAAGTCGGGGAGCGATAGATTTTGATTTCCCTGAGGCAAAGATAATTCTTGATAGAGAGGGGAATCCCTTAGATATTCAGTTGCGACAGGCTAATACGGCAACAAAGATGATTGAGAGCTTTATGCTTGCTGCAAACGAAACAGTTGCGGAGCATTTCTATTGGATGGAATCTCCTTTTGTTTATAGAGTACATGAACAGCCTGATTTGGAGAAAATTGCAAATCTCAATGCGTTCATATCAAGACTTGGACTGCATTTGAATATTCGCGACGATGAGGTAAGACCTTCTGAAATACAGGGCCTTCTTGATAAAATAGAAGGAACGGATGAAGAGGCTGTAATTAGTAGAATCGCTTTGCGTAGTATGATGCAGGCTAAGTATAGTACAGAATGTCTGGGACATTATGGACTTGCATGCAAATATTATTGCCATTTCACTTCACCCATAAGGCGTTATCCTGACCTTCAGATACATAGAATTATTAAAGATTATCTGCGTGGAAGGATGGATGATGACAAGATAAAGCATTATAATGAAATCCTTGAAGAAGTTGCAAAGCACTCATCTGATACGGAGAGGCGCGCAGAAGAGGCTGAGAGGGAAACCGATAAACTGAAGAAGGCACAATATATGGAATCTCATATCGGTGAGGTTTTTGAAGGCGTGGTTTCCGGAGTTACCGGATGGGGAATGTTTGTCGAGCTTCCAAATACATGTGAGGGTTTGGTTCCCGCTTCTACTATTGAAGATGACTTTTATGTTTTTGACGAGGATAATTACAGGCTTGTTGGTGAGCGCACCGGTAAAATGTACTGTCTTGGACAGACAGTGAAGGTTAAGGTTCATGATACTGACAGACTTAGTAAGACCATTGATTTTCGTGTGGTTACAGATGATTCTCGAAGTGGAGATTATGATGATCTCTATGAAGAGGATTATTATGAAGAAGAGTATTATGAAGAGGATGAAAACGGACATCTTAAGCTTGTTTCGGGCAAAAAGGATGGTAAACATAAATCAGATAAGCATCTGAGAAAGTCTGAAAAGAGCAAGAAAACTTCCAGAACGGAAAAGAAGACCCCGGCTAAGCTAAGAGCTGCTAAAATTTCAAAGTTATCTCTTGATAGTTCCTTTGAGGAGGCACCTGTTAAGGCTAAGAAAAAGGGCGCCGGTGATATTAAAAAGCAGTCTGGAAATAAGTACGATGATTTAGGTAGGATAAGCAAGAAAAAAGAAAAAGAAATACTTAAAGAAATTGCTGAACTGAAGAAGAAAAGCAAATTAAAAGGGAAAAAATCAGAGAAAAAGGCAGACAGTAAAGACAGTGTGAGCAGTAGAAAGGTCTATAAGGTTCACAAATATAAAAAATCAGCTACATCAAAAGCTGCCAGAAGTTCTCAGAAAAAAGGAAGAAAAAAATAAATTACTAAACCTGTGGTTTATTGTTTTTTATCCAAAACAAGATATCATATTACTAGAATAGAGGTGAGTTCATCATGGCTGATGACAAGATTAAACTGATAGCAAATAATAAAAAAGCTTTCCATGACTATTTTATTGAAGAAAAATATGAGGCAGGAATCAGTCTTGCTGGAACTGAGGTAAAGTCTCTCAGGCAGGGAAAATGCAGTATTAAGGAAGCCTGGGTAAGTATTGATAAGGGTGAAGCATTTATCTGTGGCATGAATATAAGCCCTTATGAAAAGGGAAATATTTTTAATAAAGATCCGCTTCGTGTGAGAAAACTTCTTTTGCATAAACTTGAAATAAGAAAGCTGGATCAGGCGTCTCAGGCACAGGGATATACTCTTGTTCCGCTTGAGGTATATTTTAAGCATGGAAGGGTTAAAGTTCAGATTGGTCTTGCAAAGGGTAAAAAGCTCTATGACAAGAGAGAATCAACTGCTAAGAGAGATCAGCAGAGAGAAGCTATGAGAGATTATAAGGTAAGCCTTAGATAATCGTCAAAAATGTTATATAGCAGGTTGATTTTATTTGAAATTGCCGATATACTTATTAAGCATTCGTGGTTTGTTATTCAAATGCTGAATGCCTGAAAATTTAATAAGGGTTAGTAAAGGTTTCGACAGGGATTCTGAAGCTGGAGAAGCTGTCCGCAGGATGGTGCGTTAAACCTCAAACTTAAATATAAACGCTGAAGATAATTTAGCACTCGCTGCCTAAGTGCGGCGCGTAGACCTAAGTGCACCTGCACATTTAGCAATCTACGTCAACTTTGCAGGAAACGACGTGATGATTGCTCCGTAATCATGGGCGTATCAGGGGCTACTTCTTATATTAGGGCGCGGGCTTCCGGTTATAAGAGGGAATTGGCTTTGCCACAATAGCCAGCTATGACAGTAGAAGGACAGGGGATGGGTTTTTGGACGCGGGTTCGACTCCCGCCTAATCCACTAAAAAAGCGCCGATTGGCGCTTTTTTTATGCCGTAACTTATTCTTGCAATTATGTCTACTTGTGGTTAGAATGGTCTTTAGGCATAAAATATAAACATAATATTAGGAGGTAATATATGAAAAAAGTGGGGAATACAATTAGGGGGATAATAGCATCAATTCTTGCAGCAGCTTTCATCGTAAGCGGTGTTCCTGCAAATTCAATTAATGTTAAGGCAGCTACAAAAGTAGATGTCAGTGAGACAACACAGGTAATAAATAAAAAGGGCAATCTTGTATATAAAGAGACTGGTAATAATACAGTAACCATTACTCCAGGTTCTTTTGCAAAAAATGTTCTTTCTGTCACAATCAATGATGAAGATGCAAAGATTAAGAACATTAAGTGCAACAAGAAGCTTAAGTATAAGAGAACCTATGTAAGCTTTGATGAGCAAAATGACAGAGTCACATACAGATTTTCTTTTTATACCACAGCTGCCAGACGTTATAAATTCAAGTTTTCTGTAGATAATCAGGAATATTTTGCAATTATAAATGCAGCAACTCCTGTTGCTAAGGCTACATTTAAAGGACAGGAACTTTCAACAAAGCCCGGTTTTCTTGGTAATTCAAACTATGTGACAGAACTTGCAAAAGGCAAATTTAATGTTACAATGTCAAATAATTACGTACTGACTTCTATTCAGGTTGGTAAGTATAAGAATGTTACTACCGGAGATATCACAGAGCCTACTCTGTACTGGACAACAATCCAGAACAATAAAAAGGTTGTTTTGAGTAATGAACGTCAGGTAGTTGTACATGATAATAAGAATACCAGTGAAAGCAGCATGTTTGCCACGACGATTATCAGAGTTAATTATAAGTATGTAAAGAGTAACACAACCGGTTGTGTGGACTATTACTTTAACAGAATTGTGGATACTGACAACTGAGGAATATAGGGAAAAAATATGAGCCGAAAGAAAATTAGAAAAGAGCGAATTGTTGTAAAAGTCGGAACATCGACTATAACCAACGAGAATGGCGGATTAAATATCCACCAGATTGACCTTCTTTGCAGAGCACTGGCAGGAATAGAGAATCTTGGCTATGATGTGGTGCTTGTAAGTTCTGGTGCGATCGCAGTTGGGGCAAATAAAATGAGACTTTCTCAAAAACCAAAGGATTTGAGATTGAAACAGGCTGCTGCATCAGTAGGACAATGTGAACTTATGCATCTTTACGATAAATTATTTGGTGAATACGGTAGACTTGTAGGGCAGATTCTTCTCGATAATGATGATATTGAGAATCCTATAAGAAAAGAAAACCTTACCAATACATTTGATGCACTTTTAGAAAATCATATTATTCCTATTGTTAATGAAAATGACTCAGTAAGCCATGTTGAGATTGAATCAGATCAGAAGCTCTTTTCTGATAATGATATGCTTTCAGCTATAGTAGCTGTATTTTGCGGAGCATGTAAACTTATTATCCTGTCGGATATAGATGGCTTTTATGATAAGAATCCTTCTAAATATCCTGATGCGAAGCTTATCAGCAGAGTTGAGAATATTGATGATACAATATATGAGCTTGCTGAGGGAAGCGGTTCTAACAGAGGAACCGGCGGAATGGTAACAAAGCTTCAGGCAGCTGAACTTGCAACTTCAAGGGGTGTTGATGTGCTTATTACAAATGGTAATAACACAGACAATTTATATGATATTATTAATAAAAAGCATGTAGGTACTTTGTTCGTTGCAAAGGAGAACAACTGATCTTGGTTGGAATAATAAAAACAGAGCGTCTGCTTCTTCGGAAATGGAAGGAGCAAGACGCTGAAATTTTATATAGAATGGCAAGTGATCCCCTTATCGGGAAGGGCGCCGGATGGCTTCCACACAAAGATGCGAATTATTCCAAGGCTATAATAAGAACGATTCTTGTGGATGATGGAGAATTTGCCATAACATTAAGGGACAATCCTGATATTCCCATTGGAAGCATAGGGCTTAGAATCGGGGCTGATCAAAAGCGTGGGATATTCAGAGAGGATGAGGCTGAAATCGGTTATTGGATAGGCCATGATTATTGGGGGAATGGCTATGCGGTCGAAGCTTTGTCTGAACTTGTAAAATACAGCTTTGTTGACATAGGACTCAGTGCTGTATGGTGCAGTTTTTTTGACGGCAATGATAAATCACGAAAAGTTACGGAAAAATGTGGGATGATGTACCATCACAGAAATGAGAATCTTTTCAATTCAATGTTAAAAGAATATTATAATGAAACTTTGGTGAGAATCTCGGCAGAAGAGTACTTTATGAATTTTAAAAAGTCATAAGTAAGAAAAATCGATCAGGTTTGCAGAGACATCATCAAGTGTTTTTACTGACAAAAAAGCTCCACCGGTTCATATGAATTGTACCTGGTGGAGCTTTTATGTGTTGTTTTTAGGATAACTTACTGATTATCAGTCTATTATAGGACTGTCATTAAACTTATCGTAAATCTCTGAAAGATAGGTCTTAACCATTTCAATGTTAGCCATCTTCTTAAGTTCAACATTACCCATTGCAATAGCAATCTCATCAGCAAGAAGAAGCATGTCGTAAATAGCGAGCTTGAATTCGGCTCTGGTCATGTTCTTTAAGCAGATTTCCATGAGGGGAGTACCTAACTTCATGGTTACGTTTTCGTCAGCAATACCTGTCATGAGAACCATTGTGTCGGGATCAAAGTTTACATATAAAATAAGCTTTTCTTTCTCATGCTTTTTTAATGTAAGAGGTGTCTGATGACTTGTCTCCATCCATTCATATAAATCAGCATCATCCGGGTGAAGAAGATAATTTGTAAGCTCTTCACGATGTTTCTCAACGTACTGAAGATATTTGCTGGCGTTAGGACCTGTATAGGAAAGGTCAACTTTAAGTCCGTTTTCTGTTTTTAATAAGCGACATTTGGAAGCTACTTCTTTTATCTTAAGAGTGCTTTCAGTGTTACCAATCTGTCTGAGCAGACCGGTTTCAAGTTCCTGTCTGAATTCCATATGTAAATTCCTCCAAAAAATAGAATTACGTTATCACTGAGCGTGTTAAGTATAGCACAAAGACTTTAAAAATGATATACTATTTCAAGGTATGTGCCTTTTTGCAAGATATATACCGGGGAAAAGTTTTGAAAAAAGTTAAGGGTAAATATGGCTACAAGTAATTCAAGAAAACGCTCTACAACGGGCAGAAAGACAAACACAAGAAAAAGATCTACGGCAGCAAGAAGGAATTCCAGAGTAAGACAGAATTATGAACCACTGGATTATGCAGTTAAGAGCGAGATAGCTCTAATTGTTTTTGCAGCGCTAACGATCTTTTTATTTTTATGTAATTTTGGTATATGCGGTGTTTTGGGAAATGCGGTAAGCAGTATTTTGTTCGGCTTGTTTGGCATAATTGCATATATTATGCCGATAATCCTTTTTGCTACCGGAGCATTACTGCTGTCAAACGGACCAAGTCCTGCGGCACTTAGGAAAATATTCTCCGGATACCTGGTATTACTGGTGTTCTCAATGTTTTTTGAATTGTTCACCGGCAGGGTACAGGGGATGACCGGATACAATGCAGGTGAGATATATAACAGTGCGGCTTCAGCGCATAATGGTGGTGGATTTATAGGTGGAAGCTTTACATACCTCACCTATCATAACCTGTCTCTTGCAGGAACTCTTATTTTAATGATTGTAGCAGGATTTATAGGAATTTCACTATTCACGCAGAAGTCTATGCTTAACGGTGTAAAGCGCGGCGGAAGGCATGTGCTTGAGAGAACAAAGCAGGGAGCTTTGGATTATAGAGAGCGAATGGATCTGCGCATGAAACTCCGTGAAGAAGAACGCATGAGACTTGAGGAAGAGGAACAGCTCCTTCTTGAACAAAAAGAGGATGCTAAGATCCTCAGAATGGATAAGAAAGTCTCTGGTGTCAGCATGAATACTCTTCTTGACGCAGATGATCAGGAAGAATATGAAGAGACGGATATTTATCGGGAAAATGACACTCCGGAGCATGACGAAGAGCAGCAATTCAGAATTCATGGAATCAATCAGATCGATGAAGAGGAAGATAATAGTCAGTTCTATATTCCGGAAGAAGAAATTCATGATGACATACATGAAATAAGATTCAGACCGGGAATGACAACCGAAGCAGAACCTGACGGTCAGTTTGTAATGAAGACCGAGATTAAACATGAAAATGAATCGTCACATCATATTATAGACATTAGTGACCGGTATATCGAAGATGATAGCGAAACTGAAGAAGTTTCTTATGATGAGAATGATCAGGATCAGGTTGATGATGAAGATGATTCAGCAGCACTTGAGGCTTTGCATGCTGTGAAGAATTACAAACCTGTCGCAAGGCTTCGGGAAGAAAAAAGTACTGACACTATGGATGATATACCTATTCATTCGGAGAATCTTGCTCCTGATTATAACGGAGAGTATGCTGTTCACAGCACAGATTATATAACAACAACCAAAAATAAAGAGGCTGAGATAAAGAGACAGGAAAAAGAGAAAGAAATTATGAAGAAGCCTGCCGCAGAATACAAATTCCCGCCTGTCAATCTTTTGAAAAAAGGTTCAAAAGGCAAGGGGGATTCAGCAAAGCATCTTAAAGAAACAGCGATGATTTTACAGGATACCCTGTCGACGTTTCATGTTAATGCAACAGTTACCGATATCAGCCAGGGACCTTCTGTTACAAGATATGAGCTTCAGCCTGAGGCCGGTGTTAAAGTAAGAAAAATTGTTGATCTTGCAGATGATATTAAGATGCATCTGGCGGCAACAGATATCAGAATTGAAGCGCCTATACCAGGTAAATCTGCGGTAGGAATAGAAGTTCCGAATAAAGAGAACACGATGGTGGCTTTAAGGGATCTTATAGAAAGTGAAGATTTCCGGAAGTCAAAATCAAATCTCTCAGTTGCTATAGGTAAGGATATTGCCGGAAAACTTGTAATTACTGATATTGCTAAAATGCCTCACCTTTTGATAGCAGGTGCGACAGGTTCAGGTAAATCAGTATGTATCAACACTATCATTATGAGTATTATTTACAAAGCTTCACCTGAGGACGTAAGGCTCATTATGATAGACCCTAAGATAGTTGAGTTATCTGTTTACAACGGAATTCCGCATCTTCTTATTCCTGTTGTCACAGATCCTAAGCAGGCTGCAGCTGCACTTAACTGGGCTGTTTCTGAGATGACTACAAGATATAAAAAGTTTGCGAATGCAAAGGTACGTGATCTGAAGGGCTATAATGCTGCATGTGCAAATGCAGATGATCCTGAAATGCAGAAAATGCCTGAAATAGTTGTTATTGTTGATGAGCTTGCGGATTTGATGATGCAGTTTAAAAATGAAGTCGAGGATTCAATAGTAAGACTTACACAGCTGGCCCGTGCCGCAGGTATTTATCTGATAATTGCAACTCAGAGACCTTCTGTTGATGTTATAACAGGACTAATTAAAGCCAACATCCCCAGCAGAATTGCTTTTGCTGTTTCAAGCGGCGTTGATTCAAGAACGATTCTTGACAGTAATGGTGCTGAGAAGCTCATTGGTAAGGGTGATATGCTATTCTTCCCGAGAGGATATAATAAACCTGCCAGAGTACAGGGATGCTTTGTTTCTGATGATGAAGTATCGGATGTTACTGATTTTGTTAAGAATCAGGGTGTTGAGACAAATTATGGAGGAAATGTCTCGGATGAGATTTCCAATATAGAGGTTTCTTCTAAATCATCACAATCCTCCGCAGGAAATGACCCGGTGGACACTTCTTCTGATCTGGACCCGTTGTTTGCACAGGCGGGAGCAGCTATTATAGAAAAGGACAAGGCATCAATAGGCATGCTTCAGAGACTTTATAAGATTGGCTTTAACAGAGCTGCTCGAATAATGGATCAATTAAGTGATGCCGGTGTTGTGGGACCTGAAGAGGGCACAAAGCCCAGAAAAATTCTTATGAATAAAGAACAATTTGACCAGATGATAGATAATGCATCATAAGAGAGGAGATTATTATGGCATTTAAATCAGATATTGAAATAGCAAGAGAAGCAGAAATATGGCCAATAAAAAAGATTGCGCAGGATATCGGAATCGACGAGGATGATCTTGAATTATACGGAAAATATAAAGCAAAGTTATCCGAGGAGTATCTTGAGAAAATCAAAAATAATAAGCAGGGCAAACTTGTACTTGTGACTGCTATTAATCCGACTCCTGCTGGTGAAGGTAAGACTACAACAAGCGTTGGACTTGGAGATGCTCTTTCAAGACTTGGTAAGAAGACTGTAATCGCACTTCGTGAGCCTTCACTTGGACCTTGCTTTGGAATCAAAGGAGGTGCTACTGGTGGTGGATATGCGCAGGTAGTACCAATGGATGACATGAACCTTCATTTTACAGGAGACTTTCATGCCATTACATCTGCCAATAATCTTCTTGCGGCTTTACTTGATAACCATATTCAGCAGGGAAATGAACTTCAGATTGATACCAGACAGATCATCTTTAAGAGATGTGAGGATATGAACGACAGAGTTCTTAGAAACATTGTCGTTGGACTTGGTAATAAAATGGATGGCGTTGTCAGGGAAGATCATTTTGTAATTACGGTTGCTACAGAAGTTATGGCTATTCTTTGCCTTGCAAAGGACATGAATGATCTTAAGGAACGTCTCTCAAGGATTGTTGTCGCGTATAACTATGCAGGCGAACCGGTAACAGCAGGCGATCTCAAGGCTGTTGGTGCTATGGCAGCACTGCTTAAGGATGCAATGAAGCCTAATCTTGTACAGACTCTTGAGCATACTCCTGTTATTGTGCATGGTGGTCCGTTTGCCAATATTGCACATGGATGTAATTCAATAAGAGCAACCAATGCGGCTCTGCACATGTCAGAAATAACCATAACCGAGGCAGGCTTCGGCGCTGATCTGGGGGCTGAAAAATTCCTTGATATCAAGTGCAGAATGCATGGCTTAAAGCCTGATGCGGTTGTTCTTGTGGCTACCATAAGAGCTCTCAAATATAATGGAGGTATCCCTAAGAGTAACCTTTCTGAAGAGAACCTTGATGCCTTGAAAAAAGGTATTGTTAACCTTGAGAAGCATATTGAGAATTTGCAGCAGTATAAGGTGCCTGTTGTTGTTACTCTTAACAGTTTCCTTACTGACACAGAGGCTGAAATATCTTATGTTAAGGAATTCTGTGAATCAAGAAATTGTGATTTCGCTATTTCTGAAGTATGGGAACATGGCGGTGCCGGTGGTGAAGCACTTGCAAAGGCAGTACTTAATACATTAGAGAATAAGAGCTCAGCTTACGAACCTATATACAGTGATGATTTATCACCTGAAGAGAAGATCGAAGCTGTAGCTAAGAAGATTTATGGAGCAGATGGTGTAATTTATGCGCCTGCTGCCAAAAAGCAACTGCAGAAAATCGTGGATATGGGATATGGAAAACTGCCTGTATGTATGGCAAAAACACAGTATTCTTTATCTGATGATCCTGCATTATTGGGCAGACCTTCAGGCTTTGAGATAAACGTAAGAGATGCTTATGTTTCTGCAGGTGCAGGCTTTATAGTTGCTCTTACGGGAAATATCATGACTATGCCGGGACTTCCGAAAAAACCGGCTGCATTTGACATTGACGTTGATGATAAAGGCAATATTGTAGGATTATTCTGATTAAAGGATGATATAGAATGAATATTATTGATGGAAAACTGATTTCTCAGCAGGTAAAGGATGAAGTAAAAGAAAAAGCAGCAAAACTAAAAGAAAGTAAAGGCATTGAAGTATGCCTTGCAGTTATATTAGTTGGTTCTGATCCGGCTTCACAGGTATATGTAAGAAATAAGAAAAAAGCCTGTGAGTATGTTGGCTTTAAGTCCTTATCCTATGAACTTCCTGAAGAGACTACTCAGGAGGAACTTTTACAGCTTATCGATAAGCTTAACAATGATGAAACTGTTCATGGAATACTGGTACAAATGCCTGTACCTGAACATATTGATGAGAAAGCTGTAATTGATGCTATATCTCCGAGAAAGGATGTAGATGGTTTTCATCCTATGAACGTCGGTGCATTATGTATTGGCGAACCTGGATTTGTATCATGTACCCCTGCAGGAATAATACAGTTATTAAAGAGATCCAATATCGATATAAGTGGCAAGGAATGTGTTATTGTCGGAAGGAGTAATATTGTCGGTAAACCCTTGGCACTTCTTATGCTTAGGGAAAATGCAACTGTTACCATCGCACATTCTAAAACAAAGAATCTTAAAGAAGTTTGTAAAAGAGCAGATATTCTGATTGCCGCTGTTGGTAAAGCAAAAATGATCACTGAAGATTACGTAAAAGAAGGTGCTGTTGTCATTGATGTAGGAATTAACAGAAATCAGGATACAGGAAAACTATGCGGTGATGTGGATTTTGAAGGAGTTTCAGAGAAGTGTAGCTATATAACTCCAGTTCCGGGTGGCGTTGGACCGATGACTATAGCAATGCTTATGAACAACTGTCTCGAATCAGCAACAGGAGAATAGTTTTATGAAATGTCCTAATTGTGGGAAGGAAATTCCGGAAGGACATCTTTACTGTGAAGCTTGTGGAAAAGAGATTAACTTTGTCCCGGAATTTGACCCGGAAGTTGAAAACAGAATAAATGAGTCTTTGTCCGGCGTAGCCGATGCCCTTAAGAACGAAAGCATCTTCTATACAAAGAAGCTAAGTGGAATGAAGGCAAACAAAAGTGAATTAAGGCCTTATGTTATTCCTGCAATTACGGTCATTGGAATAATCATAGCTTTACTGGTTGTGGTTATATTTATGTTTGGAGGAATCAGAGAGTCAGCAAGCTTTGAGGAACAGGCTGAGAACTATTATGTTGAAGGTGACTTTGATAATGCTATTACTCTAATTGATAAGGCTATTGAGAATTCAGCAGACGAGGATCCTGAGACCAGAGCGAATCTTTTATACACAAAGTATGAGTATCAAAGGGAAGCAGGAAAGACGGATGATGCGCTTTTGACAATTCTGACTCTTACAGATGAGACTGTATTTGGTGAAGATATAGCGAGCAATGCTATCGATCAGGTAGTAGGTATTTATAAAGACAGAGAAGATTACGAGGCTATTTATGAGCTTATAAATAATTCTTCCGTTACTGAAATCAGGGAGAAGTATTCGGATTTTCTCCCCGAAGAACCTTTGATTTCTCCAAATGGCGGTGACTTTGATGAAGTTGTTTATGTGAGAATAACCGATGATTCCAAAGGGGATATTTACTATACGGTAAATGGTAATGATCCTGATGAAAACAGCATTAAATATGGTGATGAGCTTATATTGGAGGAAGAGGGCGATTATAATATCCGTGCTGTATTAATTAATAAATACGGAATAAAAAGTGGTGTTTCGAAGGCTCTGTTTCATCTTGAAAATCTTGGACCTTCAGAACCGGTTATAATGGAGGACAGCGGAGAATACTCCCAGGCGACCATGATTGTAGCCGTATGTGATCCGGATTGCAAAATTTATTACACTAATGATGGAAGTGACCCCACCGAGGCATCGACTGAGTACATTTCACCTATTTCCATGCCAATTGGTAATTCAACTTATAAATTTATAACAGTAGATTCTGAAGGCAATGTCAGTGATGTTGTTGAGAGAAATTATCATCTGACATATACAACACTTATTTCAGTTGAACAGGCCAGACAAAGCATAATATCTATTTTGTTAAAGCTTGATATTCTGCTTGATTCCACAGGAAAAGTCAGAAGTGAGGAAGGACATTTTGATTATGTCTACGGCGGTGATATTGAAATAGAAGGCTCAGGTCAATACTATAAATTCGTAGAAACACATGTTTTTCCTGATGGTCATACAAGTGAAACAGGTCTTTTGTATGCGGTTAATACACATGATGGAAAAGTAAACAGGCTTGGCTATGATTCAAGCGGAAAATATACTCTTATTACCATATCTAACCGATAATTTAACGCTTTAATATGTCAAAGCTTGAAAATAGGTTGTATATAATATATATTTAGAATAATATTCAATTAGCAAATTTAAATTCAGGAGGAGAGCAATGTTCAAAATTTTAGAGGCTAATGAGCTAGCTGCGAATATCCATCAGCTTATCGTAGAAGCTCCCCGTGTTGCCGGCACATGTTTACCTGGACAATTTCTTATTGTTCGTGCCGAAGAAGACGGAGAGCGTATACCACTTACAATCTGCGATTATGACAGAGAGAAGGGTACGGTTGAGCTGGTAGTGCAGGCGCTTGGAGCAGAATCAAGAAAAATCTGCCGTAAAAAGGCAGGAGAATTCCTTGCTGATGTTGTAGGACCTTTAGGTAATGCTTCAGACCTTTGTAATGAGGATATTGAAGAACTTAAAAAGAAAAAAATAGTATTCATAGCAGGTGGTGTAGGAACAGCTCCTGTTTATCCTCAGGCAAAATGGCTTAAGGAGCACGGCGTAGACTGTGATGTTATCATTGGAGCCAAGAATAAGGATCTCGTAATCCTTGAAGACAGATTTAAGACTGTTTGTAACCTGTATGTTACAACAGATGACGGATCTTATGGAAGAGAAGGTATGGTAACAAAGTGTCTTCAGGACCTTTATGACGAAGGTAAGAGATATGACCATTGTGTAGCTATCGGACCGATGATCATGATGAAATTTGTATGCAAACTGACTAAGGAACTTGGAATTCCAACTGTTGTCAGCATGAATACTATCATGGTTGATGGTACTGGTATGTGTGGTGCATGCCGTCTTACAGTTGGTGGAAAGGTTAAGTTCGCCTGTGTAGATGGACCTGAATTTGACGGTCATGAGGTTGATTTTGACCAGGCCATGAAACGTATGAGACTTTATCAGACCGAAGAGGGTCGTCTTGCTCTTAAAGAACAGGAGGGCGATACTCATCATGGCGGTTGTGGAAACTGTGAATAAGGCTTTTTAAAGGATGGAGATAAAAGATGGCACAAGACGTTTGGACAAGAGTTCCGGTTCGCGAGCAGGATCCTAAGGTTCGCGCTACCAATTTTGATGAGGTTTGCCTGGGATATAATGAACAGGAGGCAATTGATGAGGCAACAAGATGCCTTAATTGTCCTAATCCCCAGTGTGTAAAAGGATGTCCTGTTTCAATCAATATTCCTAAGTTTATACAGGAGCTTAAGGAAGGCAATGTAGAAAGTGCATATCAGACTATTAGTGAATCAAGTGCACTTCCCGCAGTATGCGGACGAGTATGTCCTCAGGAGAGCCAGTGTGAGGGCAAGTGTATCAGAGGTATCAAGGGTGAAGCCGTATCTATCGGTAAACTTGAAAGATTTGTTGCTGATACTGCAAGAGAAAGAGGAATTAAGCCTCAGGGTGCTAAGGAAAAGAAGGGTAAGAAGGTTGCCATTATCGGTTCAGGCCCTGCAGGTCTTACCTGTGCGGGAGATCTTGCAAGACTTGGTTATGAAGTTACAATTTTCGAGGCACTTCATGAAGCAGGTGGAGTTCTGGTTTATGGTATTCCTGAATTCCGTCTTCCCAAGGATGCAGTTGTTAAGAAGGAAATTGAAAACGTTGAATCACTCGGCGTTAAAATTGAAAAGGACGTTGTTATTGGTAAGTCCGTAACAGTTGATTCCCTCATGAAGGATGAAGGCTTTGAAGCTGTATTTATAGGTTCAGGTGCAGGTCTTCCCAGATTCATGAATATTCCCGGAGAACAGGCTCTTGGCGTATTCTCAGCTAATGAGTTTCTTACAAGAAGCAATCTGATGAAGGCATTCTCTGAGGATAGTACTACACCTATTATGAGACCTAAGAAATGTGTTGTTGTAGGTGGTGGTAACGTTGCAATGGATGCTGGCCGTACAGCTTTAAGACTTGGAGCAGAAGTTCATATTGTTTACAGAAGAAGTGAAGAAGAACTTCCTGCAAGAAAAGAAGAAGTTGAGCATGCTAAGCAGGAGGGAATCATTTTTGACCTTCTCTGCAATCCTGTTGAAATTCTTGAAAACGAAGATGGATGGGTAAAAGGCTGCAAGTGCATCAGAATGGAACTTGGCGAGCCTGATGAGAGCGGAAGAAGAAGCCCTGTTGAAATTCCCGGTTCTGAATTCGAAATTGAGTGCGATGCAGTAATTATGTCACTTGGTACAAGCCCTAATCCTCTTATTTCAAGCACAACTGAGGGACTTGAGATCAATAGAAGAAGATGTATCGTAGCTGAAGAAGAGAATGGTAAGACATCAAAAGAAGGTGTATTTGCCGGCGGTGATGCTGTTACAGGTGCAGCTACCGTAATTCTTGCCATGGGTGCAGGTAAAGCTGCAGCTAAAGGTATTGATGAATATTTAAGTAATAAGTAATTATTCTTGCCTTCTCCCTTTATGGGAGGAGGCGGCGCTTTGCGCCGGATGAGGGAGGAATATGGTATATCAAAGTAGTGCGCAAAAAGCTGAGGACAATCAGTCATCAGGCATTATGCTAGTTACTGTTGGAGCTATAGGTCTAATCGGGGATATCATCTTTCTTATAAAAAATCCACTTGACATGCCAATGTTTAATAAATATCTCAGTTGCGGAGTTATGGGAGCACTTTTTGTGCTGTTTTTTGTTATGGGGATTTTAGCAGTTAGAAGCTATAAGATCTTTAAGGATAAGGCAACTGAGGAAGGTACGGTTATTGATAAAATAGCTAAATGGAGTGAGCAGGAACTCACTTATGAAAATATTGAAGAGCATATGTATGATGACGACGAAGTATATGAGAAGCTTACAGATAAAGAAGATCTATACTTCAAACGTTCAGAATATATAAAGAAAAGAATAATGAGACAATACGTAAACGTCAGCGAAGAATTAATAGATGCTTTTGTTGATGATTATTACGAGAAAATTTTTGGAGATGAAAATTGATAGCTATAGATATTCTCTGTGTTGGAAAGATTAAAGAGAAATATTGGAATGAAGCTATATTGGAATATACCAAGAGACTTTCCAGATACTGCAAATTGAATATTATAGAAGTTCAGGATGAAAAGACTCCTGATAATGCCCCGGAAGCAATAGAAAAACAGATTAAAGAAAAAGAAGGGGAAAGGCTTCAAAAAAACATGGATTCCAAAGCTTTAAAGTTTGCCCTGGCAATTGATGGGAAAAAGTACTCATCTACAGGATTTGCAGATACTATTGATAGAGAAAGCGTAAAGGGATACAGCAAAATGCAGTTTATTATAGGAGGTTCGCTTGGCTTGTCTGATGAAGTATTACGGACATGTGATCGGAAAATCAGTTTTTCTGATATGACATTTCCGCATCAGATGATGCGTGTAATCCTACTGGAACAGATTTATCGTGCATACAGAATAATAAACGGAGAACCATATCATAAATGAGTAATATTACTGAGAAAACGATGCATCTTGGGATTGAAGAGATGCAAAGTATATTTGGACAGCATGACAAGTATATTAGAAAAATAGAGGATAATCTTAAAGTTGAAATAATAGACAGAAGTGGTGAACTTCATATTATCGGAGCTTTAGATAACGTTAAAAAGGCTTACGATATAATAAGCGAACTGGCAGATCTTTCTGAAACAGGATCAGAGATTGAGGAACAAAGTGTTAATTATGCTATTCAGCTTTCAGAGGATCCATCTGAGGATGAAGAAGAATCCCAGGGCAATATACTTACTCAGATCGATGGGGATGTAATATGTCATACAGTTAACGGAAAGCCTATAAAGCCTAAGACATTGGGGCAGAAGAAGTATGTAGATGCCATCAGAAAGAAAATGATCGTATTTGGACTTGGTCCTGCCGGAACAGGTAAAACTTATTTGGGAATGGCAATGGCAATTACGGCTTTTCAGAAGGGAGACGTGGAGAGGATAATCCTGACAAGACCTGCAATAGAGGCAGGTGAAAAGCTTGGATTTTTACCTGGAGATCTTCAAAGTAAGGTAGATCCATATTTAAGGCCGCTATATGATGCGTTATATCAGATAATGGGCGCCGACAATTTCGTTAAAAATATGGAAAAGGGACTGATTGAAGTTGCACCTCTTGCATATATGAGAGGCCGAACTCTGGATAATGCTTTTATTATTCTGGATGAAGCACAGAATACAACCCCTGCACAGATGAAGATGTTTTTGACAAGAATTGGTTTTGGATCGAAGGTCATCATTACCGGAGACTCTTCACAGAAGGATCTTCCTGCTGATACAAAATCCGGACTTGATATTGCCCAGACGGTTTTAAAGAAAATTGATGATATTGCTTTTTGCAATCTTACAAGCAGAGATGTAGTAAGACATCCATTGGTACAGCAGATTGTTAAGGCTTATGAAGATTTTGAGAAATCTAAAATAAATGAAGATAAGAAAAAAGCAATAAAGAGGCGGGAAAGACATTAAATCATGGACAGTAGCATAGAAATTAAAGACAATATTGCAAGAACAAAGTCACTTAACAGAAAAGAGGGTATAATAAAGCTTCTTTTTGCTTCGATTTTTATAGTAACGGGGTTAATGCTGTTTGGATTTTCTATTCTATATAATTTGAAGCCGGAAGTGATTATCAGAAATACATTTACAGGTTTTTTATGTGGCGGAATCCTGATTTACATGCTTAATGATGCCGGAGAGAGAAAACTTTTTTCCTACGATAATGGGCAAAAAAGAAACAGGTTTGTAATTTCATACTTTGCCTGTCTGATCATTTCCATGGTGTTGCCGCTTGTGACGGTTGGGGTTTGGCCATATCTGTTTATTTTTCTTTTTTTGGGACTTTTCTCAACCAATGAAATAGGTCTTTTTTCAGGATCGATGCTGGTTATCTTTTCGGTAATGCTGGAAAAGGAAGGCTCATATGCAGAGTTTTTCATGTATTTTCTTGCAGGCGCTGTTATACTCGTACTTTTGCGGGATATAAATGAAACAACTAAAATCGGTATACCAATTTTTATATCTATTTCATTGCAGTTAACTTTGATCGTTGCTTTTGATATACTTTTTCAAAATAAATCATTGTCTTTTGCAATGCTGATCGTGCCAATAGTAAATATTTTAATAAACATTATTTTGATGTTTATACTGCTTAACATGTTTGGAGTATATGTCATTAGAAAGAGTAATGACAGGTATATGGATATAAATGATACAGAGTATCCACTACTGGTACAGCTTAAGGAAACAGATAAGGATGCATACTTTAAAGCTATCCATATTGCATACCTTGCTGAAAGAATCGCACTGGATTTGGGGCTTAATGCAAGAGCAGTAAAAACCATGTCCTATTATTACAATATTGGTGTGATTGATGGTTCCAAGTCCTGGGAGGATGTAAAGCATTTTTACCTGGAAAACAATTTCCCTGAGGAAGCTATTATTTATCTTGAGGAATATATAAAAAATGATAGGAGTAAGCAACTTTCAAAAGAAGCGGGTATAATATATATGAGCGAAACTCTTATCGAATCAATTTTGTATTTGTTTGAAAAGAACAAAGATACAAAAATTAATTATGATGATCTTATAGAGAAAATTTTCCGTCATAAACTGGAAAATAAAGAATTATATAACTATAATATTTCACTTTATGAATTAGAGCGAATGAAGACACTTATGAAGAAGGAGAAGCTTTATTATGATTTTCTTCGTTGATAATGAGGTGGATGCCAATTTTTCATTTGATATTGAAGAGTTGGCGAAAAAAGTTGCAGCCAGAGTACTTGAGACCGAGGGCTGCCCTTTTGATGTTCAGATAAGCCTGGTTATAACCGATGATGAAGGAATAAAGGAGATGAATGCAGAATTTAGAAATATAGATTCTGCCACAGATGTTTTATCCTTCCCTAATATTGATTTTGAAGAGCCCGGAGATTTCTCTGTGGTAGAGGGGGCCCAGAGAATTGATGTAATAGATCCTGAGAGCGGGCTTGTTGTTTTAGGGGATATCGTGATAAACGAAAAAAGAGTTCGCGAGCAGGCCAGTGAGTACGGTCATAGCGAACTGAGGGAATTTGCATTTCTTGTTGCTCATTCCATGTTGCATCTATGTGGGTATGATCATATGGAGGAAGATGAAGCAGCTGTAATGGAGAAAAAGCAGGAAGAAGTTTTACAGTCACTTAATATTACCAGAGACTAAAGTTTCATTAAGTGAAAGGTGGGAGTTTGGTATGAGTAAAAAGATGAGGATAAGACCTGATGTCGTTTTGGCATCCGCTATGATTTTTATACTTGCGATTATGGCACTGCTTGTTGTTTTTTTTGATATAACCGGTGCAGACGGGGTAGGCTTTCTTGCAGCACCCATATCACTTTTCATAATTGCTTATTGCGTTTTTATTTGCGCCTTTGAATCGACAACCAGAGAGATGGTCCGCCAGAGATTAAGCAGAGGTCAGATGTTATCTGCAAAAAAGAATGTAAGGCAGCTAATGATAATAAGCGTTGTATTTGGCATTGTTTTATCTTTAATGGTTGCAGTGTTTGCTATAGTTTTTGCTCAGTTTGTATTTCACTCACCAAGAAGCTTCTATGTTTTGCTTTTGGTTTCACCTGCATTTTTATTTTTGAGCATTCAGGGGGTATTAAGAGGTTATCTTAGTGGCTCGGGATTTGCCATTGTTTCAGTTGTTTCTGATGCAATTTTGACGATCATTACAGTCATTACTATTTTCTTTCTTTCAAACGCTATATATGATTACGGAAAAAAAGTCGATGCGTTAATGCATGTAAATGATATAGCACCAGCCTATGGAGCAATAGGAGCTGCACTTGGAATATCATTAAGTTCAATAATTAGTTTTATATTTGTTGTAATAATGGTTTTGATCAGGAGAAATGATTTAAATGAATTAACTCAAAGCAGTGCTCCTGTGAATTTAAAACAGAAAAATGAATGCGTTAAGGATCTTATTATAAGTGGAATAATAGCATCTACAGGTGGTTTGCTACTGTTCATTGATGAATGTATATATCTTAATGTCGCTCATCACCTTCATCCGCAGGAGAGCAATATAGATAATTGGGGCATATACATTGGTCAATGTGTTGCTTTGGTTGTATTTTTTGTATTTGCTTCATCAATTCCTTTTGTAAAATCATGGTTCGGCGTTCATATAAGTATTGTGAAGAAAGACTACAAAGCAGCAAGAGTAAGACTTCAGAGTCTTATTCATTTTGAAGCAATGCTTATTTTCCCTATTGTAATATGGATGATGATTCTGGCGAAAACCTTTAATACGGTTATTTTTGGAAAAAGTAATGAAGCCGGTATAGACATGGTTATTCTTTCAATACCGATAATTATTCCAGGGGCTATTATTGTTTTCCAGACATTCCTTCTTAAGCAGCTGAAGAATAATCTGATCATGATGAGTAATCTGATTTTAGGAGTAGTGATTCATCTGGTGGTTTTGATGGCGATGAGTTATGCCGGCGGCTTTGGAATACATGCGTCAATTGCTGCGTTTGCTGCAATGTTTATAATCCAGGGCATACTGGGAATGATAGAGATAAAAGTGATGCTGGATGTCAATTTTATGATGGTAAGAAACATTGTGATGCCTTTAGTTGCAGCTACTTTGGCAGGTCTTGTGGCTTTACTTATTGACAGATTACTTGTTAATCTCATAGGAGAGATTCTGACATTGATAATTGCTATCGTACTGGCATTTGTTCTATACATGCTTTTGCTTATTGTTTTAAAGAGTGTCAACAGATACGAGGTAGAGCGCATGCCTTTAGGTGACTATTTTGCCATTGTCTCCGATAGAATTTATGGTGACAGTAATCGTTAATGTGCATCTTTTTGTGAGCTTCTGATATAAAGCGGCGTTTTTAGAGAAGAGCTGGTTATTGTCAGCGAACGTTTATGGGGCGATTATTATATGCAGAGTGAAAGGGATATTAAGAATTGTCTTTGAATAATCATGTAATTGTTTGTGGGGCAGGTGCTTCAGGACTTTGCGCTGCTATAGCTGCTGCAAGGGATGGAGCGGATGTTACTGTAATTGAAAAAACTGATTCATGTGGGAAAAAACTTTCCATGACCGGAAACGGCAGATGCAACCTTTCCAACCTGAATATATCCGAAGATGATTATAATCTCAACGCCAGAAAAAGGATGAAGAATTGGCTAAGAACTTTCGGAGTCCATGAGACATGTGAATTTTTCACATCGTTAGGGCTTGTGATTAATAGTGAGGATGGTTATCTTTATCCGGTATCAGGTCAGGCGACTTCTGTTGTAAATGTTCTTGTTAACGAGTGTAAAAGACTTGGAGTCAGGTTTATTTTCAATGAGCAGTTAAAACATATCTCAAAGAACGATGATGGAAGTATCAGCTTAAAGTCAGACAAAAATGAGTATTCATCTAAAGCTGTAATCCTGGCGATTGGTGGGCTTGCAGGGCCTAAAACCACCGGTTCTACAGGTGATGGATATTATATATGTGAAAAGCTTGGATTGGAGAAGAAACAGACTTTCCCTGCTCTTGTGGGTCTACTTTCAGAGGACGATACGCTCCCTGCAAAAAGCGGCGTAAGAGCCTTGGCTAACGTGACATTTCTTATAGGTGATGAAGTTATATGTTCTGAGTATGGCGAAGTACAGATAACGGAGAAGGGTGTTTCCGGGATACCTGTCATGCAGGCATCAGGAATCATTGCTGAACATATTTCCAAGAACAGACCGGTAACCTGTTCTATCGACTTTTTTCCGCAATATAGTGACGATGAATTCAGTAACCTTATTAAAGGGCTTATCAGTCTTCCAGGAGAGAGGAGACTTTCTGAATTATTGGAAGGTTTCTGTAATTCAAACATTAATGAGATGATTCTGAAAAGAATGAAGTTCAGCGGCTCAATGAAGATAAAAAATATTGGAGAGTCGATGCTTATTTGTATATTGCAAAAATACAGGGATCTGAGAATTGAAATAAAGGAACCTGCAGAATATAAAAAAGCGCAGGTTACCAAAGGCGGAATAAGCCTTGGTGAACTTGACGATAATCTTCAGGCAAAGAAAGCTCCCGGAGTTTTTGTTGTAGGGGAACTTTGCGATGTTGATGGAAGATGTGGCGGTTATAATTTGCAGTGGGCATGGACCAGCGGTTATATAGCAGGAGAGGTGGCGAGCTGCTTATGATAAGAATTAGTTCTGTAAAATTAGTAAATAGTGGTACTGAGCGCTTACCTCAAAATAGGGAAGAACAGTACGATCAGTTAAAAAGGAAACTGACAAAAAAGGTTTCAAAATTATTAAAAGTCGATATATCGGATATAAGTGAACTTATAATAAGAAAACATTCAATTGATGCACGGAAGAAAACCGAGATAATGGATGTCTATGTTGTCGACGTTTGTATAAATAAAAAAGGCTTTACTGAAGAAAAAGTATTAAAGAAATCCGGATGTAAATCAGCTGCGATTGTAAGTGAAAAGAAATATGTTTTTCCGAATAACCGCAAAGAGGATAATGAATTAAAAAGAGACACGGGCGATAATCCGGGAAGACCTATTATTGTTGGTTCAGGTCCTGCGGGACTATTTTGCGCATATGAGCTTGCTGTCTCAGGCTATTGCCCGATAGTTATCGAACGTGGAATGGACATAGACAAAAGGCATGAAGCTGTAGAAGCTTTCTGGAGAGGTGAAGCGTTGTTACCTGATGGCAACGTACAGTTTGGCGAGGGCGGAGCAGGTACTTTTTCTGATGGTAAACTTAATACCATGGTCAAAGATAAGAACGGGCTTGGTTATGAGTGCCTGAAGATTTTCCATAATTTCGGAGCTTCTGAAGATATATTGTATGAATCCAAACCGCATATTGGTACGGATGTATTACATACTGTAATCAAAAATATAAGAAATAAAATAATTGAAATGGGTGGTGAATTCTATTTTCAGAAGAAAGTGAATTCACTTATCATAAAGAATAACAAAATAGGTGGAGTTGTTTGCGAGGATGGTCAGGAATTCATATCAAATGTAGTTGTACTCGCAATAGGACACAGTGCAAGGGACACTTTTTATGCATTGAATGATCAGGGAATTACTATGGAACCCAAGGCATTTGCTGTCGGTCTTAGGGTTGAACACTCCCAGGCTCTAATCAATAAGTCCCAGTATGGTATAGATAATCCTACAAGCCTTCCTCCGTCACCATATAAGGTAACCGCAAGGAGTAGTGACGGACGCGGAGTATATTCATTTTGCATGTGTCCGGGAGGATATGTAGTTAATGCATCTTCTGAAGATAAAAGATTATGTGTTAACGGAATGAGTTATTCGGGTAGAGATGGTAAAAATGCCAATAGCGCTATCGTAGTAACTGTTGAGCCGAAGGACTTCGGATCAGATGAAATACTTGCCGGTGTTGAATTTCAGAGAAAGCTTGAGGAAAAAGCTTATCAACTCGCAGGAGGTAAGGTTCCGGTAGAATATTTTGATGATTTTAAGAATGGTGTCTTAGGTATTGAAATAAATGCTACGGATAAAAGTAAGAGAAATCTTCCCTGTATAAAAGGTTTATGGGAATTTGCACCTGTACATGAGATACTGCCTGATGACATCAACAAATCCATTATTGAAGGAATGGGTCATTTTGGCAGAATGATTGAAGGATTTGATTCAGACGAAGCAATCTTTTCAGGTGTAGAAGCTAGAACCTCATCACCTGTCAGAATGACAAGAGATGAGAATTACGAGGCAGTCGGCATAGAAGGTCTATACCCTTGCGGTGAAGGAGCGGGGTACGCAGGTGGCATTACTTCTGCTGCCATGGATGGAATCAGGACTGCAGAAAAGATCGCAATTCATTATAGAAGCGGCAAAAGTTTTTACAGAGATATGGCCAAAAATAAGAGAGATAATTTGGATAAGGATATCAGGAAGAAGCTTGATGATAAATTATCTTTAAATATACAAAATTCCTATGAGTATAAAGATGCCAGTAATATTCTTATCTACTATAGTGCCAAAGGCGAAGCGGATACGACTTCAATTATTGATAAGGCTATTGCTGATGGAAAAAAGGTTTATTGCCCCAAAATAACAGATATAAAAAATAGAGTTATGGAATTTGTGCGAATTAATTCAAGATCAGAATTGAAGGATGGAAAATATTCTATTCCTGAGCCGACTTTAAATAATAACTCTGAAATATTTACCGCAAATAAAGAGAATACTCTGGTTATTCTTCCTGGACTTGTTTTTGATAAATCCGGAAACAGAATAGGTTATGGCGGTGGGTATTATGACAATTTCCTGATACGCTTTAGTGATGAATTAACTAATGGAATGATGAAAAGTGCAGCAATAGGATATGACTTCCAGCTTATAAAGGAAGACTTATCATGTTATATGAATAAACACGATGTCAAGGTGACCACAATACTGACAGACAAGGAGACAATACGTTTATGAGTACAGGAGCTAATATTAAAGACACTATAAACAGCATGGGTAAGAAGGCTTTTGATGCAAAGTTTGAACTTTTGAAGCTTGACGAAGAAAGCAAAAACCAGGTTCTTTTAAAGGTTGCTGATGCTCTGGTTGAAAACACCGCTAATATCTTAACTGCTAATGAACGTGATATAGAGCGAGGACTTGCAAATGGCATGCATGAAGGACTCCTTGACAGATTAAGACTAACTGACAACCGTATTAATGATATGGCTGAAGGCATAAGACAGGTTGCAGGACTACCTGATCCTGTAGGGACAGTCATGGATGACTGGACATTGGAAAACGGACTTAATATTAAAAAGGTTTCAGTACCGCTTGGAGTTATCGGGATTATCTATGAATCAAGACCCAATGTTACTGCGGATGCTTTCAGTCTGACATTTAAAGCAGGTAATGTTGTAATACTGAAGGGTGGTTCTGATGCTATCGAATCCAATATGGCAATAACTAATGTAATTCGTGATGCAATCGAAAAGGAAGGATATTCGAAAGATTTTATTCAGCTCATTCCCTTTACTGACAGAAGTGCTGTTAATGAGCTGTTGGCACTTCGTGAATATGTAGATGTCATTATTCCAAGAGGAAGTGCAAGACTTATAAAAACAGTCTGTGAAAACAGTAAGATTCCTGTAATTGAGACAGGAAGCGGTAATTGTCATATTTATGTTGATAAGGCTGCTGATATAAATAAGGCTATTCCGATAATCATTAATGCTAAAACTCAGAGAATAGGGGTATGCAATGCCGCTGAATCTCTTGTAGTGCATAAGGACATCATGGAAGAGTTTCTTCCAAAATTCAAGGAAGAAATGGCTAAAAATAATGTTGAACTTAGGGCTGATGAGGAATCCATAAAGATCCTGACTGATGCAAAGCCTGCTACAGAGGCAGATTTTGGAACGGAATATCTTGACTACATTCTTTCTGTAAAAACTGTTAATAATGTAGATGAAGCGATAGAACACATTAATAAATATAATACCGGACATTCTGAAAGCATTATAACCGAGGATAAGGAAACAGCTGAGAAGTTCCTTAAGGGAATAGATGCTGCCTGTGTATATGTAAATGCTTCAACAAGATTTACTGATGGTTTTCAGTTTGGCTTTGGTGCTGAGATTGGAATAAGCACTCAAAAGCTTCACGCAAGAGGACCTATGGGACTTAAAGAGCTCACCTCATATAAATACGCCATCACAGGTGATGGACAAATAAGAAAATAGTGGAAGATTATTTTTATGAAGACAAAAGAAGAATTACAAAGATTAAGGGAGGAGATAATCGAGACTTGTCTCTCTCTTCTGGAACAGGGACTTATAGTAAGAACATGGGGGAATGTAAGTGCCAAGATTGATGAAAAGCATTATCTCATTACACCAAGCGGAATTAAATATGAGGACCTGACACCGGAAATGTTACCTATAGTTTCCATAGAGGATAATTCATATACCGGTGATTATAAACCTTCCAGTGAAAGCCTTGTTCACGCAGCAATCTACAGCATAAGAAATGATGCGGAGTTTATTATTCACACACATCAGGTATATGCTACCTGTGTGGGGGCTCTGGGGAAGAAACGTTTAAAGGCAGAACATAAAGAGAAGAAAGTTGTTTTTCCTGTGGCACAATATGCGCTGCCCGGTACTAAAAAGCTTGCAGATAATGTAAAAGAGGCATCGAGTAAAAATGCCGATGCAAGAAGTATAATTATGGCTAATCACGGTATTGTTGCATTTGGTCATAATGCAAACGACGCCTATAAAGAGGCCCTTAAGCTTGAGATAGCTGCAAAGAAATATATCTTTAATATTTGTAAGACTGATATTTCAAATGATGTAGAAGAAGGATTTTCAAGTAAACTGGAAGATGGTAAAATAGTTTACCAAAGAAGCGATACGCCTGAACGAATTAAGCTTATTCATCAGACGATATATTCGAAAAGACCTGATATTTCCTACATTTTTCATAATAAATCAGAGGCTGTAATGACTATCTCCAGAAGAGTTAATCATATGAGGCCGCTTTTGGATGATTTTGCTCAGATTATCGGAACCAGCTTGAGGATTCCCACATCAGAAGGAACACCTCTTAGTGTAAAGAAAAATATAAATGCGGTTTTTGCATATAACGATGGTGCGTATTGCCTTGGAAATACTGAAGATGACGCGAAAGCTGCGGCAATTGTTCTGGATAAAGGATGCATTGCTCATATTGCTGTAATGCGTTTTGGTGAAGGACGATTTATCTCATTGTATGATTGTTCCAAGATGAACAGAAACTACAGAAAAAATTATAGTGTCCTTGCAAATTCTGTAAAATAACATAAAATTAAACTATGAATTCTTGAGCGCAATAGGAATAGCGTTCAAAAAATCTAGTCCAATACGATTTATGAATTTCTGAAGAATTCATGGATCTATAAATAACTAAACATGAGGTGACAGATATGGCTAATGAAAATGATAAATATGTAGCTTATGTTGCGAGCTACACTTCAGGATCAAAAGATAACTATGGTATCAGAATCTATGATGTTGATGTAAAAAACGGAAGAATGACTGAGAAGGAGAAAGTAAAAATCACAAATTCTTCTTACATCGTTCTGTCACACAGTAAGGAAACACTTTACTCTATTACAGATGCCGGTGTTGAAGCTTATCATATTGAGGATGATGGAAGTCTTACGATTCTCAATAAGGCATCAATTAATGGTATGCGCGGATGCTATATAAATATGGATCAGTTTGACAGATTCCTTATTTGTGCAGGATATCATGACGGTAAAGTAACAATACTTAAGCTGAATGATGATGGAAGCATAGGTGAGATCACTGATGAGAAGTTCCATAAGGGACTTGGAACCATTGCGGGACGAAATCATACACCGCACGTTCAGTGTATAAAAGTGACCAAGGATAATAAATATCTCCTTGCAGCTGATCTTGGAATGGACAGAGTAAATGTTTACAAATTCGATACTGAGCATGGTAAGATTTCTGATATTGATGTGATTCACTGCGATCAGGAATCATCACCGAGACATATGCAGTTCTCTAAGGACGGAAAATTCCTTTATGTTGTTTTTGAACAGCAGTGCAGCATAAATGTTTATACGTATTCTGAGGAAAAGGGATTACCTTCCTTTGAAGAAATTCAGTCAGTTCAGAATTCTGATGAGCAGGACACAATAGGTGTAGCCAGCAGTGCGCTTAAATTCTCAGATGATTACAATTATCTTGTAAGCTCTGTTGCAGGCGAGAACAATGTTGTTATTTACAAGGTAGATAAGGAAACAGGACTTCTTACCAAAAAGATTGAACTTCCTATTTCAGGAGAATATCCTAAGGACGCTTGCCTGTTCCCTGATAATAAGCATCTTGTTTCACTTAATCAGGAATCAAGTACAATGACATTTTTCAACGTTGATTTTGACAACAATACTCTTGTAATGAATGGACCTGAGCTTGAGGTAGACAGACCGAACTGTATCATATTCCATAAGCTTGGTCAGAGAGTTAAGGTAAGATAAAGATTTCGATAATATTATAAGGATAATAAAAAGTGGACTTTCTGAGTTGAAAGCCCACTTTTTTTATTCAATAGGAAATTCCTTCGGATTTCCTATTGAATAAAAAGCGCTCCGCTATGGATGCGACTGGTGCGCAGATGAATTTTGCAAGCTAAAGCTTGCGCGCACCAGCGCGCAAAGAGTCGCGAGCGACTCTTTGTTCTGTAGGAAATTCCGTTGGATTTCCTACATGACTGTTGGATAAGTAAGAGTTCACTGTAACACTTAAATGTCATTACCGTAAAAATCTGTTATGTATGTCATTTTAGAATGCATATTTGAAATGAGGAGATCAAGTATTGTAAATGCACACATGCACTCAACAACTACAACAGCTCTTGGGACCACAACAGGGTCATGGCGTCCCTTTATGTTCACCTCAATTTCATCGCCGCTTCTATTTATTGTTGTCTGAGTAGAGGATATGCTTGGAGTGGGTTTTACATGAGCCCTCAGAATAATGTCTGAACCATCACTCATACCGCCAAGAATACCTCCGGAATGGTTTGTCTTCTTTATAACATTATGATTTTGATCAAATGAAAACGAATCATTATTCTGGCTTCCGTAGGCTGCTGATGCATTGATGCCATCACCGATTTCTACCGCTTTGACAGCACCGATACTCATGACAGCATGAGAAAGCATGGCGTCAAGCTTGTTAAAAACAGGTTCACCTATTCCGGCTGGCATTCCTTTTATGACACATTCAATAACGCCACCGACTGAATCACCCTTTTTTCTGCAATTATTTATAAGTTCAACGGCTTTCTTATCAGCCTTGGCATCAGGCATGGCTGTAATAGTGCTAAGTACAACTGATTTATCTATATTAGAAGTATCAGCCTCCACATCACCGATTGATTTTGTGTAGGCAGTGACCTCAATTCCAATTTTCTTTAAAAGCTTTTGACATATTGCGCCTGCAGCGACACGACCTATGGTTTCACGGCCGGATGATCTGCCGCCTCCTCTGTAATCTCTAAAGCCATATTTGACATCAAAACCATAATCGGCATGTCCGGGTCTGTAATACTCTGCAATTTCAGAATAATCACCGGATCTCTGGGAGGTGTTTTTTACAATAAGAGAGATAGGTGTACCAGTGGTTTTGCCTTCAAATATTCCGGAGAGGATTTCTACTTCATCATCCTCTTTCCTGGGAGTAGTAACGACGGAGGATCCGGGTTTACGTCTGTCCATAAATACCTGGATATCAGCCTTATTTAAAGGCATTCCTGCAGGAAAGCCATCTAATACGACTCCCAACGCTTTCCCATGTGATTCACCCCAGGTTGTGATTGTTATGTTGTTACCGAAAACTGAACCGCTCATTATTATCATTTCCCCTTTTGTCAATTAGTTCTTTCTATTTTGGCACAGAATAAGCTTTATATCAAACTAAAAACCTTGATTTTTTCTAATTATTGTGGTATTTCTTAAAATATTCTTAATTTTTTATTTAAAATTTGAAATAAAGAGGTATAATAGTAATTGGATTATATTTTATGAGGTTATGAGGGAATGCGTGCGAATCATTTACAGATGGGACCGACCTTTAAAGATAAGGTCATGGATAATGTCCGCACTTTTAACAGAAAACATAAGTATTTAAGATTTTTGGGTACGTTCTATGCAATAGTGGCATTGATACTGTATAGGATAGCACTTCATTTTTGCAGCAATGCTAAGAGATATACATGTCTAGCGTCAATTCTTTTTTTCTTTATTTCTATTAGTAGTTTTACTTATCCTGAAGCAATTGGGCTTAACGTCAGCTTTGTAACAGATTTTACTGAAGATGAAGACACGGAGTATTTTATAGCTGATTCCCTGGAAGAGGTTTTACCGGAGTCTGAGGCAGAACTTGCGCAGATCAGTCCTGTTGATAAAGACAAAATTCTAAGTGAAGAAGATACGAATGTTTCGGAAGATCAGGAACTTAAGGAAGGATTTTTGCTTGCAGGAGATATTGAGAATCTTGAAGATTCTTCAGATTCTGAATACGTAGATAATGAAGAAAAGCAGAACGAGAAATTCGATAAGGATGATTGGAAAATAATACTTGTAAATAAACAACATCCTATTCCGGATAATTATGAATTTCCGCTGGGTGAAATTGATGATACTATGAAATGCGATGAGAGAGTATTGTCACCACTTAAGGCTCTGCTCAAGGCAGCTGCAGCAGACGGTATAAACCTTGCCATTTGTTCTCCCTATAGAGACAGCGCAAGGCAGGAGAATCTGTTTTCAAGAAAAATAAACAATTATCTTGAAGCAGGACTTTCTTATATGGAAGCATATAATGCGTCATCCCAGGCAGTAACTGTTCCCGGGGCTTCTGAGCATCAGATAGGACTTGCATTTGATATTGTATGTGGAACATATTATAATCTTGATGAAGGATTTGGCGATACGGCAGAAGGTAAATGGCTGGCTGATAACAGCTATAAATACGGTTTTGTCGTGCGTTATCTTAAGGGCAAGGAAAACATAACCGGTATCGAGTATGAACCATGGCATTTCAGGTATGTCGGTGTTGATGCTGCTACGATTATGTATAATGAGAATCTTTGTCTGGAAGAATTTTGGGATAATTATTTGTATGATTAGTTTGGGGGCTGTTGTATAATATACGACAGCTTCTTTTATCATATAGGAAAATCTGTTCGATTTCCTACATGATAAAAGCACTCCGTGGGATGCGCAGCTCGCGGAAAGGTATTTAATTGCTTCGCAATACCGATCGCGCGCGAGGATTTTGCAAACAAAATCCTTTTTATAGCATAGGATAATCCTTCAAAATCCCTGGAAGATAATAAATCTATTTACGAAAGGAATTATATGTATAAGCTTTTAAAAAAAGAGGGAATGGCGAAAAGAGCAGAATTTGAGACTGTTCATGGAACCATTCAGACTCCTGTTTTTATGAATGTTGCAACCGTTGCAGCAATTAAGGGCGCAGTTTCGACAGAGGATCTTGAACAGATCGATACTCAGGTTGTGCTTTCAAATACGTACCATTTGCATCTTCGTCCCGGTGATGATGTTATTTATAAAATGGGCGGACTACATAAGTTTATGAGCTGCAACAAGCCTATTTTAACTGATTCAGGCGGATTTCAGGTCTTTTCTCTCTCTGAAAACAGAAAGATTAAAGAGGAGGGAGTGTACTTCAGATCACACATTGACGGACATAAACTTTTTATGGGCCCTGAGGAAAGTATGAGGATTCAGTCTCATATCGCTTCAACCATCGCTATGGCATTTGATGAATGTCCTTCTGCCAGGGCAGATCATGAATATGTGAAAATGTCTGTTGACAGAACTACAAGATGGCTAAAGCGTTGTCAGGATGAAATGAACAGACTTAATTCACTTCCTGATACCATTAATAAAAATCAACTTCTTTTCGGAATCAATCAGGGAGCAATATTTGAAGATCTTCGAATAGAACATGCAAAGCGTATATCAGAAATGGAGCTTGACGGATATGCTGTTGGCGGACTTGCCGTAGGCGAGACCCATGAGGAGATGTATCACGTACTTGACATTGTTACTGAGCATCTGCCTGAAAATAAACCCACTTATCTTATGGGAGTTGGTACACCTGCCAATATTCTTGAAGCTGTTGACAGAGGAATCGATTTCTTTGACTGTGTATATCCCAGCAGAAACGGCAGACATGGGCATCTTTATACAAAGAGAGGTCATATTAATCTGATGAATGCCAAGTATGAGCTTGATGACAGACCGATTGAAGAAGGTTGTAATTGTCCTGCATGCAGAAGATATTCAAGAGGATATATAAGACATCTTCTTAAGGCAGGAGAAATGCTTGGTATGCGACTTTGTGTTCTGCATAACCTGTATTTCTATAATCATCTTATGGAAGATATAAGAAACGCCCTGGATGCAGGCTGCTACAAAGCTTTTAAGAAAAATACCCTGAATGCAATGCTTGAATACGATTCAGAGGAGCCGACTGAGCGTTATGATATAGCAAAGGGATGGAAAAAGGGTTAAATTGTTACTTGTTAAAAAAGGCTATTAATTGTAAGATACTACATATGTTTAATAAAAGGTAATTTGGAGGTTGATATGAGTTTTGTGAACAGAATGGCCCTTGAAAGTGCCGGGGCTGTAAATGGTACCGGAAGCATTATGATAATTGTGGTTTATATTGCAATTTTTGCGGTACTTTATTTTATCATGATTCGTCCACAGAGAAAGGAACAGAAGCAGAAGGCACAGATTCTTTCCCAGCTTGCTGTTGGTGACAGTGTCAGAACTACCGGTGGATTCATCGGAACAGTAATTGATATTGATGATGAATCATCTACAGTAATCGTTGAATTTGGTAATAACAAGAACTGTCGTATTCCTATGGTTAAGGAAGCTATTGTTGAAGTTGAGAAGCCTGAGGATGCTGTAAAGGACAGCTCAAAAGACGATAAAAAGTAACTTAAAAGAGGACTGGTTTCAGTCTGCATTATAACGTGGACAGCCGGCGAACTTTATTTTTGCCGGCTGTAACTATATGGGGAGTTGGTTACCGCCAGCGTGCATACCTTTCACACTTGCAGATTTGTATTTGACCATAATGAGTCAAATATAAACATATAGTTTAAAGAGGAGAAAAAATATGAAAATGGGGATAACCTGTATACCGGGTGATGGTATAGGACCGGAAATTGTAGCAGAGGCTAAGAAAGTTCTTGATAAAGTCTGCTCTGTTTACGGCCATGAAATAGAGTTTACTGATGTTCTTATGGGCGGAGCTTCTATTGACGCCTATGGTAAACCTCTTACTGAAGAAACAATCGAGGCCTGCAGAAAAGCAGATGCCGTTTTGATGGGTTCAATTGGTGGAAACACTTCTACTTCACCCTGGTATAAACTTGAACCGTCTCTTAGACCCGAAGCCGGACTTCTTGCGCTTCGAAAATCCTTAAATCTATTTGCAAATTTAAGACCAGCTTTTTTATATGATCAGCTTCAGGATGCATGTCCGCTTAAAGCAGAGACATCAGATAAGGGCTTTGATCTCCTTATTATGAGAGAATTAACAGGCGGATTGTATTTTGGTGACAGGAAAACTGAAGAAGTCGATGGTGAGCTTGTTGCAACCGATACGCTTGTTTATAAAGAGAGCGAGATAAGAAGAATTGCAATCAAAGCCTTCGAAGTAGCAATGCAGAGATCCAAAAGCGTAATAAGTGTTGATAAGGCGAATGTACTTGATTCCTCAAGACTTTGGAGAAAGGTGGTTGAGGAAGTAGCAGCAGACTATCCGGAAGTAAAGCTCTCACATATGCTTGTTGATAACTGTGCAATGCAGCTTGTTAAGGATCCTTCTCAGTTTGATGTTGTATTAACTGAGAATATGTTTGGAGATATCCTTTCTGATGAGGCAAGTATGATTACCGGATCAATAGGTATGCTTCCAAGCGCTTCTTTAAATGAGACCAGTTTTGGATTATATGAACCAAGTCATGGAAGTGCACCGGATATAGCAGGCATGGATATTGCCAATCCTATTGCCACAATTTTGTCAGCAGCTATGATGCTAAAATTCACGTTCAAGCTTGATAAAGAGGCTCAAAGCATAGAAGATGCAGTAAAAAAGGCTCTTGAAGATGGCTATAGAACTGTAGATCTTATTCGTGGTGATGAGAGCATTGATGAGAGTAAAAAGTGTGGATGCTCTAAGATGGGAGATATAATTGCTTCGCGAATCGAAAGAATCTGAAGATGACTTAACTTTATATGATTATCTGCCCCAGGAACCTATAGATATGGTGGTTGTGCTTACAGTGATAGCTATGTTCTTTTACTATATCTGGCGCTCCACTTATCTGACTCCCTGGTATGATGAATTATATACATATTATTATTTTATAAGCAGAGGACCTGTATATGCGGCTATTCATTGGCCGCTTCCGAATAATCACGTAGGGTATTCAGTGCTTTCATCTATACTCGACTTATTCGGCAATTCATATATGGGGCTGAGGGGAATATCTTTCTTTTGTGCTGTTTTAAACCCTTTTCTTGTTTATAGGCTGGGCAGACGTTTTTTTGATGATTGGTATGCATATGGAGCTATGCTTTTGTATTTTTCCAATATGCTTGTTAATGAAATGTCGGTTCAGGGAAGAGGATATACTCTTGCAACGACCTGTTTTCTAATTACTATAAGGCAGCTGACGATTATATGCAGATCTGGTGAGTTTAAGCTTTTTGATTACATTGCTTTTGGAACTGCATTGGTACTGGGTTTATACACATTGCCAAGCAGTATTTACTGGGTTATACCATCATGCCTTGCAGCAGGTTTCTTTCTGGTTGTAAATGGCTACAGAACGTATGACAATAGAGGTCAGATTTGGACTTCAAGATATTATAAAATACTAAAGAACTGTATTATCACAGGGCTTATCAGCGCGCTGATCGTGTTTGTCCTTTATCTTGTTATATGGCTTGCAATTGGATCGAATCTTCTTGTTAAGGATGAGAGCAGTGTATTTTATGGTATGTCACATGTCAGACTAATACTTACACATCCGTTCAAGGCTTCTTTTACGGGTATTGATTATATGCTCTCTCAGCCTTATATACAAAGTGTAAGCAGGAATGGCTATATCCAGAATCTTTTAAATTGGGCAAGAGGCTTATGCGGATATAATTATCCGGGTTTAAATGCTGTTACGTATTTTTTTATAATAAGCGCAAGTATTATTCTGATATTTGAGTGTATAAGACATTTTGAAAACAGCAGAACAATTTTTAATCTGCTTATGGTGTTTAATATAATCGGCTATCCTATTATGCTTATTATTCAGGCTAAATTACCATATTTTCGTGTATTTTCCTATGCAGGAGTTCTTTCTGCCATGTCATTTGCTTTTGTGCTTGAGCATTTAAGCGTAAAGCTAAGATACTTACTCAGGAAAAGGGAGAAGAGCAGGGGGCTGAAAAATATTATAGTTTCATTACCTGTTTTAATGATGGTCGTAATGTCAGTTGTAATGATTTTAAGACCGGATTATCATAATCAGCTCGGCAAAAGAGAAACCAATTGTTATAACGCTCTCTATATTGCACATCCCACGAGTGCTAAAAAGATATGTGCCATTGATTGTGATCAGCAATTTCTGCTTAAATTCGGATGGGGAATTGATTGCGAAAATTATGATATAACGGATTGTGATTATATTCTTGTCGATAAAAATATGATGTATGAAGGCTATAATGGGCCGGACTTATGGAAATTTTATCAGACCTATGAAACAATACCCTGGGACTATGTAAATGCTAACTATTTTATCTTTTATGAGAATGAGAACTTTGTTTTATATAAAAGATAAGAGAGATAGTATAAATTATGAAAATTGTGGAACGTTAGAGATTTATCTTAAGCGGATCCGCTAAAGATATTATTAAGGAGGTTTTTTATGAACAGTGATCGCGTAATGGAAGGACTTCAACAGGCACCTCACAGAAGCTTGTTTAATGCACTTGGCTTCACAGCTGAAGAGAGGAAAAAGCCTCTTATTGGTATAGTAAGCTCTCAGAGTGATATAATTCCGGGACATATGGAGTTGGACAGAATTGCACAGGCAGTAAAGCTTGGTGTTGCCGAGGCTGGCGGAATGCCCGTAATCGTACCGGCTATAGCTGTATGTGACGGTATTGCAATGGGACATGTAGGAATGAAGTATTCACTCGTAACAAGAGATCTTGTTGCAGATAGTACTGAGTGTCTGGCAATGGCTCATGCTTTCGATGGAATGGTAATGATTCCCAACTGTGATAAAAATGTTCCCGGACTTCTTATGGCTGCTGCCAGAGTAAATATTCCCACTATTTTCTGCTCAGGCGGTCCTATGATGGCAGGACGTGTGCACGGTAAAAAACGCTCATTAAGTTCAATGTTTGAGGCAGTAGGCAGTGTATCAGCTGGAAAAATGACTGATGAAGAACTGTCTGAATTTGAAGAAAAGGTTTGTCCTACCTGTGGTTCATGTTCAGGAATGTATACTGCTAATTCCATGAACTGTCTTACAGAGGTTATAGGAATGGGCCTTAGAGGTAACGGAACTATTCCTGCGGTATATTCTGCGCGCATAAGACTTGCTAAAAAGGCAGGATATCAGATCATGGAGCTTGTTAAGAATAATATTCGTCCCAGAGATATCATGACAAAGGAAGCTTTTGAGAATGCTCTTGCCATGGATATGGCGCTGGGATGCTCTACAAACACCATGCTTCATCTGCCGGCAATTGCTCATGAGGCAGGTATAGAGATCAATATGGAGATGGCAAATGAGATTTCCGACAGAACACCAAACCTTTGCCATCTTGCACCTGCAGGTCCTACTTACATGGAAGATCTTAATGAGGCAGGCGGTATTTATGCGGTAATGAGCGAGCTCGCAAAGAAGGATCTGCTTCATCTTGATCTGCTAACCTGCACAGGAAAAACTGTGGGCGAGAATATAAGGAATGTTCATAATCTTGATCCGGAAGTTATAAGACCGATAGATAATCCATATATGCCAAACGGCGGTATCGCTGTTCTTAAGGGGAATCTTGCTCCTGATACCGGCATTGTAAAGAGATCGGCAGTTGTTCCTGAGATGATGGTACATGAAGGCCCCGCAAGAGTATTTGATTGTGAAGAAGATGCTATCGCTGCAATTCTTGGTGGAAAGATAGTAGAAGGTGATGTGGTAGTTATCAGATACGAAGGTCCTAAGGGCGGTCCCGGCATGAGGGAAATGCTTAATCCTACCTCTGCAATTGCAGGTATGGGACTTGGTTCAACTGTAGCACTTATCACAGACGGACGCTTCTCGGGCGCAAGCAGAGGCGCTTCAATAGGCCATGTATCACCTGAAGCAGCTGTTGGGGGACCGATTGCACTTGTAAAAGAGGGAGATATTATTTCTATCGATATTAATAACAATAAACTCGATATGAAGGTATCTGATGAGGAGCTTGCTAAGAGAAGAGCTGAGTGGACTCCCAGAGAACCCAAAATCACAACAGGATATCTTTCCAGATATGAAAAGATGGTTACAAGTGGTAACAGAGGAGCAATTCTTGAAATAAAATAATAAAAAAGCAGGTTGAGAAAAGGAGCAATATTTAAATGCAGCTTACAGGAGCACAGATTGTACTGGAATGCCTTAAAGAACAGGGAGTAGATACTGTTTTTGGTTATCCGGGGGGAACAATTTTAAATGTTTACGATGAATTATATAAGCAACAGGATCAGATAAAGCACATTTTAACGTCACATGAGCAGGGCGCATCACATGCTGCGGACGGATATGCAAGAGCAACAGGAAAAGTTGGCGTTTGCCTTGCAACCAGCGGCCCGGGCTCTACAAACCTTGTGACAGGTATTGCATCTGCATATATGGACTCAGTTCCTATGGTTGCAATTACCTGTAATGTAAATCTGCCGTTGCTTGGTAAAGATACCTTTCAGGAGGTAGATATCGTAGGTATAACCATGCCTATAACAAAACACGGTTATATTGTTAAGGACATAAAACAGCTTGCAGATACTATAAGAAAAGCATTTGATATTGCAAGGAGCGGAAGACCGGGACCTGTAATTGTTGATATTACTAAGGATGTAACAGCAGCAAAATGCGATTATAAATTCTCAGAACCTGTTCATAAGGACAGACCGTTAAAGTATACTGAAGATGATATTGCTACAGCAGTTAAGATGATTGAGCACGCTAAAAGACCATTTATATATGTCGGTGGTGGTGCTGTTATTTCAGGTGCTAATAATGAACTGCTCACATTTGCTGAGAGAATTCAGGCACCTGTATGCGATACACTTATGGGAAAAGGCGCGTTTAATGGTCATCACAGCCTCTATACCGGTATGATTGGTATGCATGGCACTAAAACTTCTAACTTTGGTGTCAGTGAATGCGATCTTTTGATTACTCTTGGAGCGAGATTCTCTGATCGTGTTATAGGAAATGCCAAGACTTTTGCTAAGAAAGCAAAGATACTGCAGATTGATATAGATGCTGCAGAGATCAATAAGAATATACGTACTGATTATTATATAGTGGGTGACCTTAAGGAAGTGCTTGAGAAAATCAATGATAAGCTTACCCAGCAGAATCATTCTGAATGGATTGCTCATATTAAAGAATATGAGAAGAAGTTCCCGCTTAATTATGACAAAGAATCTCTTACATGTCCTTATGTAATTGAGACTTTGGATAAATTAACTGATGGTGAAGCTATCATTTCAACTGATGTAGGACAGCATCAGATGTGGACTGCGCAATTCTACAAATTCAAGCATCCCAGAACTTTCCTCACCTCCGGTGGCCTTGGAACTATGGGATATGGACTTGGCGCAGCCATTGGTGCAAAGGTTGGCATGCCTGAAAAGACTGTAGTAAATATTGCAGGTGACGGATGCTTCAGAATGAATATGAACGAACTGGCAACTGCCAGCAGATATAATATTCATGTGATTGAGGTAGTTATAAACAATCAGGTTCTTGGTATGGTAAGGCAGTGGCAAAACTTGTATTATAATCAGCACTATTCAAATACCATTCTTACCGACAAAGTGGACTATTGTAAAGTTGCTGAAGCACTTGGATGTATGGCAATCAGAGTTACAAAGAAGGATGAGGTTCTTCCTGCCCTTAAAAAAGCTCTGGATGCGAAAGGTCCTGTACTTCTCGATATTGCAGTTGATCCGGATGAGAAGGTATTTCCTATGGTATCTCCCGGCGGATCAATAAGTGAAGCTTTTGATGAGAAAGATTTAGAGGGAAAGGACAGGGCATAACTGTCCGGATAAGGTATGAAGAAGAGGGGAATTTTATATTTAGTTCTGGCATTATCTTTGGGTTCTTTTATAACAATATATTTACTGTTGGGCTTTTACTACAGCGGAAGCTTTGCTTACGGTACATGGATCAATCATGTTTATTGTACCGGTAAGACAGTGAATGAGGCCAATAATGAGCTGAAGAACAATACCTTTTACAATGGTATTGTTGTTTCAGCTGCCGATGGGGAAAAGTACTTCATCAATTCAGATTCTATTGATTTTAGTATCGATTACTATGATGAGCTTAAAAATATAATGGATTCCCAAAATCCATTTATTTGGGGAGAAAATTTATTTATATCAAAGAATCGTGAAATCCCGGGCAGTCCTTCTTTTGATGAGGAAAAGCTTGAAAAAATATTGCTTGAATGGAATCTGTTTGATGTAACAGATAAGCCATATTATCAGCTAAAGAAAAATGATAGCGGATATTATTTGGAAACATCCTCTGAAAAGACGGCTAATTTCCGTAAAGTTTATGATTTTGTGAAAGATGCTGTTTATCAGAAAAAGTATGAAGCTGATGTGAGCTCGTTATCTGACTTTTATGATGATATAAAAGCGACAGAGGACGACATGAAGGTCTATGATCTGTTTGAGAGAATAGATAAAGTTCAAAATAACGATGCTTCGATTAGGATAGCCGAAAATAAAATAAGTGCCGCTCCGTCTGATATCACTGAATGGATGATCACTCTTGATGAGTTGGATAAGGCTATTGATGAAGAAAAGAGCGAGGAAAATCCGGGAAATGGTTACTTTATTGCAGGTGATAAGGTAATAGAGTTTCCAAGAGATTATCGTGTCGAAGAGAATATTGTAACTGATAAAGATGGTAATATTCTTTTAAGCTGCTCCAATGTATACGATTTTATCTGTGACAAGCTGGCTGAGATAGATACAAATCAATGTATAGAAAGATATCAGAAAGATGGCAAAGGTCTCATTTATGTCAGCGGCAACAAGAACGGAAAGCTATATGATGAGAATAAGGAATATGAGAATTTCGTAAATTCTATTGATGGTGCCGGACCTGCTGTGTCTGAAATAGCTCTTCCCAATAAATCATTAGTTTTGGATGGTGCTGAGCTTGGTAAGGAATATATTCTTGTTGATATGGGTAATCAGCATCTTAGATATTACAAGAATGGAAAAATCTGTATTGAGTATGACATTGTAACCGGTAATATCGGCCTCGGAAGAGGTACTCCTGTAGGACTTTACCACATTTACAATAAGCGATATCACACAATTTTACGAGGTGCTGACTATGCTTCATTTGTAAATTATTGGCTTGGTGTTAATAAGGGAATAGGGATACATGATGCCACCTGGAGAAAGGAATTTGGTGGCGAAATTTACAAACGTTCCGGTTCTCATGGATGCATAAATTCACCACTTGATCTCATGGAAAAACTGTATAATCAAGTTGAAGTTGGCGTACCTGTATTGCTTTATTACTAAATTAAAACTCCTGAATTTCTAATGAAATTTAGGAGTTTTTTCTTTTAAAAATATTAAATAACATTAATTATGGAATATACAGTTGACAAAAAAATATTTGTGATTTAAATTATTTTTAAATCAAAGATTCGAGTTCTAAAAAAATAAAAAATTAAATTTGTGTTTGCCAAATATTTTTTTATCACAGGAGGAAAAAACAGTGTCCAGAGTTTACAATTTTAGTGCAGGTCCGGCAGTACTTCCGGAAGAGGTTTTAAAACAGGCTGCAGCAGAGATGCTTGATTATAACGGAAGTGGAATGTCAATTAATGAGATGAGCCACAGATCCAAGGCCTTTGATCAGGTTATTCAGACAGCTGAACAGGATATCCGCGATCTTATGAATATTCCTGATAATTATAAAGTTCTATTTTTTCAGGGCGGTGCAAGTCAGCAGTTTGCAGCGGTACCAATGAACCTTATGCAGAATAAAAAGGCAGCATATATAGTTACCGGACAGTGGGCTAAAAAGGCAATGGCAGAAGCAAAGAAGTATGGAGAAGTGGTCGAAGTTGCTTCAAGTGCAGATAAGACTTTCTCATATATTCCTGATTGCTCTGATCTGGATATTCCGGAAGACGCTGATTATGTATATATTTGCGAGAATAATACAATTTATGGAACAAAGTTCAAGAAGCTTCCTAATACTAAAGGACACATTCTTGTATCCGATGTATCTTCATGCTTCTTATCTGAGCCTGTAAATGTAAATGATTACGGTGTTATTTACGGCGGCGTTCAGAAGAATGTAGGACCTGCAGGACTGGTAATCAGTATCATAAGAGAAGATCTTATCAGAGATGATGTTCCTGATTTTGTTCCTACAATGCTTAAATGGAAGACTCAGGCTGACAACGGATCTCTTTACAATACACCTAACTGCTGGGCTATTTATATGTGCGGTCTTGTGTTTAAATGGCTCAAAGCTCAGGGTGGTCTTGAGGAGATGAAAAAGAGAAATGAAGAGAAAGCAGCGCTTCTTTATGATTTCCTTGATAACAGCAAGATGTTCAAAGGAACAGTAAGACCTGAGGACAGATCTCTGATGAATGTACCGTTTGTTACAGGTAATGATGACCTTAACGCAAAATTCATCGCAGAGGCAACTGCAAATGGTCTTGTAAGTCTTAAGGGACACAGAACAGTTGGTGGTATGCGTGCAAGCATTTATAACGCTATGCCTAAGGAAGGTGTACAGAAACTTGTAGACTTTATGGAAACATTTGAAAAAGCAAATTCATAATTTTTCAGAAATTTGACTTAATAAATTATTGAAAGGAAAACAAAATGTTTAAATATAAATGCTTAAATCCTATCGCAAAAGTAGGTTTAAATAATTTCACAGATCAGTACTCGGCAGTAGATAATGTGGATGATGCAGACGGAATTCTTGTCCGTAGCGCTAATATGAATGAGATGGAGTTCTCTGATAATCTTCTTGCAATTGCAAGAGCAGGCGCCGGTGTTAATAATATTCCGGTAGACAGATGTGCAGAGGAAGGTATAGTAGTATTTAATACTCCCGGAGCTAATGCAAACGGTGTTAAGGAGATGGTAATAGCAGCAATGCTTATTGCTTCCCGTGATATCATCGGTGGTGTTGAATGGGTAAGAGCAAATGCCGGAGATCCTGAAATTGCAAAGCTTACTGAGAAGACAAAGAAGAAATTTGCTGGAACAGAGATTGCTGGTAAGAAGCTCGGTATCATAGGTCTTGGTGCTATCGGAGTAAGAGTTGCAAATGCAGCAAGAAATCTGGGCATGGAAGTATACGGTTATGATCCTTATCTTTCCGTAGATGCAGCATGGAGCCTTTCATCAGATGTAAAGCACGTTACCAACGTTGATGATATCTATTCGAAATGTGACATAATCACAATTCATGTTCCTGCACTTGATAATACTAAGGGAATGATCAATGCAGAAGCAATTGCAAAGATGAAGAAGGGCGTTATTATTCTCAATCTTGCAAGAGATATCTTATGCAATGAAACAGATGTCCTTTCTGGAATCAACTCAGGTAAGATCAGAAAATATGTAACTGATTTCCCGAACACAGTAACTGCAGGTCATGATGATTGTATCGTTATTCCTCACCTTGGAGCTTCTACAGAGGAGTCAGAAGATAACTGCGCTATTAAGGCAGTGTTACAGATGAAGGACTACCTTGAAAATGGTAATATCGTGAATTCTGTTAATATGCCGCGCTGTGAGCAGGGCATTTGCACAGGTCCCAGACTTGCTATTATCCATAAGAATGTTGCAGGTATGATTGGTAAGTTTACTCAGGTACTTGCAAATGCGAATTACAATATTTCAAATATGACAAATAAATCCAGAGGTGATTTCGCTTATACTATTATTGATGTTGAAAGTAGTATTTCTGATGACCTTGTTAAGGAAATCCAGGACATTGATGATGTAATACGTGTTCGTGTAGTAAGAAAGGATGTATAAAAATGGCTGACGTAAGAGCTTTTGCTGCATATAGACCAAGAAAAGACATAGCTGATAGAGTTGCAGCACTTCCTTATGATGTTTACAACAGAGAGGAAGCGAGAGCTGAGGTTGAGCGTGAACCAATGTCATTTCTTGCAATAGACAGACCTGAAACACAATTTCCGGAAGATCATGATATGTATGCTGAAGATGTTTATCAGAAGGCACATGATATGCTTTGGGAAAAGATTGAAAATGGAATTTTCATACATGATGAAAAGCCTTGCTATTATCTGTATGAACAGACCATGAACGGCAGAGTTCAGACAGGTATCGTGGCATGCAGCTCTGTAGATGACTATGATAATAATGTTATTAAAAAGCATGAGAATACTCTTGCAAAAAAAGAAGCTGACAGAATACATCATGTAGATTCATGTGATGCTCAGACAGGACCAATCTTTTTATGCTATAGAGAAAATGATTCCATAAGAAAGGTGATAAACAGAGTCAAGGCTGAGGATGAACCCCTTTATGACTTTGTGACCAAAGATGGAATAAAAAGCAGAGTTTTCATTATTGATAAGGATAATGAGATAGAAACCATAGCTGAAGCTTTTAAGGGTATGGACAGCATCTATATAGCAGATGGTCATCACAGATGCGCTTCTGCGGTTAAAGTTGCAAAGAAAAGAAGGGCTGAGGATCCTGACGCTAATGGAAACAAGGAATATGATTTCTTTTTATCTGTACTGTTTCCTGATAGCGAGCTGATGATCATGGATTATAATCGTGTGATCAAGGATTTAAATGGAATGTCTAAGGAAGATTTTCTTCAGAAAATATCCGAGAAGTTTGATGTTCAGGAGGAAGCCGGACAGGTTAAGCCTTCACAAAAATGCGAGATCGGAATGTATCTGGGAAATAAATGGTACAGATTAAATGCACACGATGATATTAAGAGTGATGATGCTGTAGAGGGGCTTGATGTAAGCGTTCTTCAGAACCATGTACTTACACCTCTCTTAAATATCAGTGATCCCAAGAATGATCCCAGAATTGATTTTGTAGGTGGAATCCGTGGATTATCTGAACTTGAGAAGAGATGCGATAATGACTGTGTTTTAGCATTTGCTATGTATCCAACAGACATTCATGAGCTCTTTGCTGTAGCAGATGCTGGAAGACTTATGCCTCCAAAGTCAACATGGTTTGAACCTAAGCTTTTAAGTGGCTTGTTCATCCATACAATTTAATTTACGAATAATCTGCACAGATTCTTTATTTTGCTTGACATTAAATGCATCTATGCTAAGATTATTTTGCCTGATTAATGAGTGTTTAGAAGGGCTGCATGCGAAATATGCATGCTGCCCTTTTTCTATCGTATATAATTAGTGGTTACGGAGTAGCTGGAAACCGTTAGTACATGTCCTTGGGGGCGTTTATGGTATCCGCATCCGATTTATTATGATAAATTTCATTTATTGGTTACAGAGGAGGAAAAAGTAATTGGATCTGGATCGTCAGAGAAAAGCGCCTGTGTATGAAGCGCTTGAAAGATTTAGAAAGCAGAGGGTTGTTCCATTTGACGTACCCGGACATAAAAGAGGACGTGGTAATGCTGAGTTAGTGAGATTTCTAGGTGAACAGTGTGTTGGAATTGATGTTAATTCCATGAAACCTTTGGATAATTTATGTCATCCTGTCTCTGTAATAAAGGAAGCAGAAGAACTTACAGCAGATGCTTTTGGAGCTGAGCATGCTTTTTTAATGGTTAACGGTACAACAAGTGCTGTACAGGCTATGGTATTGTCCTCAGTAAAGCATGGCGAAAAAATCATTATGCCAAGAAACGTTCACAAAAGTGCAATTAATGCGCTTATTTTATGTGGAGCTGTTCCTGTTTACATCGATCCTAAGGTTGATACCAAGCTAGGAATTCCTCTTGGCATGGAAATTTCTGATGTTGAGGCTGCAATCAAAGAGAATCCTGATGCGAAGGCTATTTTAATCAATAATCCTTCCTATTATGGAATATGTTCAAATCTTCAGGCAATTGTTGACCTGGCTCATGAGAATGGAATGAAGGCGCTTGTTGATGAAGCTCACGGAACTCACTTGTATTTTGGACCTAACCTTCCCTTGTGTGGTATGAGGGCAGGAGCTGACATGGCCGCAATAAGCATGCATAAGTCGGGAGGCAGCCTGACTCAGAGCTCACTTCTTCTTTGTGGTAAGAATGCAAATATTGGATATATAAGCAGAATAGTTAATCTTACACAGACCACCAGCGCAAGCTATCTTCTGATATCAAGCCTTGATATTTCAAGAAGAAATCTGGCACTTCATGGCCATGACAGCTTTGAGAAGGTTACAGCAATGGCAAAATATGCAAGAGAAGAGATTAATGAAATTCCCGGCTATTATGCGTATGGTCACGAGCTGATTAATGGTGGAAGCATCTATGACTTTGACGAGACTAAGCTTGTTGTTAATACAAGAGGTGTAGGGCTGACCGGTATAGAGGTTTATGATCTCCTCCGTGATGAATATGACATTCAGATGGAATTTGGTGACCTTTCTAATGTAATGGCGTACATTTCTATCGGTGACAGGCTCCAGGATATAGAGAGACTTGCAGGAGCATTGTCAGATATAAGAAGATTGTATGCAAAACCTGAGCAGGAATTCTTCTCAGCAGAATATGTAACACCTATAGTAAAGGCTACTCCACAGGAAGCTTTTTATGCTGAAAAGGTATCACTTCCTATAAAAGAAACAGTTGGAAGAATAAGTGCTGAATCAGTAATGTGTTATCCTCCGGGAATACCTATCATTTCACCAGGAGAAGTAGTTACCGAGGAGATACTTGATTATATTCTTACTGCAATGGAAAAAGGATGCTCAATGCAGGGGCCTGAAAGTGAAGATATATCAGAATTACAGGTACTAAAATAGATTTCTGATTTTAATATATTAAGTCTGTTTATTTAATGGAGGAAACAAGATGCCACAGATGGACTATTGGTTTGGTGAAATGCATACCAATAATGTGAAAATAAATATCAGATTAAGTAAGCAATTATTTTCAGGCTCTAGTGAATTTCAAAGGATTGACGTATTTGATTCACCGGAATTTGGTAAGTTTCTTGCATCGGATGGTAATATTATCTTCTCTGAAAAAGATGAGTTTACTTATGACGAAATGATTGTTCATGTACCCATGGCTGTTCATCCAAAGGTACAGAGAGTGCTGGTACTTGGCGGAGGTGATGGCGGGGTGGCCAGAGAGCTGAGCTACTATGATGAGATCAAGGTAATTGATGTTGTAGAGCCTGACAGCATGTTTGTAGAGGTATGTAAGCAGTACTTCCCTGACAACGCCTGTGGACTTGATGATGACAGAGTGCATATCTATTATCAGGATGGATTGAAGTTCCTTAGAAAATGCGAAGATATGTATGACCTTATAATAAATGATGTAACAGAGCCTCTTGGACATGAAGCCGGACTTTTTACTAAGGAATTTTACGGAAGCTGTTACAAGGCACTTCATGATGACGGAATAATGGTATATCAGCATGGAAGCCCTTTCTATGATGAAGATGAGGAGAGCTGCAGAGCTATGCACAGGAAGGCATACAGAGTATTCCCTGTCAACAGAGTATATCAGGCTCATATACCCACCTGTCCAGCTGGGTACTGGCTTTTTGGATTTGCCAGCAAAAAGTATCATCCTCTAAAGGATTTCAATCCTGACAGATGGGATGAGAGAAATATAAAGACATGGTATTATACAACACATCTTCATAAAGGAGCTTTTATGCTTCCAAAATATGTTGAGGATCTTCTTCAGGAAGAAGAAGCAATGTCAAGGTAAAGGAGAAATTATGAGCAGATTATTAGTTATTGGCTGTGGCGGAGTAGCACAGGTTGCAATTCAGAAATGCGCACAGAACAGTAAAGTATTTACTGAGATGTGCATAGCTTCAAGAACTGTTTCTAAGTGTGATGCGCTTAAGGAAAAACTTGAAAAGGCAGGTACTCCTGTTAAAATCACGACGGATACCGTTGACGCAGATGATGTAGAAGATATAAAGAGAGTAATAAACAGTTATAAGCCTGATGCAGTGCTTAACGTTGCACTTCCTTATCAGGATCTCACAATAATGGATGCATGCCTTGCATGTAAGGTTGACTATATTGATACTGCCAATTATGAGCCCGAAGACACTGATGATCCTGAGTGGAGAAAAATATATGAGAAGCGTTGTAAGGAGAAAGGATTTACAGCATACTTCGATTACAGCTGGCAGTGGGCTTATTTTGACAAATTCAAGGAAGCCGGACTTACAGCTCTTTTAGGAACAGGATTCGATCCTGGTGTAACTTCTGTATTTACAGCATATGCAAAAAAGCATTATTTTGATGAGATTCATTACATTGACATCATGGATTGCAATGGTGGAGATCATGGTTACGCTTTTGCTACAAACTTCAATCCTGAGATCAATTTAAGAGAAGTTTCTGCAAACGGAAGCTATTGGGAAGATGGACACTGGGTTGAGACAAAGCCCATGGAAATAAAGAGAGAATATGATTTTGCCCAGGTTGGTAAAAAGGACATGTATCTGCTTCATCATGAAGAAATCGAAGCTCTTGGCAGAAATTTCCCCGAAGTAAAAAGAATTCGTTTCTTCATGACATTTGGACAGAGCTATCTTGATCATATGAGATGCCTTGAAGACGTAGGAATGCTTTCAACAAGTCCTGTTATGTTCGAAGGACGCGAAATAGTGCCGATTCAGTTTTTGAAAGCACTTTTACCTGATCCTGCAAGTCTTGGCCCCAGAACAGTTGGAAAGACAAACATCGGTTGTATTTTCAGAGGCATCAAGGACGGTAAAGAGAGAACAATCTATATTTATAACGTATGTGATCATCAGGAATGCTATAAGGAGCTTGGAAGTCAGGCTATTAGCTACACAACAGGTGTTCCTGCTATGATAGGTACTGCTCTTGTAGTTACAGGTCAGTGGAAGAAACCCGGCGTATTTACTACGGATGAGTTTGATCCCGATCCGTACATGGAGATGCTTAATGAGTATGGTCTTCCCTGGGTTGTAGAAGAGAATCCTACTCTTATAGATTGATACTATTACATTCGCAGAAGGGCTATATAGTAAGCAGTCTAATCTGATGCTTGATATAAATATACGAAATAAAAAAGGGGTGTTCTCCGAATGGAGATCACCCTTACTTTAACTAAAAGAAATCTATTCATTAAAAATCTTTTTGAGGGCACGCATGACATCACTTGCCATAAAAGGTTTTACTACAAAATCTTTTGCGCCTTTTTTAAGAGCAAGAACAATCATGGGTTCCTGTTTTTGATCGGAACACATGATTACGTTTGCGTTTGGATCAAATTCCATAACGCCTGTAAGAGCGTCTATGCCGTTCATAACAGGCATATTTATATCAAGAATTAAAAGATCCGGCTTTTTCTCTTTATATTGATCTACAGCCTGCTGTCCGGTAGTTGCCTCTCCAACAATCTCGTATTTTTCTTTGTCCAGTGCTGATTTTAGCATCTCTCTCATGAATGTTGTATCATCGGCTATAAGGATACGTTTGCGCATATTAACCCCCATGTGTATAGTTATTCATTAATAAGTATTTAAAAATCTTATATAAATAATTATTACAACAAAATCATCCAATATCCAATAAAAAAGAGTTACAATTCTATTAATTAAAAATAAACAAAGAAAGGGATTTTCAAATAAATGGAAACTCAGTTTTCAAGAACTGAATTACTTATAGGAAAAGAAGCGCTTAATAAACTTGCTGACAGTCATGTGGCTGTATTTGGAGTGGGCGGTGTTGGCGGCTATGTATGTGAAGCCCTGGCGCGAAGCGGCATTGGTGAATTTGACCTTATTGATAGTGATACGGTAGCATTAAGTAATTTAAACCGTCAAATAATCGCCCTAAACAGCACAATCGGTAAATATAAAACTGAAGTAATGAAGGATAGAATGCTGGACATTAATAAAAATATAAAGGTTAATGTTCATAACTGTTTCTTTCTTCCGGAAAATGCATCCGAATTTGATTTTACAAAATATGATTATATAGTAGATGCAGTTGATACAGTTACCGCAAAGATTGAAATAATAATGAGGGCAAAGCAGTTAAATATTCCTGTAATCAGCGCAATGGGTGCGGGAAATAAGATGGATCCCTCACGATTTAAAGTTACAGATATTTATAAAACCAGTGTCTGTCCTTTGTGCAGGGTTATGAGGAGAGAACTGAAAAAGAGAAATATTGATAGTTTAAAGGTTGTTTATTCAGATGAGGAACCGATAAAAACAGAAGCCGGAAGGCTTCCGGGAAGCACTGCTTTTACGCCTTCAGCATGCGGACTTGTTATAGCCAGTGAGGTGGTAAAGGACCTGATAAAAGGCATAGAGTAATTACTGATAATATATAGTTTTTGAGGATTAATAGATGAAAATCAATGAAGTAAATACACCGGCGTATGTTATTGATGAAAAAAAGCTGCGTGAAAACTGTGAGATTTTAAAGCGCGTTCAGGATAGTTCAGGCGCAAAAATATTACTTGCGCAGAAAGCTTTTTCTGCATACAGTACTTATCCGATTATTGCAAAATATCTAGCGGGAACAACATCATCAGGCCTATTTGAAGCAAAACTTGCCCATGAAGAATTCTATCCGGAGAACGATAAAAACATTAAGCCGGAAGTTCATGTTTTCGAACCGGCATATAATGACGATGAGATGGAAGAATTGTGTAACATCTGCGATCATATGGTCTTTAACTCATTAAATCAACTGGAGCATCACAGAAATAAATGGGAAAAAGCTGTTCACGACAGCACATTATCAGTAGGACTTCGTATTAACCCTGAATTTTCAACTCAGAGCGATCACGAAATCTATGATCCCTGTGCTCCGGGATCAAGACTTGGAATCAGATTATGTGATCTACCGGATGAAATACCTGAAGGTGTTGAAGGACTGCATTTCCATACACTTTGCGAGCAGGGATTTGAACCCTTAAAGGCTACTTTTAATGCTTTTGAGAAGCACTTTAGAAAATATTTAACTGACAAAAACCACAAGATTAAATGGTTAAATCTTGGAGGCGGCCATCATATTACAAAAGATGATTATGACAGAGAAGGACTTATTGAGCTTGTAAGATACATAAAAGAAACCTATGATGTTGAAGTATATCTTGAGCCAGGTGAAGCTATAGCTATAGATGCGGGATATCTCATAACTACAGTAATGGATGTTGTAAAAACTGAAAAATATCCTGTACTCATACTTGATACTTCAGCTGCCTGTCACATGCCTGATGTTCTTGAGATGCCCTACAGACCACCTCTTAAAGACAGCGGAGAAGCCGGTGAAAAGGAGTATACTTACAGACTTTCATCAAGAACCTGTCTTGCTGGAGATATCATCGGTGATTACAGCTTTGATAAAGAAATACAGATCGGTGACAGACTGATATTCGAAGACATGGCTATATACAGTATGGTGAAAAACAACACCTTTAACGGCATGGCTCTGCCTGATATTGTACTTTTACATGAGAATGGAGAAGTAAATATCATAAAACATTTCGGATATGAAGATTTTAAAATGAGATTATAGAAGCCGGATTTCTTTAGAAATACACAGAGGTATGTTTTTTTTAATATTATAAAAAATGAAGAATACTAATGTAGCGTATGTTATAAATATATGTTAAAATTTCATACAGTAAATTTGGAGGTAGTTAAAAATGGATAATGTAACAGCTTTAAATCATCCGCTTATTGAGCATAAGCTTTCAATTTTAAGAGATAAAAATACAGGAACTAAACTTTTCAGAGAACTCGTAGGAGAAATTGGTGCTTATCTGATTTATGAAGCAATGCGTGATGTTGAGCTTGACGAAACAACAGTTGAGACTCCCATTAAAACAATTAAGATGGGAAGACTCAATGAGGATAAATATGCATTTGCTCCTATCATGAGAGCCGGAATGGGACTTCTTGACGGCGTTCTTAAGGTAATTCCTAATGCGAAGATTGCTCATGTAGGTATGTATCGTGATGAGACAACTTATGAGCCTGTTAATTATTTCTTCAAGGCTCCTGAAGATATTTCTGACAGAGAAGTTATAATTCTTGATCCCATGCTTGCAACTGGTGGTTCTGCATGTGATGCAATTGAACTCTTTAAGAGCAAAGGCGTAAAGAAAATGAGATTTATCTGCCTTATTGCTGCACCGGAAGGACTTAAGAAGGTTACTTCAGAACATCCTGATGTTCCGATCACATGTGCGCATATCGATGATATGCTTAACGAGAATAAATACATTGTTCCGGGTCTTGGAGATGCCGGAGATCGTATTTTCGGAACAAAATAATCGTATTACAGATATAAATATATATAATAAAGCTGGAACACTTTGAATTTTTTGATTGTTCCAGCTTTTTTAAGGAAATACCGAGGCAAAATATGAACAAAAAATTAAATGGTATTCCAATAAATGATGGGTTCAGTATGCCTGCAGAATATGATATTCATGATGGAACCCTTATGATATGGCCAAGCCGTCCGGGAAGTTGGGGGAAAGATTCGACTGAAGCAAGACTGGCGTTTTGCAGTATCTTTTCTGAAATTATAAAATCAGAAAAATTATACGTGCTTTGCAGTAGTGATGATTTTGAAAGTGCTGGAAATTTTATACGACAAAATGTTAAGGGACTGGATAAAATCATAACTGTACGTGAAGCCGATAAAGAGACTGGTATTCTTCAGGCTGATATATTAAAGGAAACTAATGAATCTGAGACCGGGATTATCTGTTTGATAGAACAGCAGACAGACGATTCCTGGGCTCGGGATGTGGGGCCAACCTTTTTAAGGAACCCAAGTGGAGAAATACGAGGCATAGATTGGGAGTTTAATGCCTGGGGAGGCGACTATGACGGCCTTTACAGCAGCTGGGAATATGATGATAAGGTTGCCGCTGATTTTTCTGCTTTAATAGGTAAAGCTTATTATGATGCGCATCCTTTTGTCCTCGAAGGCGGTTCAATACACTCTGATGGAGAAGGAACCGTAATGGTTACCGAAAGCTGTCTATTAAGTAAAGGAAGAAATCCGAAGCTTACAAAGCAGCAGATTGAAGAAAGCATAAAAAACTACCTGGGAGTAGAGAAAGTACTATGGCTTCCTTTTGGTATATATAATGATGAAACAAATGAGCATGTTGATAATGTCTGTGCTTTCATAGCGCCGGGAGAGGTGGTTCTTGCCTGGACTGATAATAAGGATGATCCGCAGTATGAAATGTCATTAAAGGATTATGAATACCTTTCCGGAGTTACTGATGCAAGGGGCAGGAAACTTAAAATTCATAAGCTTTATATACCTGATGTGCCTGTCTGCTGCACAAAAGAAGATATAGATAATTATGTTTTTGAAGACGGCGAAGATGAAAGAGAAGTCGGTGAAAGACTTGCTGCAAGCTATGTGAATTTTTATTTTACCAATACAGAAGTGCTTATACCTGCTTTTGGCGGAGAAAATAAAGAAAGTGATGACAGGGCTATGCAGCTGCTTTCAGAAATCTGTAAGAACAGAACTGTTGTACAGATTAAGGCAAGGCCGATTCTTCTGGGAGGAGGAAACATTCACTGTATTACACAGCAGATTCCTTCAAAGATAAGTAATATGCATAGAAAAGTTATTCATTTTGAATGATATGATGATAGGATCAAAAGTTCAAAACGCGTTTACTCTTGCATAAATCATATTATGATATGTAACTGATAAAAATGGATTTCTAGATTACGAAGAAACCTATTCTGATAGAAAGGCAAAACAATTATGTATAAGGGAAATACATCTACAACAGTAGCTGCTATACAGTTTGCATGCGGAAAAGAAGCCTATAATAATCCTGATATTTCGGATGATGAGCTTGTTTCCCTGAATATTAAAAAAGCTGATAAGATGGTGAGAAAAGCTGCAATGCAGGGAGCTCAGATAATTCTTTTATCTGAGTTGTTTGAGAGACAGTACTTCTGCCAGGAAAGAAGATATGATTACTATGATTTTGCGACTACTACAGAGACCAATCCTGCAGTATTGCATTTCAGAAAGGTCTGCAAAGAGCTTAAAGTAGTTATGCCTATAAGCTTTTATGAAAGAGAAGGAAATGTTCTTTATAATTCTGTTGCCATGATAGATGCAGATGGAGAAATCCTTGGAGTATACAGGAAAACACATATTCCTGATGATCATTATTATCAGGAAAAGTTCTATTTTACTCCTGGTGATTTAGGTTTTAATGTATTTGAGACTGCTTATGGCAGAGTTGGTATCGGAATTTGCTGGGATCAGTGGTTTCCGGAGACTGCAAGATGTCTTGCCCTGCAGGGAGCAGATATAATACTCTATCCAACCGCTATAGGTTCAGAACCGATTCTGAATGTTGACAGTTCAGGACACTGGCAGAGAACCATGCAGGGACATTCAGCAGCTAATATTGTTCCTGTTGTTGCTGCAAACCGAATTGGAACTGAAAATGTAATACCATCAGAGGAAAATGGCGGACAGTTATCTTCTCTTAATTTCTATGGCCATAGCTTTATGACTGATGAAACAGGAGATATATTAAGGCAGGCCGGAAATAATACCGAAGAGATCATTATGGCTGTATACGATTTTAATGAAATCAGGCAAAACAGATTGTCCTGGGGCCTTTTCAGAGACAGACGACCAGAATGTTATAAGGAAATTACAGATTAAACTTTACCACATTAAAGCGATGCTCTTTTCATTTATATAAAGGTGTTATATAATTCCAAAGTATTTGAAATTTTAATGTTTTTTGAGGTAATTTTATGACACTTATCGATGGGGAAAAGAATGGTGTTTATCTTGTCAAAGAGATGAACATCGAGCAGTTAAGCTACTCAGAGAGGCTTAAATCAATAGGCGTTGCCAGTGGATCTCACATTAAAGTAATCAATAAAAAAGAACGCGGCGGACTTATTATACAGGTCGAAAAAAAGCAGATAGCTTTATGCCGTAACGTGGCTTCGGGAATAGTTGTAGAATTTGAGAAAAAAGAATTTCCTGAGGTTATGTAGAAGGAGTAATAATGTCACAGAAGATTAGAACCCGTTATGCACCAAGCCCGACGGGAAGAATGCATGTAGGAAATTTGAGAACAGCACTATATGCTTATCTTATTTCCAAGCATGAGGGTGGTGATTTTATCCTCAGAATAGAGGATACTGACCAGGAGCGTTATGTAGAAGGCGCAACTGAGATTATTTACAGAACACTTGAAAAGACAGGTCTTATTCATGATGAAGGACCTGATAAGGATGGAGGTGTAGGTCCTTACGTTCAGAGCGAAAGACAAAAGCAGGGACTTTACCTTAAATATGCCAAGGAACTTGTTGAAAAGGGAGAAGCTTATTACTGCTTCTGTACCCCGGAGAGACTTGCTACACTTACACAGATAATTGATGGCAAGGAAGTAAGTGTTTATGATAAGCACTGTCTTCACCTTTCAAAAGATGAAGTTGAGAAGAATCTGGCTGAAGGAAAGCCTTATGTAATAAGACAGAACAACCCTACTGAAGGTCAGACAACTTTTAACGATGAACTTTATGGAGATATCACAGTTGACAACAGTGAGCTTGATGATATGGTACTCATTAAGTCAGACGGATATCCTACATACAACTTTGCAAACGTAGTTGATGATCATCTTATGGGAATTACACATGTTGTAAGAGGAAATGAATATATTTCTTCTTCACCAAAGTACAACAGACTCTACGATGCATTTGGTTGGGAAGTACCAAAGTACATTCATTGTCCTCTTATTACTGATGAAGATCATCATAAGCTCAGTAAGAGAAGTGGACATTCATCCTTTGAGGACCTGATCGAGCAGGGATTTCTTCCTGAGACAGTAGTGAATTTTGTTGCACTTCTTGGCTGGTCTCCTGAGGATAATACAGAGATCATGAGCCTTGAAGAGCTCGTTGAGAAATTCGACTACAGAAGAATTAACAAATCACCTGCTGTATTCGATTATACTAAGCTTCGTTGGATGAATGGTGAATACCTCAAGAAGATGGATGATGAGAAATTCTTTGAACTTGCACTTCCTTATATGAAGGAGGTTATAAAGAAGGACCTCGATCTTCACAAGATTTCAGCGATGATAAAGACCAGAATTGAAATATGGCCGGATATTGCGGAAATGATAGATTTCTTTGAAGAAATGCCGGATTACGATATTTCAATTTATAAGCACAAGAAGATGAAGACAGATGAAGCTTCTTCACTTTCAGTATTAAAAGAGCTTCTTCCGATTCTTGAAGAGCAGCAGGATTACAGCAATGATGCTTTATATGCCAGACTTCAGGAATATATAAAAGAAAAAGAATACAAGAACGGTTATGTTCTCTGGCCGATTCGTATAGCAGTTTCCGGTAAAGCCATGACTCCCTGTGGAGCTACGGAAGCAATGGAAGTCATCGGAAAGGATGAGACTCTAAAGAGACTTAGAGCTTCAATAGCAAAGCTTGAAGCCTGATAATACAATTAAATGTAATTCCGCTCAGAGGCGTGCAATTGAGCACGATAAGGGACCTGCCTGTGTTATAGCAGGTCCCGGAAGCGGAAAAACATTTGTAATAATACAGAGAATAATCAATCTGATCCGGAAGGGAGTAAGGCCCGGATCAATACTTACAATTACATTTACAAAAGCTGCTGCCATAGAGATGCAGCAAAGATTTATTAAAGACACTGATTCTATGTATCCGGAGGTTCTCTTCGGAACATTTCATTCCATTTTTTATCATATTTTAGATAATGGTAAGCTATCCATTATCAAAGAGACGGATAAGTATAAAATACTTAGCCATATTTTGCATGGTCGTGATTATGATAATGAAATGATAAGACTGATCTTATATGAAATATCACGAATCAAAAACAGCGGGGTTTCACCTGAAGAAAGGGATAAAGCAACGCCTTTTTACGAGGAGTTCCCACGAATCTATGATGAATATGCATCCATATTAACTGAGCAAAAGCTTATTGATTTCGATGATATGGTTCTATGCTGCCGGAAATATCTGATAGAGAGACCTGATGTAAGGAAAAAATGGCAGGATAGATTTGAATATATTCAGATTGATGAGTATCAGGATATTAATAGAATGCAATTTGAAGTTATAAAGCTCCTTTTGAATAAAGAACAAAATATATTTGTTGTTGGAGATGATGATCAGTCGATTTACGGATTTAGAGGCTCTGATCCTGGAATTATGCTTGGGTTTAAAGAAAGCTTTAGTGATTCTGAAGAGATATTACTGGATACAAATTACAGGTGTGCCAGACATATCCTTAAGTCAGCTATGAACGTCATAGAAGAAAATACAATCAGGTTTAAGAAGAATATAATTGCTGGTAAGAGTGAGCCTGCCGGAATTATTAAAGGATATAGCTTTACAGACAGAAAAGAACAATATGAGTATTTGTTAAACAGTCTGAAGGGAAGAAATGATCTTTCCGATATAGCAGTAATATTAAGAACAAACGTTGAAGCTACTGCTGTTGCACGCACTTTGACTGAAGCAAATATACCATGCAGTTATAAAGAAAGAGTAGTTGCCCTTCATGAAAAACAGGGAGTGAGGGATATCGTTTCATACATGGCATTTGCATGTGATGGCGCAAAAAGAACTGATTTTTTACGAATAATGAATAAACCTCTCAGATACATAAGCAGGAAATGCTGTATAAGCGAAAAGGTTCTTGAAAACGAAGTTCTTATGTATTACGCAAGAGAAGGAAAACTATCAATGACTTCAACTGTTCAAAAGTTATTCAGGGATATTCGCATGTTAAGTAAGTTAGGTCCCAAGGCATCTGTACATTTTATCAGAGGATATATGGGATATGATAAATTTCTAAAGGAAAAATATATTGCAAATCCCAATATATATAATGAACAGATCTCTGATCTGAATGATTTTGAGAAGTTATGTGAAAATTTCAGAAGTTTTAATGAATTAAAGGAATATCTGTCGGACCTCCAAAAACAGTTAGATAGTCTGAAACGTATAGATATTAAGAATAAAAACGGTGTTAAAGTAATGACAATGCATGCTTCTAAAGGGCTTGAGTTTAAGGCAGTGTTTCTTCCGGACCTTAATGAAGGCATTGTCCCATCAAGAAAGAGTATTACCATAAAAGAACTGGAAGAAGAACGAAGAATGCTTTACGTGGCTATGACAAGGGCAAAAGAAGAATTATATATGTCTTATGTTAAGGGAACCAGAGAAAACCCTATGAGAATGTCCGGGTTCCTCAGACCTGTAAGAAGTATTTTTGATAAAAATGATTAAATCAGCAAAATGGCAGACTTTATTATGGATTAACTGATATTATAAACAATTATATTTTTTATCATGATAAATGGAAAAATCTTCGTAATTTTGATAAACTAAATATAACAATTTATTGGAATTTCGTAGATGGAGGGATCTTATGAAAAGGAATAAAGGGACTATAATTAGACTAATTGTTGGGACTCTTTCCTACATCATGATTGTTACAGGCTGTGGTGGGAGCGATAGTGCTTCTAAAAGTACAGACTATTCTGCTGAAAGCTCATACGAGGCAGCTGAAGAAGCAGCAGGGCTTTATGATCAGGCTTATGAGACAGATTCGGAAGGTGCCACAAATGGAGGGGCAGCAGATGAGATAACTGAGGAAAAGGCCACCAATAAACGTAAGCTTATTACAAATATGAGCATGAGGGCTGAAAGTAAGGAATTTGATAAGACCCTTGATTTTATAAAGAACAGAACAACAGAACTTGGCGGCTACATTGAAAGCTTTAGTACTGAAAAAAGCTCATACAATGATGAGAGAACCGCAAATCTGACATTAAGAATTCCGGAAGAGAAACTGACCGGATTTGTAGATGAATTTTCACAGAACAGCAATATTACTTCCCAGGAAATGAATGTGACTGATGTTACCTTAACCTATGCGGATTTAGAGAGTCATAGAAATGCTCTTCGGGCTGAGGAACAGCAGCTTCTTTCGCTTATGGAGAAGGCTGAGACCATTGAAGATATAATGACAATCCAGGATAAGCTTACCGATGTCCGCTATCAGTTGGAATCAATGGAGTCGCAGCTACGTACCTATGATAATCAGATTACTTTTAGTACATTAAATGTTACCTTAAGAGAGGTGATAGAGTACACTCCTGAACCTGTTAAAAATCCAACATTTGCAGAGAGAGCTAAAGAAGGATTTGTTGAAAATCTTGAAGGCGTTATAGCATTCTTTACAGAACTCTTATTGCTTCTTATAACGCATATTCCGGTTCTTGTTATACTTTTGGTAATAGTAATTGTAGTAATAGTATTTATCAGAGCTTATGAAAAGAAGAGAAAGAAAAAGCTTGCTTCAATGCCACGTGTGCAGCAGCCTGTAATGCCCAAGGGACCTGTAACGTATGGCACATATAACGGATATCAGGCTCCGAAAAATGATGTAACAAATGGTGCACATAATCCAGCAAAGCCGGATACTGCAAATTCTCAAAGTCAGCAAGGCACTGGTTTGGAAAATAAATCTAATTTAAATAGTACTGAGAATACAGATAAATAGGAAAGTTTAGAAAAATGCCCTGTAATTTATTAATTACAAGGGCATTTTTTTCTTATTTTTTTTTAATAACTAATATTATTGTTATTGAATAACGCTAATGTTATGATGAAAAAAAGTAGTTTATCGGTGGGAGTTTGTAATAACGAGCGAATTGACTGATCACGGAGATGACTTTCAATGCTTGGAGAGACCATTAAAAAGTTTAAAGAACAAGAAGATAAATACTTCACTATATGTGAACATGACATTATTAAGATGAATATGAGCGTTCAAAAGAAGATGTCTATAACGCTGGTAGGCGTCTATTTAGTAATGCTTATAGTTGCAAAACTCATTCTAAAGGGCTTTAAGATACATAACATTTACTACATCTTATTTGTTATTATCATTTTGTTTTTTATAACAAATCAATTTTTGACTGATAAAAAGATAAATATAAGGTTTTGCAGGGCTGAATCAATTTTTTATTACGGACTTTTATATGTAACTCTGATTTTTATTGATGTGTGGCCCTACAGAGACCAGCCGGCCGGATTGTTTCCATTTTTTCTGATCATGTTTTCTGTAATATATATAGACCGGCTTCAGCTATATGCTTGTTTTGAATTTGCGTTGTGCGTATGCTTTTGCATAATTTGTTATTTCAGGAAGGATAGCTTTTATTTTTCAAGGGATGTATTTTCGATAATTTCCAGTTTTTTTGTATCGACTATATGTACGCTGATACTTGTTAATCTTAGAATACGAGAGGCTTTAAATTCCGCTAAATTTGAGGAACTAAGTGAAAAAGCTGCAGAAGCAGAGGCAAACGCTATTGCGGCAAATGGTGCAAAAACCCAGTTTTTGTCGCAGATGTCGCATGAGATAAGAACTCCGATAAATGCAATTCTCGGTATGAATGAACTCATTATGCGTGAGTATGATGAGCCCCAGCTAAAAAAATATACACATGGAATAAAAACTTCAGGTAATACTTTGCTTGCCCTTATAAATGATGTACTTGATTTTTCTAAGATTGAAGCAGGCAAAATGGAGCTATATACGGTAGATTATGATCTGGCTGACCTTATAACCGATCTTATTAATATGGTTGATGAAAGAGCCAAGAATAAGGGGCTGGAACTTAATGTTGTGGTGAATAAAGAAATACCACATCTTTTACATGGAGATAATGTAAGGCTTAAGCAGGTAATTTTAAATATATTGACTAACGCCATCAAATATACAGAAAAGGGAAGTGTTCAGTTTTCCGTAGATTATATAACGGGAAGCCATCTTGATGTTAATGGTTCCATAGGACTTAAGATTGCCGTTTCTGATACAGGAATAGGAATTCGTGAAGAGGATATGAAAAGATTATTTGATCCTTTTGAACGAATTGAGGAATCAAGAAACAGAAATGTAGAGGGCTCAGGACTAGGTATGAGCATCGTACAGAAATTTCTTGAACTTATGAACTCTGAGCTTCATGTAAAAAGTGAATACGGTAAGGGGTCAACTTTTTCTTTTATAGTAGAACAAAAAACTGTCAGCTGGGAACCAATAGGTGATTTCAAAGTAGCCTATGACAGGATTATTGAGGATGATGGTAAATACACAGAACTATTTACAGCTCCGGATGCCAGAATTCTCGTTGTTGATGATAATGAGATAAACCTTGTGGTTACACAGAATCTCTTAAAGGATACATTAGTAGAGATCGAGACAGCTTCAAGCGGCAAAGAAGCCCTTGAGCTAACTACCAAAACCAAATATGACGTAATGCTGATTGACCATCAGATGCCTGAAATGGATGGAATGGAGATGCTTTGGAGAGTTAAGAGCGATGATTCGAATCCGAATATCAATACTCCAAGTGTTGCGCTTACCGCGAATGCATTTGCTGGTGCCAGGGAAGTTTATATAAAATCAGGATTCCAGGATTATCTGTCAAAACCGATAATCGGTGATGCACTGGAAAGAATGCTTCTCACTTACATTCCTAAGGATAAAATCAATTCTGTGCAGGAGCATGAGAAAACCAGGATCAATCCTAAAAAGGTAGTAAGACATGAAAAGAAGTCATTGGAAAACAGCAATATGATAGATATCAGTGAATTACGTGAGAATTATAATGACGATAAAGAACTCTACGATGCGATAGGGCTTTTGATGAAGCGCGCAAGCATGGATCATTGATGGTGGAGGCTCGTGTGAACGCTAAAGTTTTAATAGTAGACGATTCAGAACTTGATAGATTTTTTATAAAAAAATTGTTGGAGTATTTAGGCGTTGACTCTGATGAAGCCGAAGGTGGAAGAGAGTGCCTTAAAGCAGTACGTTCCACGGAATATTCTCTTATACTTATGGATTATCTTATGCCCTATATGAATGGGATTCAGACACTTGTTCAGATAAGAGATGGCGTAGACAACAGAAATGAGTCAACTCCGGTCATAGCCCTGGTATCACCCGATGATCCGAATGAAGGAAAGACGTGTCTGGAGGCAGGTTTTTCAAATTATCTCGATAAACCGGTGGAATTCAAGCAGCTTATGGCAGTACTTATTATGTATCTTCCGGACAATATACGTAATAATATTAAAATACCTGCTGCAGAAAATGCCGAGAAAGAAAGCACTTTTAATGATTCTGCAGTGGCTGATACGGCTGGAGAAGTATCCTCTGATACTGATATTATTTCTCAGATATCAAGAGTGCCGGAAATTGATTACAAGAAAGGTATATCATTATGCGGATCTGAGGATGGATACCTGACTGCAATAGGAATTTTCTTTAATTCCATTGATTTCAAGGCAGATGAAATCGAGAACTATTATAAGAACGAAGATTATAAAAACTATACTATTAAAGTACATGCTTTAAAAAGTTCAGCGAACCTGATTGGAGCATCAAAGCTTTGGGAAGATGCCAAAGATCTTGAGGAAGCAGGTAATAATAACAACATTGAGAAGATTAAAAATGAAACGGAAGCATTGCTTTCCGACTACAGATCTTTTAGACAAAAGCTTTCTTTCCTTTCAGATGAAGATGAGGATGACAAGCCTCCTGTTCCGGAAGATGCGCTTAATGATGCATATGCTGCTCTTTCGGAATTTACAGAAGCAATGGACTTCGATCTTGCTGACATGGTAATAAAATCCATGAAGGATTATAAACTTCCGGAGGCTGATGAAAAGAGATTTAATGATCTGGAGAGACTTTTAGCCGGTCTTAATTGGGATGACATGAGATCAATTCTTTCAGAAAGATAAGTTTGGAGAATGTTATGGCAAAGAATGCGACTATCATAAGTTCAAATGAGACTTTTATGGTAAAGGGACTTATTATGAAGTTAAAAGATGTAGGTATTACTGCATCGTTTTGTCCCGATAAAATGGAAGATCTTCAAAAAAAGCAGGAATCAGCAGATGTCTTTATATATTATCTGGATGAAATTGCTCCTAAAACGCTTATTTACCTTAAGGATCTCTGTCTCGAAACCCACAGGCAGGTAATATTTATCTGTAATCCGCTTGAATATGAAGAAGCTCTTACATATCTTCCGGAATCTCATGTTCATAGTTTTTTTGAAAGACCGCTCAGGATGGATGACTTTTTGGAAACCATGAATAAGTTCTATATGGACGAAATGATGGAGACCAATAAAAAAAGCGTTCTTATTGTAGATGATGATGTTTCTTATATGAGAACCATAAGAGACTGGCTTAAGGATGAATACAAAGTTTCAATGGCTAACTCAGGAATACAGGCAATTACCTGGCTTGCCAAGAATAAAGCAGATCTTATACTTTTGGATTATGAGATGCCTGTGACATCAGGTCCAAAGGTCCTTGAAATGTTTAAGAGTGATATGAGTATAAAAGACATACCTGTTATGTTTCTTACTTCAAAGGGAGATAAGGCAAGCATTGTACGAGTTTTGGCCCTTAAGCCTGCCGACTATATTTTAAAGACTATTGATAAGAATTCACTACATATTAAAATTGATAATTTCTTTAGAATGAGATAAAAAATTAGTATAAAAAGTATTAAGAAAAACATTAAACCATCCGATAAAAAGATTGGAGTAGTATATCCATCTAAGTGACAAGGATGTCACGGTTTCAAAGACAAAGGAGGGTTTCATATGAGTATGGTAAATGGCATTGGTTCGAATATAGCGAACCAGCTAAGTGCTTATCAGACAAAGAATCATCATGCGCAAAAGGCAGATTCTTCAAAAAACACAGATTCACAACTGGGAATACAGAAAAATAAAGGTATTTCAGAAACGCACGTTCAGGAAGGCGTGGATCTTTCTGATGGTGCAAAAAAACTTTTGGATGAACTGAAAGAAAAATATGGCAATATGGATTTTTTTGTGTCAAACTATTCTTCAGACGAGGAAGCAGAGGATATTATGTCCCGAGGCACAAAAGAATACAGCGTTCTGATCGATCCTGATCTTCTTGAAAGAATGGCTGCCGATGAAGAGACCAAAAATAAATACATGAATGTTATTGATGAGTCCACAGGCAAGCTTGATGAGATTAAGGAAAAAATAAGTGAATCCGGTCAGGAAGTTGATTCAATCGGAATGAAGATTGACGCTGAGGGTACAGTCCAGTTCTTTGCCAAAATTAAAGAGCAGAATGAGAAGTATCAAAAGCAGACTGCTGATGCTAAGGAAGCTGCAAAAGCTGAAGAAGAAAAGGCTGAGAAACGTAAAGAGCGGGACGAGGCCATGGAGAAACTTCGTGAAGGACATGGAACTAATCCTTACAGCAAGAAAGAAGCTCCTTATGAGAAATCGACAACTGTTTATGCAGATACTGTCGAAGAGCTCTTGGATAAAATAAAAAATGTGGACTGGAGTCAGATAGAAGCCACTCCTGTAAAGGATTATGGCAATAAGTTTGACTTCTCGGTCTAAGCGGAGGTGTATATGATCTTTTCAGAGATCGCAACAGAGATGAATACTAAAATTCAGAACGACGAGCAGATTACGGTGGACATAGAGCTCGAAGACGGTAAAAATGTTACCTGTGCTGTTCTGATAGTACTCACAGTTAATGAAAAAGACTATATTGTTCTTCTTCCATTAGATGAGCATGGACAAAATAATGATGGAAATGTATGGTTCTATCAGTTTATTCAAAAATCCAAGGATGATGAACCTGAACTTGGATACATTGAGGATGATGATGAATACGAGGCAGTTGCAGATGCTTTTGATGAGTATCTTGACGATGTTGAGTTTGACGAATTGATAGATGCAGAACCTGAGGACTGAAAAGATCATAAAAGAGATTTCCTATAGCATACAAGGCAGTGTGGTTGTTTCCATGCTGCCTTTTTTATATATTAGGAAATTCCTCCGAATTCCCTAATATATAAAACGCTCCGCTATGGAATATATTCAGATGAGTGTCTTTGATTTTATTCGATAAGTATTTACTTTTTGTGGTATAATACTATGTCGTAAATTGGAAAAAGGAAAGCTGATGAATAATAATCTGAGATTGGCAGCCTCCCAGCCGTATCCAATGGGAGTAAAAAGAACATCCAAAGGTATCCGTGTTTGTGCAGTTTATAGCGGAAAAAAAGACTGTGGAATTATTCTGTATCGAAAAAATGACAGGAAAGGGACAGAAATCATATTTTCTGATGATTTTCGGTATGGAAAGATTTTTTGTGCAGAAATAATAGGTGATACTGATGTATATACGCATTATATGCTGATTGAAGAAGGAAAGCTGTTTGCAGACCCTTATGCATGTTACATTGAAGGCCTTGAAAAATGGGGCAAAAATGTAAAAATGGATGATCTTAGCTGCAGGATTGATGGATCTGATTACGATTGGGGGCAGGATGTTCATCCGGGCTGGAGATATGAAGATTCTTTCATATATACATTACATGTAAGAGGCTACACAAAAAGTCCCAGCAGCGGAATTGAACTGAAAAAACGTGGCACATATAAAGGAATTATCGAGAAGATTCCTTATATTAAGAGTCTTGGTGTAACTGCTGTAGAGATAATGCCTACATATGAAATGAACGTTCTTGATGTTCCAAAGACAGGAAGCACCTCTAATGGTGGTAATATGCCTGAGGGGTCATTCAGACATCATAACAGGACATCCGGTGAAATTGTATATAGTGAGAACGGTTCTATAAAAAGCAGAAATTCAATTCGTCAAAAGATTAATTTCTGGGGGTATAAGCAGGGTTATTATTTTGCTCCCAGAACAGCATATGCTGTTGATACAAAGAATGCTGACCTTGAGCTTAAGGACATGATCAGGGAGATGCATAAAAACGGCCTGGAAGTAATACTACAGTTTTATTTTGGCGAGGACGATACGGAGGATATTATCAGTGCTGCAATAAGACACTGGGTATTTGAGTATCACATAGATGGTGTTCATATGAAAGGAAGCCATCTGGCACCGGCAATAGTTGCTGCTGATCCGGCTCTTTCTGACATTAAGATATGGTATTACGGTTTTGATTATGGCAGGTTATACTCTGGTAAAGCCCCGGAAGTTCGCACTTTGGCTGAGTTTAAACCTGATTTTATGTATGCTTCAAGACGTTTCTTAAAGGGCGATGACAACTCACTTGGAGATTTCATTAAAGCAATGCTCACGAACAATCGCGATGCAGGAAGCATTAATTATATTTGTGACTATGAAGGCTTCAGACTGGCTGACCTTGTCTCTTATGAACATAAGAGAAATGAGACAAATGGTGAGAATAACACTGACGGCACAGACAATAATCTTAGCTGGAATTGTGGAATTGAAGGAAAAACCAGAAGAGCTGCCATTTTAAGCCTTAGAAACAAGCAGGTAAAAAATGCTCTCACAATGGTTATGTTTTCACAGGGAACGCCTATGATATTTGGCGGTGATGAATTTGGTAATTCACAGGATGGAAACAATAACCCATATTGTCAGGACAATGCCACAGGATGGATTGACTGGAGTCAGGCAGATAAGGCTGCAAATATTGAGATAACAAATTATCTCAGATTTTTGTCAAAGCTCAGGTTTAAATACAGAATCTTACATGAATCCAAAGCCTTTAAGCTTATGGATTATAAGGCATGTGGTTATCCTGATCTTTCTTATCATGGAATAGAAGCATGGCGCCCTGATCTTTCGAATTACAGTCACAGTATAGGAATGCTTTATTGCGGATTATATGAAGATAAGGATAAGGATCAGGACTTTTTCTACATAGCATATAATATGCATTGGAATCCTGTGACTTTTGCGCTTCCTAAATTGCCTGATGGCATGAGATGGTATGTTTTAAATGATACCGAAGAGACAGTAGATAATTTGAAGATGAAGGCGGTTAAGGATCAGACAAAGATTGAATGCAGTGAAAGGTCAATCAAAATACTGATTGGAGCCGGTAAACCTGCAAAAAAGGCAGACAAAATGACAGCTAAGAGTAACTGATATGGAAAATACCGATAGAATAACACTTCGAAGTACATTCATGCATTTTAAGACCATTACAAAACACAGGCATCTTGTGAGAAAACACTGCTTTAAAATGGGATTATTTTATCAGGGACTTACCCATGATCTTTCAAAATATTCTCCCTCTGAGTTTTGGAATGGCGCCAGATATTTTCAGGGTACACGTTCACCTAACACCAGAGAACGTGAACTTTTTGGCTATTCAAAGACATGGCTGCACCACAAGGGCAGAAATAAGCATCACTTCGAGTACTGGATTGATTTTTATAAGATAAATGGAAAAGAAAATAACGGAATCGTTCCCTGTCCGATGCCGGACAGGTATATTGCTGAGATGATTGCCGACAGAGTTGCTGCCTGCATGACTTACAGAGGTGATGAATATAATTCATGGGATTCATTTAATTACTATCAGCGAGAGAAGGAAGTATTGAAACATCTTGTCCATCCTGATACCTTGAATAAACTGGAGTTTTTCCTTAATATGCTTGGTGAACAGGGTGAACAGGCAACATTTAAATATATAAAAGAAATTTTTCTCAAAGGCAAAGACAAAGGCCGTTGGGAAAGAGAATTAGAGGAGAGCTTAAATTGAAAAGTATAAAAGATTCAATTAAGAACAAGCCTGAAAATTTAATTGAGAGATTTATCAGGTATACAAAAATCGACACACAGTCAAATGAACATACAAACACAAGTCCTTCAACTCCCGGACAACATGATCTTGCAAAGCTCTTATATAAAGAGCTCACAGAAATGGGTGCTTCTGATGTTTATTATGATCAGGAGCATTGTTATGTATATGCCAAAATTCCGACAACTATAGATTCGGATAAAAAAGGTCCTGTAATAGGATTTATTTCACATATGGATACATCAGATGCTGTAAGCGGAAAAGATGTAAAGGCACGAATCGTAGAAAAATATGACGGTGGAGATATAAAACTTTCAGATGACGGCAGATACATTCTCTCACCAAAGGATTTTCCTGTTTTAAATGAGAAGAAGGGGGAAGATCTTATTGTAACTGATGGTTCTACACTCCTTGGTGCAGATGATAAAGCCGGAGTCGCTGAAATAATGACAATGGCTGAGACTTATCTTAAGAACCCTGAAATCCCTCATGGTGAAATAAGAATTGCATTTACTCCTGATGAGGAAATAGGTGAAGGTACTGATCATTTTGATCTTGAGAGATTTGGTGCTCAGTTTGCATACACTGTTGACGGAGGAGATCTCGGTACTCTTGAATATGAAAACTTCAATGCTGCTGAAGTTGAGCTCATCATAAATGGAAGAAGTGTTCACCCCGGTGATGCCAAGAATCGTATGCTTAACGCAACACTTATTGCATATGAATTCCAGTCTATGTTACCTGTAGAGCAGAACCCTATGTATACAGAAGGCAGAGAGGGATTTTTCCATCTCACCATGATGAAGGGTACTTGTGAAAAGGCAGTTGTTTATTATATTGTCCGTGATCATGACATGGATAAGTTTACTAAGAAAAAGGACATCGTTAAGGATATTGTTGAATTCCTCAATAAAAAATATGGGGAAGGCACAGTTGAACTTACGATGGAAGATTCATATTATAATATGATCGAAAAAATCCGTCCTCACATGCATCTTGTGGACAATGCCATGAAAGCAATGAAAGAGCTTGATATTGTACCTGTAGCTATTCCGATAAGAGGCGGTACTGACGGCGCAATGCTTTCTTACAAGGGCCTTCCCTGTCCAAACCTTTGCACTGGTGGATATAACTATCATGGAAGATATGAATTCGCAGTAATAAGTGAAATGGAAAAGACAGTAGATATTATTCTTAATATCTGCAACATATATGGAGATTTTGAGATTTGAGTAATGAGATTTTAAATAAAAATACCCTGCTTCATTCTGAGGTTGTTGAGGACTCGGGTGAAGAGACAAGAAGACAGTTTGATTACATGGAAAAGGTAAGAAAACACGTCGAAGAGCTTTCAAAAGAACTTGGAAGAAAGCCTACTGCGTGCGTAGTTACCTTTGGCTGCCAGATGAATGCCAGGGATTCAGAAAAGCTTCTTGGTGTGCTAACTAAGGTTGGATATGAAGAAGTGGATTCCGAAGATGCTGATTTTGTAATTTATAATACCTGTACTGTTCGTGACAATGCAGATCAGAGGGTATTTGGCAGACTTGGATACGTTGGCGGAATCAAAAAGAAAAAACCATGGATGAAAATTGCACTCTGCGGATGCATGATGCAGGAACAAGGGGTAATTGAGAAGATTCAGAAAAGCTACAGACATGTAGATCTGATTTTTGGTACGCATAATATATTTAAATTTGCAGAGCTTCTTAACACCTGTTTTGAATCTGACAGAATGATAATTGATATTTGGAAGGATACAGATCAGATAGTTGAGGATCTTCCTATTGTAAGAAAGTACAAGTTTAAGTCTGGCATCAATATAATGTTTGGCTGTAATAATTTCTGCACTTACTGCATCGTGCCTTATGTTCGTGGAAGAGAACGCTCCAGAAGTCCAAGGGATATCATCAGAGAGATTGAGTATCTTGCTTCTGACGGTGTAAAAGAAATTATGCTTCTTGGACAGAACGTTAATTCCTATGGAAGAGGACTTCCCGATAGCGATAAAATGAGCTTTGCAGAACTCCTTAGTGAGGTATGCAAGGTGCAGGGAATTGAACGTGTAAGATTCATGACATCTCATCCCAAGGATCTTTCAGATGATCTTATTAAGGTAATAGCCGAGAATGAGAAGGTGGCAAGACATATTCATTTGCCGCTTCAGTCAGGATCCGATGAAATCCTGAAAAAGATGAACAGACATTACACTAAGGAAAGCTATCTCAATCTTGTGGATAAGATTAAAAAGGCAATTCCTGATGTATCAATTACTACAGATATCATTGTCGGATTCCCGGGAGAAACTGACAGTGATGTAGATGAGACGATTGATGTAGTGAGAAAGGCTGCATTTGATAATGCATTTACCTTTATATATTCAAAGAGAACCGGTACTCCTGCTGCCGGTTGGGAACAGGTTCCGGAATCCGTAAGTAAGCCTAATTTTGACAGACTTCTTAAGGTTGTTCAGGAGACTGCTAAGGAGCGTGCTTCGAGATTCACAGGTCAGACACACCGTGTGCTTGTTGAAGAGATTAATGAGCAGGATTCATCCCTGGTTACGGGTAGAATGTCAAACAATACATTGGTTCATTTCCCCGGTGATGCTTCACTGATAGGGGAGTTTGTTGATGTAAAGTTAGTGGAATGCCGTGGTTTCTACTATACCGGAGAACAGGTATGATAAAAACAGACATTTAAGAGGAAAAAGTTTTGGAAATAGAATTCGAAAAGTTAAGTCCCATGATGCAAAATTACATGAGGACTAAGGAGGAGTATAAGGACTGTATTCTCTTCTACAGACTTGGGGATTTTTATGAAATGTTCTTTGATGACGCTAAAGTGGCATCTAAAGAGCTTGAGCTTACTCTCACAGGGAAAGCCTGCGGCCTTGAAGAGCGTGCTCCCATGTGCGGAGTACCCCATCATGCCGTTGAAAGCTACTTAAGTAAACTTGTTAACAGAGGCTATAAAGTAGCGATTTGTGAGCAGTTAGAAGACCCTAAGGAAGCAAAGGGCATAGTTAAGAGAGATGTAACGAGAGTAGTCACTCCCGGAACAAATCTCAATATGCAGGCACTTGATGAGACCAAGAACAATTATCTCATGTGTGTCTTTTATTCTGATGATAAAAGCGGAATTGCCTTGGCTGATGTTACAACAGGTGATTTCTTCCTTACGGAAGTAGATAAGCTCAAGGATATTATTGATGAGATTCAGAAATTTCAACCTTCTGAGCTCATATGTAATGATGCTTTTTTACTTAGCGGAGTAGATATTGAATTATTAAAGGACAGGAATAACATTGTTGTAAATCCGCTTGATCCCAGATACTTTGATGATGAGTCCGGAAAACAGATCATCATGAAGCACTTCAAGGTTGGAAGCCTTGTGGGGCTTGGAATTACCGATTTTCCTAATGGGATAGTCTCTGCAGGCGCAGTGCTTAAATATCTGACAGAGCTTCAGAAGGATGAGTTATCAAATATAATTCATATTTATCCATATCTTAACAGCAAGTATATGCTGCTTGACTCCTCTACAAGAAGGAATCTTGAGCTTATCGAGACAATGCGTGACAAGCAAAAAAGAGGTACTCTTTTATGGGTTCTTGATAAGACAAAAACCGCAATGGGTGCAAGGATGCTTAGAAGCTTTATTGAGCAGCCTCTTATTGATACAAATGATATCCTTCAGAGGCAGACAGCAATCGAAGCTCTTGTTAAGAATGTTATTGCCAGGGATGAAATAAGAGAATATCTGGGGCCTATATATGACCTGGAGCGCCTTATGGCGAAAATCAACTACCATACTGCTAATCCAAGAGATTTACTGGCTTTCAGAAATTCATTAAAGATGCTTCCTGCTATAAAGATAGTATTGGAAGATCTTAGAAATACAGTTTCCCTGGATGATGTGTTTGGTCAGATAGATGATCTTCAGGATATATATGAACTGATTGATAAGTCTATAATTGAAGAACCGCCTCTTACTATAAAAGAAGGTGGAATCATCAAGGATGGATTTGATTCAAATATTGATCATTTCAGACAGGCGAGCAGCAACGGTAAGGAATGGCTTTCAGAACTTGAAGCCAGGGAACGCGAAAAGCTTGATATAAAAAATCTGAGAATTAAGTATAGTAATGTCTTTGGATATTCTTTTGAAGTTACAAATTCTTTCAAAGATAAGGTTCCGGATTACTTTATAAGAAAGCAGACACTTACCAATTGTGAACGATATACTACCTCTGAACTCAAGGAGCTTGAAGACACAATCCTTAATGCTCAGGATAAGCTAAATAACCTTGAATACGAGATGTTTTGTAAAATAAGAGATTCCATTTCTTTGGAAATCGAGAGAATACAGCAGACTGCTAAAGGAATTGCGTTACTTGATGTTTTCTGCTCACTTGCTTATGTGGCAGAAAGAAATCATTATGTAAAACCGACTTTATCAGATAAAGGCACCTTAAAAATAAACGGAGGGCGTCATCCGGTAATTGAACAGATGCTCGACCGAACTGATATGTTCATTTCAAATGATACCTTCCTTGACGATAAAAAGCATGCTGTTGCAATTATTACCGGTCCTAATATGGCAGGTAAATCAACCTTTATGAGGCAGACGGCGTTGATAGTTCTGATGGCTCAGATTGGAAGCTTTGTTCCCGCAGAGTCTGCGCAGATAGGTGTTGTTGACAGAATATTTACAAGAGTCGGAGCTTCTGATGATCTTGGAAGCGGACAGAGTACATTCATGGTTGAGATGAATGAGGTTGCAAATATATTGAGAAATGCAACTTCAAAATCACTTCTTATACTCGATGAGATAGGAAGAGGAACATCTACATATGACGGATTGTCAATAGCATGGGCTGTTATTGAACATATCAGTAACAGAAAGCTTTTAGGTGCAAGAACACTTTTTGCAACACATTATCATGAGCTGACAGAGCTTGAAGGGAAAATTGATAATGTAAATAACTACTGCATCGCCGTAAAGGAAAAAGGTGATGATATTGTTTTTCTTCATAAGATAATTAAAGGCGGCGCTGATAAAAGCTACGGTATTCAGGTTGCGAGACTTGCAGGTATTCCTGACATGGTAATAGACAGGGCAAAGACTATTGCCGAAGAACTGACAGATAATGACATTACTGAAAAGGTTCAGGGAATAGCCGTAAATCAGAGCAGCACTAAAAAATCAACAGTTAAGCATTATGATACTGTTGATCTGTCCCAGATGTCACTTTTTGATACAGTGAAGGATGAGGATGTTTTAAAGGAATTACAGGAGATCGATATTTCAAATCTTACGCCTATGGATGCCTTAAATACTTTATACAAGCTGCAGAATCAGCTAAAAAACAGATGGAAAGGCGCTTGATCTCAGGTTAAATGACCTGGTTCTTGCGGGGGTAAAATAATGGCTAAAATTTTTGAGCTGGATCAGAATACCATAGACCAGATTGCTGCGGGAGAAGTTGTTGAAAGACCATCAAGTGTGGTAAAGGAACTTGTTGAAAATGCAATAGATTCCGGAGCTACTTCCATAACCATCGAAATTCAGGATGGTGGAACGAAGCTTATACGAGTAACGGATAACGGTAGCGGAATTGAAAAATCCCAGATTAGAAATGCTTTTAAGCGACATGCTACAAGTAAACTTATGAGCATTGATGATATATACAGATTAAAATCCCTGGGCTTTAGAGGTGAAGCATTATCGAGTATCTCTGCTGTATCTCAGACAGAACTAATAACAAAAACAGCCGATGAACTTGTTGGTACAAGATACTGCATTAATGGTGGTACTGAAGCTTCTATGGAAGATATAGGTGCACCTACAGGAACTACTATCATCATAAGGGATCTTTTTTATAACACACCTGCAAGGAAGAAGTTCCTTAAGACACCACAGACAGAAGGCTCTTATGTAGGAGATCTCATGGAACATCTTGCCATGGATAATCCTTCGATATCATTTCATTTTATAAATAACAGAGATGATAAATTTACTACCTCCGGTAATGGTGATTTAAAGGAACTGATTTATAGAATTTATGGCCGCGATGTTTCAATGTGCCTTGTTCCTATTTCATATACTGAGGGCGAATATACAATCGAAGGTTATCTGGGAGAGCCGGCACTGAACAGATCCAACAGGAATTTTGAGAATTTCTTTGTTAATGGCAGATATATAAAAGACAAAGTGATATCCAAGGCTCTCGAAGAGGGATACAAGGAATATCTTATGCAGCACAAATTCCCGTTTTGTGTCGTACACATAAGGATGAGTACTGAACTTGTTGACGTTAATGTACATCCATCCAAGATGGAAGTGAGATTTTCAAATCAGCCATTTGTTTATGAATTTATAAGAAAAAGTGTTGCAAAAACGCTGCATGATCACGAGATGATCCCTGAAGTATTAAGGGACGAGAAGGAAGACAAAGCTTTTGAAAGAAAAAAGGCTGATGCCATAAAACAACAGGCTTCTACCATGATACCTCAGGCAGGTATTGCAAGAACTGATGCCGAAATATCATATTTAAAAAATAATTCTGCACCGGATAAAGCTCTGGGAGAACGTGAGCCATCCTATAAAGCTGAAGTCTTTTTCTCAGATGAAAATAAAGTTTCCGATAAGGGTGCTGATCCTGAAAAGAGCACTGTGCCAGAGCCTTTTGAAAAGAGCAGACTTACTGCTGAGAACAGGCTGCAGGAAAGTAAACCTGTATTTGCAGAAGGAATTGCACCTGAACCTGTTGTAATAGAGGACAACATGAAGTCTGCGGTGTGGACCAGAGTTTTTGGGGACCATTCACCTGCAAAATCCGATGATGATAAGGCTGCAGGTCCCATAATTAAAAGTTCAGACGCAGTGATCATCGAAAAAGGTATACAGCTTGACCTTTTTGATGACAAAATGTTAAAGAAGGATAATCGTAATGAATACAACATCCTTGGACAGATATTTGATACTTATTGGATAATTGGTTTCAAGGATAAAATGTTCATTGTTGATCAGCATGCTGCTCATGAAAAAGTAAACTATGAGCGAATGATAAAGCGTTATGAGACTAAGGAAATGGCATCTCAGCTTGTGCAGCCGCCTATTATAGTCACTTTATCAGCACAGGAGATTGATGTTTTTGAGAAATATCATTCATCCTTTGAGAAGCTCGGATTTAATATTGAACCGTTTGGCGGACACGATTATGCCATAAGGGAAGTTCCTGTAGACATCTACGGATGCAATAATGAGAAAGAAATGTTTACAGAAATCCTGGATGAACTTGCTACCGATACCAATCTTGACAGGACTCCTGATGTTATAAATTACAGGATTGCAGGAATGGCTTGCAAGGCATCAGTCAAGGGAAACATGAAGATGTCCACCATGGAAATGGAAAAGCTTATAGATGAACTTCTGACTCTGGATAATCCTTATAACTGTCCCCATGGCAGACCTACGATTATTTCTATGAGCAAGTATGAAATAGAAAAGAAATTCAAACGTATTGTTGACTGATACTAATTTTTGAATTGGAATGATTATGGAAAAACTAGTCATTTTGACAGGACCAACTGCTGTTGGAAAAACAAAAATCTCAATTGAGCTTGCTAAAGCTTTAAACGGTGAGATTATATCGGCTGATTCAATGCAGGTATACCGTGATATGAACATTGGAACAGACAAGATAACAGATGAGGCGATGCAGGGAATAAAGCATCACCTCATTGATATTCTTGACCCAAGTGAAGAATTCAATGCATTTGAATTTAAAAAACGTGCGAAGGAATTGATCACTGATATAAATAACAGGGAAAAACTACCAATAATTGTAGGCGGAACAGGCTTTTATATTCAAACAGTTCTCTACGATGTGGATTTTTCTGAAAATACAGAAGATGCCGAAATAATAAAATACAAAAATGAGCTTACTGAAATTTCAAAATCACCTGATGGGGTTCACAGGCTTCATGAAATGCTTAAGGAGATCGATCCCGAATATGCAGGTGATCTTCATGAGAACAACATTAAAAGAGTAATCAGAGCGCTTAGTTTTTATAAAGAAACAGGTACAAGGCTTTCAGAGCATAATAAGGATCAGCGGGATAAACAGTCACCTTATGATTTCTTTTACTTTGTTCTGACTGATGAACGAAGTGTGTTGTATGACAGAATAGAAAAACGTATTGATAAAATGATGGATGAGGGCCTTTTAGAAGAGGTAAAGGGACTTGCTGCAAGAAATATCGACAGACAGTCAACATCCATGCAGGCAATTGGCTATAAAGAGATATTTTCCTATCTGGATGGAGAAAACAGTCTCGAAGAAGCAGTTGCACTTTTAAAGAAAAATACGAGACACTTTGCAAAAAGGCAGATTACATGGTTTAAACGGGAAAAAGATGTGACCTGGATTGACAAATCTGATTTTAACCGTGATGATATAAAGGTTTCAAAAGAATTAATTAAAAGGATTAAAGACAGATGGGAAATATAGAATTAAAGAATTTGTATAAAAGTATGGGAATCCCGGAAAAGGTATATGATTACTGTGATAATATCTGGGATTCATTAAAACCAAGATTTGACAAGATACAGGAAGTGTCTGACTTCAACCAGGCAAAGGTTCTGAAGGCTATGCAGGATAATAAAGTTTCTGAAGCATGTCTTCTTGGAACAACCGGCTATGGTTACAATGATATTGGAAGAGATAAGCTCGAAGCTGTATATGCTTCAATTTTTCATACCGAGGATGCGCTGGTAAGACCTCAGATAACCTGTGGAACTCATGCTCTTGCCCTTGCACTTATGAGTAACTTAAGACCCGGTGATGAGCTTTTGTCACCTGTAGGAAAGCCCTATGATACTCTTGAAGAGGTAATTGGAATAAGACCGTCAAAAGGTTCACTTGCAGAATATGGCATAACCTATAAGCAGGTTGATCTTTTGCCAGACGGAGAATTTGATTTTGATGGTATAAGAGCTGCCATAAATGATAAGACAAAGCTTGTTACAATTCAGAGAAGCAAGGGATATCAGACAAGGCCTACTCTGTCTGTTGAGCGTATCGGAGAGGTTATAAAATTTATCAAAGATATTAAGCCCGATGTTATCTGTATGGTAGATAATTGCTATGGAGAATTTGTACAGACCATAGAGCCTACCGATGTGGGTGCTGATATGGTTGTAGGATCACTTATAAAGAATCCCGGTGGCGGACTTGCTCCTATAGGAGGATATATTGCAGGTAAGAAGGAGTGCGTTGAAAACGCAGCTTACAGGCTGACTTCTCCCGGACTTGGTAAAGAGGTGGGAGCTTCACTTGGCATTTTACCTCAGTTTTACCAGGGACTGTTTCTTGCTCCTAATGTTACTGCCAATGCGCTTATGGGAGCAATATTTGCAGCTAATATTTATGAGAAGCTCGGCTTTAGTGTCCTTCCGAATGCAGTGGAAGAGCGCTATGACATAATTCAGGCTATAACTTTTAATGATCCTCTGCTGCTTACATCCTTCTGTGAGGGTATTCAGGCTGCTGCACCGGTTGATTCATATGTAACACCTGAGCCATGGGATATGCCTGGATATGATTCACAGGTTATCATGGCTGCCGGAGCCTTTGTATCAGGAAGCTCGATTGAACTTTCTGCGGATGGACCGCTTCGCGAACCCTATTCAGTATTCTTCCAGGGAGGACTTACATGGCAACATGTAAAGTACGGAATAATGAAGACCCTGGCAGTTATGTTTGAAAAAGGTCTTATAGAACTTTAAAGATATTTGGGATTTATTTTGTGTATTGACAAGCTAATGCGAGCCTAAAATTGATTAGCAATGTAGTTGATACATAGCTAAATTGTGGTATAATCATTTGAGGTCTGATTTTCTTTTTTAAATCATTTGCCCGAAGAAGCAATGAGTAGAAAATGAAAAGAAATAAATCGATCAATACTTTATTAAAAGAGGATGCCGGTAACCGTTTAATGCTTCCATATGAGCGCTTTACTGCAATGGGTGCAGGTTCATTAACGGATGCAGAATTATTGGCTATTATTATAAGGACCGGAACCTCTACAAAGACTCCGATGGAAATCGGTAATTCTGTGCTTGGACTTTGTGACAGGACCGGAATGGGCTTGTCAGGATTAAAGCATCTTACAATTGATGATATGTTGAAAATTCCCGGAATAGGTGAAGTAAAAGCTGTTAAGCTCCTTTGCATTGCGGAATTGTCAGACAGAATTGCCAGGAGTAAGGCGCGTCCTCGCCTTGATTTCAAGACTCCCCGGACAGTTGCTGATTATTACATGGAGACAATGTGCCATTATCAGCGGGAGCATGTAATGTTAGTGTGCCTGAATAATCAGGGACAACTCATCTGTGACTATGAGGTATCAGTCGGAACAGTAAAAACAGCATCACTTTCTCCAAGAGAGATTTTTATTAAGGCTCTACAGGTAAATGCAGTACAGATAATAATTCTGCACAATCATCCAAGTGGTGATCCTGCTCCTTCGAATGCTGATCTGGAAATGACTGAACAATTAAGGAATGCCGGTATAATACTGGGCATCAATCTTATTGATCATCTAATTATAGGTGATCATAGATACTATAGTTTTTTAGAAAATAATGTTTTGTAATATAGGAGGCTATTTTGGGCAACAATACATTTGGTATCGATCTTGGAACAAGCAATATCAAAATTTATAACAAAGCAACAGATGCTGTTACTGTGGAGAAGAATCTAATTGCAGTAGAGAATAAGACATCACTACTTGCTTATGGTAATTCTGCATACGATATGTATGAGAAGGCTCCAAGCAACATTAAGATTTCTTATCCGCTTAGCAACGGTGTTATTGCTGATATTGAGAATATGAAATCATTGGTTAAACTCTTCATCACAGATCAGATGAAGGGTGCATCTAAGCCGGTTGATGTATATATTGCCGTTCCCAAGGATGTTACAGAGGTAGAAAGACGTGCTTTCCATGATCTGATTAAAGAGTCAGGCGTTAAAGCCAAGAAAATCATGATGGTTAAAAAGCCCGTAGCAGACGGCCTTGGAATGGGTGTTGATGTCATGAACTCACAGGGTGTACTTGTGGTTAATGTAGGTTTTGACACAACTGAAATTTCAATTCTTTCACTCAAAGGTATAGTTATCAGTAAGCTCATTAAGGTCGGTGGAAAGAAATTTGATGATGCTATAAGAAATGTTATCAGAAAAGAGTTTTCACTTATTATTGGTGAGAAGACTTCTGAAGCTATAAAGATTTCCTTAAAGGATCTTGAAAAATCAGGTCAGGATGCTGTTGTTTATGGTAGAGATATCGTTACAGGTCTTCCTGTTGAGAGATCCATACCTACAGACCTTATAGATCAGTGCCTTACAGAGAGCTTTGACCAGATTCTTGATAATATTAAGGCAACATTGGAGCGTACTCCTCCGGAACTTGCCGCAGATATTTTTAAGCATGGTTTATATCTTACAGGAGGAGCTTCACAGGTATGTCATCTTGCCCAGAGATTATCTAACGGTGTAGGTCTTAATGTTAATCTTGCAGAGAATCCGCTCAGTTCAGTTGCACTCGGCCTTGGAAAGATCATCAAGGATGATCAGTATAAGGCTCTTGCTTACTCAGTTGAAGAGGATGTATAAATGAGTCCTGTCATTAAAAGAGGGGGAGATAAATTTACACTTCCAAGTAAATATCTCCTCTTTATTTTAACAATTTTATGTGTGGGGTTAATTGTTGTTACTTTCAATACAGATGTTTTTAACAGTTCCGTTAATTCTTTTGCAGGAACAGTTGTAGTACCATTTCAGAAAGGCATTACTTCTGTAGGTGTCTGGATGAAAGGAACTGCCGATAATCTTGCCAGTATAAGAGCACTGCAAAAAGAAAATGAGAATTTAAGGAAGCAGGTTGAACAGCTGACAATTGAAAACACCAATTTGGAACAGGATAAGTATGAGCTGACTAATCTTCGTGAGCTCTACGAACTGGATGCACAATATTCAGATTATAAAAAGATTGGTGCCAGAATTATAGCGAAGGATGCAGGTAACTGGTATCATTCTTTTGTAATTAATAAAGGCACCGATGAAGGTGTTCAGGTCGATATGAATGTGATTGCCGGAGGAGGTCTTGTTGGTCGCGTAACTGATGTGGGTCCTGACTGGGCTAAGGTTCAGACAATCATAGCTGACAATTCTTCAGTGAGCGGAACTGTGTTATCAGCCTCTGAGAATTTGATTGCAACCGGTAATCTTGAGTTATATAACGAAGGACAGATTACATTTTCCAAGCTTGTTGATGAAGCTGATAAGGTAAGTGTCGGTGATAAGGTAGTTACCTCCAATATCAGTGATAAATATTTGCCGGGAATTCTTATCGGTTATGTTTCGACTATTGAGGAAGACTCCAATAACCTTACAAAATCAGGAAAAATTACTCCAGTTGTTCAATTTGAGTATATGAACGAGGTTCTTGTTATCATGGAACTCAAAAGCACCGGGGATAAATAAATGCGAAGATTCGTTTTTACATTATTATCTATTTTAATAAGTTTTATATTGCAGACTACAGTATTCAGAGTAATTGATTTCAGTGGTATAGTTCCAAATCTGATGATCATACTGACGGCATCCTATGCATTTATGCGTGGTGATAAAAGCGGTATGGTCATTGGTATGTTTTGCGGTATATTGATTGATATTTTCTTTGGCTCATATTTAGGATTCTATGCACTTATATATATGTACATTGGGTTCATCGTTGGAAAATTCAACAAAATATTTTTCCCGGAAAATATCTTACTGCCTCTGGCACTGATCGTTTCTTCAGACTTTTTGTTCGGATTTACGTGCTATGTGCTTTTATTCATGTTCAGAAACAAGTTTGATATAGGATATTACATGCTAAACGTGATAATCCCCGAAGCAGTATATACTGCACTTGTTGCAATTTTTATCTATCCTGTTCTGATCAAGATAAATATGTATCTTGAGGACATCGAACAAAGGAGCGCTAAAAAGTTTGTTTAATAAGATTAAAGAAGTCTTTATAAATTTCATAACTTCACGTCTTGTAATGATATCTGCGGTAATGATTCTTGCAGCATCAGGGCTTGTATATCGTTTGTTTTATCTGCAGATAATAAGAGGTGAGACATATCTTGATTCCTTTCAGTTAAAGATTATGAAAGAGAAATCCATTCCTGCTGCGAGAGGTAATATCTACGACAGGAACGGTAAACTTCTTGCATATAATGAACTCTCTAATTCAGTAACGATAGAAGACGTTTATGAATCAGGTTCAGGTAAGAATGCTGCTGTTAATGAGACAGTTAATAAGGTAATTGACATCATCGAAAAGGACGGAGATGTAGTTGATACTGATTTCAGCATTCAGTTAAACAGTTCAAATAACTTTGAGTTTACAGTAGAAGGGAATTCACAGCTAAGATTCCTTGCTGATGTTTACGGAAGAACCTCAACAAAAGATTTAAAATATGAGGAAAGATCAAAGACTGCGCAGGAAGTTATTGATGATCTCTGTGAAAAATTCGGAATCGGAGATTATACTGAACCAGGAAATAAAAAGTCATTTGTACCCGGAATGGGCTATGAAAAGGACAGGCTTTTAAAGCTGGTAATTGTCAGATTCAAAATGAATTCCAACAGTTATCAGAAATATATAAATACTGTAATTGCCAATAGTGTAAGTGATAAAACAGTTGCAGATATTATGGAGAATTCAAATATTCTCGACGGTGTTTCCATTGAGGAGGATACTGCCAGAGTTTATGTTGATTCTGTATATTTTTCACAGATTCTCGGATATACAGGAAAAATATCTGACAGTGAGCTGACAGAATTGCAGGCTCAGAATTCTAATTACAGATCAAATGATACAGTAGGAAAATCCGGTATCGAGCAATCTATGGAATCTGTACTTCAGGGAACAAAGGGAAGCGAAACTGTTTTTGTAGATAATACAGGTAAGGTCCTTGAGACAAGCAGCTATATTGATTCCAAGGCAGGAAACGATGTCTATCTTACTATAGATAAAGACCTGCAGGAGGCTTGTTATAATATTATTGAGCAGTCACTTGCCGGTATTTTGATATCAAAAATACAGAATACCAAGTTTTTTATTTATGGTGACAATATTAAAAAATCAGATATACAGATACCTGTATATGATGTTTATTTTGCATGCTTTGATAACCATATCATCGATCTTGATCATATGGCATCTGAGGAAGCCGGAAGAAATGAGAAGCTTGTCTATGAGCATTATCTGCAGAAAAGACAGCAGGTTAATGAAGAACTCAGAGCAGAATTCACTACAAAAAATACGCCTTATAATCTTCTGAGTAATGAATATAAGGTTTATATGAGTTATATAGCGCAGAAGCTTTACAGTAACGGAGTTATTGATTCTTCTAAGGTGGATAAGGAAGATAAGACATATATTGCCTGGACTACTGATGAGACTATTTCGTTATCGGATTATATAAAATATTGTATTTCTGCAAACTGGATTGATGTTACTTTGCTTAATCTTGAAAGTCAGTATGTTGATTCAGAAGAAATATATAATACAATCATTGATTATATTTTTAAGGATATTGAAGAGGACAGTGAATTTAATAAAAAGCTTTATAAGTATCTGCTCTCAGATGATATCGTTACCGGTGATGAAGTTTGCAGTATACTCCTTGAACAGGGAATAGTAGAACTGCCTGAAGAAGAACTGTCACAGTGGAATTCAGGATCTGAATCGCCTTATACTTTTATGATCAACAGAATTTCCGCTCTGGATATTACACCGGCGCAGCTGGCACTTGATCCATGCTCAGGATCAATGGTAGTTACAGATGTTAATAATGGTGACGTTTTGGCACTTGTATCTTATCCGGGATATGATAATAATAAGATGGCCAATGGTGTTGATGCGGAGTATTATGCAAAGCTAAGAAGCGATCAGTCATCCCCTCTGATAAATTATGCAACTATGCAAAGAACGGCTCCGGGTTCTACATACAAGATGGTATCAGCTACTGCAGGACTTATGGAGGGTGTTATTGATACTTCTTCAACGATTACCTGTACCGGTGTATTTGATAAACTGGACAATACAAACCCTGCACATTGCTGGATATATCCTCGTGCGCATGGATCACTTGATGTGGTTGGCGGAATAAGGAATTCCTGTAATGCATTTTTCTTTGAAGTTGGTTACAGGCTTGGCCTTGTAGGTGAGAACTTCCACTCGGATACAGGTCTTGAGAAACTCGCCACATACGCTGATATGTATGGCCTTAGTGAAAAGACAGGAATTGAAATTTCAGAATATGAACCAATAGTATCAGATTTGGACTCAACCCGTTCTGCTATTGGTCAGGGTACTAACTCGTTTACAACAGTTGGACTTGCCAGATATGTCACTACTGTTGCTAACAGCGGAACCTGTTATAACCTTACACTTGTTAAGAAAACATCTGATTCAGATGGTAACCTATTACAGGAATATGGTGCAACTGTAAGAAACCATATTGATATGGATTCATCTTACTGGAATGCAATACATCTTGGAATGAGACAGGTGGTTGAAGATAAGCCTTATTTCAATGATCTTGCAGTAAATGTTGCAGGAAAAACAGGAACAGCCGAGGAGTCAAAGAAAAGAGCAAACCATGCACTTTTTGTATGCTATGCTCCCTATGAAGCTCCTCAGATAGCTATAGCTACACGTATTGCATACGGATATACATCAAGTTATGCAGCACAGATTACAAAAGAAGCTGTAGCATACTACTTCGGATTAAAAGATCCTGATGATGTACAGAACGGAACAGCTCAGCAGCTTGAAGGTGGAGATGCAAATGCGGACTGAATCATTTTTGGAAAAACTAAAGAGCTACCGTATATTTGATTATGATTTTAAACTGGTTTTAATGCTGGTGGCTTTATCTATCATAGGTGTAATTGCTGTCGGCAGTGCGGATCCGACATATAAAAGTAAGCAGATTGCAGGACTTGTACTAGGATTGTTTATGATGGTCCTGGTTTCACTTATGGATTATTTGGTAATCATCAAATTTTATGTTGTTTACTATATAATCAATATTTTCTTTCTGTCACTGGTATTTACACCTCTTGGAAAATCAGTTAAAGGTGCAACAAGATGGATAGATGTGGGCGTTGTATTTCAGCCTTCTGAAGCATCTAAAATATTATTGATTTTATTTTTTGCAGCGTTCATAATGAAATATAAGGAAAGAGTCAAGAAAATATATTTTATTTTCATCTGTTTTGGACTGCTGGCTCCACCACTTTTGATGATTGTAATGCAGCCTGATCTTTCCACAACAATTATGCTTACTGTAATTATCAGCTGCATACTTTTTTCAGCCGGAATAAATATGAAATTTGTTATTACGGTCCTTGCGATATCTATCCCGTCTGCATTACTTGTTATCTTTGATGCACTTGCAGACAAAAGCATCTTGCTTAGGGAATATCAGCAAAGCCGTATTCTTGCATGGCTGCATCCGGAGGATTATGCCAATTCTGATGCTTATCAGACGCTTAATTCAATGATGGCTATCGGTTCCGGGCAGCTGTTGGGAAAGGGCTACAATACTAACGAAATCACTTCAGTTTTAAATGGTGGTTTCGTATCAGAGTCCCAGACAGACTTTATCTTTACTGTTGTAGGTGAGGAATTCGGCTTTATTGGGGGGCTTGCCGTTATTGCTTTGCTTTTATTAATTGCAGTGGAATGCTTTGTTATTGCTGGCAGATCTAAAGATCTTGCAGGGCAGCTTATCGCTACAGGTATGGGGGCCTGGATCGGATTTCAGGGATTTCTTAATATCGGAGTTGCCACAGGTGCGCTTCCGAATACAGGAATTCCGCTGCCATTTGTAAGCGCCGGACTTACATCCCTTGTCAGTTGTTACATAGGTATGGGATTCGTACTGAATGTTAGACTGCAAGGTAAAAAATATTTTTAGTTGGGGAAGGGGTAACCATGAATATTGCATTTATAGCACACGACGCAAAAAAGAAGCTGATGCAGAACTTCTGTATCGCATATAGAGGAATTTTATCAAAGCATGATCTTTTCGCTACCGGTACTACCGGCAGGCTTATTGAAGAGGTCACTAATCTTAATGTCCATAAATATCTCGCAGGACATCTTGGTGGTTCTCAGCAGATTGGTGCTGCAATTGAAGCGAACGAGATTGACCTTGTGATTTTCCTGAGAGATCCTCTTACACAAAAGAGACATGAGCCTGATGTAAATAATGTTATGCGACTTTGTGATATGCATAACATTCCGATTGCAACCAATCTGGCAACAGCTGAGCTTTTGATTAAATCTTTGGACAGAGGAGACCTTGAGCGGCGTGAGATGTATAAATAAGACTAAGAAATGTCTGATTGCTATTAGTTTGATCCTGGCTTCCGTAACCGGTCTTGCCGGTTGTGCACCGGCTGAATATGCTTTTGCGTATTCCTTGCCTACTGTTGAATATGGTGAAAATACAGGTTTGACTATGAAAACATTTGCATCCGAACTTTGTGTGACTAATGGTGATATAGGGGATTCCTTATCTTTATCAGAGAATACCTGCTGTGGACTGTTTGACTTAAAGAATAAGAAGACTTTATATGCAAAGAATGCTCAGATTCAGCTGGATCCGGCTTCTCTTACAAAAGTTATGACAGCTATCGTAGCATTGAAAAAAGGGTCTCTTGATCAGATGCTTATTGCTGATTCTGAAGTCTATATAAATGAGCCCGGAGCGCAGCTTATCAATCTTAAGGAAGGGGATTCAATGACCTTGGATCAGGCCCTTCATATATTGCTGCTTTATTCTGCCAATGATGTTGCTGTTCTTATTGCCAAGGGAATATCCGGAAGCGTTGAAGCTTTTGTTGAGGATATGAATAATGAGGCGCTTGCCATAGGTGCGACCAATACTCATTTTATGAATCCTAACGGGCTTACGGCTGATAATCATTATACAAGTGTTTACGACATGTATCTTATGTTCAATGAAGCACTTAAATATGAGAAATTCAATGAAATAATAGGAATGTCTACTTATTCCACACAGTTCGGAACTGCGTCCGGTGAATTAAGAGACGTTGAAGTTAAAAATACCAACGGATATATCAACGGAGCAAGGGAAATGCCATCCGGAATAACCGTCCTTGGGGGTAAGACAGGGACAACCAGTGCGGCCGGACATTGTCTTACTCAGCTTGCTTCTGATACCTCCGGAAACAACTATATTGCCATAATTATGAGAGCCGAGGACACGGAAACTCTTTATACCGAAATGTCTGATTTGTTATTGCAGATAACGAATGGTTAATTTATAATTATTATAACAACGAAAAGTTAATTCTGGTTTTCGCCAGACGGGAGATGTTTCTTTCTCGAACCTTTTCAAAAAACAAAAATCAAAAAACGTGGAGGGTATGGATATGGTTCAATTAATCGTTGGGAATAAGGGAAAGGGCAAGACAAAATGCCTGTTGAACAAAGTCAATACCGAGGTAAAAAACATTTTAGGCAATGTTGTTTTTCTTGATAGAAACACAAAGCACATGTTTGAACTCAACAACAAAGTACGTCTTATTGTAGTTCCGGAGTTTATGATTGAAAATTCAGACGAATTTATCGGTTTCGTCAGTGGCGTGATTTCACAGGATCACGATCTTCAACAAATGTATTTCGATGGTTTCCTTAGCATAGCTTGTCTCGAAGGAAAAGATATCACAGCAACAATTGAAAAACTTGACCGCCTTGGCGAGAAATTTAACGTAGATTTCGTACTAAGTGTATCTATGGATGAATCAGAGCTTCCTGAAGCAGTTAAATCAAAGGTTGTTACAGCTCTATAATTATATATAAAGAATAGGAAATGGATAAGCCGCGTTTTATCTCGCGGCTTATCTTTAGTTTAAGACATGGCAAAACAGAGAAAAAACAAGGTGACTAAATATCCAATGTTTTTGCACATAAATGTTGGATTGATATTCTTTGCTTTTATTATCATTTATGTTGTCATCTGCGTTTTTACATATTTCAGTAAAAAGCATATTGTTGGTTACGAAGTAAGAGAGGGGGCTCTGTCTTCCAATAACATTTACGAGGCCGTTGCACTAAGGCAGGAAAGCGTTGTAACTGCTTCAAATGCCGGTTATGTTAATTACTTTGCGCCTGAAGGTCAGAGAGTGGCCGTAGGTAATCTGGTCTACACTGTAGATGAATCAGGTGATTTACTTGATTATCTTAAGACTCAGGGTACTGAACAGGCTTCCTTGACTGATGAAGATCTGAGCGAATTACGTTCTCAGATTGTAAACTACAGTGCAGACTTTGATCCTAAATCCTTCTCAACTGTTTACGATTTTAAGAGCAGTCTTGATGGCACGGTTCAGAAGCTTGCAAGCTCCAGTATACTTCAAAGCATTAATTCGCTTAATAATAACGCCGGTGCACTGCAGAGTATCAATTATTGTTATTCTCAGGGAACCGGAATAGTCCAGTATTATGTGGACGGATATGAGGATCTTAATATTAATAATATGACAGTTGATCTTATGGATAATACCAAATATGAACGGACTCAGCTGATCAGCAATGCACTGGTAGGTGTAGGTGATCCGGTATTCAAGCTTTCGACCAATGAAGACTGGATGATCGTAATAAATGAAAATGATCTGGATAAAGTTAAAGCTCTTGCTGAAAAAGAGTACATAAAAGTGCGATTTCTTAAGAACCAGGACGAAGCCTGGGGAAAAGTATCCTATGTTACAAATGATGCCGGAGATACATTTGTAGGATTATCATTTACCAATTCCATGATTACTTTTGTTAAAGACAGATTCTTAAGTGTTGAACTTATAACAGAAGATGAAAGCGGTTTAAAGATTCCAAATTCTGCAATTGCCGAGAAGAGTTTCTTTGTAATTCCTAAGGAGTATGTGACAAAGGGAAATAATAATAATTCCGGAGTTCTACGTGATAAATATGATGAAAATGGAAATGAAACATCTGAGTTTATAGAAGTAGAACTATATAATGAGAGTGATGATTCATATTATGTAGATGATGATACTTTAAGAAACGGTGACATAATCATCAAACCTGATTCACAGGATAAATTTACTATTAATAATAAGGATACGCTTATTGGTGTGTATAACATAAACAAGGGTTATGCAGACTTCAGACAGATAATTATATTGTATCAGAATGATGAATATGCTATCGTTAAATCAAATACAAATTATGGTTTGAACGTATATGATTATATCGTGCTTGACGCTTCCACTGTTGAGGGTGATGTTAAGAATCTTGACACTTCGGAAGAAAACTAGCATAATATAGGATAATGAATTTATAGTTTTGGTTGGGGTTAGGAGTTAATCACATGAGTGTAATGGATAAGTTTTTATCAGCTATGAAGCTGAATGGGGATGATGAGAGCGGATATTATGATTCAGATGATGATGCATATTATGACAGCACCATCGAACCTATTCATAAATCCAGTTCAATAGGTAAGGATGATCCTTCTATTGAGGTAAATGAGGAGAAGCTTAAGAGAACTGCTCCTGCACCTAGAAGTTTACCGAACAGGACAAGATCAGGTAATGGAATGGAGGTTTGTGTTGTAAAGCCTACTTCTATTGAGGATGCAAGAGAGATTACTGAGACGCTTCTTAATAATCGTACTGTAGTACTTAATCTCGAAGGAATTGATGTTGAGCTTGCTCAGAGAATAATTGATTTCACATCCGGATCATGTTTTGCAATAAGCGGGAATCTGCAGAAGATTTCAAGATATATCTTTATTGTAACACCCGCAAGTGTTGATATTTCCGGTGATTTTCAAGATATTCTAGGTGGTGCTTTTGATGGTGGCATGGGAAGTGCCGGTCCGCAGCAGATGTAAACAATAGATCTGATTATAAGGCAGAAGCGTTTGTTTCTGCCTTTTCTATTTGATTAATATATGAATTGAAAGGATTAATTATGTCCGAAACATTGACTGTTAATTATAATAATGCACCTTGCTATGATATTGTGTTTGACACAAGTTTTGATGAACTGCCGGGATGCATTTCAGAGCTTGGTTTTGCAGATAGGAAATTTGCAATAATAACTGATACAAATGTAAAAGATCTCTATGCAGAAAATCTTGCATTGATGCTTGAAGCTATTTCATCAAAAGTAATTGTATATGCAATCCCTGCCGGAGAAGATCATAAAAATCTTGATGAGATAAGAAAAGTCTATTCTGTATTGATTGACAATAAGTTTGACAGGAATGATCTTATTATCGCTGTAGGAGGCGGAGTTGTTGGCGATATGGCAGGATTTATTGCCGCAACTTACTTAAGAGGTGTTTCTTTTATACAGGTTCCGACAACACTTCTTGCTCAGACTGATAGCAGTATAGGTGGTAAAACAGGCGTCGATTTTGACGGATATAAGAATATGGTTGGCGCTTTTCACATGCCATCTCTTGTTTATATAAATATCAGTGTTCTTAATTCATTACCTGGTGAGCAATTTGCTTCAGGTTTCGCTGAAGTAATGAAGCATGGTCTTATAAAGGATTCAGATTTCTATATCTGGTTATTAGACAACATGTATGAGATAGGCGAGAAAGATCCCGATACACTTATATATATGATAAAGAAGAGCTGTGATATCAAAAGACTTGTGGTAGAAAAAGATCCTACTGAAAAGGGTGACAGAGCGCTTCTCAATTTTGGACATACAATCGGTCATGCTATTGAAAAATATAAAAATTTCGAATTATTCCATGGCGAATGCGTTGCCCTGGGTTGTGTCGCTGCTGCTTTTATTTCATGGAAGAAGCAGATGCTCTCAATGGAAGAATATTATGAAATACGAGATATGTTTGTACCCTTTGGACTTCCTATTTCAGTTACGGACATCAATGAAGATGAGGTTATAAGGCTTTTGCACTCTGATAAAAAGGCCGATGGTAATACAATTAAATTCATTCTTCTTAAAAAGGTCGGTAAGGCTGTAATTGATAAAAATGTTACAGACGAAGAAATAAGAGAAGCCTTAAAGGAGATTACCTGGTCAGAGGATTTTGAATAATATTTGGAGTTAATATGAACAATTTTACAAACAGGAAAAAGATTTTTCTTTTAGCTGATATTATATCAGTTGCAATACTTGTTATTTTAGATCAATTTACAAAACATCTTGCTGTCAAGTATCTGATGGATAAAGAATCAATCGTAATAATACCAAAAGTTCTGGAATTGACATTTTTGAAAAACAGAGGAGCTGCATTTGGAATATTACAGGATCAAAAAGTATTTTTTGTGATGATAGCAATAATGATCATGATTGTAATTGCTTATGTGTTATTTCAGCTTCCTCTTGAAAAAAAATATAATATATTACAGATTATTCTTGTTATGATAGCAAGTGGAGCTGCCGGAAATATGATAGACAGGATAAGAAATGATTACGTAGTGGATTTTATTTCTTTTGTGATTATTAATTTTCCGATATTTAATGTGGCAGATATATATGTTACTGTTTCTACAATTCTTTTTATTATACTTTTCCTGTTTTATTATAAAGAAAAGGATTTTGATTTCTTAAGCTTTAAACAGCAGAAAAAGTATAGGGAGTTTAAATGAATAATTCATTTGAAGCAGAGAACAAATTAAATTACATAGCTTCTGATGATATGGAGGGAGAGAGAGTTGATAAAGTTATGAGCTCTCTCTCTGATTCTATGTCCAGAAGTTATATTCAAAAACTAATAAAGGATAAAAAAGTACTTCTAAACGGCAAACCTGTTAAGGCAAGTACTTCAGTATCGGAAGGGGATCTTTTGGAAATGGAAATTCCAAAGTCTGTCGTTCCTGATATTGAGCCTGAGGACATTCCTCTTGATATAATCTATGAAGACAGTGATGTTCTTGTTGTAAATAAACCTAAAGGCATGGTGGTCCATCCTGCTGCCGGTCATTATAACGGTACTCTAGTTAATGCACTTATGTATTATCTTGGTGATGATCTGTCAGGGATAAACGGAGTGATGAGACCCGGAATAGTTCATAGAATAGACAGGGATACTACCGGATCAATAATAATCTGTAAAAATGATATTGCCCACAGATGTATTGCTGATCAATTAAAAGAACATAGCCTTAACAGAATTTATCATGCAATATGTTATGGAATTCTAAAGGATGATGAAGGGACAATTATTGGCAATATCGGAAGGAGTGCTACAGATAGAAAAAAGATGGCTGTTGTTCCTGATGGTCAGGGTAAAACAGCTGTTACACATTATAAAGTTCTGAAACGTTTTGAAAAAGATAAAATGACTTACATTGAATGTAAACTCGAAACAGGAAGAACACATCAGATCAGAGTGCATATGTCTCATATAGGGCATCCTCTTTTGGGAGATACGGTATATGGTCCTTCCATGAAAAGCAAATTCAAACTTGAAGGACAATGTCTTCATGCCAAAGTTCTTGGGTTTAAGCATCCGGTGACCGGTGAATATATCGAAACAGATGCGCCATTTCCTGAATATTTTCAGCATTTACTAAATGTTTTACAATAAGTCAGTTTTTCTATCCTAATAGTTTGATTTGTGGTATAATTGTATTAAATTTATGAAATCTTTTATTATGGAGGTTTTATTTATGAATACAATCATTACAATAGGCAGACAATTTGGCTCTGGTGGACGTGAGATTGGAATGAAGGTTGCTGAACACTTTGGCATTAAGTTTTATGACAAAGAATTGCTTACAAGAGCTGCTTCAGAGAGCGGTTTCGCTAAGGAAATGATTCAGGATCATGACGAGCGTCCCACAACATCATTTCTCTACAACCTGGTTATGGATACGTATTCATTTGGATATAATTCCTCCAGCTTTGTAGATATGCCCATCAGTCACAAGATTTTCCTGGCTCAGTTTGATACTATCAAAAAGATCGCCGATGAAGGTCCCTGTGTAATCGTTGGCAGATGTGCTGATTATGCACTTGCCGATTACAAAAACGTGCTGAACATATTTATTCACGCTGATGAAGATGATAAGATTCAAAGAGTAATGGACAGATATCCGGATGTGACTACTAAAGATAAAGCTCTTGAAATGCTTATAAAAAAGGATAAACAGAGGCAGAGCTATTATAATTATTACTCATCTAAAAAATGGGGAAGATCTGATACCTATGATCTTACGATAAATAGTAGTGTGCTTGGCATTGATGGCACGGTGAAACTGATAACCCAATTTGTCGCAGATTTTGAAACAAAATAAAAATATAAATCAGAAAGGAATAAGGGGCAGACTTAGGGTTTGCTCCTTTTTTATACGAAAATGGTATACAATTTTTTTGCTACAATTTCCAGAATGAAATATATCGAGCGTTGGGCTCTTATGAGAAATTCAAGACCGGAAAACTTAAGTGAACATTCACTTGAAGTTTCAATGATAGCCCATGCGCTATGTGTAATCGGAAACGTCAGATACAATAAGAACCTTAATGCTGAAAAGGCTGCTTTGATTGGCTTATATCATGATGCTTCTGAGATTATTACAGGGGACATGCCCACGCCTGTAAAATATTATAATGAAGAACTGAAAAATGCGTATAAACAGGTTGAGGCTATAGCAGATGTGCAACTGCTTCATAAGCTTCCGGATGATTTGAGGCCCGCTTTTGAAGACATATTCAAGGTACAGGATGGCGATGACGAAAAGTATATGCGAAAACTTGTTAAAGCAGCTGATAAACTGTCAGCTCTGATAAAGTGTATTGAAGAAAAAAATTCCGGAAACAGTGAATTTCGAACAGCTGAAAAAAGCACGATGAAATCATTGGAGAAAATGAAAAAAGAGTTACCTGAAGTCAATGACTTTATGGAAGATTTTCTTGAACCATATGGAAAAACTCTGGATGAGCTTTCCTGAATTATTTTGTTTTTATCGAAAGGTATTATTATGACTTTTTTTACATGCTTTTTCCTTGATGCAGAAAAAGATATCATTGTAAGTCTATATAAGGATTTGGATAAAATGTATTACATTTTATCTACTCCTAATCATCACACAGGCAATCTTATCAGGAATCTGTCTGCGCTTTGCAAGCTACCACTCACTCAAAATGAAAATGATATGCTTGAGATAAGAGGTGAGGTTCCCTGTTTTGTTGATGCCAATAACGTAGAATCTTATGTATTTAGTATTGGAGATGTTGAAATAGCCAGTATTTTCCAGGATGGCACAGTTGATGTAAAAGCAACTATACCTGCAATCGCGAAGACTTTAATGAGTCAGACAAAGGACTATCAATTGGATATTTCAAAGACTCTTTTTAAGACCTATGTCAGAAAAGAATTAAAATTTCGTGCGGATTTGCACACGCATATGAATGGTAATCTGCCCGGAGATGTTCTGATAGCGCTTGGAATATATCATCAGATAAGATACCCTTTATATTATGTTAAAAAACTTGATTTAAAACTTACTGATGCGCAGTGGGATAAACTTAATGCTCAGAGGGAAAAAGTCGCAAGACAATTTGTAACATCAGGACTGCAGGGAAAATACCTTGATCGAAGAATAAATGATAACACTTTTATAAATTTTGCAGATCTTATTTTAAATAACCTTGATAATGCAGAGATGAATATTGTTAAGATTCGAGGCTCTCTCGCGGTGATTAAAGACGGGCAGGCTGTTTTCACTAATCTTGAAAAGGTATATCTGTACAGATATGTTTTCTGTAAGGCTAAAGAAAGTGAAGATAAGATTGTCTATAGTAATATGGATCAGATTCCTGATAAAGACGTAAGAGATGTTTTAAAACAGATGCAGAAGGACAAAGAAAATCCTGATTATTCTAAAAATACAGTATTTCAGGATAAGCTTTTATGGATCGCCAGAAATTATAAAAGACAAGGCGTCTGTTATGCTGAGATAAGTGATACCACACTTGTAAAAAAATATGAGTCAGTGGAGATGCTAAAGCAAGTCCATGAGGTTATGCCTAAAATATATCAGGAAACAGGCGTAATGATCAGATTTCTTGCGGCAATGAGAAGAATTCCGCTCACTATTGTAAAAGATGCTGTTACCCCTTCTGATTATCTTGAGCAGAATCTTGAAGTGTTAAGAGCGACTTTCCTTGATCCCTACGTCGCAGGATGCGATTTCGTAGGTGAAGAGATAAATGACATTATCACACTAAAGCCTGTGTTTAAAGAGCTTGTAAAATTTGCTGCGATTGATCCCAGTTTTGTTATAAGAGTTCATGCAGGAGAGAACGATTCACTAAAGGATAACATCTCGCATAGTATACAGTGCGTAAAGGATTGTCTGCTTCCGGGACAGTCTATGCCCAGAATGAGGCTTGGACATGGACTTTATACATACAGTCCCAGATCAAATAAGGGTAAGGAAGTAATTGAGCAGCTTAAAGAAAACAATATAGTCTTGGAGTTCCAGCTTACAAGTAATGTAAGGTTAAATAATCTGAACTCATTAAAAGAACACCCTCTAAAGTATTATTTGAAGCAGGGAATTCGCTGTGTTCAGGGGACTGATGGAGCTGCGCTTTATGGCACAAGTTCCATTGATGAACAGCTTTCTCTAAAGAAAATGCTGGAGCTTTCTGATGAAGATCTAAAGCTTATGAAGGATGCAGAAGCACAGATAATTGAGGAAGGGCAGACAGCATATTCCGATAAGAAGGCTGCTTTTATAGCCCTTCTCAAAAACAGAGACATGGAAGAAGTTCTGCTTGAAAAGATGAAGACTGTAAGAATATCAAAATCATCTTCAAAGAAGTATAAGCGTCTTGATGCGAATAAAGAGCTTAAAGAGCAGATTTCAGAAATAACCTGGGATCGTTTTCCTATTGTTCTTTTAGGCGGCAGCTTTAATACAGAAAAAAGAGCTACCAGAATCACGCCTGATGGTCAAAAGGAACTCGATGAATTGATGGACTTTTTAAATCCTGAAGAAGTGTGTTTTGTTATAGGACATAAGCTCTCAGGCTATGAGAAATATCTGATTGATAATAATAAAAAGAATTTCAGAATATATGCGGTTGTTCCTACACTTATAACAAAGCAGGAGAGAGATAAACTAATTGAAGCAGGTGTCTATATAAGAGTTTCTCCGGAAGCTGAGGGAATGGGAATATATAAAAGCTTTAACTATGAGATATTTGAAAGAAGGCCGTCAATGGTAATTGCATTTGACGGAAACAGTTCAGCTGCAAATCTTATTCAGGAGGCAAAAAACGGTAAAGGCAAATCTGCGATTTTTATCTGGAGTCATTCCCAGACATTGAAGCAAAAGGCCAAATCCCTGCATGGATATGTAAACATTTTTGACACTGAAAATCCGATAGTTAAGAGAATTGTCGAATTACAAACGGAGTTAAGTAGAAAATCATAAAATATTTTACCTTTTTCTATTTTGTTGGACATTTGTTGGACAAATTATTATATAATAGTATACGTAAAATAGTTTATCGAGGGAGGCTAACAATGGCTAAAAAAAGTTTTAATGTATTACAAAAACTGGGGACAGTTATTCTTGCTGCTGCACTCGCAGTAACAGTGGTACCTACAACATTTATCACTTCAGAGCCTATCGTTGCTAAAGCGGCAAATGCTTCAGCTATACGCGATAGTCTTAATGATGCTCAGAAGAAGATTTATGATGCTTACAACTATCTTGATTCTAAGATAATGGATCAGGGCGTTGCTATTTCAGCTGAGAACAAGGCACAGTTTAATGCATCAAATTTCTACACAATGTTTACAGGTGAAGCTGAAAAGAAGAAGTATTCAGCCGAGGATCTCAAATTTGCAAGACGCGCATATGTATATTCAAATCCTTTAAATATTGCCGGTGCTATGGCTGAGCTTAAGCTTTTCTATGTTAAGGATAAGGATGAAAAGTATTCATGCTACGCATACCTTAAGAGAATCAGCGACAACAATTACACAGGTGAAGAGAAGGCATTAAAGAATGCTGTAAACAAAATAATGAGCAATATTGATGCTGATGATACAAATTTTGTAATTGAATATCAGTGCTTTAATATGGTTCTTGATAATGTAACAAATGTAAAGGTTGATATTGATAACAAAGATCTGAAGAACACAGCTTATGGTGCACTTATTCAGCACAGAGCTTCTTCTCAGGGATATGCACTTGCATTTGCAGCACTTCTTGACAATGCTGAGATTTCCAATGATATTCTTTTTAACGGAAACAAGTGCTGGAACCAGGTTAAAATCGGTTCAAAATGGTATGAGACTGACCTTGTAGCATGTGATAAGGCAAAGAAGGGTTATATCGATTACGAGAGATTCAACACATCTCAGTCTAAGATGAAATCTTATGGCTTAACACGTGTTAATTACTGCACAAAGCTTCGTGAGTCAAAGGGTACTCATAAGGAAACAAGTAACAGAATCCAGAAATATGATGAGTCACTTTTCAAGGATTCACATAACTTTGGTTTAGGTATACTCAATGCTGATAAAACAGTAACTCGTACTACAATGCTTAGCTCTGAAAAGACAGCAAATTTTGTTCCTACATTTAAAGATGCTTCACAGCTCTATGATTGCAGCCTGATTCTTAAGGCCGTTTCAATTACAACAAAACCTGAAGAAAGTGCATTTACATGGGTTAACTGGACTAAGGAGCATCCTTATATCGAGCTCACAAAGAACGGTGCAGGACAGAGCAGAATCCTTAATGTTACACTTGTTATTGATGATACTGCCAACACCACTGTAAGCTTTGCAGCTACAATAAATGATCTTGATGATACAACAGGCAAATTTGTTTATCAGGTAACTGGTGAAGATACAGTCGCTGTTTCAAAATATACTAAGAAAAATGCAAAGAGTATTACAATTCCTTCAACAGTAGTTGTTAACGGCAAGGATTACAAGGTAACAAAAATCAACAACAACGCATTCAAGAGCTGTAAAAAGCTTGAGACAGTAATGCTTGGTGCAAATATTACTGAGATCGGGAAAAATGCATTCTCCGGAAAGACAAAGCTTATCCGTGTTGAGACATTAGGCTATAATCTTACAAAGCTTGGTAAGGATGCATTTAAATCAGCAGATTCAAATACATTATTCTTACTTAAAGGAACAAGCCGCGGAGCATACAATAAGCTTGTTAAGAAGGTAAAGAAGGCAGGCGGTAAGAATTCTGTATTTAAGTACAGAGCTTTCTGATTGAATCCTGAGTCTAAATAATTTGATTTTAGTAGAGGCCATATGAATAATATGGTCTCTATTTTTTTCTTTGTAGTCATGATATACTAATACTGTTTGAATACTAATACATTGGATGCAATGCATTAAAAATAAAAGTGGAGGAATTATTCGGTATGAGAAAGTTATTAGTTGTAATCGATATGCAACACGATTTTATTGATGGATCTCTTGGGACTAAGGAAGCTGTAGCAATTGTTCCAAATGTCATTGAAAAGATCAAAAAATATGACATAAAAGATGTTTTTGCCACCAGAGATACACATCAGCCTAATTATATGCAGACTAAGGAAGGCAAAAATCTGCCTGTTGAGCATTGCATTATAAATACCCATGGCTGGAATATTGAAGAGAAAATTGCAGAACTTTTAAAGGATGCAACCATTATTGATAAGCCTACATTCGGATCAACAGAGCTTGCTTCAAGAATTAAAGAGATTGCAGATAAAGAAGAAATAGAGATTGAACTTGTGGGATTATGCACAGATATATGCGTGGCATCAAATGCACTTATTTTGAAAGCATTTATGCCTGAAGTAAATATCTCAATAGATCCGGATTGCTGTGCAGGCGTTACACCTGAAAAGCATCTGGCTGCAATTAAAACAATGGAATCATGTCAGATTTCAGTTGCTTGATTGTAATAATAAATACACTCATTACTTCGTTAAAGAGGGATTTAACGAAGTAATGTTTGTCTAAGATCAAACTGCCCAAGCACGTAATTTATACGCTCCTTATATGGTCGGCCATACAGACCGACTTTTTACTGAATTAAAGCTCTTCCAGAATCTTTTTATATTGGCGATATAAGCTCAGCATTTCATCATGATTTTCCTTTATGTAATCAAGGTCACCATTTAAGCCCGCTTCCTCGAGAAGTCTTGCTTTTTCCGAGAGATCCTTAGCACCGATCATTCTTGCAGAGCTTTTTAGCGCATGCACTTTTGTTGCATAATCCTCAATATTATTCGAGTTTAATAGTTGCTCTAGCTCGGCGGATTTTTTATCCACGTTGGCCCTGAAGAACCGCAGAGTATCCACAAACAGTGTTTCTGCACCTGCGTATTCAACTCCGGATTTGATACTTATATACCTGTCGTTTTGGAGCTCTTTTAGCTTCTTCATAGTGTCGGCACTTACAACGGACGGATTTTCATCGCTGTTATCTGCGCTACTTTCATCATCTTTTTGAACGGTATTATTCCTTTGGTCATTTTCGCTTTGGGTTATGCTCGCAGGGGAAATAATCCTATCAGGATGGATATATTTTTTTAGCATATCCTCAAGACGCTTTCCATTAACAGGTTTTTCCAGATAATCGTCAAAACCGGCATTAATAAACATCTCTCTTACTCCACTTACCACATTGGCAGTGAGAATTATGCAGACGCTATAATAATTTATTCCGTCAGCATCATATTTAATATGCTTAAGAAGCTCTACTCCATCCATCTTGGGCATGCGATAGTCTATCAGCAAAATATCATATTTTGTTTTGCTCAAAAGTCCCAACGCAATCTTCCCGCTAAGAGCAGTGTCCACCGTCATCCGTGTTTTCTCCAGAAGACCTGTAATTACCTTGAGGTTTAGCTCATTATCATCAACAGCAAGTATTTTTACGCCCGGAGCTATGAAGCTGGGACAGTAATTACCCTGGCCGGTTGCAACCTCCTCTGCAATTTTGTCATATTCGCCTATCTTACCCCAGTTGGCGACTTTCTGCCTTACAACAAAGGAAAACTCGCTACCTACACCATACTCACTTTTTACTTTAAGATTGCTTTCCATTGCATCGAGAATCTGTTTAACTATACTCATTCCAAGGCCTGTGCCCTCGATAGTTTTGTTTTTATCTTCATCAAGTCGTTCAAATGCTTTGAATAGCTTGTTAAGCTCCTCCTGCTTCATTCCGATGCCTGAATCCTTGACACTTATATATAAATCTATGCAATTAGATTCAATCTTTTTAAAGCTGATATTTAGTTCTACAAAACCTGCCATGGTGTATTTCACACCATTTGTAAGCAGATTTATAAGAACTTGCTTGAGCCTTGTCTCATCACCTATAAGACCATCGGGAATATTGGCATCAACTACGGGATTATAGACAATTCCCTTACTCTTGGCACGTTCAACTATCATCATATTGACATCATTAAGCAGACTCGATAAATGATAGGGATCATTTCGGAGCTTCATTTTCCCGGCTTCCATCCTTGAGAAATCAAGGATGTCGTTGACAAGATAGAGAAGAGAATTGGCAGAGCTACAAATGTTGAAGGCATACTGCTTTATCTTCTTGTCGGCAGTCTCTCTCTGTACCAGTTCGCCCATACCCATAATGGCATTTATGGGCGTTCTGATTTCATGAGACATATTTGCAAGAAACAATGTTTTAGCTTTAGAAGCCTCTTCAGCGATTTCGTAGGCTTTTTTGAGTTTTATGTTCTCGAATAACCAGACACCACAAACTAAAACAAATATAACCAGAATAAATCTGTACTCATACAGATAGTCGAAAAAACCATACCTGTACAGCTTTCTGGTGGTATAGTCCAGAATTACAGCCTGTCTTTGGCTGTCGGTTAAATTTGCGATATCACTGTTTAGTTTTTCAATGATTTTCCGGCTCTCTGGAGTATCAACAGCACCTGCATAGAATTCCATGGAAATGACTGCTGAAGGGTGAATTGTCAAATCCGAATAAGATGGCTTCTGCAATATGTAACTCCATACATAAGAATTATGCAAAAGCGCATCAACTTTACCGGCTTTAAGCATCTTCACACACTCAGGCACATTTTCGTACAGAGTAATGTCTATTCCGGGCAAAGTCTGTTTTAGTGATTCAGCAACACCCACCTGAGATTTCAGCATTCCGACTTTTATGTTGTTAAAATTCGGAAGTGCCTGTTTGTTCACCGTTACAAGAGTCATCGGTGTCTCTACCAGAGAATCAGTTATGATAGTTTGCTGACCGCTTGCGCTGGTAATGGCACTCCCAAAAGGCATCACCAGATCATAATCTCTATTATCAAGAGCAGCCTTTATATTCTCCTCTTTAATTGCCTTGAAGCGCATTCTATATCCTGCTGCTTCGCCAACTTCACTGAGCAGATCAACGCCTATGCCAACAATCTTATCTGTTTTGGAATCTACATAGATCATAGGGCAACGATCCACAGGAACGCCTACAGTTAATGTTTTTTTTGCAGCTGCAGCATAGTATGAAGACATAGCGATGCTGACATGCATTATGAATATACATATCAGCAGGATTAAGATTCGGTTTGAATTTCGCATATTCTTCAAGCTATAACCCATCCTTTGTATAGGAATTCGTGCAAATACTGTGTGTATAGTACCTGTAAGTATATGTTACATCAAATTTATTTGGGGTATATTAAATGACGATAAAAAATTTATGTAGAAAGGCTTAAACTTTTAGATATTTCGCGGAAATCTAAAAAAGGCCACCGACATTTCTGCCGGCAGCCTCGTACTTTTTATGAATTATGCAGCAACCTCTGTATTTTCGGCCTGCTTAGTCTCTATGGGCAGCTTCTTGTAAATAAATGCAGCAAGTGCCAGAAACACTACACACATAATAGCTGCTTCAATATTGCTAAGAGCTCTTCCCATAAGTGAAGGTAATGCAATAGCAACTGTATTATTGATAGCATGCATGATGATTGCAGGAACTACTGAATTATACTTATAAGCTACGAATGCAAGTGCCAGTCCCAAGGGCATTGCATATATGCTCTGAAGCGGGTTCATGTGCATAAGTCCAAACATCACTGCTGAGAGGATGACACAACCTACAATTTCAAAAGACTTCTTTGAGTTCTTAAGCATTACTGCTCTGAATGCCAGCTCCTCGGCGAAGGGAGCAAGCAGTGCTACTGTAAGTACAGCGATAACCTGATTTCCACCTGAGATAAGTCCCATAATCTGCCCAAACAGCTCTCTGCTTCCGGGGATAAGGGCTGCAATAACATTGGAAACTATTAATACAAATGCATAGAAACCAAGTGCAGTGAAGGTAAGGAATGCGATTGACTTTACATTTGCTATCTTCTTAAGACCTGATTCATAGGTTCCCTGCTTTTTATCTTTTCTTACGGATCCAAGGTAATACCAGAGACCGAATACTGCAATGCAGGCAATCTCTCCAACAAACTGTAATACAGTTAAGATTTCGGAAATGTAATCCATATATTCTGCCTGATCCTTAAAGGTTTCTCCTGTCTGAGCATAATGTATATAAGACGCTCCTACTGATCCTGCAGCTCCGATCACTCCCTGAATTCCCAAAAACAGGAGCACAATTCCCAGTGCTACGAATATTGCTTTTGCTTTACTTCCCTTTGTTGTTTTCATACTCATTCTCCTTTTTCTTATAAAATTATTGTTATCAATTTGAGGTTAAAAAAACTTCAATCCTACAGGCGATTCCGTATCATGTTTGCACGCTTTCCCTTGCCTGATGAAAACATGATAATTCGAAATCATTTCCGCAGATTGAAGTAAATCTTAACGTAACCTTATTTTTACATTATTTTCAAATCTTTATTCGTTCTGAGAGGGAATATCCTTTGTATCTTTATTTGAAAAGGGAATTTTCCTGTACATAAAAATTGAAAGTGCAAGGAAAATAACAACACAGCATGCACTTACAACCGGTGGAAGCCCCGGACTAAATATCTGATTCAGTAATATCGCTCCGATATTGTTTATTAGGATCACCAGCATGCCCGGTACGACTGAATTAAACTTGTAAGAAATAAACATCATAACAAGGCCAAATGGGATTCCGTAAATTATCTGCACCGGATTAAGCATCAATACGGCAAACAGTATGGCAGGTATAATTATGCATGCCGCCATCCCGAAGGAATTCTTGAATTTTTGCATTATAATACCCGGAAAGGCAAAGGCCGTTGCCATAGCTGATAATATAACCATTGATGTGATATTCATGGGAGTTACTTCCGAAACGTTTGACATTATGGTGGATAATAACTCACCGCTTTCAGGAGATATCATTATTATCAGATCAGCAATATGTCTGTCAAAAAGTCCTATTGCCAGTGATGAAAACACTATAAAAGCAATGACTTTTGCATCACACATTTTCTCATGCCAGGGCTCATAAGTTCCGGCAAGCTTGTCTTTTCTTACATATCCCAGGTAATACCAAATTCCAAACAATACTGTACAGATTAAATTCGAAATGAATAGCATAAGCGGTTGCATGGCATTAATACTATCGAGCAAAGCTTCCTTATCCATGTTGTCTACAGACATGGTCAGGGATACAACCAGACTGATAATGATTGATACCGCCAGTTGTATCAGCAGGTAAAGCAGTGTTATTGCTACTGCCTCCATTACTGTCTTAACCTTGTTTTCCTTTTTTGTTTCCATATTTTTTTACCTCTCTACATCCATTCCAAGGGTAAAGTAACTACAAAACTTTTGTAGCCATCATCCGAATTCTCATTATATTCGAGGCTTCCGCCATGAAGCTCGACAATTCTTTTTGCTACTGATAATCCAAGTCCGCTGCCACCGCTTTTCCCCTTCTTATAGGGTTCGAAAATGTGCTCCTTCAGGTCTTCCTCCAGAAACGGACCATCATCTGAAAAGCTGATAATTACGCCATTTTCCTCTTTTATTGATACCCTGAAGGTAGTATTTTCAGGGTTATGCCTTATGGCATTATTGATCAAATTAGTAAAAACACGCTTCATCTGCTCAGTGTCATATTTGCAGATGACTCTGTCCGGTATTTCAGGCTCAAGAATCATTTTCCTGTCCTCAAATCTGTAGAACATATCTGCAAGAATGCCACGAAGAAAACCCGCAATATTGCCTTCTTCCGGGAAAATCTTATAGTCTGTGCTTCCGTATTTTGCATACTCAAGCATGTCTTCTAGCTGAACATTGGCAGCTTTTATCTGTTGTTCGATTATAGTCAGATAGTGATTTCTGTCATCCTCAGAGATATCCTCCTCCTTGAGAAGTCTGGCATAGCCCATTACCATAGTCATGGGAGTCTTCAGATCGTGAGCAATCCCGGCGTATAACTGCCTGTTCTGTTCCTCATTCTGCTCTCTGATACTCTGAGCCTCTTTTAATTTCAAAACCATGTGGTTGAAGGCTTCTTCCATCTCTGCAAATTCAAAGCTGTCCTTTACTTCCATCTGCACATCAAGATTCCCAGAGCTTACCAGATTCATGTTATCTGCTATTTTTCTGGCAGGTTCCGAAATATTCTTTTCCAAAATATTGGACAGTCCCCAGAAAAGAAGGTAGGTCACAATCATGCTGGCCATGGTGATCTGAGTACCGAGATCTTTGCTCATACCCTGACCGCCATATAAGCCGTCTATGACTCCCATCAGGAACTCCCTGATTTTATCTATAAATAGGATAAGTAAAAAAACATATGCCAGAATAATTATCAGGAATGTTTGGAGTTTTCTTTTATATTTAAGTCTCATTTTTCTTCCATCCGATATCCCAGCCCTCTGATGGTGTGGATATAATCATTTTCTCCGTCAGAGATTTTCGATCTCAGCTTACTTATGGCAACCATAATGCTGTTATCGTCCGGGAATTTGTCGCTTTCCCATGCTGCCTCATATATTTGATCCTTAGTGAGGACCTGTCCGATATTACTCATGAAAAATTCGGTCATTCTGTATTCCAGAGCCGTAAGCTCAACGGACTCATCATTTTTATAAAGGCGCTTCAATGATGGCTTGAGCTTTAGCGCCCCGCAAATGAGCTCCTTCCCTTCCTCCTGACGGTCGTAACCGTAGCATCTGCGAAGGGTTGATAACACTCTTGCAGCGACCTCCATGGGATCGAAGGGCTTTACGATATAATCATCCGCACCAAGATTAAGTCCCTTTATCCTGTCCAATACATCACCCTTTGCGGTCAGGAAAAGCACCGGTACATTGCTCTGCTTCCTTATCTTTTCAACCAGCTCATACCCGTCCATGACAGGCATCATTATATCTGTGATGACCAGATCAAACTGTTCGGAATTGAACAGTTCATAGGCTTTGCTACCATCATATTCTTCCTTTACCGTCATTCCATGCATCTCAAGACATACTTTTAAAAGTCCTGCTATTTGAGGCTCGTCGTCAACGACCAGCACTTTGTACTTTTTATCCGCCATATATACTCTCTCTAACCCACTTTTTCATTTTTATAATTTATAATACCCCTCAGTCATTTCTGTACATTTAAGTGAATCTTAACGTAACCTTAACCAATCTTTGCTCTTCTCTATATCTGCATAAAAATATCCGGCCTTTACATTTACTTCTATTCCGCTTCCGGTCCAGAACAATGCCGTACAATCATCTAATGAAGAACATCTTCCCCATATACGCTTATTTTCTATTTCTGATAATTTATATTCCATTTTCCATATCCTCCAAAAAACACCAGTTACTTCAAAATTGTAATTCTTAGTACCATATATAGCAAGAAGTATGCGCAAAATATCACGTTTATATATATCAAAAAACAATTCCAATGTTGAAAATATGTATCGAATGTTTTCATATTCATTAGCCCTTAATAGCATCAATAACAGCAGCTTTAATACTTCAAAGGTAACCAATGTCCAGGAAATGTTTGACAGCTGCACAAGTCTGGAACACCTTGACCTTCGAATTTTTGATCTTACAAATGTTCCTGCAGAAAAAGCAGGCAGTTTTCTTGAAAATGCAAGAATCTGAAGTACGTGGACGGCCCCGCTAAAACAAACCACAAATTTCCATAAAAGGATTAGTCCTGCATAAAAAATAGCAATAAAAGGGAGCTGGAAAAAATGATTTCTCATCCTAAAAAACTCCCGACCAGATGTCGAGAGTTTATGGTATATCCAACTATAAGAACCAGTTAGGCAAGTTGATTTTCTAAGATAGTTATGAGCGCCTTTTATCTTCAGGAACCCATGTATGCCATGCTGGTGCTTTAGGCATCTCCTCCCCTGTGATCAGGGACTTGATCACACGTCTGTGGATGAAAAGACATCCACCAAAGAGTATTGCTACTACTGCCAATATTACATTTCCTGACTTCATCTTAAATCTCCTGCTGTTTATTTGTTCAATTGTTTTTCAATGCTTCACACTAAGGTATCCGGCTTCTCTGAAGGTATAAACCTTTCAGCTATATTTTCATCTTTATCAATTTAAACAATTTGATACAATATGATAGTAACACATTCAATTCTGAATTCAAGATATCTTTTTATTAATTCTTTGTTTATATTTACAAAGCATTAAGCGGCTTTTTACGGTAAATTTTCAGGGTAAACGCACACTTTTTAATAAATAAATTTTATCGAACTAAATGCACACAAAGCCAGAGTTTTTCAGCACTCTGGCTTATTTTTTATGCCCTTAACTTCACTGATTCAGGTGAATAATAGCTTCTGACAAATCCAGAGTATTAAGCCGTATTTTGGAAAAACGCATATCTATAATCATGCATGTTTTTTGAAATCTTTGGCAAGGTCTGGTTTCTTCTCTTCAAATCTCATAAGATTATCATTTCCTATCCTATTAGCCGGTGCATAATTTTCATACTTCTTTTTTTGATGTGGCTGCGATTTCCAAATCTCATCGGCAACAGGGGCCCACTTGAGAGCATAGTAATCACACTTTGCACATAAATGCTCTACACTCTCCTCCGATTCTTCATTTGTGCCATGTGCTTTTGATCTTTCAACCATCTCCCTTAGAAGTTTTGGATTTTCGAGCATCGGACACGGTCTTAAGTGATTTTTATTAAAGGGCTGTCCCTTATGATATTCCATGAAAAGCGGACTCTTTAGCATTTCCAAAATAGAATTGTCATGTATATTAGTGTTTGAAAAATGGATGAAAACGCAAGGTTCTGCATCTCCGCTTGAGTTAATATGGAAATAATTCCTTCCACCTGCAATACATCCACCTACAGCTTCTCCGTCATTCTGAAAATCCATCGGAAAGAAGCCTGTATTACATTCGTTTGAGCGAATCCATCTGATACGTTCTATCATCAGCTTTCTCTGCTCTACGGTAGGCATCAGCTCCGGTACCGCATTATTTCCAACCGGCATATAGTGGAAGAAAAAGCCAAATCTCGCGCCTTTTTCTGCAATATACTTTATAAACTCAGGATTTGTCACGGCTTCAATATTATTTCTTGTATAGCAAATAGATGTACCAAAGAGAATCCCGTATTTTTTGAAAAGAGACATTGCATTCATCACTGCATCATAATGACCGATTCCTCTTCTTGCATCATTAGTTTCAGGTGTCCCCTCTATGGAAAGCATGAATGTAATATTTCCCAGCCGTACAACCTCTTTACAAAAATCATCATCCACAAGAGTTGAATTACTATATATTCCGAACTGCACATCATTATGCTTTTCTGCAAGCTTAAGTATATCTGCCTTCCTGACAAGGGGCTCTCCACCTGTCATCATATAGAGATACACGCCCAGCTCTTTTCCCTGAGTTACTATCTTATCCATATCGGCAAAAGACAAATTGTTCTTTGGTCCATAAGTGCCTGACCAGCATCCTTTACAGTGCATATTGCAGGCAGAAGTAGGATCAAAAAGTATAAGCCATGGTATGTTACAGCCGTATTTTTCCCTGTTCTTCCGTATAGTCTTTGTTCCCCTGAAGAAAGCCTCGTACCCCAGATTGAGCATGGTCATTTTGGCTATATGCGGATCAGTTTCATCCACTACTCTGTTTATAAAGTTTACCCAGCGGTTATCCGGATCCTTAAATGCACGTCTAACAGCTTCCAGTTTTTCAGGATCAGCAGCCTTCTTTCCCCAAAAGCGTTCTGCTTCATCAACGAGCTTTAAGTATGTTTTGGTGCGGTCATCAGTCTTATCAAGATGGCCAAGGAATTTGTCTATCAGGATACTAAAAGCTTGTCTTTGCGCTGCATGTGAAATATTTGTAAATGTGTTCATATCGTCTCCCAGTATTTTTATGTATATTGACAAAACATCTGTCTGATAATACATTTATATCATCTATACAAATGTCAAACAATATGTTGTGCGTATTTGATACACAATTTTACAAAATGTAGTGACAATACAAATGGAGGCCAAAATGTCCACAGAGCTTGAAAAAAGAAATATACGAAGAATGTCAAATAAGGAGTCCAATAGAATTACTAAAGAATGCATCTGTGATGCGATGATCGGATTGATGAAAGAGCATCCGTACAAAGATATAAATATGACCATGATAATAAAAAAATCAGGAGCTTCAAGAGCTTCTGTCTACAGAAATTATCCTTCAAAAGAGGCTATCATTCAGGACATTACAAAAAACATAACTGACGAGCTCAGCGCTTCTTTGACAGGACTGTTGCAGAAAAGTAACACGTATGAGTGGTTTTTAAAGGTGTTTTCAAGGCTGCACTCCGATAAAGACATGTGTGTACTTATCCGTAATTCAAATATCTCTTTTACGGATATGTTCTATAATGCCTTATGTATTGCCTCAGACAGCGAATACGCTTCCCAACATGAATATATTGCCAGAGGTATTGCTGCCGGCTTATGGGAAGTGTCGCTGACATGGATAAAAAACGGTATGAAAGAATCTCCTGAATATATGGCAAGGGTATGCTCAGAAACCTTAAGATTGGAATGAAAATTACTTAACGAAACATCCAAAAGTTTTATTCAAGACAGTTGAATGGGATTTTCCTATCTTTCTAGATATCAGATTAGGATTAAGATTATTATCAAGACCTTCCTGAATATAAACACGATCATCTAATGTCATATGAGACATTTTTTCACCTGACTTTCATATAATGTGTTGATCATCATATGAACACAAGAGACCCATATTCGAAATACGTCTTGATATATAGAAAAAAAGAATTCTCAGACTAAACGCAACACCTATAGAATAGTGTGCTTTTAATCTGAGAAATATGCGTCTAACTAAATAATTTACAAAGCTGCTTTTCACATCCTTTTTTCGTGATTTCTCCTTGCTTTTCCGAATACATCCATTGGTTTGTCTGCCTGAAAAGACAGATGGAGATCTCCAAGTGCATATAGTGCCATTTATTCACCACTATTAACATTTTTTTCTTAATAAGCATAGCAACAGCCAGGTAAACAACTACTGCAATGATCGCGCCCGCAGCAATATAGCTGTATTGCTTCTCTAGCATCTTTTCAGCTCCGAATGTATAGATAAAGATATGCGGAAACCTTGCAACAAAAGTGATCAGGATCCATTGGATCACATTTTCTTTTGAATAAAAGCCAAGCCATGCATAAGTATCTTTTGGCAATGGTAAAAGCATGAACAGAACATGTACCAATACCGGATTTTTATTTAGAACAAGATTTTCAACCTGTTCCAATTTACTTTTGGGAAAAAGCAGAAGCAAAAAATCTCTTCCATATTTCTTTCCCAAGAGGAATGCAGTTGTGTTTGCCATAGTTGCAAATATATCACAAATGATTGCTCCCTTAATGCCTCCAAATGCAGCGCCAGCAGCAAGATAAAACGGAAGTCCTGGTATGCAGTTTGAGAGTGTCTGTAAAAAAACAAAAAAGCCAAACACTAATAGTCCAAAGATGCCTCTGCTTTTAACATATTCTTGAAATCCATCTGCATCATCAACAAAAGCAATCATAGGTTTTCCAATTAAAAAGTAAATACCAAGCAGGAAAAAAGCAACAAAACATACAATCAGGATTCTCCGCTTATTATTCTTTTGAGATTTGTTTGTGGACTCTAATTGCATCGCATGTCCTCTCCAAAATGACAGTATATGTAAAAATCATTCGAGCCTATCTGTTACAAGTTCTGCCCAGGCCGGCACAAACCCTGAACCGATAGCAACCTTCTGGGAAGCGATATGTCCCATGGAAGTACCGTAATATGGAAGCCTTCCCTTACCAAGGATCTCATTTTTAAGAAGTGAAACCAGCATCTTTCCAATGCCCTTTCGTCTTCCGTTTGGCTCCACATTTATGCCGATCTGCCACATCATAGGACTGTCCATGCTTGCTCCTGCCATGCCAAGGATTTCATCATCTTTTATGGCTGCGACACCTACCATATCAGGTGCAGTTTTGCAGAAGGTATAAGCTTCGCAGAACCTGTTATCTCCCCTAAACTGCTCGATTTCCTTGCCCCGATACCACTTAATATCATATCCGGAAGTGTCTACATCAGATTTTTCCTCAGATATATAAAACGGATGGGCCATGCCTATCTGGTATCCATCCAGATGCAGTCTGTCGTTCAGCTTTCGAAGGTTTTTTGCTTCCATAAACCACTCAGAACCATAACTTTCATAGTTTTCCTGACACCAGGCAATAATATCTTCTCTGCCGGTAAACAGGAGCTTTCCGTTAACACATACAAGCTTAAGGTAGCATTCTTCTTTTTCCTGGTATCTGCGCCTGCCATCTACAGGGCAATACTTAGTAAAGTGGTTTTTATCATCAATTACATCTTCCCGAGAGCAACAGTAATCACGGGATAGCTGTTCACAAAGTATATCGTTCATAGTCCTACTCCATCTCTCCGGTTTCTTTACTGATCCTTATTGTGCTGTCTCCCATAAGCGGCATGATATCCCCGTCTTCTCTGACAAGACCAAGTCCGAAACACCAATACTCCGGATCCTCAAATGAGTTTACAATAACAAGATTATCTGCCAGCTTTTGTTTTAATATTTCTCTGGCTTGTTTCTGATCTATCACGCTAAAACCTCTTCTTTACTTTAAGCTCATTTTTCATTTTCTACTATGATCGCGATGGTCACGGAGGGCAGTCTTAAGACTGTCAAGAACAAGCTCCCTTCCACGATTATGCTCGCTGCTACTATTAAGCAATGGTGTAAAACTTTTAATATTATCTACAATCCTCTTTTGATTGACATTACTTCTTTCTATAAAAGCTCTGCTCCTCTCAATTCTGTTTTTGATATTTTCTGGAATCTCTGCGACTTTATCGTATCTTGCCTGGGCTTTTTCGTTAAATTCGGCGTGGATTTTTTCAACTTCCTCAAGCAGCTGTGAAAGGCTGACTTCTGTCATAGCAAAATCTGCACCGAACAGGATTGCGAAGCATAGGGCAAGAAGCTCATAGATTAGTGGTGGGATAAGCCCTCTTGCAAATGCTATCAGCGGAAGCAGATACTTTATGATAAGAACACCGGCTATCCCAAATGTGCAGCTTACAGGGACGCATATCCTCCCCTGTATATTGAGCGGCATTTTACTGTAATCCCACCATCTGGCATGGAATCTTTTTTCTAGAACCCATGAGGTACCAAATTCTGCTATGGCGCTTCCTATATAACATAGGATAAACAATATCCATACAGGAAAATCAGGATCTGAAAGCCTTGGAAAAATAACAAGAACTAATGATGCGCCCACTACACATGAGCCATATATGGGACAGATGGGGCCGAAAAGAAAGCCTCTGTCGGCCCATTTCTTTTCTTTTACAGTGCAGTATATGGATTCCCACACCCAACCCAGAAAGCTGTACAGAATAAATTCGACAAAGTACTGAGAAACAATCATAACTAACCTACAATATCTGCTTTCCTTTAAATATTTCTTTCAGGCGATGCTGAATTTTCATTCGAAATACTGTATTTTCTCTATCACCTTTACAGGAGAAGATACAAGCTCTGCAAATGCCTTCCCATCAGTCTTTTTCCCTACAATAACCTTCAAGGAGGTTTCTGGTATACTCAGATGCCTTATCTCCCTCAGGAGTATTCACTTTGTAGCCGTCGGAGGCCACGCTTTCCGGAGTGTCTATGCCGATGAGCCTTACATGGACATCGCCACCATCACTTTTAACAATGATCGTGTCACCATCTATGACACTCACCACATCATAAGGGCCATCAAGGTCCTGCGAAACTGAATTGATGGATTGCTTTAAGAAATACGTGATCAAATATATGAGAGCAAGAACTGCCACTGTGGCAATTACGCTCAGAATGTATTTTTTGTTTCTATTCTTCCTCTTCTTCGTCGCCATTAGAAGATGATTCCTTATCTCTTATGCTATCTATTCCACTTTTGATTGTTTCCTTGATCTTAGCCTTAACTTTTTTCTTGGCCTTCTTCTTAAGAATCTTTAGGACAATCAGAAGGATAATAAGACCAAGCACTCCAAGAATAACAGGTATATTATCCTTTAGCATTTTTAAGGCTCTTTCACGCTGTTTCTTCTTGATATATTTCTCTATACGCTCTTTCATGATAAGTCCTTCCTGATGTTCTTTACCTACAGCTTGTGCCATCTATCCAGTATGTATCACGAGACTTGCCTGCTATTTAGTCAGTGCGTCCTCCATACTCATGCCTTTTCTTCTCCTGCTTCAATAGGTGCTTACCTTTACGTCATAAAAGGCGCACATTTCTGCCTCATTAGCATATTTGTTTCCAAGATGGTCTGTTACCCGGAATGACTTCCTATCAACGATGTCATCAATTGAATATCCATGTTTTAGCTTTAGGCGGAATGAGTTTGGATGGATGTCAAAGGCGTCACAGACTTCCTTCTGAGAATAGTAATCTTTTCCATCACGTGAAAAATAAGGCTGCTTACCTTCAAGAGCTTCCTTGACGGACCAGCCTCGCTCGATTCGTTTGAGATATAAAGTTGGAGTTACACCAAAGGCATCACACATTTCCTTGATGGATTCGTATGTGATGCCATTATGGTCGGTACAAGGTGTTTTTGTGTTCATATATGCTTTTTATACTAAAAATGATTGTTTTTACTATAAAACAGTATATCACTTGTATGTGTTTTTTGTCATGGAAGCTTAAGCAAAGGGAAGCACCATTTGTTCATATTCAGGTTTTTTCGGCATAGTAACGATAGGTGCGACAGAGGGCTTTTTAGTGTCAGTACTGGCAACAAGCTCTGCCAGCATTGAGTGTCTGACCTCAATCATGTTGTTATCAATAGACTCATAGAAAGCGTCATAAGTTCCTATAAGCGTTACCTGATGCTTCCCTCTTGTGATTCCGGTGTAAAGGATGTTTCTTTTCTTCATAAGTCCATGTCTTTGTGTAAGGCAAAGGACAACGGAATCATATTCAGAACCCTGGCTCTTATGTACAGTTGTTGCATAGGCAAGGGTCAGCTGCTCCTTTGCATCATTGTAGGAGTAGTCTACGCTTGTCGGATTTTCTCCGGGAAACAAAACCTTTACTTCATCAAATGTGATCTCAATGACATATCCAACATCGCCATTAGCAACATCATCTATATTTTTAAGCTGCATAACCGGATCTCCTGCTCTTAGGAGCATATCGTTTGGGATTTTCAGCTCGTTTTCACCTTTGGAAGGATTTAGTACATTCTGAAGAATGTTATTCACCCTGTAAACACCGCAAGCACCTTTTTTAAAGGGACAAAGGACCTTAACGTTTTCAAGGCCATATTGGTATATTTGCTGAAGTGCTGAGCCGATAAGGTTTTCTTCAGCTGTTTCAAGGTCTTCTGCTTCTACAATATGGAAATCATCACCGGTATTTAAGTTGTGAAGCCCGTTCTTTATATTCTGAGCATTCTCGCAGATATTAAGAGCATCGGCAGACTGCCTGTGGATAGTATCAAGCTGAACACAAGAAACAGCTCCGGACTGGATAAGATCCCTTAGAATAGATCCGCATCTTACTGAAGGAAGCTGATCAACGTCACCGATAAGACCAAGTGTTGAATCTTTGATGTTTCTGAGAAGCCCTTCCATAGTCCAGAGATCTATCATTGATGCCTCGTCTACGATCACTTTGGAATTTACCAGGCACTCTTCATTAAATCCCTTTGTGTCAGCAAATCTTTCATCATCAACAATGCCAAGGCCAAGAGCTGAATGTATGGTCTTAGCGGGGTAACCAGTAGATTCTGTAATTCTTCTCGCTGCTCTTCCGGTTGGTGAAAGAAATACGTTGTTATCCTTGCCTGCTTTATAACCACATTTTATGCACCCGTTGCCTTGAACAGTTCGTTTATTCAATGAAACTGTCCATCTGTGTCCACATATATGGCATTTCCAATGAACCTTCTTGCCACTATTGAACATTATCTCGCCCGGATAAATGTCATGCCTTGCATTCTCTTCATAATCCCAATCAGCAAGAAGCTCCGGCATTTTTGTTTCTAAATCATTAACCCCTTTTTCAAAAATAAAGCCTGCACATTTGGGACATCCTGTATGATCCTTGGCACGATGATAAACTTCCGCTTCCCATCGATATCCACAAGTAGAGCAGATCCAGTTTACATACTGTGAAGAACCTGCGGAAATCATGTCCGGTTTCAATTCACCATTTCTCTCATAATCCCATTCTTCGGCTAATTCCGGAGCAATTTCCTGAACAGAGTTATTTACTGGTCCTTTCAAATATGACAATATCTCAAAGCGATCCCTAGTTACGTCAATATCAGGTACCGAAGGTATTGAACCATTCTTTGTTTGATCTAGTATCCAGGTAATAACATTTTTTATACTAATACTTAATGCAACTTCATCTGACTCAGTCTCAGGTGAAAACACACACCAATCTGCAGCTGGAACTTCATCCACATGCTTTCTCTTTTCTCTGACTTGTATCAGTGTTATTCCATTTTCTTTGCAAATATCATACTTTCGCTGTTCTCTTTCGTATGCAGCTGCTTTCTTGTGATGCCAATATACGCCATCATATTCTATTCCTATCTTCAGATCAGGAATATAAACATCCAATTCCATGCTCCTAGTGAATATTTCTTTGTATCCGCTTATAGCTGTAGGATACACTTTTTTAACATAATAATATAAAGCCTGCTCCGCAAAAGAAGTTTGGCGACCGGAATTGCAGACAGGGCATTTTGTTCCAGCTCCATTTGTTCTATGTAAAACTGTTGCCGAGTATACATGCCCTCTGGGACAAAGCCAGCTAAACTTTTTTCCGCATCCATGCGTAACATCATATGGAGTAACATCTCCGTTTAGCGGCTGATACCACTCCTTAGCTATCTCCGGATGTGTAGTAGCGAGATCATTTATTCCTTTAACCACGACTTTATTGGCACAGCAAGGACAACCTCTCCCCAAAACAGCTCTGTTGCTGATCTTAGAATCCCATACGTAATTGCATTTGGGACACTGCCAGTAAACTCTTTTTCCACTTCCAGGCAAAACATCGCTTGGAAGCAAGCCTGCATTTAGCGTTGGATGCCATTCTTGGGCAAGCTCAGGATATGTAGTTTCTAAATCATCAATTCCTTTTGTAGCAGTTTTCTTCACTGAACCAATCCTCAAAATTTACGTCTTTTTTTCAATCTACTTTTTATTATATTGAAAAAATAACATTTTGTTACTTTGTTGCTCAAGGTCATAATTTCTATTATCAGTGAGAACACTTCGGGTATTCAAAGTTTTTGAGGGTCAATAATTTTGAGGGGTTGTCGTGAGGGGCTACTTTGAGGGTCTCTTGTGATAATAAACAAAACCAGGGTTAATCAGTTATTGAAACTGACTAATCCTGGTTTTTTTTATGCAGGGATCATTCCCTGCACTTCCTCCTTCACCTATATGTATACTGTCGTCAGATGTGCAACTCCTCTGCGTCCCGCCACATACGTCTGAACTCCTGGCGCAGAACGAAAAAGGAAACCACTGCAGCAAGAAAGTCTGCGACAGGACCAGCGTATAGGACACCTTTGATGTCAAACATCAGTGGTAGAAATAGCAACAGAACAATCAACGTCAGCTGCTTGGAAAGTGAGATCATGATCCCGCGCTTCGCCTTACCCACAGAGGTCATAACATGCATTGAGATGGGTGGAATGCCTGCGAGGATTACCAGCAGCATAAATACATGCATATAAAGAATGGCAAATTCCTCATATCCACCTGCGCCACTGCCAAATATCTGGAGAATCTGATGAGGGAAGACCCAGAAACAGACTGTCTCAATGGCTCCAACAATCAGCGCATACCGCAGCGTAGCAAAGTATGTATCTGTCACACGGCGGTATTTTTTCGAACCATAGTTGAAGCCCAGGTTGGGCTGACCACCTATGCCGCATCCGATAATTGTAGAATAAAACAGGAAGTTAACCTTGGTCACCACGCCGGCTGCGGCCAGTGCCTCGCTGCCGCCATAGACAGAAAGTGCTCCATAGTGTCGCAGTGCGCTGTTCAGGACAAGATTCATCACCATCATGGCCGCCTGATTAAGACTGGGAGCAGCACCGATGGAAACAATCTGCTTAAGATTCTCACCTGTGATCAGAAAAAGATGTGCTTTTACGCGCCCCGTTTTGAATCGGAACATATAGGCAATAACCATTACCGCAGACAGAATCTGTCCCAGGATTGTTGCCAGTGCCGCACCTGCTATCCCCATATTCAGCGGGTACAGGAACAGATAGTCCAGCACAAAATTCAACGCCACGCCTGATATGGAACAGATCAGCGCATAGCGGGGACTACCATCTGAACGTATCAGTAGCGTTCCTCCGGCAGTTACAGCAAGGAACGGAACGCCAATGGCGATAATGCGCATATAGGTCAGCGCGTAGGGAAAAACTTCCTCCGTAGACCCAAACAGATTGACGAACCACGGCGTGAATATGCCCACAATCAAGCCCAGAAGGAGTCCTTCCGCCGTGATCAGGGTCAGGCCATTCATGCCAAATGTCATGGCCTCATCCTTTTTTCCTCTGCCATTGAGGATGTTAAAGTTCACAGCGGCGCCATTACTGAACAGAAGCGTCAGCGCACCGCATAAAAACGTCAGCGGATAGGCAACCGTCGTTGCAGCGTTACCGAGATACCCAATCCGCTGCCCGATAAAAACCTGATCCATCATGTTATACAGCGAGCCAATTAGCGTACTGATTATTGATGGTATGGCATACTGTAGCAGCAGTCGGCCAATGGGCTGCTCTCCAAGTGGGTTTCCGCCCTGAGCAGAGGCTGTTTTTTCCATAACGTGCTCCTTCTGTTGGATGGTGTCTCCCTGCGATGAACTATCTTTTCTGTATCTGATAACTTTAATGATATCCTCACGTATATACCCATTGTATCAAATCATGAACTACCACGCACCTAATGGTGACAATGTCTTTGATGATGATGGATGGCCGCTAGACTTTATAAACACTCTTCGCAGCTGGAAAGAAATGCGCGAATACTTTGACTGCGTAAATGAAGAACAAAAAGAATCTGAAGAAGGCACTCAAAGCTTTGCTTCTATACCTGATGGAAATGTGTTTGATGATTTTCCAGAAGACTTTCTAGGCGCAACAGATTTACCATTCTGACTTATAACTCAGCCCGCGGAGTAATCCGTGGGCTATTAAAATGGCTCCAACATACAGACCCTCAAACCAGACCCTCAAAACGCTTGGCAAACCCTCAAAAAGTTTGATTATCCATTTTTTCACAGCCCCTTTTTTATCCGTTCCTGATCAGTTCGTACTTCTTAGTCCTGAATTTCCTTGCCATTCATATGTGGAATCAGCGTCTTTGGTATATTCAAATACCATGGCAATATTGGAATCACTAATTGTTATTATCTGTTTTCCATCATAATCGGATCTAAAGTATATCATTTTTTCCTGACCTTCATCTGTGGCAACATATATTGTCCCATCATCCCAGGATAAATCGTAATAGGTTCCGATAAAATGCGCATAGCCTTTACCATCAGGACAAAGCATCATATCGAATTCAACACCAGCATTTTTTAATTGATCTTTTGTGTATGTGGTGCCATTCTCCTGAAAAGCCATTATCTCATAATATCCGGCATCTTTATGCTTTGAAGTTGATAAATCAGGTAGATATGATGAATCAAATTGCGCTGTATCAGTGTTATCACTACTATCAGCAGATTTAGGTGTAACGGATAATGAACCCTTAAGCGAAGTTGAAGCGCCATCCAAAGCATCTTCAAACTCCTCTGATGCTTTTTCTATTTCTTTCGAAGCGTCATCTGCTGCATCATCAATAGTATCTTTTGCATCATCTGCTATTTCGTCTATCTGATTCATGGCATCATCATAGGCAGAATCCAATATATCATCTGTAATCTGATCTATGGTCTTATTGGTATCACCATTTTCATATGCTTTTATCTCATCCTCGGTCATTTTTACAAAGACCATCTCATCTATTCCCTGTTTAAGTGTGAACTCACCATTTACAAAAGTATACTCTGTGACAGTATCTTCACTCTCATCATGAACAGTAATAGCTTTGTCATCCCAGTTTAAACCAGTAATTTCTCCAAGCATGTTAATAGATCCTGTACCATCTTCATTAAGTATCATATAGATGCCGGAACCCATATCCTGAAGTTCTAAAAGTTCTGCAGTAATATCTTCGCCTTCAGAGATAAATTTTATTAGTTTATAATAGCCTGAAACTGAATTATCATCAGCTTTAATACTCTCCTTTTCGGTTCCTTTACTTGCTGTCTCTACGGTTTTTGCGGATGCATTGGAAGCCTGCGATGTAGCCTTTAGTTTACCCTCTGATATCTCTGTGCGAACATTTTCTTTGGCGTTTTTCTTAGACGAGCCACAGGCACTCATGGAGACTGACAAAGTCAGAATTAATGAAACTACAAGAATTTTCCTAAACATAAGCAGTTCCTCCCTATAAGTTGCATCAATGTTTCCATGTAAATTATAAATGAAAGAAACAAATAAAATTATTAAAAAGCTATAAAATAAAATTTCATTATAGAGAACAAAGAGTCGCTCGCGACTCTTTGCGCGCTGGTGCGCGCAAGCTTTAGCTTGCAAAATTCATCTGCGCACCAGTCGCATCCACAGCGGAGCGCTTTTTATTCAATAGGAAATCCGAAGGAATTTACTATTGAATAAAAAAAGAGCCCCAAATGCGACGAGCACATTTTGGACTCAATAATTATTTGTTATGAAAAGAAGTATTATATTCTTGCTACGCCGCATTCACGAGCAGCCTTAGCTACTGCATCTGCAACGGCTTTTCCGACTCTCTTATCAAAGGCAAGAGGAAGAATATATTTATCATTAAGTTCTTCAGGAGAAACAAGGTCTGCAAGTGCATAGGATGCGGCCTGCTTCATCTCTTCTGTAATATCCTTGGCACGAACATCAAGCGCACCTCTGAAAAGTCCGGGGAAACAAAGTACATTATTTATCTGGTTCGGATGATCACTTCTGCCTGTACCAACAACTGCTGCGCCTGCTTCAAGTGCCTCATCAGGCTCGATTTCAGGAACAGGATTAGCCATAGGGAATACAATAGCGCCTTCAGCCATGGATTTAATCATATCCTTAGATACTATGTGAGGAGCACTGACACCTATAAATACATCGGCACCTTTCATGGCATCTGCAAGAGATCCTGAGAACTTTTCAGGGTTTGTCTTTTGCGCCATCTCTTCCTGAGCAGAATTCATTTCAATTCCTTCACAGAGTATGCCGAATCTGTCTACCATTTTAAGATGCTTTACACCAAGGTTCATAAGATGCTTTCCTATTGCAATACCTGCAGATCCGGATCCATTTATTACGACTTTTGCTTCAGATAATTCTTTTTTTACTACGCGAAGAGCATTTATAAGAGCTGCGCCTACAACAACTGCTGTTCCATGCTGATCATCATGAAATACGGGAATATCGCAAATTTCCTTAAGCTTTCTCTCAATCTCAAAGCATCTGGGTGCAGCTATATCCTCAAGATTTATGCCGCCAAAAGAACCTGAAATAAGATATATTGATCGAACTATTTCATCTACGTCCTTGCTTCTGATACAGATGGGAAAAGCATCCACATCTGCAAACTCTTTAAATAATGCACATTTACCTTCCATTACAGGCATACCTGCCTCAGGACCGATATCGCCAAGACCAAGAACAGCAGTTCCGTCTGTTATTACAGCTACAAGGTTATGACGTCTTGTAAGTGTATATGACTTATCATAATCCTTCTGTATCTCAAGGCAAGGTTGTGCAACACCGGGTGTATAGGCTAAAGAAAGATCCTCTTTATTTTCAACCTTTACTCTTGATACTACTTCTATTTTTCCCTGCCACTCTCCATGTAATCTAAGGGATTCTTCAGCATAGTTCATAGATAAATTCTCCTCTTAAGTATTTTTAATTGTGTTCTCCAATTGGATATATTCTGGTATACTAATTGGGTGCAATGCGTCATTAGAAATATACACGTATACATACAATTGGGCTATAATTAGCTCATTATTAAATAATAATAAGGAGAATAACTAAATGCAAGGAAAATTACCAAAAAGACAAGAAGTTGACATGTCACTTACATGGCGACTTGAGGATATTTATGAAAATGAGGATCTTTGGGAGGCAGACGTAAAGGAGGCCCTCTCAATAGCTGATAAGTTATCAGAATATAATGGAAAGCTCTCAGATAGTTCTAAGGCGCTTTTAGAGGCACTTAAGCTCTATGAGAAGGCTGACCTTCTGACAAGTAAATTCTATGGCTATGCCCATATGAGGCACGATGAGGACACTGCAAATTCCAAATATAACGGAATGAATCAGAGGGCTACTTCAGCTAATATTCAGATTGAAGAGAAGGCTTCTTTTGTAGAGCCTGAGATACTTTCTATTTCTGATGATAAACTCTCCTCTTTTTATGAAGAAGAACCGGAGCTTAAAAATTATGAATTAAAGATCAGGGAAATAAGAAGGCTTAAAGACCATATTCTCAGCAAGGAACTTGAACAGCTGATCGCTTCAGCAGGTGAAATGGGACGCACTCCCTATAACGGCTTTAATATGCTATCCGATGCTGATTTAAAATTCCCCAGTGTTACTGATTCAGAAGGAAATGAAGTTGTTCTTTCAAACGGCAGGTTTGTACCTGTTCAGATGTCAAAAGACAGAGACCTTAGAAAGAAAGCATTTGAAGCATTCTATGGCAGATATGAAGAGTTCAAAAATACCTGGGCTGCTCTCTATGATGGTGAAGTTAAGACCAGAATATTCAATGCTAAAGCAAGAAAATATAATTCCAATTTCGAAGCAGCTGTTGATGAGAATAATGTAGATCCTAAGGTCTGTGACAGACTTATCGAATCCATACATAATGGTTTTGACAAGATGCATAGATATGTTGCTCTTCGTAAAAAGCTTCTCGGTGTCGATGAACTGCATATGTATGATGTATATGTTTCAATGATAAGTGATTTTGATATGCAAGTAAGCTATGATGAGGCAAAAGACATCTCTCTTAAGGCTCTTGCACCTCTTGGCGATGAATATCTTAATATCGTAAAGGAAGCCTATGAAAGTCGTTGGATTGACGTTGTAGAGAACGAAGGAAAAAGAAGCGGTGCATATAGCAGCGGTGCTTACGGCGTTCATCCCTATATGCTTCTTAACTACAACAATACACTTGAAGATGTATTTACTCTTGTTCATGAAATGGGTCACTCAATGCACACCTGGTATTCAGAGCATGAGCAGAGCATCTGGAATGCAGACTATAAGATTTTTGTTGCTGAAGTAGCATCTACTACAAATGAAGTACTTCTCTACCATTATCTTAAAGATAATGCCAAGAGCAAAGAGGAAAAGGCGTATATCATCAATCATTTCCTTGAGAGCTTCAAGTCAACAATGTACAGACAGACCATGTTTGAGGAATTTGAAAGAAAAACAAATGAAATGGCTGAAAATAGTGAGCCTCTTACAGCAGAATCTTTATCAGAAGTCTACTACAACCTGAACAAAGAATACTTTGGAGAGAATATGGTTTCTGATCCTCAGATTGCATATGAATGGTGCAGAATACCTCATTTCTACTACAATTTCTATGTTTATCAGTATGCTACAAGCTTTGCTGCAGCTGTTTCAATCGCTAAAAAGATCCTTGATGAAGGAAGCAGTGCTGTTGAGCAGTACAAAAAATTCTTAAAGAGTGGATGCACACAGGATCCTGTAAGCCTTCTGAAGATAGCCGGAGTAGATCTTACAACTGCTAAGCCGATTGAAGATGCACTCAAGGTATTTGAAGAAGCACTTGAAGAAATGGAAGAACTTTTTAAATAAGTAAGTAAAACGGTGCTGTCACAGTAATGCGACAACACCGTTATTTTAATCAGTGCATTTAGTAAATATTTTAAGTTTAGTACAAACTGGTTCAAACATTTTCAGGCTGAGGATTGAAGGTTTCCTTAATAGCTGTATAAAGCTCTGCATCAGAGCACATCTTATAAGGGAATGAATAGAAAACTCCAACTATTCCGCAAGTGATGATAGCAAGTATGTACCATCCGATGAAAGAAAGATCATAAATAAAAGCATTCATCTTCTGCCCATTCATCATTGTTCTTGAAAGTGTAATAGCTTCACTTGCTGTCATATCAGGATTGTCAGCAAGTATATATGGAACCAGTCTGTAAGAATATGACTTAATGATTCCGGGAATAAAGCAGAGTAATGACCAAAGACATAAATAAAGATCTTTTAAAAACATTACCTTTACAATATTCATCCAATTACTTTTAAAACCATAGGTTACTTCTGAAATCTGTGCATTATCCTGAGTTCTGTTAACAATACAGAATTTCTGACATCCTACCTGTAATACATTAAACAATAAAATATCGATAACTACCGCAATCAAAAAAGCAACACCTACAACACCTAAAATAACAGCAATAATTTCAGGTGAAAGATTAGCAAACTGATCTCTAATCTGCTCATTGTTTGCGCTGTTTGCAGTACCTCCTGCACTTCCTCCAGCACATATGCCCAGAATGATTGAAACAACAATACAAGCCCATCTGTTTTTCTTAAAATTTGCAAGACCATTTGCTTTTATTTGAGCATTTGTCCACATAATTTTCTCCTCCTTCACAAGTTTTTTTATTTACAAGATTATTATACATCATAAAGCAGAAATTAAATACAATTTTTAGGATAATTAGAAATATTTATTTTTCTTTTCTAACTATTGTATATAATTTAGAAATTAGTTAGAATTTATTTTCTATTTTCAGTCATGATATAATTAGTATGTACCGTTTTTTTTGAAGAGATGGATGCCACTAGTGTCTTGTCTGAATGACAATTTGATAAATTACTTGTCTAATTCTCAATACGCTTCGTCATCTTCAATCGCCGTAGCCACCGCTACGACTCATTCAGATTCCTAGCCTATTGAGAATGATACTTCGTAATTAAATCAAAAGTCACCCAGACAAAACACTAGCGTATGTCCTTTGGACGCTCAATAGTCCGGCTATTTAAGAAACGATGCATTAGCAAAAATAATAGGAGGAGTTAAAGTTATGGGGGCAGACTCAGAATATAATAAAAAACTTCATTTAAAACGCTTGGAGAAGCTTCATACACTGGAAGATATTCTACCTGTGTATTGTATCCCTTTCCTGGACGACAAAGAGCTTACGTCGCAGATTAACACAGTTATCTCCTATGCATACGATCTTATTACATTCTTTCAATTTCTTAAGGAACGCAATCCTTTACTAAAAGATATTGTAGAAATAAAGAATATTGAATTAGAACTACTTGATCGACTTTCATTTGAGGATATTAATGAGTTTCAGAGATATCTTTCCTTTAATAATGGAGAAAATAAGCACATAAATAAAGAAAAAGGTATCGCAAGAAGAATGTCTGCAGTGCGTGGTTTCTATGAATTCATGTGCCAGCATCATTATCTTAAGAATAATCCTACTCTTGGTGCTGCGAAGCGTAAAAAAACACCCAAGAAAGATATTATCAGAATGAATTCCGAAGAGGTTAATACTCTTATGGACACTGTGATAAACACTGAAATCAAGGTTTCAGCCCGTCAGCGTTCATTATGTGAAAAAACTAATTTACGGGATACTGCTATATTTACTCTCCTTTTGAATACGGGTATTCGTGTATCAGAATGTGTTGGACTTGATGTTGATGATATCAATTTTGACGAGAATTCCTTTAGTGTAGTTCGTAAAGGTGGTAATACACAGATTTTATACTTTAACAGAAATACTGCTGAAGCACTAAAAGAATATATTGAATTTGAAAGACCGTCTCTTATGTCCAATGATAAAGAAAAAGCCTTATTCTTATCGCTTAGGAAAAGCAGAATAACTGTCAGAAGTGTCGAACTCATGGTAAAAAAGTACACACAAATGGCTGTACCCGGAAAAAAGCTTACTCCACATAAAATGAGAAGCACATATGGTACTGCTCTTTATCGTGAAACCGGTGATATCAGACTGGTTGCTGATGTTCTTGGCCATAAGGATATAAATACAACAGCTAAGCACTACGCTGCTATTGAAGAAGAACACAGACGTCGTGCAGCTACAATTGATCCATACAGTAATTGATAAAATAAAAAAACTCCGATTATTGTTATACTGATAATCGGAGTTTTAATTATATAAAATTAAAATATTTAGTTTTTTTTGGTCAATTATTTCAGGCTTTGAATCGGCTTACAGCAGTTCCTGGAATCCGGGTACAAACAGATGTCTCGGAATACCATCTACCATGATAGGACCTACATCACCCTGAATAAGAGGACGAACATATGTAATAAATTCATCTGTTACATAGGTTCCTTCCTTATTGATCCATTCTCTGGGAACAAGACGCTCATCATTAGCAATCTTGTGAACATCCTTAACTTCAGTACCTGCCTGATAAGGATCATCTGAAAGTCTTTCGATAACAACCATCTTGCCGCTATCACCTTCATCTGCAGCCTTCATAGCTGCACCACCAACTTCATAAGCTTCAAGGATATCAACACGTGAAGCACAGTGACTTGCAGCTCTCTGAAGAGTTGAAAGCTCAATTGCTCTTGTCTTACAACCAATTTCAGTTGAGAGAACTGTGCAAAGATATCTGGCAGTACCGGTAAGCTGTTTATGACCAAATGCATCTACATATTCAACGCCGTTGTCATACTCACTAATATACTTACCATCTTTGTCATGTATACCTTCGGAAATTGCAATAACTACGTTTGCTTTCTCCTTCAGCAGCTTCTTAACCTTATCGATGAACTTTTTAACATCGAAAGGAAGCTCAGGAAGATAAATAGCATCGGGACCATCACAGTCTTCACCTCTTGAAAGAGCTGCTGAACCTGTGAGCCATCCTGCATTTCTACCCATGATCTCAACAATAACAACCTGACCATGCTCAGTTTCAAGACTCCATCCATCACGGATAATTTCTTTTACAGAAGTTCCGATATACTTTGCTGCTGATCCATAACCGGGCGTATGATCAGTAAGAGCCAGATCATTATCAATGGTCTTGGGACATCCAACAAATCTTACAGAAGATCCGGAAATAATTGCATAATCCGAAAGCTTCTTGATGGTATCCATAGAATCATTGCCACCGATGTAGATGAAGCAATCGATTTCCAGGTCAGAAAGAATCTGGAAAATCTTTTCATAAGTTTCTTTACTCTCGAAAATCTCAGGAAGTTTGAATCTACATGATCCAAGATATGCAGATGGTGTCCTCTTAAGAAGCTCAGCATCAAGACCGGTCTTGATATGATCAGCTAGATCAACATATCTTCCTTCCATCAGACCCTGAACACCGTGGATCATACCGTAAACCTTCTTGTATCCACGATCGATAGCTGTACGATAAACACCTGCAAGTGAGGAATTAATAGCAGCTGTGGGTCCTCCTGACTGTCCAACAATTACGTTTCTCTTCTCCTTCGTTGCCATGGTTATGAATACCCCCTTATCTAGTTTAGTTATGCAACATGCATATATTTTACCAAAATAAGTAGGATATGTCATTAATAATGAACATAATTATAAAATGTTTTTGAATATTCTTTATTCTGTTACTTCAATTTCCTTAATGAGAAATTCATTTCCTTGTAGCAAATATGTTTTTTCACTTCTGCAAAACGGGCAAATACGTCCATGTTCCAATGTTCCGTATTCCTTTTTGCATTCCTCACAATAAGTAATGGCGGGAATTGTTTCGATCGAAAGCTTTGTATTTTTTAGAAAATCCTGCTTAGAAGCTGCCCAATTAAAGCAGTCTGTAAGAATGTGAGGTATTACCGTAGAAACCTCACCAAGCTCAATTGTAACCTTATCAATTTTTTCTAACTGATTCTCTTCTGCAACAACCTTAAGATCATCAATTATATGAAAAACAACACCAAGTTCGTGCATAATACCTCTTTAGATATAGCCATAATATGATTTATTCTTACGAATTATGGCTGAATATTCGTTTTTATTATATTTAGTCTAAATACGGATACCGCAATCACATATGACGTGATCAGGGTATCCGTTTATTATTAGATATTAAAATACATATCAGGCTTTTTCTGCTCTTTCCATGGCAAGCTTGAAGTCCTTTGTATCTCCAAATACTTCATTAGCATATGGATTCTTGCCAAGCTTGACAGATCTCTTAATAATCTCAGCTATGCAGATTACATTGATTGCAATAGCAAGCACTGCAACAAAGCCCTGCATTCTCGGATCTGCAGTTATACCCATTGAAGCGATGATCTCACCTGCCTGGGATGATTTACCTGCACCTGAATTATAAAGATCAATTGCCTTAGCATAGAGGTCCATTGTTGTAATACCGTTCTCAGTAGCTCCACCATAAACTGAAGGCAGTGCAGCTGCAAATTTACTTGAAAGCTGGAACCCGGGTACTACCTGAGCCCACATACACCATATTGCAAGTGTATTTGCTCTGTTCTGTATCCATGCACCCTTGTTCCAAAAAGCATTGGCAAAAGTAGGAGCAAGAAGAAGTGCAACACCGCAATACCATGAATGAGTAGGAAGGTTAAGATATGTGTATTCAAAATTCCATACATCATATGCAAGTATGAACCATACTGTCATGTCAGGCCAAAGCATATCTGACTGGTTTCTGTCATTAGATGTGTAAAGATGTATGCAGCCTGTCATACAGAAAATATTGATCATACCGGCAATGGCATTTACAACATTCCACCATCCACCGTAGATGAATACACCTTCATTTGAAGCCCACCAGGCACCACTTAAGTCACCGGAAATCTTAAATGCAGCAATTGCAGATTCCATATCTGATACATTAGCAATCATGATATTGGCAGCAACTATAAACCAGGGGAACCATGCAAACCATTTTTCCTTTCCGATGCCCCATTTATACTTGATCATCATAAAGCCTACGCAGCCTATATCAGCAGCATAGAGTTTGAAATAATGGAACCAGCCGTCCATAAATGCAACTGTAGGGTTAGATGCTCCACCGAATGCACCCATATGTGCAGCAATGAAATAAACAGTAAGAATTGTAGGGATTATAACGAATACAACCATTCCGCCTGCTTTTGTACGACGACCAATCTCATTCATAAGAATAAGTCCCGCAAATACCAGTACCCAACCTAATAATTGAGAGCTGGCTGTGGTGCCGTAAAGTTGAAATAGCATAAAGTACCTCCAAAAATTGATATTATTAAGTTTATAAATAAATAATAGCAATTTGCATGTGCAAATTGCTATTGGCAAAACTCATATAATTTACATTCAATTTTTAGATACTATTATTCAATATGTGGTTTCCTTAACTGATCTAAGCTTGTAAACATACTGATTATATTCATTTCTCCAGTTCAGAATAATAAGGAATGATAAGATTAGTTCCTGCTCTCAGCTTAGAATCAGGGGAAATTCTATTAATATGTGCTATATCCGTAACATATTCCCTTGTATTTCTGTAATGAAGTTCATCCATATATTCTTCAGCAATTGACCATACAGAATCTCCGGAGGTTACACTTACAGATGTATAGTATCTGAACTGTTCATTATCTGAATTAGCACTGGCATCTGAGTTAAAGGAAAAAGACAATATTATAAACAAAGATAAGATAATAGATGCCATTATACAAAATGTTATGATTCTTCTTTTTATTATTACTTCTCTTCTGTGATTCCTTCTTGTTAATGCTCTTTGTTCTGCTCTCATCTCTCTCCTCCATTTATCGACCTAAGTAGTACCGCATACTGCGGATTCCTTAGGTCAAACCAGTATTTTCAAAATTGATTTGACACTACATAGCCGAACAAACGTTGCGAACAACTGTTCTGTGTTAAATATATCGAACATATTTTCTTTTGTCAATAGAATATTCGTACGTTTGTTCTTTTTGAATCTTAAATAATTCATTCGTTTTAGTTCATAATTTGTTCATATTTATCCAGTATATTTATATCAAGATAGTTGATGAACGAAATCACTATCTCCCCCTCATAAGAAAATCGCAGGACACTCACAGTAATGTGAGTGTTTTGTGATTAATCCCATTTCTTTATATTTCTATAATAAACTTCGATGTGTCCCATAAAAAGTACAGCGAATATATGTTTGCGTTATGCCCTGGTTTATGATAAACTGAACATAGGTTCTTGAAAATGGAGGAATAATATGGAAAAAGGAAAAATCAGTGAAAAGCAGAAAGAAATCCTTGAATATATTAAGGAATGTATTCTGGATAAGGGGTATCCGCCGACTGTAAGGGAGATCTGTGAGACTGTTCATTTAAAGTCTACATCTTCTGTTCACTCTCATCTGGAGACTCTTGAAAAGAACGGATATATTCGCAGGGATCCTACTAAGCCCCGTACCATAGAGATTTGTGATGATTCTTTTAACATGGTACGTACTGATATGGTTAGTATTCCTGTGGTTGGACAGGTAGCTGCAGGTATGCCGATCTTAGCTGAACAGAATATTGATAGTTATTTTCCTATTCCGGCTGATCTTTGCCCTAAGGGTGAAATGTTTATATTGAATGTTAAAGGTGATTCAATGATTAATGCAGGAATTTTTAATGGCGATCGTATTTTTGTTGAATCCTGCAATACTGCTAAGAATGGTGAACAGGTCGTAGCACTAATAGATGATTCTGCTACTGTTAAGACATTCTATAAAGAGAACGGCCATATAAGACTTCAGCCCGAAAATGATGCTATGGATCCTATTATTGTTGATGATTGCGAGATTTTGGGTAAAGTTTTTGGCGTTTTAAGACTATATTAAGAACAAGCGCACTTGCCCGTTAGAAACTCACTTAGTGCTTTGCTCTAATAATTAAGCGGACTATGATTCATGTCATAGCCCGCTTTTATATTGATTTTTAATTCTATTCGACTATTTGTTAGTACAAATTCTATTAGTCCAAATCTTCTTTAGTTACATGCTTTCCATCGCGCCATATTCTTTCCAAATCATAGAAAAGCCTGTTTTCCTGATCGAAGATATGGACAATCACATCACCAAAATCCTGAAGGATCCAGAACGCACTTTCATAGCCCTCAATATCCTTTTTCTCATATCCGGCTCTTCCGAGAGACTCTTCTACTTTGTCTGCCATAGCCTGTATCTGAGAACGGTTTGTTCCACTGGCTACGATAAAGTAATCGCCAAGAGAAGAAACCTCACTGATATCGATTATCTCAATGTCCTGTCCTTTTGTGTTCTCGATTGCTTCTACTGCAAGTTTAACCATCTGTTTTGAATTTTCAATTGAATGTTCTGCCATTATTAATTATCCTTTTCTAAATAATATTCATAGGTCTTTGCTGTCATATCATCGCACTCTTTATCAATGTTTTTTAGATAGTTCAGAGTATCTGATAATATATGTAGCATACATTTATCAAGGTCTGTATAAGCAAGTTTTCTGATTTCACTCATATGCTCCAGCGGTTTCCTGTTTGGCTCAATGAAATCGGCAATAAAAACTATCTTTTCAAGATCAGTCATACCGGGATGCCCTGTGGTATGCCATCGGATTGCACCAAGTATGTCCTCATCTTCTATTCCATATTTATGTTCCGCAAGGCACATGCCTGCTTTTGCATGTATTAATGCAGGATTTCGTCTCTCTACATCAGTAATCTCGACGCCATACTTTTTGCATATTTTGATTTGCTCATCATGTTCCAGATTCTTGGCACAATCATGAAGATAGCCTGCAGTAATCGCTTTATCAATTGGAACATCATGTACTGCAGCCATATTAGCAGCTGTATATGCGACTCCAAGCGTATGATCAAATCTATCCGCATTAAGTACAAGCTTCATTTCTTTTCTAAGCTTATGGGATATTTCTAAGATCTTCACACTCAAGAATAATACCTCCCGTAAACTCAGCCATTGTATATTTTTACATCATCATCAGAATTATCAGGAGCCGGCATACCGTTGTACAAATTCTTTATACTTGCAAAATCAATTACAGATTCCGGAAGCATATATCGAACAGATCTGCCGTTTTTAATTCTGGCTCTTATATCACTACTTGAAATCTCAATATTGTTCAGTTGAAGAAGTCTTATATCTGCGCCATATTTATCATGCAGATAACTTCTGTGCTTATCCATCTCTTCGAGAGATAATGAGCCTCTTACACCTGCTAAAATAACACAATTAGCAAATATCTCCTCTGAATGATACCAGCTTTCGAGCTGTTTAAATGTATCACCGCCTACAATGAAATATATCTCATCGCCTGGATACATCTTCTTAAGCTCTCTCAAAGTATCTATAGTATAGGTTTTACCCTCACGGTCAATTTCAAGTCGTGAACAGGTAAAATAAGGATTACTGTCAATGGCAAGCTTCACCATCTGATATCTAAGCTCTCCCGGAGCAACATTATCATTTTCCTTCATGTATGAGATGCCACTTGGCATAAAAATCACCCTATCAAGTCCGAATTGCTCTCTGGCAGCTTCTCCTAAAATAAGATGAGCATTATGAATAGGATTGAACGTTCCACCTAAAAGTCCGATTTTTCTACTTGCCATATAAAAGTCCCCTTTTTATAATCATTTGATTATTTTATTTTTGATATATTGTATTACTTAGGCAGCTTAATCTCAGGATCTTCATGAAAAGGCTTGTAAAGTACTACTTTTCTTCCTATAACCTGTACAAGTGTGGATCTTGTTCTTTCTGCCACAGTATTTGCGACTTCTTTCACATCATCAGTACAGTTTTTTAATATAGAGCCTTTAATAAGCTCTTTTGTATTAAAGCATTCTAATACACTTTCAGTTACTTCAGGAGTAACTGAAGCCTTTCCTATCTGAAAAACAGGCTCTAAGTTCATAGCGAGCCCCTTAAGATAAGCTCTCTGCTTACTCGTTAGATTCATCATCTTCCTCCATATCTATATAATCGTCCTGTAATATACTATCATCTGCTGAAGCACCGCTTTCTTCGGTATCTGCATTTCTGTAATAATCAAAGCTGTTACCATACATTCTGACAGTATCGCCCTCCTGTATGCCAAGAGCCTCCAGCTTATCCAGAATGCCATTTTCAACAAGGAAGTTCTGGAAAAATGCAAAACCTTTCTCTGAATCAAGGTTAGTGTAACCAAGCATCTTCTCAATCTTAGGTCCTTCGATTACATATTCCTTTTCATCAGAATCATATTCAACAGTAAATGCTTCGTTTTCTTCTTTAAGCTCAACTTCAGGATCATATTCACTTTCAAATACGACAGTATCCTCACCAAGTTTATCGAGCTCCCTGCTAATATAGTATAACAGTTCGTCTATTCCTTTGCCAGTTAGCGTTGAAGTAGCAAATACTTTTACCCCTTGAGGCTCAAATTTTTCTTTGAGTTTCTTTATGATCTCAGAATTCTCACCATCAGGAAGCATATCAATCTTATTGGCAGCAATTACCTGAGTCTTTTTGGTGATATCAGCATTATACTTCTCAAGCTCAATATTTATAGCTTCAATATCTTCAAACGGATCACGGCCTTCAGTTCCTGCAGCGTCAACAACATGAATCATCATGCGTGTACGTTCAATATGCCTCAAGAACTCGTGACCAAGACCTGCTCCATCAGCCGCACCCTCAATAAGTCCGGGAATGTCAGCTACAACAAATCCGCGGGCATCATTAAGACTAACGACCCCGAGAATCGGAGTTAAAGTTGTAAAATGATAGTTTGCAACTTTTGGCTTTGCATTTGAGACCTTAGTAAGAAAAGTTGATTTACCAACATTAGGGAAACCAACAAGTCCCACATCTGCAATCATCTTAAGTTCGAGTAATATTTCAAGTTCCTTGGCAGGTTGACCTGGCTGAGCATATCTGGGTGCCTGCATTGTGCTTGTAGCATAATGCATATTACCGTTGCCGCCTTTACCACCTTTTAAAAGAGTATATTCTGTAACATCTCCTGACATATCTACAATAACTTTACCACTGACTGCTTCTTTAATTACAGTACCCTGCGGAACCTTTATTATAATGTCAGCCCCCTGCTTTCCATGGCATCTGCGTTTTCCGCCATCTTCACCATTTTCGGCTTTATATTTTCCACCGTAGTGGAAGTCTGAAAGAGTGTTTATGCCCAAGTCAACCTTAATAATAACGTCGCCGCCTTTACCGCCATCGCCGCCATCCGGTCCACCGTTTGCAACGAATTTTTCTCTTCTAAAGGAAACATGACCGTCTCCACCTTTGCCACTTTTTACAAACACTCTCGCTCTATCTACAAATGCAGGCATTATTATCTCCTATATGATAAAAAGAGCTCCAAACAATACATGTTTGGAGCTCAATACAATACGATACTGATTACTTCTCTACAGCGTAAACGCAAGCCTGCTTCTTATCGCGGCCCTTGCGCTCGAAACGAAGCACACCATCAACAAGTGCGAAAAGAGTATCATCTTTACCGATACCTACGTTCACACCGGGATGAATGTGAGTGCCACGCTGTCTGTATAAAATATTTCCAGCCTTTACGAATTGTCCGTCAGCTCTCTTTGCTCCAAGACGCTTTGACTCGGAATCACGACCGTTCTTTGTGGATCCGACTCCCTTCTTATGAGCAAAAAATTGAAGGTCCATATTCAACATGACTTACACCTCCTCGAATTTAATGTTCAAAAACTCATTACCATACTGTTTGTAGACGCCCATTATGCCAAGTTCAAATGACTTCAAAAGTAACTCGCCATTTTCTGAAAAACCCTCAGAGGATTTTACATCTATCAATCCTTTAACAGGATCAGCATCACAGGTAAAATTATCATCTGTAAATTTTTCCAATGAATTAACGGTATTAATTGAGAGCATAGAAATAGCTGCACAAACAATATCTTTTCCATATTCACCGGATCCGGCATGGCCCTCAAGCTTAAAGCCGAGTATCTCGCCATCTTTATTTTTACGAATAATGATATTTGTCATATCTGCAAACACTCACTACAAGAATTACAGTGAAATCTTATCAATCTTCACACTTGTGAAGCACTGTCTGTGACCGTTCTTCTTGTGATAACCGGTCTTACTCTTGTACTTATAAACGATAACCTTCTTACCTTTGCCCTGTTCCATAACTGTTGCGCTAACCTTTGCACCAGCTACATCACCAGCAACCTTAAGAGTCTTGTCATCATTTACTGCAATAACATTATCAAATGTAACTTCTTTTCCGGCTTCTACGTCAAGCTTCTCAACACGAATAACGTCGCCCTCGGAAACCTTGTACTGCTTACCACCAGTAACTATAATTGCGTACATAAGGCACCTCCTTCTTCCAAATCTCGCTAACTATGGTGGGAATATATCCACTTCAACCTCGTTAAGCGGCATACTATTGAATAATAACATCACTTATTACGTGTGTCAATAGTTTCTCTTAGAGATTTCTTTTTTTTATTTCTTGTGAATTCCATGATTCCAAGTCCTGTAAGATCCACAAAGCTTAAATTCATAGGATCATTTTTGATAAGATCCTTAATAAACGCTATCAACTCTGAGTTCATGCTTTTATCCTTCATGGATATAAAATCTATAAGAATCATACCGGATAAGTTTCTTAATCTTATCTGTCTATAAGCCTCTTTTGCAGCTTCTTTATTCTGCTCAAGAAAAAACATATCGGATTTTTTTAAATTTTTACCGGAATTAACATCTATAAGATTTAAAGTTTCAGTCTGCTCAATTACCAGGAAAGCTCCGGATTTTAACCATACGTTTTTCTTGAAAATATCTTCAGTACGACTCGTAAGACTATAATGTACTTTTAAAGGTAATCGTTGTTCCTCTTCATCATAATAAGTACAATCGACATCTGCCCCGGTAAGCTCCTCATATATCGATCTGTTATCTGTAACTATCCTGTCAGGAGCCTCATCACATATCTGACTGAAAATCTCATACGTCTTATTCACTACACACGATATACCTGTTTCTTCAGGTGCTATCTGTTGGTATTCAGATCTTGTCTTTGCTATTGCGATTAAATTCTGTAAATCCCCAGCGGTATTTTCGAATGATAATTTTAATTTACCGGTAAGCCTTGGCTGTTTGGTCTTTTGAGCTTCAACCTTTATCTGCACAAGAACAATATCACCGGCTTTAAGCTCCTTAGAAGATTCGACATCTCTGTTTAAAACACAGTGAGCTGGAAGCGTGTTCAACGGTAAAAAGCCTATACCATTCTTATCTCCGTTTTTTTCGAATCTGACAAATGCTGCATTTATGTTGGAAACAATATTTTCTACTCTTCCGACATATATATTCCCTGTGCGATCAACGATATCGATGATATCCAGATATTCTATTTTGTTTTCTTTAAGACCTAATATACAGGTGTGGTCAAAAAATTCTGTTATCAGCAGCTCAGACATATATTTTTCCCTGTGTCAGATTCTTATCTGCAGCAAAAGATAACTCGTTTAACATATCGGGAATCATAGGCTGTACATAGTGTCCGCCTTCATCCTCGCCTTCAAGATAAGTCTCAAGTCTGTGAAATTTCGCAGCGAATTCCTGCATTTCTTCATTAGCAAATGCAAATAAGCTCTCAATAAGTAAAGAAGCCTTTAAATTGGAACTGCTACCTGCAGATAGCAGAACATGAACACTTTTATCTTCCAAAATCTCCCACTTGTAGATCAGCGGTTTAATGTCAATCTGCTTCTCACCATTTTTAGTCTTCTTTGTTGCCAAAATCTCATTCTGTTTCATGAATTCGGTAAATTCATGTAAGAGGTCAAATGAAGGTTCCTTATTTTCTCTAAAGGAAATAATGTACTCTGCAGCAGCAACACTGGTCATTGCATTGACACTTTTTTCAGGTAATTCCTGTATTGCAAGTATCTCAATTCCTTCATTCATAGCACTGTTCAGTGATTCCATGACACTCTCGGGAGAACTACAGCTTAGAACAGTCATATCCATATAGTCACCGTCTGTTGTAGCTCCAACGCTAAGGGGCTGTGCAAATGACAGAATCTGATGAGGGCTGTAGCCTTCACTGTATTTAATATCAATTTCAGCACGTCTTATTGCTTTCTGGACATATCTCATTACATCCAAATGTCCAAGAAAACGTATAGGACCATGCTTTGAAAACTTCAATCTTAGTTTAATCATATTTTGTAACCTTTAAATTTTTGCAATTTATAATGTTTTTCTCTATTATGACTTTCAAAGCGATAACTATGAAAATCGCCAGACAATCCTATAGTTTGATAACATTATTTTTATACGCCTGTTTTGGGCTGGAAGCAAATGCCTACGCCATAGTTTGCGCCGCCGCAGCCCATACATGACTGTCTGCAATTGGGTGAAACTTTACCTTCTTTTGAAGTCTGCCACTCGCGCCATAAGAATTCCTTAGAGACACCGCAATCAAGAATATCCCATGGAAGAATTTCGTCTTTACTACGCTCTCTTTTTACATAGAAAAGGGGATCCAGACCTGCTTTTTCCATCTCTTCCATCCAGATATCGTTTTTAAAGTATTCACTCCATGCATCAAAGATACATCCGCGCTTGTAAACGTTATAAATAACCTCTGAAAGTCTTCTGTCACCTCTTGCAAGTATACCTTCAAGCATACTGGCGTCTGCTTCATGCCAGTTATACTTTATGTGTTTCTGATTAAGCTGTGACATTATTCCTTTTCTGGTAATGCTTGCTTTATCGAGGAATTCTTCTTTTGTATTCATTGAAGCCCATTGAAAAGGTGTAAAAGGCTTGGGAACAAAGAAGGATGTACTTGCAGTTATTTCAATTGTTCTTCCGTTTCTTTTTTCCTTAGGAACAGTTTCAAAATATTCAACGGCAATCTTATTGGCAATATCGCCTATGCCCTCGATATCCTCTGTAGTTTCGCCGGGAAGGCCAAGCATAAAATACAGTTTAACCTTATTCCAACCGCCTTCAAAGGCTTCGTGAGCACCTCTTAAAATATCTTCCTCAGTAAGACCTTTATTAATAACATTTCTCATTCTCTGAGTACCGGCTTCAGGAGCAAAGGTAAGTGAGGATTTCTTTACATCCTGAACCTTACTCATAACATCCAGAGAAAATGCATCTATTCTCAGTGATGGAAGTGAAATATTGACTTTATGCTCATTACAATAATCTATAAGGAAATCAAGCAGCTCGTTAAGTCCGGTATAGTCACTGGTACTTAGTGAACTTAATGAAATCTCTTCATAGCCGGTATTTTTTATCAGAGTCATTGCATACTCTTTTAATTTATTGACATCACGTTCCCTTAGTGGTCTGTACAGCTGACCTGCCTGGCAAAATCTGCAGCCTCTTATACATCCGCGCATTACCTCAAGCACAACCCTGTCCTGTGTAACTCTAATAAAAGGCATTACAGGCTTCATAGGGTAATAACTCTCTGTAAGATCGAGACATATTTCCTTTTCAACTTTTGCAGGAACACCGTCCCTTAGTGTTGAAATGGCGCTTATAGTACCATCTTCCTTATATTCGACATTGTATAAAGAAGGCACATACATTCCATGAATCTGTGAGCATTTGTAAAGAAATTCTTCTCTTGAAGTTCCATTTTCTTTACATTCTTCATATAAGTCAAACAACTCTCTGTATTTTGTTTCACCTTCACCTATGTAAAAAATATCAAAGAAATCTGCTATCGGCTCAGGATTGTAGGAGCAGGGACCTCCTCCTATAACAATCGGATCATCTAAAGTTCTATCCTTGGAATAAAGAGGAATTCCGGAAAGATCAAGAACCTGAAGAATATTGGTGTAACACATTTCATACTGAAGAGTGAAACCCAAAAAGTCAAAATTCTTGACAGGATCCTGAGATTCCAACGCAAAAAGCGGGATATTTTTTTCTCTCATAAGGCTGTCCATATCAGCCCAGGGAGAAAACACCCGCTCACACCATACATCCTCATACTCATTGAATAATCCATAAAGAATCTGTATTCCCAAATGCGACATGCCTATCTCATACACATCCGGAAAACAGAATGCAAATCTAATCTTAATGTCAGATAAATCCTTCACAGCACTATTAACCTCACCCCCAATGTAACGCTCCGGCTTAGTAATGCTAAGAAGGATTTCATCTGATAATGCTAATTTTTCTTTCAAATTACACCTCAAATATAATTATTGGAAAAAGGAATAATTATTTATCTTCTGGCAAGTTCATCTGTGATCTCTTCCCAGCTGATTCCTTTTTCTGACATAAGTACCATCATATGATACAGGAAATCTGCCATTTCGTAAATGAGTTCATTTGAATTTTCATTTTTTGCTGCGATAACCATTTCAGTGCTTTCTTCACCGACTTTTTTCAGGATTTTATCAAGTCCCTTATCAAACAGATAATTGGTATAGGAACCTTCTCTTGGATTTGTTTTTCTGTCATTTATAACAGTGAAAACACTATCAAGCACCTTCTGAGGATTTTTCTCAGCATATTTCTTTCCTGTTATCTCATTGAAAAAACAGGAATAGCTGCCGGTATGACAAGCAACACCTACCTGTTTTACCTTGGCAAGTATTGTGTCCATATCGCAATCTGCTGTAAGCTTTTTCACATACTGGAAATGTCCGCTGGTCTCTCCCTTAAGCCAAAGCTGATTTCTGCTTCTGCTAAAGTATGTCATTTTTCCTGTCTCTATAGTTTTATAATAGGACTCTTTATTAAAATATGCCACCATTAATACTGCATCTGTTCGATAATCCTGAACAACAACAGGAACCATACCGTCGGAGTTTTTCTTGAAATCTTCCCACTCGAATGAAGGAAGCATTCTATCAACAGCCAGGTCATTCTCGGCACAGATATTTTTCATATTTCTTATTTCGGCCGAATTAGCATTTATAGCTTTTCCGGAAAGTCCACTGACATTTGGCTGTGACATAAGCCTTATCATTTTATCAAGGGACAGATCAGGAAGACTCAGAATAGTAGGCATATTTATTTCAGGAGTCTTCTTGATTTCGGAACTATTCAAAAGGATAAGCTCTGAAGCATACTTTCTTACACTTTCATCATAAAGCGAAATCTTATCTGTTTCTGTATAGCAGATGCAGATTTTATCCTTTCCGAATTTTTCGGATACCTCCTGCAAAATATCAATATTTTCCTGCTTTGAAAAGTTAAGACAAGCCTTTTTGCATCCGGCATAAAGGAGTTTTTTTATGTCCTCCATACGCTTAACATTACCTGCACCATAAACCTCACAGGAAACCTGACCGCAAATATCCTTTATTATATCAAGAGATTCCTCATGTTCAGAATCACCGTTGGACATATCATAGACAATAATCGCATCACAATCATCATTATCATATTTTTCTGCCAGAGCTACAGGCGATTCTGATATGATATCAGCATTTTCAAGTGAAACTACTGCATTTTTATGAAGTAAATAGATGCAAGGTACAAATTTTTTCAGCATAAAATCAATTCTCCAAAGGTTTATTTTTTAAAGACTTCCCTTAGTACTTAAGACTCCGGTTATCCTTTCATCAAAGGAAGTTGCCTCATCTAAGGCTTTTGCGAAAGCTTTAAACATGGCTTCAACCCTATGATGATCATTTATTCCCGTGATGACTCTCAAATGTAAATTCATCATAGCACCATAGGAAACAGCGTAAAAGAATTCTCTTACAAGCTGTGTATCAAATTCTCCAATCATTGGTGTAGTAAAGTCGGCATCCATTTCAAAATATGGTCTGCCACACAGATCAATTGCACAAAGCACAAGCGCATCATCCATAGGAAGTAAAAAGTTACCGTATCTTTTTATTCCCTTTTTTTCACCGATAGCCTTGGCTATTGCCTGGCCGATAACTATTCCGGTGTCCTCCACGGTATGATGACCATCAACATAAAGATCCCCTTTTGCATTAACCGTAAGATCAAAGAAACCGTGCCTGGCAATTGCAGATAACATATGATCAAAAAATCCAATTCCGGTATTTACATCAGTTTTACCTGAACCGTCAATTTCAATCTTAACAGTAATATCTGTTTCACCGGTTTTTCTAGTAACTTCAGCAAATCTGGACATATCAGCCCTCCTCGAATCTGACAGCTATTGAATTAGCATGTGCTGTCAGGCCTTCATTTTTAGCAAATAACTCTATATCTTTGTGTACTTTACGAAGTCCTTCCTCAGAATATGCAATAATACTCGTCTTTTTAACAAAGTCATCTACAGAAAGCGGTGAGAAGAACCTGGCTGTCTGATTTGTAGGAAGTATGTGATTGGGACCAGCAAAATAATCACCAAGTGGCTCGGATGAGTATGTTCCAAGGAAAATAGCACCTGCATGCTTGATCCTTGGCATTACTTCAAAGGGATTTGCTGTGATTATTTCCAAATGCTCTGATGCAATGGCATTTGCGGCATCGACAACATCTTCCATGTTTTCTGCAACAAAAATGTATCCGTAATTATCCAAAGACTTATTTATGATCTCTGATCGTTCAAGCTTTTTAGTAAATTCTGCGACTTCATCGGAAACCTTCTGTGCCAGTTCCTTACTGGTGGTAATAAGAATTGCACTGGCCATCTCATCATGCTCAGCCTGGGATAAAAGATCTGCGGCAACATATCTTGGGTTTGCAGTTTCATCAGCAATTACAAGAATTTCTGAAGGACCTGCGATTGAGTCGATTGAAACGTATCCAAAGCATGCCTTTTTTGCAAGAGCTACAAAAATATTGCCGGGGCCTGTGATTTTATCAACCTTAGGTACAGACTCAGTACCAAATGCCATGGCAGCAATTGCCTGGGCGCCTCCAACCTTATAAACTTCTGTTACGCCGGCAATATCAGCGGCTACCAACGTTCCGGGATTTACCTTTCCGTCCTTTGATGGAGGTGTGCACATAATAATACGCTCTACACCTGCAACTTTGGCAGGAACAACATTCATAAGTACGCTGGATGGATAAGCAGCCTTGCCACCTGGGACATAGACACCTGAGATTTCTATGGGGATTATTCTCTGTCCGAGGATTGATCCATCTTCCTTAGTGTCAATCCAGGAATTTCTCTTTTGCTTTTCATGAAAAACTCTTATGTTTTCAGCACTCTTCTTAATGACTTCAATGAATCTGTCATCTAAAGCCTTATATGCTTCTTCAATTTCTTCTCTTGTAACCTTTATGGTCTTATCTGTAATGTCAAAATGATCGAATTTAGCGGTATATTCGAATAATGCTTCATCCTTCCTGTCGCGAACATTAGCAATGATATCCGCTACCGTCTTTTCATATTCACCGTAATTTGAGGGACTTCTTTTAAGGAGCTTTTCAAGAAGTTCGCCTTTTGTCTGATTATTAAGTTCAACTATACGCATTACAGATTCTCCTTCATATCATTGATAAGCTTGTGGATTCTTTCTGATTCCATCTGCATGCTTACCTGATTTACTATGACTCTTGCAGAAAGAGGACAGATTTCTTCAAGTACTGTGAGCCCGTTTTCTCTTAAAGTGCTTCCTGTTTCAACTATATCTACGATAACATCTGAAAGATTTACAATCGGACCCAGCTCAACAGAGCCATTGAGTTTAATTATATCAACTGTCTGCTGCTTCTGATTATAAAAATAATCTCTGGCAATTCTGGGATATTTGCTTGCTACTTTTATCATTTCATGATGATGTAAAAGCTCTCTTGCTGATTCCGGACCACAGACACACATTCTACATTTACCGAATCCAAGATCCAGAACTTCGTAGACGCTTCTATTTTCTTCCATGATGGTATCTTTACCGACAATACCAATGTCAGCGGCTCCATATTCGACATAAGTTGGAACATCAGGACCTTTTGCCAAAAAGAACTTTAGCTTAAGCTCTTCGTTGGTGAAAATAAGTTTTCTAGTCTTTTTATCCATTACTTCTTCGCAGTGGATCCCGCATTTTTCAAGAAGCTCCATTGTAGACTCAACAAGTCTTCCTTTTCCAAGAGCAAATGTTAAATATCTGTTTTCACTGTTCATGTCAATTTGCTCCTTTCAAGATAACGCGCTTGCCTTCAGCTCTTAAAGTCTTTGCCTTACTTAGTGCTTCTGTAAAATTATCAGCAGTATATTCGATAGTGATCTGAGCTTCTCTCTTCGGGATTTCAACCTTTTGTCTGTAAAGAGCTGTCATTAGATCATCAAGATTTATCATAAATCCAATGGACGGAGCACTTTTTCCAAATCTTTCAAGCAGGTTGTCATATCGTCCACCCTTGGCGATGGCATCTCCAACACCATAGGTATATGCGCCGAACACAACTCCCGTATAGTAATTGAATTTACTGAGCATACCAAGGTCAAAAGATATATATTCTTCAATTCCGTAACTGCAAAGCACCTGATATAGTTCCTGTAAATGCTTTATGGCATATGTTGACCTTTTGTTATTAACAAGGCGCCCTGCTTCCTCAAGAACATTTGCATTACCAATACAGGTTGAAACACTTCTTATAAGTTCACGATATTTCTCAGAAACACCATATTCTTCCATAATTCTGTCAGCTGCAAAGGCATTTCTGTTTACGAGTTGCTCTCTGATATCTTCCTCTGTATCAAAATCTATTCCGGCTTCTTCACAGATTCCGTAATAATAATCTGCATCACCTATACTTACCTTGAAGTCCTGAAGGCCTGTTGAAGATATTGATTCAACCAGTAATGCGATCATTTCCGCATCAGCATAGATTGAGCCATCGTTCATAAGCTCTGCACCTATTTCAGTTGATTCCTTAAGCTTGCCCTGGAGATTATTTGTATTAAGAAAAGCTTTGCCACTATAGTAGAATCTTAAAGGCTCATCGTCTTCTAGAAAATACTTACTTGCGCATCGCGCAACAGAAGGAGTAAAGTCCGGACGCAAAACCATCGTCACGCCGTCCTTATCAAAGAATTTGTAGAGCTCCCTTGCACTGTTGTCACTTATCTCCTCTGAAAAAACATCAAAATATTCAAATGTAGGAGTATCTATTTCCTCAAATCCAAAGCCAAACATCTTTTTGCAAATAACATTTTTCACAAAAGATCTGTCACTGCATTCTGTTCCATATAAATCCCTGACACCTTCAGGTGTGTGTAAAAGTCTTCGATTCATAAAATGTCCCTCTGCACTTTAATACGGTAACGTGCTAACTCATTACTATGTTAAATTTATTTTAGTTTATAAGAATACAATTTGTTTGTCAATCTCTTTGTGCTAAATCCTTTTGCATGAGATCAAGGTATGGAATAAAAGCTTCGGAGTCATCGGAAATAACATACTCAGGATCAAGTTCTTCATAGGTGAAGCTCTTTCTGCCACCGGCTAATGCCCGGTCCCAATAGTTTTTCAAATGTCTGAATGGTAAATAGTAGAATACTCCCCTGCTTGTAAAATGGATCAGAAAGAATGCTATACCATCCTGTTTTTCAAATCTCTCCATAAATGAAACCTGATGGGCATGTATATTTTCAAGTGCAAATGTATCTTTAGCGCATTCTTTTGCATCAAAACAAACCGGTATACCTTGAACAGCACCTATATAATCGATAGTGCTCTTTTGGTCAAAGTATGCCAGTGTAATATGTCTGGTTTCTTTATCAATTCTTATTGGGGTTATTGGTGTAGGAATTTTCTGGATAAGTGCAAGATTTTCATCCTGATATTTCTCATTGGTTCTGTTTATCAATTCTTCCAAGGCCTGCCCCCTCAGACCTCTTGAATTCCAAGTTGCCATTCATTCACCTCTATAAACATTACTTTAATAATATTATCGTAAACATCATTAACAGTAACCGAAGAAATACTAACAGATATTGGCTATATTTTTATATAAATCAGGTAAAGGAGCAACAAAAGACTTGCCGGAAAGACCTGAAAGCTCTCCCTCTATAGACGGAAATTCAAGTCTATAAGAATGAAGAAGCTGGAATTTTAAACCATAATTTTTTGAAAAATATTCATTAACCTTTTGATGTCCGTATTTAGCATCGCCAATAAGAGGATGCCCTATTGAAGATAGATGCGCTCTTATCTGATGCGTTTTACCCGTGTGTAACAACACTTCAAGTTCGGTAAATGCCTGACTTTTACCATTTATAGTAAAGCTTTTATATCCAATAACTTTGTATGATGTCTCAATTCGTGATAATTTATTTCTATCTATTCCGGAGAAATCATCATTATCACCATATAGTTTTACAGTATTTTTTCTTTCATCCTTAATCAGATAGCCTGATATATGTTCATCACTTGTAACATTACCTGAAACTATTGTTCTGTAATACTTATGAACAGACCTTTCCCTCAACATTTCTGCTGATTTTCTTGCTCCCGGAAGGGATTTGGAACAAATAAGAAGACCTGAAGTATTCCTGTCAAGTCTGTTACAGATGGATGGCTTAAAAACTCCCAGAGATTCAGGAGTTATAAATCCGGTATTCAAAAGATATCCAATAAGCCACTCATTAACACTGATATCCTTAAACTCAGCCTTTTGTGATAATATTCCAGCAGGCTTATTTATAAGTAAAATATCATCATCTTCATAGATTATTTCAATACTTTTAAGCTTTTTAAAGGCTTTCTCATACTCGGTAAGACTTTTATCTTCAGTGGTTTCAGATGATTTTATGTGTACATTTACAAACTTATTGAAGGTTTCATCTGAAAAGAATACAGATATCGTATCTCCGTTCTGTAATATTTCTTTACCGGTTGCCTTTTTTCCGTTAAGGGTAATATTCTTTTTTCTAAGCATTTTAAAAATAAAACCCATGGAACATTCTGAAAAATAAGTCCCAAGAAATTTATCAAATCTTTTGCCGCTTGAATTGTTATCTACTTTTATTTCCTTCATTACTTATACCTTTATTAAAGTGAAATAGAAAGCAGGACTAAAGCACAGGTTTCTACTGTTCCGGGAACCCATGCATCTTCTATGGCCTGCGGATCGATTTTCTTTGTTACCCTTATCTGTTCAAGCTGATCAAGCCTTGAACAGAAAGCATTAATATCCTTAAACACTTTAACAGTATAATTACTGTAACCACTCTGAGATATCTGATTTTTGATATGTTTCTCACAATTAACGGTATCAAGGGTGTTATCCTCAGTGTAGCATACGACATTCTTATCAAGAACTGTAGCTGCTGCAATGCCGTAGTTCTCATCATAGCTTGTCATTTCAAGATCATATCTGATAAGAAGACCGTTTCTGTGAGCTTCAATTATGTCATATGCTTTTTTTGAACACGGATGTGCTCTTAAATACATCACTAAATTCACTGCACTAAGTCCTGTAGGAAGACATCCAATGGCGGCAATTATACTAAATGCACTTTTATTAGACTTATAAATAATTAGTCCTGTAAAGAAAATAATAAGGCATATAGCAAGGGCAATAACAGTTCTTACTGCCGCAAATTTTCTATTATACTCAATATATCCAAAATTTCCTTTTGCAACTCTTCTCATACTTACCTCAAAATAATTACTTTAATAAATTCAGCTCATCATTAGTAAGCTCTCTATATTCTCCCGGCAATAATGCGGAATCGAGAACTAATTGACCCATCCTTATTCTTTTTAAAAATGTAACTTCATTGCCTATGGCTTCAAGCATTCTTTTAACCTGATGAAAACGCCCTTCATGTATAATAAGATGCAATATTTCAGTTCCATCCTGATTTTCGATAAATGCTTTTGCAGGAAGTGTAAGCTCTTCGTCACCTATATCAAGTCCATTCTCAAGCTTTCTTAAATCCTCATCTGAAACATGTTTTTTAGTATGTACTTCATACTCCTTTTCAACATGCTTTTTAGGTGATAATAAACGATGGGACAGTTTTCCGTCATTAGTTATAATAAGGAGTCCCTCCGTATCTTTATCAAGTCTTCCAACGGGAGCCAGGTCTTTGTCATAACCTGTATCAATAAGATCAAGAACGGTCTTATCATGATTATCACGGGTAGCAGAAACAACACCCTGGGGCTTATTCAAAATGTAATACCTGTACTTTTTATAATCCCTGGTCAGATTCTCACCGGCGAATATAATCTCATTTTTCTCCGGATCAACGGGCATTTCCGGTTTATTGGCAACAGCGCCATCAACTGTTACCATTCCGTTTTTTATGTATTCTTTTAACTGCTTTCTTGTTCCAAGTGAACAATCACCTAAAAATTTATCTAATCTCATATCATCCTTAATAGAAATAGCTGTCGCAGGATTAAAATTGCGACAGCCATATTACAATTTGAATAGTCATTTGACTGAGTATAACAAACAAAATAGCTTGTCTTAATGCACAGTACGGGACCGGTCTTTATAACATATCCAGATTCAGATCAGCCTCATCTGCATAACCGCCTTCAGGAGTTATCTCAGATACATTTGCTGATGCCCTCTGAGGCTCTCTTACATTCGAAGGGTTAACACTGGGAGGTACTAAATCTGCTCTGTTTGATTTAATGGTCTCACTGTAAGCAGTAAGATCTCTAAGTAATGCATTATTGCTGGCACTTGTTGTATCAATTGCCTTGTTTACAATTACCTCAACTTCTGCCAAAAGATTATCTGTATAAGCTACTGCTGCAGCCTTCATCTGATTTGCTTCATTGGTTGATTTAGTAAGAATATCCTCAGCCTGCTTAGCAGCATGAGCGATCACTTCATTTGCCTGAGCATAAGCCTGTTGCATAATGTCATGCTCATTAATCATTGCATGTGTCTGTTCTGTAGCCTTATCTATAAGATCCTTGGCTTTTTTTCTGGCATCCTCTAAGATGGATTCTTTATTACTAATAATAGTCTGATAACGTCTGATTTCTTCAGGAGTTTTACTTCGAAGTTCCCTTAGAAGATCATCTATCTCTTCCTTGTTAACAATAATGTTTCCATGTGACAGGGGCTGATGCTTGCAGTTGTCAATGTAAGTCTCAATTTCATCAATGCATTGTTCAATTCTGCTGCTCATAGTTGTTTCCTCCCATGTTTATTATCATATCCATATTTTTTATAAACCATCTGTGCTACATAAGGAGTAACGCAATGGCTTATATCCCCATGAAAGCTGGCGAATTCTCTCACCGTAGAACTGCTTAGATATGCGTATTCAAGGCTTGTTGTAAGGAAAACGGTATCTACTTCATTTTTTGAAAAAGCTCTGTTTGTTTGTGAAATCTGAAGCTCATACTCAAAATCAGTAATTGCTCGTAATCCTCTAAGAAGGATCTTGATATTATTCTCTTTGCAATAATCAATTATCAATCCTTCATACGAATCAATCTCGACATTATCAAGATCTGATGTAGCCTCTTTAATCATCTTAACACGTTCATCCGCTGAAAACAACGGATGCTTGGCTGTATTGACGCTAACGACAATTACCAGTTTATCAAACATTTCTGATGCTCTTCTAATAATATCCAAATGCCCCAATGTTATGGGATCAAAGCTTCCAGGATAAACTGCTATTTTCATACTTAAACCTCTTACTTAACTACTACAGTACATGTAGCTTTATGTTTACCATCTACCGACTTAGCAGTAATCTTTGCTTTACCCTTTGACAAAGCAATAATATTTCCTGCTGCATCTACAGATACAATACCGGGTTTGCTGCTCTTCCATGTAAGTTCTTTGTTCGTAGCTTTTCTTGGATTGAACTTAACGCCCAATGTAGCACCTGCTCCGACAGTAAGTTTTATTTTTTTCTTTGTCAATTTAATTGACTTGACTCTGGTTGCTTTTTTTACAACTACTTTTATCTGAGCCTGATAGCCACCATCAGCTGAAGTACAGGTAATAACACATTTACCTTTCTTCTTTGCCGTTATGACACCATTCTTATTGACAGATGCAATTTTCTTATTAGAGGACTTATACCTAATGGCTTTATTAACTGCCCACTCAGGGAATACGGAAGCGTTGGCATTTGCCTTGCTACCCTCAAATATGCTGATTGTGTTTGCAGCTACTTCAACAGTTTTTACTCGTCCATCCGTTACAAGAACACGGCATCTTGCCTTTTTACCACCGTAAACAGATGTAGCAAATATTTCACATTCACCATTCTTTAAACCGGTCACTATACCTGCATCGGATACAGTAGCAACGGCACTGTCTGATGAACTCCATATTACGCCCTTGTTATTGCTTACAGTAGCAGTCAGCTGGATTGACTGTCCAACGCCAACCATTGCATTGGGTGTATTAATGGAAATACTAACAGGTGCTGAATTATAGTTTACGTTATTATAGTCGTTAACACTTGTAGGATAAATTCTGTGGAATTCATTAGTATTATAAGGATCATAACGACTATGCAAATAAGTTATACGTCTTCCATTTACACTGACTGAAACAGTATCGAAGTTTTTACTTCCTTTAAGGAACCATACTGATTTGTCGCTAAACTCTGAACCCCATGTCGAATCAACATTGTAATAAATATTACCTATCTTTACAATGTTCCATCCATGAGCTCCTGTCGCCCCTGCTCGACCACCATCTCCCGGTATAAGTCTTGCATCTACACCGCTCATTAGCATCATTCTGTAAAATAAAAGTGAGTAACCTTCACATACAGTATAATGCTTTATAGCAGCAGAATAACATGAATACGGACTGTAATCACCATAGGATTGTTTTATTTGAAAATCATGATCATAAGTTACATTCTTACATATCCAGTCATAAGCCGCTTTTGCTTTATCATAATCAGATTTAAGACTTGTAAGCTTTAACTTATTTACCAGGGAATTAATGGCATTGGTTGTTTCAATTTCCTGCTGTGCACTATGGGTATAAATGAAGCTAATTTGAAAAGTACCATAGGTCATGTCATTAGCATATGCTTTTGTAGTCTGATAACTGTTTTCACAATAAGCCCATCTTACATAATCGCCTTCATTAGGAACACCGGTATGCTCAATCATTACGTCATAAAGCTCGTTTACGATTGTTAATTCATTATAAATTCCAGGAAGCTTAAAATCGACAGTAATGAGAGATTGTCTCGCCATTATTCCTCTTCTTACAGCTTCACCCATTTCCTGAGTAGAAGTACATTTTCCTCCGGATGCTAAAAGAGTTTTAACATTTACAGTTGAATCAAGGCCTGAAGCCAATAAATCAAGTTCCTCTTTGTTTGCATCAATTACGCCTTCATATACGGGGTTAAGTTCTGCTATCGCATCAGATGTGGTAAAGTTTAATACAACAGAAACATCATAAACTGAGAAACTGTCAGCATCATAATGTACAACAGTCTCTTCTGTATCTCCATAAATATCTGTAGCATTATCATTAGCACTGTTCAAACCATAATTCTGTGTAACGTCAGCATTTACCTCTGTTGTTGTAAGGTCATCCTCAATATGAAAGACCTGAAGAGATGTAGAATCACCATCTTCCTTTGCGTCAGTAAGTTCATCAGCAAGTACGATATCAACTGAAACATTGCCTTCCGGTTCTATTTCTACACCATTATTAAATAATGAAATATCAAAGGATGCAGATTCATATACAGCTGATTCTGCAGGTAATACATCATTTACAAGCTCATCTGTTTTTACGCCTGCTACTTTGTTCACTTTACGAACAACAGCTTCAGTTCCGGCAGGTACAACGCCCGCATCAGCGTGAAGAATTATCTTGTAGCCGTCTACAATTCCTACAAAGTCAAATGCTTCAGATTCTTCAGCATTTGCATTGCCGTCAGATACTTCACTTTCAGCTGCCAACTCTTCATCAGTCTTATTTTCGGCATCAGAAGGATTTTGAATCTCCTGATCATTGGCTGTGTCTGATATTCCGGCATTTTGATCAGACTCTGAATTCTCAGAAGCTTCTTCAGATTCTGCTTTATCAGCATTACCATCAGTAACTGCTAAATCACCATCTGATGTATTTTCAAGCTGATCAGTAGTAATATTATTACCTGCAGCTTCATCAGTACTCTCAGCAACTGCTCCAACAGTATTGGAAGAATTATCATCACTTGAAGAACTATCATCTGATATTGAACTGGTTATAACATCAACAGTTGAATTATTCTCTTCTGCAGCTGAATTATTTTCATCTGCAGTGCCAAAATCCTCATTGCCTGTGATTTCTTCGGTTACATTTATGTCGTTAATTTCTGATGCATTTACGGTTAAAGCAGCACTGTTTTCAACCATTATGGCAAAAGCCAGTGATAGCGCCAGAATACTCTTACCCCAAAAAACTTTTCTCACCTTATTACTTCCTTTCAATAGTCCCCGATTATATTAAATAGCCTTTTTTAGAAATACGTGCTGATTTGTTTTATATCTTTTCTCTTTGATAATTTCAAATCCTGCATCTTCAAATACTGACAGATCCATATCAAGATTGCATTCTGCAATCAGCATCGTATACTCGGTAACATATGGCAAACGTCCCAAGAGTTCGAAAGTCCTTTCATACAGACCTGATTCATAAGGCGGATCTACAAAAATAAGATCAACCTCTTTTTCCTTTATATTTTTCAGACCCACAAGGACATCCTGTCTTAAAACAGTTGCCCTGTCTTCGAATTTAGTAGTCTGCAGATTCTGATTGATGCATTTAACAGCCTTAATATTGTTCTCAATAAAATATGCCTTTTTTGCACCTCTTGAAAGAGCTTCAATTCCTATTCCGCCGCTTCCTGCAAAGACATCTATAAATACAGCTCCCGGAACATCATTCTGAAGCATATTGAAAAGAGTTTCTTTAATTCTATCCTGTGTAGGTCTCGTATCGTTACCTTCAGGTGTTACGAGTCTCAGGCGTCTTGCCTCACCAGCTATTACTCTCATTTTATCTCCAATTTTTTTATAATCTTACTTTTGTGCCTTTAGTATCTCTGCTTGTTATCTTTAGATGATCAAGCTTTAAATCCTTGCCATTGTGTTCAATTGATTGCTCATCAGCTTCTTTAAGATAGTACACATCTCTTACAGAATCTTTGGCAGAAAGACGCATTCCTCTGACACCAACAGCTCCCTTTTTCTTCTCTGGAACTTCGTCGATGCTAAATCTAAGGAAGAATCCTGCCTCAGACTGAAGTACAACAGTATTTATCTCATGCAGCTCATGAACACTTACAACCTCATCGCCTTCTGCAAGCTTTGTTGCGGCAACTGTTCTTCTTGTAACATCAAACTCGCCACCGTCAACTATCTTCATATTAGCCTGTTTAGTAACAAACATAATTCTATACAGGTTGAGATTGCTCTGGCTTGAAACGTATATTATCTGGTCACTGGTCGTGTCAAAGTCACTCAGGTTATCAATCGGTACACCTTTATCTCTCATTCTTCCCTGTGGAAGATCCAGTGCCTTGATAGTATGCAGATTACCATTAGCTGTAAATATACATACCTTACCGGTATTTTTCATTACAAATGAAAATCTGAAGTCATTCTTGATAGTATCAAAGTTCTTTTCATAAGTAGTTACATCAATGGTCTTGGCATAACCAAATCTGTCCATGATAAATGCCACATCGATCTCTTCAACCGGCTTTTCTTCATAAACAGCCTCTTCAACGTTATCAATAACCGTTCTACGCTTAACGGCATATTTCTTTCTGATCTCACTGAGTTCATTTTGAATTACAAGAGACATTGACTCGTGATCCTCAAGAATATCCTCATATCGGTATATTTTTGCGATAGTGTCCTCATGTTCCTTTACGAGAGCTTCAAGTTCAAGACCTATTAATTTGTAAAGTCTCATCTCCAGAATAGCGTCAGCCTGTCTTTCTGTGAAAAGTAGCTGGGCAGCCATTGCTCTTGAGGCTTCACTCTTAAACCTGATGCCTTCAGTGTTACCGTTTACAAGGCAATCCTTAGCCATAGGTCTGTCCTTTGAACCTCTGAGAATTTCGATTACGATATCAATTACATTGCAGGCCTTAATAAGACCTTCCTGAATTTCCTTTTTGTCCTGTTCCTTATGAAGCAGTGTAGTATACTTTCTGGTAGCTGTTTCAAACTGGAAGTTGACTACAGCCTTCATTATTGACTGAAGACTCATAGTTTCCGGTCTTCCGTCAGAAATTGCAAGCATATTTACACCAAAGGTATCTTCAAGCTTGGTCTTCTTATAAAGGAGATTTGTAAAATTCTCAACATCCGTATCCTTCTTAAGCTCGATCACAATACGGATTCCCTCTTTTGAAGACTGGTTTGAAATATCAATTATGTCATTGGTTACTTTCTTCTCCGCAAGCTCAGCAACATCTGAAAGGAATTTTCCAATTCCGGCGCCAATCATTGTATAAGGAATCTCAGAAATAATAAGATTTATATGACCGGCTTTACCCTTTTCAACGTCAACCTTACCACGAATGCGAACCTTACCCTGTCCTGTCTCATAGATTGAGCGAAGGTCGTCCTTATTTATTACGATTCCACCTGTAGGGAAATCCGGACCTTTGACATATTTCATGAGCTGTTTAGTTGTCATCTCCGGATTTTGCATGAAAGCAATCTCTGCATCAATTACTTCTGCCAGATTGTGTGGCGGAGTATTTGTTGCCATACCTACTGCAATACCTTCAGATCCATTTATCAGAAAATTAGGGATTTTAACAGGTAAAACGGTAGGTTCACGCTCAGTTTCGTCAAAGTTTGGAATAAAATCAACTACATCCTTATCAAGATCTGCAAGGAAATTCTCCTGAGTAATCTGAGCAAGCCTTGCTTCTGTGTAACGCATGGCAGCTGCTCCATCACCCTCAATATTTCCAAAGTTACCATGACCGTCAACCAGTGGAACCGCCTTCTTAAAGTCCTGGGTCATAACAACCAGTGAATCATATATAGAGCTGTCACCATGGGGATGATATTTACCCATGGTATCACCGACTATACGGGCGCTTTTACGATATGGTCTGTCATATCTGATACCAAGCCCGTACATATCGTATAAAGTTCTGCGCTGAACAGGTTTAAGACCATCCCTGATATCCGGAAGTGCACGAGCTACAATTACACTCATTGCATAGTCTATGTATGACTTTTGCATTATTTCCGAATATTCGGAACGAATCAGTTTTTCTTCCATTATGTAAACCTCATTTAGATATTTATAGACTTATTTTAAAATTCGTTATCATCAAATCCAGTGAATGTCTGTATATTAAACATCCAGCTCAGCATCTGTAGCATGCTGATGTATAAAATCTCTTCTCGGAGGGACATCGTTCCCCATAAGAAGCTCGGTCATGTGTGAAGCCATCTTTGCATCTTCAATTTCTACAAGTCTCATCATTCTGTTTTCAGGATCAAGAGTTGTTTCCCAAAGCTGCTGAGGATCCATTTCACCAAGACCTTTATATCTTTGAAGTGTAAATGAGCCTTTATGGTTCTTACGATATCTCTCAAGTGCTGCATCATCATAGAGATATTCTTCCTTGCCTCTGCTGGGCATAGCCTTATATAAAGGCGGCATTGCAATATAGACATGTCCTTCGAAAATCAGCTCAGGCATAAATCTATAGAACAATGTAAGAAGAAGTGTTGCAATATGAGCACCATCTACATCGGCATCAGCCATAATAACAATCTTGTCATATCTAAGCTTTGATATGTCAAAGTCATTGCCATATCCTTCAGAAAAGCCGCATCCAAAAGCATTGATCATAGTTTTAATCTCTGCATTTGCCAGAATCTTATCTATGCTTGCCTTTTCAACGTTAAGGATTTTTCCGCGAATAGGTAAAATAGCCTGAAACTCTCTGTTTCTCGCCATTTTAGCACTACCACCCGCAGAATCACCCTCTACGATAAAGATTTCACATTTTGAAGCGTCTTTACTGATACAGTTCGCAAGCTTACCATTTGAATCAAAGGAGTACTTCTGCTTAGTCAAAAGATTAGTCTTGGCTTTCTCCTCTGTTTTTCTTATTTTTGCAGCCTTTTCAGCGCATCCGATTATAGATTTTAAGACTTCCAAATTTCTGTCGAAAAATCTTGTTACCTCATCACCGGTTATCTGTGAAACAATCTTTGCTGCATCCTGGTTATCAAGCTTTGTTTTGGTCTGACCTTCAAATCTGGGATCGGGGTGCTTGATGCTGACTACAGCAGTCATACCGTTTCTGACATCGGTTCCGTTGAAATTATTGTCTTTATCCTTAAGTACACCGATCTCTCTTGCATATTGATTGATTATATTGGTAAACATGGTTTTAAAACCGGTGAGGTGTGTACCACCCTCGGCATTATAGATGTTATTACAAAAACCAAGTATATTTTCATGGAATTCATTGACATACTGAAAAGCGACATCAACAGAAACTCCGTCACTTTCACCACTATAGAAAATGACATCCGTAACGGTTTCCTTTGATTTATTCATATCGCGGATAAAGCCGGTAATTCCCTCAGGCTCGTGGAACTCGATATACTCCTCGGTTCCCGGTCTGTCATCGATGAAAATAATTCTGAGTTCAGGATTAAGATAAGCAGTCTCATGAAGTCTGGACTTTATATCTTCCTCTCTGAATCTGGTCTTTTCGAAGATTGTAGGATCAGGTAAAAAAGAAATCGTAGTACCATGCTCTCTTGTTTTACCTACCGGTTCTAACAGACCATCCTTTAATTGTACAGTGGGAACGCCTCTTTCATACGCATCTTCATAGATCTGACCATCGGTTCTGATCTGAACCTTGAGCCAGGTAGACAGAGCATTTACAACGGATGAACCTACACCGTGCAGACCACCGCTTGTCTTATAAGCTGCATTATCAAATTTACCACCTGCGTGAAGCATAGTTAAAACAACACGCTCAGCCGTGATCCCTTTTGCATGCATTCCAACAGGGATACCTCTACCATTATCCTCTACAGTTGCGCTTCCGTCAGGATTGAGCGTAACCGTGATCTGAGAACAATGCCCTGCTAAATGTTCATCAACAGCGTTATCTACTATTTCGTATACGAGGTGATTCAATCCTCTCGTAGAAACACTGCCGATATACATACCGGGTCTCATTCTTACAGCTTCAAGACCTTCAAGAACTGTAATGCTCGATGCATCATAGTTATTCATTTCAGACATAAAACTTTCCCAACCTTACTAAAACTTTTTTCTAATGCCGTTTGTAGGAAAATGAAACAAACGGAAATTTAAATGTGTATTTTTTTTGAGCATGCAATAGCAAGAGCTCCGGGGCCAATGTGACAGGATACTACAAGAGAAAGAGGATCCATATGCATTTTGTAGCCCGGAAAAGCGGCTTCTACTTCTGCCTTGAACTCATTCGCTTTCTCTAGATCATAAGAATAAGCACCGCTCAGATGAACATCATGTGCATCTAAGCCGCCAAATCTATTCTCAATATCTGACATAGCAGCATTGATCATAATATTCTTACCCTGTGTCACAGTCCTTGCCTTTGCAAAAGCATCAAGTTTTTCACCCTGTATCTGTAAAACGGGTTTAAGCTTGAGCAAAGTTCCAAGTGCTGCAGCAGCCGGTGTTATTCTTCCGCCCTTCTTTAAGTAATAAAGCGTATCAAGCATAATATAAATACTTGACTCGAATTTTACCTCTTCAAGCTTATCCTTTATTTCCTTACCACTCATACCCTTGTCACGCATTTCAATTGCATCAAGGACAGATTGTCTCATGGTTACTGAAATGCGCTGATTATTAACAACAAAAACCTTGTTCTCATAATCTTCTGCCAACATTAAAGCAGTCTGACAGGAACTGGATAATCCACTGCTAAGTGGAATATATACTATTTCATCATAATCCTTTAACATGATGTCCCAAAGCTCTATAGTAGAACCGGGACTGGGCTGACTTGTTGAAACGTCGGCACCATCAGCAAGTTTTCTAAAAAATTCTTCCTGTGTAAGATTTATTCCCTCTAAATATTCAACACCATCAATCATAAAGGGCGTAGGCAGTACTTTTATTCCAAGAGCCTCACCCTCAGCAGGCATAATACCACTGTTAGTATCCGTTATGATTGCTACCTTAGACATTGATTTCCTCCAAGTAATTACACTATATATTGTATATTAAATCACATATTCTACTAAATTTTACTTTTATAGAGCCATAAAGTCAAATGAATTTGAGATAAGCCATTGCTTAATAGGCGCATTTTCTTCCATTACGAGGTCAGGATCCTCCAAAAGAAGCCTGTCTGCAAGGCTTGCGGCTTCCTTTATCAGTGCAGCATCCTGATAGATATCTGCTACATGAAACGACATTTCTCCGCTCTGCCTTATTCCAAATAAGTCTCCCGGACCTCTCTGCTTTAGATCTTCCTCGGCAATTCTGAATCCATCATTTGAATTATTCATGATTGAAAGTCGCTCTTTTGCTTCTTCCCTTCCGGATGTGTTTATAAAAATGCAATAAGACTGAGCTTTTCCTCTGCCCACTCTGCCTCTTAGCTGGTGAAGCTGTGCAAGTCCGAATCTTTCAGCATTTTCAATCATCATAACGGTTGCATTTGGAACATTTATCCCGACCTCAATTACTGTTGTTGATACCAGAACATCTATCAGTCCATTTGAAAAATCCTCCATTACAGAATCCTTTTCAGAAGGCTTCATTTTTCCATGTAATGTCGCAACATGTACATCTGAAGGCAAAGCCTTTATCAGCTTTTCTGTATAGTCAGATACGTTCTCTACACCGTCCATTTCACCTTCTTCAATCATAGGACATATGACATACGCCTGATGCCCCTGTTTTACCTGGTCATATATAAATTTATATGCCGTGGGACGGTATTCAGTTCCTACTACGCAGTTCTTTATGGGAATTCTGCCCATAGGCATCTCATCAAGGATAGAAATATGCAGATCTCCGTACAGTATGATAGCCAGCGTTCTGGGTATCGGAGTAGCACTCATTGCGAGAATATGAGTATTCATACCCTTATCAGAAAGCTTTTCTCTCTGCAAAACGCCAAATCTGTGCTGCTCATCAGTAATTACAAGAGCTAACTCTTTATAATTCACCTTTTCCTGAATTAGCGCATTTGTACCGACGATACAATTAAAACTGCCATTCTCAATTCCTTCAAGAGCAAGCCTCTTTTCTTTAGCGGTCAGCGCTCCCACAAGAAGTACCGGTCTGATGGGAAGCTCATACTTTTCAGCCATTTCCAGGAAGCCTTCATAATGCTGTCTGGCAAGAACTTCAGTAGGTGCCATAATAGCTCCCTGATATCCGTTTTCAGCAGTAAAAAGAAGCGATAAAAATGCAAGTATAGTCTTACCGGAACCCACATCACCCTGTATCAGTCTGTTCATTATATGAGGTCCTCGAAGGTCTGATTTTATCTCATTCCAGATTGTAAGCTGTTTACCTGTAAGCTTATATGGAAGTTGTTCAATCAGGGAATCAGGAGCTTTTGATGATTCGTAAGAATAATCGTTAATGGATTGTTCTTCTTCTCTTTTCAGGAATCTCAGTCTTAATATAAACTCAAGAATCTCGTTAAATGCAATTCTTTTTCTGGCTATCCTGTATTCATCAGTATTCAGAGGAAAATGTATTTTCCGTACAGCCTCTGAATAATCAAGAAGCCCAAGCTGCCTTTTAATATATGTCGGAAGCATCTCCTCAAGATATGGCGTCATATTTATAGCCTGCTTCATCACCTTTATTACAAGCTGGTTGGAGAGCCCCTTAACCAAAGGATATTTTGGCTGCATTGAGCCCATTATCTCAAGATAATCCTCTGTCTTATACATCTTGGGCTGTTCCATTACAAAGCCTCTGCCTTTTCGTTGAACAATACCTCTGAAAACATAATGATGTCCGGGTTTAATATTGTTTCTCATAAAAGGCATATTGAAGTAAGTAATGTTAATATCTCCTGTGGTATCAGAAGCTTTAAATGTAAGAATGCTCAAATTTCTTACATGTTTAAGGGCAATATTAGATGAAGGAACTACTCTTATGGCACTTACATCACCTTCATGCAGATCGGATACATTTTGTATCTCTTTGCATATGTCATAATCACGTGGAAAATATCCAAGAAGATCCTCAATACTTTTTATTCCGCACTTTTCAAAAAGGGCGCTGCTTTTATCGCCAACGCCCTTTAAAGAAGATACATTTTCAATTAGTGATGGATTTTTCTTACCCGTCATTTTACTCCGCACTCACAATATAATAGTAAATCGGTTGTCCGCCATACTGAACTTCAACGTCACAGTTAGGGAATTTAGCAACAATACGCTCACTGAGTGTATTTGCTTCATCTTCCTTAATATCTGATCCGTAATAAAGGCTGATAAGTTCAGTAGAATCGTCGGCAATCTTGTTGATCATCATCTCGGTAACATCATCAATGTCACCACCAACGCCAAGTATTCCGTTATCACCAATTCCCATATAGTCGCCCTGCTTGATTGTTACATCATCAATCATTGTGTCTCGGACAGCATAGGTAATTTCACCTGACTTAACTGAAGCTATTGCTTCAATCATTCCCTCTTCATTTTCCTGTGCTGAAGCGCCGGGAATAAAGTTAATGGCAGCTGTAATACCCTGAGGAACTGTCTTAGTGGGAATAACAATAATCTTCTTATCCCCTTCCTTATCATCCATCATTATCTTCGCCTGGTTAGCGGCAAGTATAATGTTCTTATTATTTGGAAGCACAAAAACCGTATCAGCATCAACTTTAGAAGCAGCATCAAGAATATCGGCAGTGCTGGGATTCATGGTCTGGCCGCCTTCAATAACGTAGTCAACACCAAGACCTCTGAAAATCTCTGCAAGTCCTTCGCCTGCACAAACAGCTACAAAACCTATTTCCTTATGCTCTGCATTTACATACTTGGGTTCTTCTGCTTTAGAAGCTTCACCTTTAAGAGGAATATCATCATCCTTACTGTATGTAGGTGTTGATTCTGCAGCACCGTTAATCTCAGTTTCTATCTCAGCATAAACACCGCTTTCTGTCTCGTGGAAAAGCTTCTCACGATGTTCCATGCGCATGTTGTCAATCTTCATGTTAGAAAGCTGGCCATACATTAAAGCTCTCTGGATAGCAAGTCCGGGATCATTTGAATGAACATGTACTTTACAGATTTCATCATCTGCCACCATTACAATGCTGTCACCGATAGACTCAAGGAAACTTTTAAAATCAATCTCCTGCTTTACATTTAAAGGCTTATTAAGAAGAACAATAAATTCGGTACAATAGCCAAACTTAATATCTACTTCAGCTTCAGCCTTGGCTTTCTTCGGAACAGGTGTAGCTGCAGCCTCATCTATACTGTAATCAATTTCCTTTCCGAGAAATGCATCAAGGGCTCCCTTAAGAACCTGCATGAGACCCTGTCCGCCTGAATCTACAACACCTGCCTGTTTTAAAACAGGAAGCATTTCAGGAGTTTTTGAAAGGACAACATCACCGTACTTAATTGTTTCTTCAAAGAAAACAGCTAAATCCTCGGTACCTTCCTTTGAAAGCTCCATAGCCTTCTCAGCAACTCCCTTGGCAACAGTAAGAATTGTTCCTTCCTTGGGCTTCATAACTGCCTTATATGCTGTCTCAACAGCTTTACCAAAAGCATCTGCAATAATCGGAACATTAAGCTCATCATAGTCACGGACGCCTTTTGTAAAGCCTCTTAAAAGCTGTGAAAGAATAACGCCGGAGTTACCTCTTGCGCCTCTCATCGCACCAGAATAAATATTCTTGCAAAGAACACCCATATCTACATCTTCGGGAAGTGCTTTTACATCCTTAGCTGCAGACATGATTGTCATTGTCATATTTGTACCTGTGTCTCCGTCCGGAACAGGAAATACGTTAAGCTCATTTATCCATTCTTTTTTTGCATTAAGATTACTTGCGCCGGCAAGAAACATCTTCTTCACGTCTGACGCATTTATAGTGTTACTCAAAATTCTACCTCCTTGACCTTAGTCGATGACGCGAACGCCCTCAACGAAGATATTTATCTTCTCTATTTCAAGGCCGGTGAATTCCTCAACCTTGTATTTTACATTATCTATAAGATTATCCGTTACAGCTGAAATGCTCACACCGTAAGCAATTATTACATGAAAATCTAATGTAAGCTTTCGATTAGATCCGACAGTTACATTAATACCTCTCTTGATATTGTCTTTTTTTAACAGACTAACAAGACCCTCAGCCATATTAACATTAGCCATTCCGACGATACCGAAGCATTCATTGGCAACAGCTCCTGCATACTGAGCAATTACTTCATTATCAATAGCGATACTTCCCATATGGGTATTCATTGAAGTAGACTTCATACTGCACCTCCATTAAAGCATATAAAAAGATTATAAACTAAGCGGATAAAAAAATGAAGCGAAATAAGAATTTCGAAGAAATTTCATAAAAGATAAAAAAAGGATTCACTTGCGTGAATCCTTTAATTAAATACAAACTTCAATGAAATAAGATTAAGCACGCTCAACCTTTTTGGATCTGAGGCAGCTTGTACAAACATTCATTCTCTGTGTTCCGCCATTAACTTTAACAGCAACCTTATGTACGTTAGCATTCCAGATTCTATTGCTCTTTCTATGGGAATGGCTTACGTTGTTACCGAAATGAACGCTTTTGCCGCAAACTTCACACTTAGCCACTTTGACACCTCCTTATAAGCCATATTTGTTAATAACCAGTTGCTACTGAGTTATTTAAAACTCATAAAACATTATAATCATAATAAATATTCGCAACATCAGATATAATAGCAGAAATGTTAAGTGATTGCAAGTAAAAATTCAACATTTACAAAAAAGTAATAATTTTTACTAAATATCTTTACTGCCGCCCCGTAATTCAGGCCTTCATATATGCATCAAACTGTCTGAGGAGTACATTATATTCCTCATTTATAATATCGCATAGCTTATGGTCTCCACACAGGTTATCGGGATGATAAATCTTCATAAGATCACGGTATCTTTTTTTCAATGCAAGAAGAGAATTAACTCCCTGGAAGAAAATTTCAGCTCTGCTGTATTCATCTTCTCTAAGATATCCCTTTTCCTGCTCAAGTTTTTTTCTTTCTCTTTCGAGTTTCTTCTTATCGATGTTAAGCTTATCAAAGCCCTCTTTAAGAATCTCGATCTGTTGATCAAACAGAGCCTTGTCATCCTGTAGCTTTTGTTTGTCGTGCTCAAGGCGACTTCTCTCAAACTGAAATCGGTCGCGGAATTTTTTCATCTCTGCTTCGATCTCAGCCACTTTACGATCAACTGCCATTTGTTCCTGTTCAAGTCTCTGGCTCTCTTTATAAATCCATAGCTTCATTTCAAAGAGCTCTTCCTCGGTTGCCTTGTCAATTCTTTCTTCACTAATGAACTTTTCCATACGGAACCCCCTATACCGTACAAAATTATATGAGAAAATTTACAGCAGCTTTTGCTGGAATGTTCCCATATGCCTTACAAAATTAACTCAGGTCTCATCTTCAGGAAAGGCAATATCTACAGCGCTGTCATCATCCATCATGTCATTGCCACGATTCAAGAAACGATCAGCAATATCCGGAACAAGATCAAGTACTTTGGTTACAGCATCCTGATTCTTGATATTAACCAGCTTCGTCTGTCCGTTTTTAATTACAAGAACTGCGCTAGGTGACATCTTGGCAGCAAAGCCACCGGCTCCGGAATTCTTTTTATCGGCATCACTGGCACCTGCCCCTACCCCAAAGGAAACATCTACCAGCGGAACAATTACGGTATCTCCAACCTGAGTGGGTTCACCAACTACAGTCTTAGCTCCCATAATAGTATTCATGCCATTCATTAGAGAATCCACAACGGAATTAAACTTTGAATCTCCCATAAAAAAGCTCTCCCCAACTATGAATTGATAATTTTGTTGAATCTTTTGATAGTTTTCTTTACATCTTTGTTAAAGTAAAGTACTGCTGCAGAAAAAACTATGGTAAAAATTGTAATTCTGCCCTTGATATGCGCTTCTCCTGCAAGGATTTTACGATCAAAATCAGGCGTAACATACACCTTATTATAAACTACAGGATATAAAACACCATAAGCGGCGAGAATATCAGCAGTTACAGTAGGATCTTCCATTCCAACGAGTAAGTTCACCTTGAATTTCTTTGGAAGAATCATCCTGATCACTCTGAATAAATGCTTTTTGGTAATTTCAAATGCACGCTTGAAAATATCATTGGATAGTGTATTTTTTACCATGTCTATCTTAGCATAAATTCTAGATATTGTATATTGGATTTTTGTGAATACATCCTGTGGTACTTTGATTATTCTGGCAATTGTCTCAAAGATTTTTTCAATAATATCAAAAAATCCCTTGTCATCATCCTCAAAATCATCTTCCGTTTCTGATTCCCGGATATTCTCCTCATCAGTTTCTGAGGGAATATCCTCAGCAGAATCAGCTGCTTTTTCAGGTGCAGTTTCATCTGTGTTTTGGGCATCTGTCTGCTGTTCGATAGCATGTTCATTCCAAGGGGCCTCAGTCTGCTGCTCGATATCATGCTCATTCTCAGATGTTTTAGCGCTTTCATCCTCAGCTTTCACTTCAGGAAGACCTTCTTCCATCTCTGTAAGCTTATCCTGATTTTCACTATATATCTCATCTTCGAGATCATATTCCTCTAAGTCATCATTCTTTTTATTTTTCGGCGGATAGACTTTAAAACATAATACTTTAATATAAAACTCTTTTGATTCAGGATATGAAATGCCTCCGCTGATAAAATGAAGAAGCCAGCTAAATGAAGCACATGCAGAAATATTATCTTTAAGTTTATCAGCATCTTTCTCAAGATCTGTCTCTTGTATTAAAGCATCAACCTTATAGCGTACAGGAACAAATAATATCAGCAGAATAATTAATAATGTGAGCGCCAGAATAGATCCAAGTACGATGCCTATTATTTTTAAGACAGTTAAAACAGTCCCCATCAATTATCCCCCAACGCTCCTCCAAGATAACCTTTTATATCTCCGGTCAAGCCATTCTCATTTGCTTCATCGCACAATTTTACAATGATATCCACAGCTTCCTTATAGCTTCCGGCGATTCCATAAACAAATGCAGGGTGCCGCTTATAATACTTCTGTTTAAGAACAGCACAGTGCTTTATTTCAAGCTGACCGCCTGCCATTTCGGGCGCAGTGATCACATAGATGAAAAGCTGACCTGCTCCGTGTTTTAGCTTCCACTTAACAAGTCTTGGATTTTTAATGGATTCACCTATGTATAAATTTGAATAGAATGTACAAAACCCCTTTATAGACAAAATTTACTCCCCTGATTTTTTAAAATAACAGTCGAAAACTCTCTTAGCAATCGGTACAGCATATTCGCCGCCGGAACCCGCATTCTCTACAATGATAGTAACGGCAATCTGCGGATCTTCAGCCGGTGCATACCCCGTAAACCAGGCATGTGAGTCAGAAGTGCTGTCCTTAAATTCCGCGGATCCTGTTTTACCTGCAGCAGAATAAGATAATCCCTTTAATCTGGAGGCTGTTCCGACAGTTACAACTTTTTCCATCATATTTTTAAGAAAATATGACTCATCTTTTGTCATCAGTGTTTTATATTCAGAAGGTTTAAAGTTTTCAAGCACCTTACCATCTTCCGTCACAACTTTTTCAAGAAAATAAGGCTTCATCAGTAAGCCGTCATTGGCTATAGCCATGGTGATCAGGTTCATGTGAAGCGGTGTAACCGTGGTGGCACCCTGACCAATTCCAAGCTGCATTGTATCTCCGTCACTCAAATTCTCATCGCAGGTCGCAGTTGATGAAGAATAATTCATATCCCACGGAAGATCTGCATTAAACATAAGTTCATCAAGCGTTTTGCCAAATTTAGCCCTGTCAAGCTGCAGAGCTATATTTGCATAGGATGAGTTACAGGACTTTGCAAATGAAGTCTGAAAATCGAGTGCACCGTGACTTTCTCCATGGAAGCACTTAATGGTATCGTTACCTGAAACGAATTTACCGTTACAATTATAGCGATAATCCAAATAATCTTCACCAAACTCCTTGTAGTATTCAAGTGATGTCAGTATTTTAAAAGTTGATCCGGGAGGATATAATCCTTGAGATACTCTGTTTAAAAGTTGAGTATTATTCTCATCAGAAGTAATGTCTTCCCAATCATTTAAAATTGTAGCAGGATCAAAGTCCGGTTTTGATACCAAAGCCAAAACCTTACCGGTTTTAACATCTGTTACAATAATTGCTCCTTTGTGAGCCGATAAAGCTTCAAATGCAGTCTCCTGAAGATCTACATCAAGAGTGGTATACACATTATCCCCGGGGAATTTTAATTCATTCTCCTTAGCTTCTGCCTTACTTTTAAGCGTGGCATTTGAATTAATAAGATAATAATTGGCAAGATTCTCTATGCCGCTTCTTCCGTTTACCGAGAACCCTACAACATGTGAAAATACTTTTCCGAACGGATACTCTCTGGTTTCATTACCATTGGCATCAGTAACTGTCTTGGCAAGTATCTGTCCGTCGTTTGAATAAATTGTGCCTCGTGTATTCTGTGTTTTTAAAAGCTGCTGATGAGCGTTGTAACTGTTATCAAACATTACTCTCTCATTTTTGATGGCATAAATACAGATATAGCTTACCATCGAGATAAACAGCAGCAAAAATGCTATTCCAATAAAGATAATGGGATAAGATTTATTATCGTCTTTCATTCATCTTCTCCCTCTTTCGTTTTAAATATTCCTGATAACGTTCATCAGTTCTTACAAGACATTCGCCCTCTACAAATGCAAACATGATTATCGTAACCATTACTGAGGTTCCACCATAGCTTACAAGTGGCAAAGTAACACCTGTCAGAGGAATGAATTTTGAATCGCCGCCTATCGTAAGGAAGACCTGGAAGATGTACATAACGCCCATTCCTACGCATAATAATCTTCCGAAAATACTTTTTATCTTATATCCTTCCAGAAGTATCATAAGAAAGGTTGACATACACACAGCAACAAGACATGATGCAAAAACAATACCAAGTTCCTCAGCTATGGCAGCAAACATGAAATCTTCTTCAACGTACGGAATGGAAGTAGGTGTACCTCCATAAAGACCTAGTCCCCATAAACCGCCGCCACTTATTGCAAAAAGTGACTGGGTAATCTGATATCCTGTTGCATCTATATCTATCCAGGGGTCACTCCAGGCAGCAACTCTTTGCTGTATGTGCGGAAAAAGCCTGTAAGCTATTACACTTGCAGCTGTTCCTGCACCAAGTCCTGCAATCATATAAAGGGGCTGGTTTGTAGCAACAAACAGCATGCAGATGTACACTACAAAGAACAGCAGCGCACTTCCAAGATCCTTTAAAAATACCAGTATGATCACATGCATAGCCGCTATTACAGAGACCAAAACTACTGTTTTAAAATCCTTTTTTCTTGAAAGTATTGATGCAATAAAAAATACAAATATAAGTTTAACCAATTCCTGAGGTTGGAAAGATAGTCCCGCAATCCTGAAATTTATCTTTGAACCATTGGCAACAGAACCATATATCAAAAGAATGGCAAGTACTGCAATACCTATCCCTGCAAAAATCCATCCGCCTCTCTCAAGAAATGCCATTCTGAAAATAATTTCAGGTATTATAAATGCAATAACAATTGAAGCACATGCTATAAGGAACTGTCGTATACCTTTACCATAGGATATTCTTGTTATCATAATCATGCCTACCATAAGAAGCATACACATATTATTGATAATTAGCCTGTTCCCATCAGGATATACCAGCCTGAATAGCGAAATGGTACTTATAAGTACCAGTGACTGAATCATGAGCAGAAAGAAATATCTCTTTGATCCCGTCTGTGCAATGATTTGAATAAAACACGCAAACTGAGTCGCAAAGAGCGAAACTGTCTGCAGAAAATAAATCCACCTTCTTCTGCGTTCTCCTTTATATATGAATACAAGAAAGCTGAAAAAGGCGTAAACAGCCATACTTCCTGCTATCACATATTTTGATATTTCAGTTAAGTATAATTCCATAAATTCTGCACCTTAATCGGCGCTCCTCTCAAAATGTCCGGTCGTGTAATCCTGTTGTGATAAAATATAATCAAATTCAGAACTTTTCTTATCTGTGTGATTATAAAAAATACCATTGTAGGCATTCAAAATCTCACTGACTTCTTTTTCATTCTCAGTGGTGAAATCGATCCTGTATAAAATATTATACTTATCAGAAAATCTTCTGATTTTCTTAGCCTTCTTGAATAAAGATACAGGAACGCTGTTCCAGATAATATTCATACAGTGCTGACAGTCATAGGTAACAGGAAGTGTTCTTCCGGTCCTGTCCACAAGGCTGGTCATACCGTAGTCTGAAAGCCTGCCTCTATTACCACTGCAGCCCTCCAAAGTATTTTTAACACAGCCGGCTGTCAGCATCATTGGTACTCTTCCGTAAACCATCAGTCCTGCTTCCGGAATTAAAGAGTAATCGCATTCACCTTCTGATCCATTATAAAGTGAATCAAGGAATTCATTCATCTCATGTAAACTAAGCTCCAAGGGCAAATTGAACGCCTTCAGAACATCATCGCCGCATAACTCCTTATAAAGCAAAAGCGCTTCATGATTCCAGATATAAAGACCATAATCAAGAACAACTTTTCCTTTATATCCGGATTCTTTAATTACATATAGCTCTTCCAGATTACGTACAAGAACACCTGTCAAATTAAGATCATCAGCTTTATTCAGTATCTCTCTTATTTCTTTATGACCATCAAAAAAGCTTTCGTTTCTGATAATATACGGAAGTGAAACATAAATACTTACGTTTGAAGGTATGTCTTTGAGTTCATTTGAATCAAATTCTATAATCCTGCTATCTGCGTATATTCTTAAACTTTTATCTGTTCCGGATGCGTGTTTAAAAACGCTCGTAAGCTGAGCATTATTCATTACTGAAACAGCAAGAATATCTCTGTCTGAATCCGTATCATCTGTGACAGCCTGTCGATTCATGACCTCTTTATTATCATGAGAATTTATGCCATTTTCAACAGAACCGGCAGACAAAGTGTCCTCTGATGATTCACAAATACCGTTTGTTTTCTGATTATTTATTATAGCATTTAACAGGGCTTCACATGCATTTCTTCTTAATTCGTTTAAAGATTTATTTGCTGCAAATATCCCTTTATCATCAATATCCAATGAAATATCTTTAAGCTCAAACCAGGTATTACCAAATTTAGAAAGCTGTTTTGTAATGTCATCTTCTGACATGGGTTTTTTTAATGCTTCCTGAACTATATCTCCGGTTTTTGTCACACTGATTATACTTTCTGATATTGAACCATCTGTTTCTATGGTTATAGTTGCAGGCTCACCCACAAAAAATCTTCCGGTGAGATTTACTTTGATTTTTTTCTCTCCGGTGAGATATTTTTCACGTATCGTATTTAATACGTTTTCATCAGAACCATTGTATGCAGGATTATCAATAGTCACCATATCCTTGCTGTTGTGTCTGAAATAATATCCCTCACCTATTTCTGAACGCAGATATAAAGCTGACAATATTTTCTTATCAGCTTCTGATGCATCCAATTTGATTTTCCCTTTCTCAAAACTGTCAGATTCTGCCAGTTCATAATATCTGTCTATATATTTTCTGTACACAGAGGTAACACCTGCTGCGTATTCTGGCTTTTTCATGCGGCCTTCAATTTTGAAGGAATCGATTCCCACCTCTATAAGCTCAGGAATTCGATCAACCATACACATATCCTTTAGACTCAAAGGATAACATTCTCTTTTGCCGCTCTTATATGGAAGTCTGCAGGGCTGTGCACAACGTCCTCTGTTTCCGCTACGCTCGCCTACCATACTGGAAAACAGACATGCACCTGAATAGCAGTAACACATTGCGCCATGAATAAATGCCTCTATTTCAACGCTTTCACCATTACTGAATTTACAGTTATTATGAATATTTTCAATTTCAGATAAAGACAGCTCTCTTGCAGGTACAATACGCTTTGCACCAAGTTCCATCAAGTGCTTTGCACCGCCTTCACCTGTTATCGTCATCTGAGTACTTACATGAAGCTCGACCCAGGGGAACATTTCACGTATCATCCTGAATACGCCAAAATCCTGAATTATTGCTCCATCAAGTCCAGCCATAGCGAAGGGTTCAAAAAACTCTTTAAAGGCAGGAATTTCATTTTCCTTTAAAAGAGTGTTAACTGTAAGATATATCTTTTTCCCATGCAAATGCGCATATTGTATAGCCTTTATAACTTCTTCATTAGTAAAATTATCAGCAAAGGCTCTTGCTCCGAACCCCTGCCCTCCAAGATAAACAGCATCTGCACCTGCATTAAATGCTCCTACCATCGTTTCATAATTACCGGCGGGAGCTAATAATTCAACTTTACGCATATATAAAAACCTCGCTTAATGCGCTTCTAAAACAAGTTCCACATAACTTTTCCAAGTGGATCCCAATGGCTCGCACCAGATTTAGAATTACCTCATCTATAATAAAGGCTGCCATACAGGCAGCCCAACAATTACTTTTTCAGAGATTTAAGCTCTGTCTCCATCTGAATAATCTTTCTTGAATCCTCTGTTATATCAGATTGAAGATTCTTAACATTTTTTTCTGTATTTTCAAGCTTTATCTGTGTAGCAATAAGCTCGTGCTTAATATCATAAAGCTCTTTTTCTTTATCGCTGAGCTGACCTTCAAGCATTTCAACCTGCTTCTTTGCTTTGAAATAATCATCAGCAATATTCAGCTGCAATAATACATTCTGTGTATCAAGAGGCTGTCGCTTAAATCCATCCATTTTATTATAATCTGCAATTTTATTATTTATATAAGAGGCAACCTTTTGAAGATATTCCTCACTCTCGTATCCGCTCAGAGTAAATACCTTTCCACCAATGATTACCTCGGTATCTGTCTTAGAAGCCATAATTTTCCTCCCCATATCAAAACTTAAAAGTATTTATCCAAATTATATACTTTAGGCATATACATTATCAATAGTATAGCGCGATATTTTTTCAAAAGGGCACTACTACATCATGTATCTGCAAGCTCTGAAAGCCCAAGATGTTCATATGCAAGAGAGGTAACAACTCTTCCTCTCGGAGTCCTGTTTATAAGACCGTTTTTAAGAAGATATGGCTCATATACATCCTCTATTGTGCCCGCGTCCTCGCCAATAGAAGCAGCAAGAGTCTCAAGACCTGCGGGTCCTCCCGCGAACTTTTCAATCAAAGTAAGAAGAAGTGTCCTATCGTTATGATCAAGTCCGAGCTTATCTACATCCATTAGATCCAGAGCAGTTTTTGCAACATTCTCTGTTATTACGCCGTCATATCTCACCTGAGCATAATCTCTTACTCTTTTCAAAATTCTGTTGGCAATTCTGGGCGTCCCCCTGCTTCTTCTTGCCATTTCCCTTGCGCCGCCATCCTCTGTCTCTACACCTAGCACAGTAGCTGACTGCATAATGATCTGCATAAGCTCTTCCGTCTCGTAAAATTCCATCTTATAGAGCATTCCGAATCTGTCTCGCAGTGGAGCAGAAAGCATACCTGCTCTTGTGGTAGCACCTATAAGTGTAAAATGAGGAAGATCAAGTCTTATTGATCTTGCTGTCGGGCCTTTGCCTATTATGATATCGATTTTATAATCCTCCATAGCAGGATAAAGGACTTCCTCCACCTGTCTGTTCAACCTGTGGATTTCGTCAATAAATAAAACATCACCTTCTTTGAGGTTATTTAAAATTGCTGCGATGTCACCGGGCTTTTCAATTGCAGGTCCGCTTGTAACCTTACAGTGAACTCCCATCTCTGCTGCAATAATTTCAGCAAGAGTGGTTTTACCAAGTCCGGGCGGTCCGTACAACAAAATATGATCAAGGCTCTGACCTCTTTTTTTGGCTGCCTCAATTGATACATTAAGATTTTCTTTGATTTTAGCCTGACCTATGTAATCTTTTAATCTCTTAGGCCTCAGTGACCCTTCTATTTTTTTATCTTCATCAAGAACCTTTGCATATATAGCTCCATTACCCCGCTCTGCAGTAGTTCTTATTGTCCTTTTTTCCATAACTCCACCACTTTATTTACAAATTCAGATAAGTTCTTTCAAAGCAAGCTTCAAAATAGCTTCCGTATCATCCCCGTCTGCATCCCCCTTAGCGATAACTGCTCTTACTGCCTTTGATGCTTCTGATAAAGCATATCCAAGACTTACAAGAGCTTCAACGGCTTCATTTGCAGGCGTATCCTCAGTAGTCAGAGCAGACATGTTTTCTGCACTGCCACCTGCCTTACCACTGATAATATCATCATTTGAAATCTTATCCTTTAGCTCAAGAACCAGTCTTTCAGCAGTCTTCTTGCCTACTCCGGGGGCTTTACTTATCGATTTCGAATCTCCGGAAAGAATCGCAAATCTAAGATCATCAGGAGTCATAACAGATAGTATTGCCTGCCCTCCCTTAGGTCCTATTCCGCTGACACTTATAAGTAGTTTAAAAAAATCCAGTTCATCCCGCGTAAGAAATCCATACAGATTCATGGCATCTTCGCGAACACTCATATATGTGTAAAGCTTTACGCTTTCACCTTTACCGGGCAATCTGTCTGCAGTATAAGCGGAGATATTGACATTATAACCAATACCTCCGACATCGATAACAGCAAGCAGATCTCTTTTTTCATCAAGTATTCCATTTACAAAAGCAATCATTTAAAGAGCTCCAATTAAATTTATTTTTTGGGATTTATTCATCCGATGAGTCATTTATACGTCTGTTACCATCTTTATCGTCCTCAGACTGTATGTTCTCCGACTCATAAGATATACTTACCTTTTTTGAAAAATCAAGTTCATTCCAGGATGTCATGATTCTGGATATAACATTATCTATATCCGTCTCATTTATACCCGGAAGGAATAAAAAGAACTGATTAATTCCGTTTTGCATCATAACATCACTTTTTCTTAGCGAATTGGAAATAAGAGTACCAAATCTCTTCATATACTCTGTAAATTCCATCTGACTTACATTACTATTCGCAGGTGTAGCCTTAAAAAGCACCCTGTAAGCAGTGCCATGATAACTTCTGATATATCTTAACATATATCTGTAAATGTGACTGAAGGCATCCTGACCGACCCACATAGCACTGTTATAGGTCTCATTCTCTTTTAAAGCATTGCTGATCTGATCAATCTCATCCTTCGAAGCGGAATCATATGTAACAATCTGCTCCATTGAATCAGCAAATATATTATAACCATGTTTTCCGTTTTGTTTAACATGATAAAGGGCCGTGTCGGCTTTTCTGAAAAGAATTTCGTAATTCCTTCCATCAGTCGGTACGAACGCAACACCACTGGATACGCCTACAGAAAAAGGCAGCAAAGTCGTAGAAAACTTATTCATGATTTCTTTTAACTGCTTGTTTATACGCTTATTAAGCGAGTTAATCCCGGACTCAGCTTTAAAGTTTTTCAAAAATACGATAAACTCATCTCCGCCAATTCGTCCGACTATATCCTTTTCACGAATATTGGTAGATATGACTTCAGAAAACAGCTTAAGAAGCTTATCACCTGTATCATGGCCATAGAGATCGTTTACCATTTTGAAATTGTCTATGTCAAGGATCATCAGTGCGCCATTTTCTTTTTGACAGACTTCAGTAAGCTTTGCATTTACTGCAGATTTATTAAGAAAACCCGTAAGACCATCAATGGTGGCATCATTAATGAGCTCACGTATCCGTGCGCGATTCTCAATAACATTCATGATCCTTTTAAGGAGAACATCTTCTCTAAGGGGCTTGCGTATAAAATCAGCTGCGCCAAGTCCCAATGCTCTGATCTCAGCATCCTCATCTTCATCCGACGTAAGAAATATTACCGGTGTCTCTTCATCGCCCCAGTCCTTCTCCAATTGACGAAGTCTCTTGAAAGTCTCATATCCATCCATATGTGGCATCAAAATATCAAGAAGAATAAGATCAGGCTTATTGTTCCTAATATGAGCAAGAAGCTTTTCTCCTGATTTTATGGCTGTGACTCTTATATTATTTTTGCTAAGTATATTACCTGCTGCAAGCAGATTAGTCATGTCATCATCAACTACAAAAACCCAGCCGGCCATTAATGTAACCTCCGAAGTTCATCTAAGAAGTCTTGTTTATGTCACTAATAATTCTATCATACCATTCAAATATTAAGGCGTTTTTTTCTTCAATAACCCTTAAATCATTTTCCTTTCCTGCAAACTCCAGATCCTTTGCAAGACTGCTTAATTCTTCTGCACCAATAAGCTTTGCGGAACTCTTAAGTGCATGAAGCTCTATGATATAGTTCTTAATATCCTTCTTTTCATATAATTCTTTTATTCTGTTCTTTTTTATTTCGGCAGTTCTTATAAACATCTGTAGTACCGTGATATATGCATCTATACTGCCGCTTAGAGAAACAGCGGAATCCACATCAAGATAGGACAATTTTTTAAGTTTATTAATGTAATCAATGTTTTCTTTTGAACTTTCATCCATTGTTGTTGAAGGCATAAACTCTATTATATCCTCATCTATAATGGTATCCTTACTCTTAGTCTGCTCCTTGGTCTTTTGTCTTACCTTTTCATCATTAGCTGATACATAGGTGTATTTATAGGGCGGCAGATATTTTGCCAGGAATTTTTCAAGTATCTTTGTATCAACAGGTTTTGACAGATAATCTGCAAATCCGGCAGCAATATATTCTTCCTTTGCGCCAACAACGGCATTAGCTGTAAGAGCGATCACGGTAGTATCCTTACTTAAAAGATCTCTTTCTTTAAGAATGGCAAGGGTTTCTATACCATCCATCATAGGCATCATGTGATCCAAAAAGATAATATCATAGTGCCTTGTACCCGCTTTATCTATGCATTCCTGTCCGCTTGATGCAAAATCAGGTTTTATCTTATTCCTCTTAAGAAGGCTCTTCATTACCGATAAATTCATCTCATTATCATCTACAATAAGTATGTCTGCATCCTGAGCCACAAGGAACTTATCAGTGCTCTCAGCAATGTCTGCCTTAATACTTTCAAAGTCAAACTCTCCTATATCTCTCCAGTCCGTAACCTTTTGCTGGATGACAAATGAAAATTCAGAGCCCTCACCATACACACTCTTAACTTCAAGGTTACTACCCATCATTTTAAGAAGGCTTGTTACGATTGCAATTCCAAGTCCCGTACCTTCAATATTTCTGTTTCTCTTCTCATCAAGTCTTTGAAAAGATGCATGAAGCTTATCGATGTCAGTGTCTTTTATACCTATACCTGTGTCACAGACCTTAACATCAAGAAGAACCTCCTCTTTATTTAAAGGCTTTGCTGACATTTTTAAGGTGACGCTACCCTTTTCAGTATATTTTACGGCGTTGGTAAGAAGATTAAGTATAATCTGTTTTATTCTGAAATCATCCCCATACATACCCTGAGGTATTTTGGGATCAATCTCAAGCTTAAGCTCAAGACTGGTTTTGTTTATACGTGCACTTATCATATTGATAATATCTGCTATAAGTGCTTTTGCTTCATAATTAACAGAAACTATTTCAAGCTTACCTTCCTCAATCTTTGAGAAATCCAGAATACTGTTAATAAGCGAAAGAAGTGTTTTTGATGCGCTTTGAATATTTGCTGAATAGGATTTTATATCATCATTGTCGCACTCCCTTAGAATCATTTCATTCATACCGATTATGGCATTAATAGGGGTCCTTATTTCATGAGACATCATGGCAAGGAAATCACTTTTTGCTTTTCCTGCAGCTATTGCAGCATCTGCAGAATCCTGCAACTGATCATTAACCTGATCCTGCCAGGTTATAAGACTTCCAAGCAGATTCCATATAGCAAAAACACAAACAAGTGATGAGAAAAATGCTATAAGACCATAAACTATTGAACGCCCGTAAATAGTAAAGAAATTGATTACTACAAAAACAGTAAAGTCTGCAATTTTTGTATTTTTCGCGATGATTACTTTAGGTACGTTATCATAATCCTTAAATACTGTTACAGAGCCCTGATCATTATAAGCTTCTTCATAGTTAAGACCTGCTATGTTTGTGGATCTTTTATTTGTCATCTGATAGGTCCCGTGAGGATGATTTATGATGGTTCCCCTGGAATCTGTCAAAAATGCATAACCGGTATCTGTATAGGAATTGCCAAGAATATCAATCAGCTTATCAATGTAAAAATCGATTCCGAATACGCCAAGATAATCCCCTGTTTTTGCATCATTTACCACTTCCGAGAAGGTTATACAATACAGTCCTGTCTGGACATCAATATATGGACTTGAAATATTGAAGCCGGTATCAGAATTTAAAGTATCCATGTACCACTGTCTGTCTTCAATCCTGAAATAATCATCCGGTCTCCATCCGGTATTCATATAAACCGAATGAACAAAGTCCTTGTTGGCAATATAAGAAGCTGAGATCTGTTCATAACAGGAAGTTATTCTGGCGAGATAATCTATAGTTTCCTGAGGATTCTTTAATATATCGGAATTCGTAGAAATATCTGCAACAAACATATCAAGGATGTTTTTTTGTGATAAAGTCCATTCCGTTACCTGGCTTTCATAATTTCCCGCTTTCTCCTGCATGCTGGCAGTACACCAGCGTATAGTCATCCAGCTGATGGATATAACACTTATAAGCATACTCAGACTCATAAGAACAATTATTATTGTTCTGTATTTACTGCTTATCTTCTTTATGCGTTTTACATCCTGTCTGCTGTGTTTCTGATTCTCGCTTTTTACATAATTTGAATAACTGATTATCTGCTGAATACTCTCAGAAAGCTGTTTTGTGGCAGACTGAATACTCTCGAATCTGGCTTCATAGTTCTTATCTTCATCGAAGGTCCTTGAATCAGTATTATTGAGTATCTGGCTAAGAGGAGTTTTCAGATCCCCTGTAATTTCCTGCAGAAAACTGTTTTTGGAATCCAATGCCTCCTGAGCTTTGGCCTCATTATTCTTACTAATAAAATAAAGAATGAAAATAACAAAGAAAATTATGAGATTAAGAACCATTGAAAGTAGTAACCACAGATAATTATTATGGTACAACTCCCAATCATTAATACCGACAATAAGATACCAGCCCGATTCCGTTCCGGTTGCAAAAAGATTGTCATGGGAAAGTCCATTTCTTAGCCTGTAGGAAACAGTCTCATCAGACAGTTTTGCACTCTCAAAAATGCCCATATAATCGGGGAAAGCATCTATGAGTTCACTACCCACGTAGCTTTGATCGCTACACCCTGCAATAATACCATCCTCAGTAACAATTACTGAAGTAGTATTATCAGCTATGGACATCTTTTGAATTTTATTCTGAATCTGTGAAAGAGTATAGTCGACAGCAAAAACCGTATCATTATCATCTAAGGAAATAGAAACGGTATAACATATCGCTCCGGTAACAACATCAATATAAGGAGAACTCACATAGGCGTTACCTTTATTTTTGATAGCGCCCTGATACCATGGTCTTGAAGCAGGATCATACTCTTCCTCCTTAAGATCCGGTATTATGTACCAATCATTGCCTGCTGCATAAACATTAAAGCCCACTCCGCCGGTCTCTTTTCTGATTTTATCCTGGGTATCATGGATGAATTTTTCCAGAACATCTTTGTCCAAGATCAGAGGTTGCGCTTTTATTGCATATTGTGATGTTAAGTTTTTGGCATTTTTTATCCCGTTTTCAAGTTCAGCTCCAATACTTTCAAGCTGATATTTACCTGAACTAATTGTCTCATCGGCAGTTGTTCTGAATACCAAAAGCAGATTGATAGTAGTGACAATTATTAATGTTATAAGAACAAAGATAATAATGCCTGCTGCATGTTTATGCTTTTTCACAGATAAATACCTCAAAGGGTGTTACAGCAGCTTAGAGTTCTTTATATATCCTATCATTGCATTTGCAATGAAACCGTTTAAAAATCCGGTTAGTGCGCCTGCTATCAATAATAATGGCAAATAAAACATGATTCCGGAGGTTTTTACTATAAAAATCGCAATAAGGAGCTGTCCCAGATTATGAGCAAGCCCCCCGCAGATACTTACACCTTTTATATCCAATAGGTCCAGTCGTTTTATAATTACCATCGTTATAAAGCTGATAACAGCACCGGAAACCGAAAACATTATTCCAAACAGAGTTCCAAAGAGGAATCCTGTAAGTATTATCCTCAGAACATTTATGAGAATGCCTTCGAATTCTCCATAGCAAAATAACAATAGAACAATTACCATATTGGGGAGTCCGAGCTTCATACCCGGAACACCGCCGAAAAATGGTATTATTGATTCAATATAAGTCAGAATCATTGCATAACAAAGCAATAATCCCAATACACTTATTCTTTTTATTTTAATTGACGTATCCATTCTAAAGCTCAGGCGTGTTTAAGAGCTTTGACGATAGTCATCTCGATAACATTGCTCTTTGTTCCAACAATCACGTCTTCAGCAATACTTGCAACGATGGATTTTTCAAGCTCATCCCACGCTTCCTGAGATGCTTCATTTTCATCACCCTCATCATCAATAGCGTCATTTAGGGATTCTTTGTAGTCAGAAAGACACCATGCTGCATTCATGTCGCCTATTCCATCATAGCCGTCATAAATACCCATGCTTCCAAATCCTACATTAACTCCACCGTACTCCTGCTGAAGTCTTGCAACATAATCAAAGTCCATAAGACCTGTTTCGATAATGTCTGCTATTTTGCCCATGAAACCTTTAGCCATAGCATTCTCACCGCTGGAAGAAACAGAAATAAGCTCTTCCTTCTTTTCGAAGTTCATCTCTGTTTTAGCAGTAAGCTTAAGGCAGCAATAATTCTCATATTTCTCAAACCAAAGTAATGCTGAAAAATCATTTGTGATTTCACCAAGCATCAAAGCTGTTTCTTCAAAAAGCAGCTCCATCTGAAGATGATCTTTATGTCCGAGATTGCATTCTGAAAGGTATCTGGATGCCTTATCAAACTCCGCAGTCATCATTTTATCATAACAGTTAATTACGATCTTTGATGTTTTGAAAATCGGTTCGCCTTCAATTTCCTTATACTTTTTGCCCATATTTTATCTCCTCATAAGTTGTATTTAAAAATATTATATCACATCACTTTTTTCATTTGCTCCATAATATTTTAAGCAAAGCATTGTTATATCATCAAATTGCGGAGCATCTTTAACAAACTGATATATCCTTGTTCTGACTGCATTATCAAGCTCTTTTGGCGTACCGTCCGGTTTTTCATTTAATGCAGCCAGCATTCTGTCATTTCCAAATAATTCATTATTGGAATTGGTCGCTTCCGTAACTCCGTCCGTGTAAATATAGATCACGTCGCCCTTTTCAAGATTAATTTCACCGCCCTTGAAAACAAGCCCTTCCATCGTAGCCAAAGGTGGAGAATGTTTTTCTTTAACAATAACAAAGTTACCGTCTGCTTTTCTATAGCAGGGATATTCGTGTCCGGCATTTGAATACTTCAGCTTTCCTGTAGAGATAGTCAGTATACCAATCCAGGCAGTTACAAAAAATTCGAGATCATTTCCTTCACACAACTGGTTATTAACCTTAGCAAGTATCGTATTTGGATTCATTTTTCTGGAATACAATCCCTGATTCTTAATGATAGTTCTTGCAACCATCATAAAAAGTGCAGCCGGAACACCTTTTCCTGAAACATCAGCAATAACTATTGCCAGATGGTCATTGTCAATCATGAAAAAGTCATAAAAATCGCCGCCAACCTCCTTGGCAGGAGTCATTGAAGCGTATATGTCAAATTCTTTTCTCTCAGGAAAGGGAGGAAAAATCCTAGGTAAAATATGCTCCTGTATTCCCGATGCCAAAGCAAGGTCTCTGTCTGCAATCGCTTTTTCTCTTCCCTGCATAACATTGAGAACGCAATACATAAGAAGTATAAAAAGCATTATTACAGCATTTATAATTGAAAGACCATATATTCGTATCGTAAGAACAGATACAATAGTAGGACCAAGTACATATGTAAAAAATGTAATTATCTGATATAGCTGTAAATTCTTTCTCTCAATCACAAGAATTGACAACGTGCATATAATCGAACTAAAGACATACAGCATTGAAAACAGATAAATGCCGGTCCTGTGATAAACTCCTTCACTGTCTACATAGAAGTAAAATTTAAAGAACATATTCAATAATCTTACTGCTACGGAAGTACATAAACCAAATAATTGCAGCTTATTGATAATTCTTAAATGAGGCTTTTCAATATCCAGAAATGTTCTGGTATATTTCCAGAAACAGAAAACCTCAAACGGAGCACACAAATAATAAAGTGTATTATCAAGGAAATTAATAGCACTGTATTTACTTACTCCATCCACCAGCCATGCGATTGAATCAGTAAATACTCCAATATACGCTGCGTTTAAAAGATATAAAAGCCACTTAAGATCCTTACCTGTTTTTTGTACATCTATAAGACAACATATAAAAAGCACATATCCCATCAGCATCGCAAAAACATCGCCGCTGATATTAAAGATGTAAACAGGCTTTAAATTAGCAAAACCTCTTATAAACAGAAACTGAACGCTTGTTACAATAAATATTACATAGAAAACCGCAGCCAGAATAGCACGCTGCTTTTGTTCTTTAGTTATAAGTTCCATCAAAATTCCATCCGGTAGTATCAAAGATTTTTAATAATGGTAGTTTTGTTTTTACCATCAACATATTCATACAGTACATCATCCATACTGTTTTTGACCATATAAATACCAAGTCCGCCGATTTTTCTCTCCTCTGCAGACAAAGTAACATCAGGATCTTCCTTGGCAAGAGGATCATAATGAATTCCACTGTCAATAAGTGTGATAACAGCCCTGTTCTTGTCATCTACATCAAAAGTAATCTCAGCTTTACCAACCTTGTCTCTATACGCGTAGTGGGCAATATTTACATAAAGTTCCTCAACTGCCATATCGATTTTCATCTGGTCTTTCATTTTACATTCTGCAATCTCAAGCTCTGAATCTATAAATTCCAGCACCTGAGGAAGATTTTCAACTTTTGCATCAATTACAATTTCTTTCATATGCCATATCCTTTGAATCAAAAGTTTAAGGTATCAGTTACATCTAAAAGTTCAAAAAGCTCCTTCTTCCAGAACTCAATCTTATTTATTCCCTGTTCATTTTCGAGAGCACCTCTGCGTATGGATCGTCTTATAAGTCTTGTATAACCGATTATTCTGGCTTTATCGATGACCTCATTGATTTTATTCTCATCTTCTGTTTCAAGATATTTTGCAAGTACCTTCTTATAAAATCTATCAGCAGTGTCAAAATCATATCCAAGGAAATCTAATATTGAATCCTTATCTAATTCGTAAAAACCGACAAAAGCATTATAAATTGATCCAAGTTCAAAAATCGGATGACCTACAGCCAGAGTATCCATATCAATAAGAATTACTTCATCATTTTGAAACTCAACGTTATTTGTATGGTAATCTCCATGAATCATAAAATCAGTATCCGGCACAGCTTCAACCAGAGCTTTAAGCTTTTGGTAATGCGCATCATCAATATAATCTTTGGTAAAATCCACCCATTTAAGAACTGTATCCTTTATTCTGGGCAGTTTTCCGGGAGCAACTTCTGTAGAATGGATTTTTTTCAAAAGATCTGCAAACTCATCAACGCACCAGTCAAATTTGTCAGGTTCGCTGGCGATTATCGAAGAAAAACTCTTAGCGTTTAAAAGCTCAAAAACAGACCCATAGCTGTCCCCAACCTTCACAACGTCGTAGGATATCGCCGTAGGAATACCAAGAACAAGTGCAAGTCTTGCAACTTCGCGTTCATGATGTATATCATCAAGAGCATTTGGATCGTTGTAGACTTTTACGACATTATCCTTATCAATCCTGTAAAGGGTTCCGTTTGCGCCTTTTCCTATAACTTCACATCCTTCTACGCTCACCTGCTTATATGCCTTTTCGACAGTCATCATTTGATTGAAACCTGTCATATCAAGTATTTCATATATCTCAGACCCTACATTTATCATCTTTATATTTTTATGTTTCTTGATAATATGCAGTATCACACGGAGTCCTGCACTTGAGATATATTCAAGTTCTCCGGCATCAATTATTACATCTCCATCGTCCGGCACTGACTCTTTAATCACCGCATCAAATTCAGGAGCATTTGTTGAATCAATTCTTCCCTTTAAAAACACCTTTATACAATTTTCAATTTTTTCTACTCTTACTTCTTCCATATAAGACACCTTTTTTATCGTTTTGTGGTTCTGGCAATTCTATACGCTATGTTCTGCCATAAATGTTCCAAAAGTCCATAATCCTTTACAAGCGATTGAGGAAGAGACGGAACCCTGTCATATAAAATTTCCAGATACTCAAGTTCACTGTCACCAAAGTCAAGTATTTCCATAGAATGAGTGCATTTATCACCGTTTTTAGATATTCGCATTCCTGTAACAGCGCCTTTAAGTTCGGCAGCATAATGTCCTGTATCTATATGTATATTAACTGCTTTTCCAACAGGAATGCGCTCATTACCATCAAAGAAAGCTTCAATGTGATGCTCAGTCAGAAGCGTTGTAACTCCGGAGAATTTTTTACCTTTACCCTCGCCATGAGCTATATCGACATCTACAAATTCAGGATAAATAACATTTACGACTTCTCCGTCATAGTCTCTGCCATCTATCAGGAACAGCGCCATGATCAGATAATACAGATTTCGTATTATCCAAAAAGCCAAAATGGCAAGTCCGATAGTCTGTGTTTTATCAAATATAATTATTATCCTGACAAGTCCAATAACAGAAAGAACAACTAAAATTATAAAAGGAAGCATCTCTTTTATATTTCTTTGCCTTTTTTGTACTTTCTTCGATTTATCCGTAACCTTAAAGGTCTTAAGGCTTATTCCCAATGATTCCTTTAAAATAGGGAATAACAAATGCGGCATTACACTTGTTTCATAAATACCACTCCATTTTGTCGAAATGGCATTTCCACTGATTACTCTAAGCGATGCATCCTGAAGCAAATGCATAGGTAACCAGAAAAGCAACAGCTCCAGCCAGTTACAATGAAGCACCGGGATCGCAAATGTTGCAAATAAGAGCGGAGAAATAATATAAATAAAATTCTTTAATGGTGAATACCAGTAAATTACAGCACTAATATAACTGAGTTTCTGTGCCAATGAAAGATTTCTGTTTCTCCATATTTTCAGCTTTTTAGCAGTTACAATAACACCTCTGCCCCATCTTGATCTTTGCTGTATATGTTCTTTATATGTGTGCGGAGTCTGACCACTCGCAAGCGGCTCAGGCAATGCAAGGCTTACGAATCCTGCGGCTTCTATGAGAAGTCCTGTTGCAAAGTCTTCAGTAATGGATTCTGTGTAAAAGCCTCCGATAGCTTCCAATGCTTCTCTGCTTAAAATTGTATTGGAACCACCATAAATAACACTGTTGGTAGAAGTTTTTGATACTTCAATTGTTCTATAGAAAAAGTCCTGTTCATTTGGAGCTCTTCTCTCAGAATACAATGCATGCTGAAAAACATCCGGGTCGTAAAAACATTGAGGCGTCTGTAACAGTCCAAGCTTTATCTCTTTTTCTTCGTTCCTTCTCTCATTTCTTTTTTTTGCATCCACAAAATATGGAATAGTCTTTAAAAGGAAGTTACTCTTAACTATCATGTCAGCATCAAGTGTAACTATATAAGGCGAACTGGTTTTTGAAAGAGCATTATTCAAATTACCCGCCTTTGCCCCTTTGTTATCAGGTCTGTCAAAATAGCCGACTCCCATGGACTCTGCCAGTTCACGCATTTCTTTCCTTCGATTATCATCACAAACATAAACATGAACTTTGCTTTTGTCCGGATAACGCAGATGATTACAACCATTAATGGTTTTACGAAGAAGCTCCGTCGGTTCATTATATGTAGCAATAAAAATATCCACATCTGGATATTCATCATCTTCAATCTCAGGAAGCGGATGATTTTTAAGTCCTAAAAGGTTAGAGAACAATAATATGGATTCAATAAAACCAACTATTTCAACAATCAATAAAAGAATGTTGGCAATAACCGGAATGATTCCATATTGGTATGGGATTGAAAACAAAGTTCTCCAACAAAGATATATTAATGTGAAGTAAGCACTTAAAATAATAAGTCCTTTTAAAATAAAATAATAATATCCGCGTGTTCTTGATATTTCACCAATCTCACTTTTGTTAAACAGATCATAATAAGTGAGATTATCCTTCTTATTGATCTTTCTGTTTAAGAATCTCAAAATCAATATAACTATAATGAATAATGCGCTGAAATTAGCCATCATAGAATATTGTTTTAGTGAATCATATGCGCGTTTTCCAAGAGAGTTTGTGGTAATAGCAAATCTTTTCTCGCTTGAAGTAAGCTCAACTATATCAGCAGGAGTATTAATACTATCGGGAGAAGATCCCTTTACAAGCTCCATTACCCATTTTCCCGCAACAGTCAGCTCATTGTTACTAATAGAATTATCATAATTTCTATCATATTTAAGTATTGCTGAGGTTTCACTCTTATCTGATAAACTCCATACAGCATAACTGATAGAGTTCTCATTCAAATAGTTGAACCATTTTTTGGCAGATCTAAAATCAATTATTCCATCACCGGAAGCTTCACTTATTCCACATTCAGTAATAAATACCGGGAGACCGGAATCTACAGCATTTCTAAGTTCATCCATAAGATCCTGATAATGAGATGCCGCATAAAAATGCAGAGTATACATTATGTTGTCGAATTCAATCGGTCTATTAATAGCAGGAAGAAGGTCCCTGTCATAATTAGGGGTTCCAACTATAATTACTGAGTCAGGGATGTTTTTTCTAATTACAGGAATTATTTCATTGCTATATTCAACGATATCTTCCCACTCAGTATCACCATTTGGCTCATTGCAGATTTCAAATATAAGATTGGGATAATCAGAGTACTCTGAAGAGATTATTTCAAAAAATTCTCTGGCCTGCTCCTTATTGATGTTTGGATTATAATCATTAAGGATATGCCAGTCCACAAGAACATACATATCAGCGGCAATAGCCGCTGATATACCTTTTTTCATAAGTCTAAGACTATCGTCCTTTTCACCTGAGCAATATTCTTCAGAATACATTGCTAATCTGATAAAGCCAACGTTCCATTTATCGGAAATTTGAGCGAACAAATCTTCATTGATGATATCAGGATACCAGGTAAGACCATGAGTACTTAATCCTCGCAGCTGTACCGGAGTTCCATTTTCATCAACCAGATTTTTTCCATCAACATGAAGTCTGCCATTTACAGATGGTCTTGCTGTATAGGCAGTTTCGTTTTTAGCTTTAACAGTATTGTTCCTTGGCAATAAATTAAGAAGTAATAAAAATATCACCAAAAAAAAGCATACTATCCTTCTATGGTGAAAATAACGCATAATGCCCCCTCAAGCTTTGAGCGATTACATTCCCTTATATATTAATTAGCAGGATAACAGAGTTATCCTGCTAATCAGAACATACATATAAACTTTATTCAATAGAAAGAATATCTGAGAAACCTGTTACTTCAAATATCTCATTTACTTCTTCAGAAACATTCTTAACAACCATTTTACCCTGTTTATTCATGGTCTTTTGAGAGGAAAGAAGAACACGAAGACCGGCACTGGAAATATACTCTAAACTTGCAAGATCAAATACAAGGTCTTCTACACCGGGAAGTGCAGCCTTAAGTTCTTCTTCAAGTGTAGGAGCAGTTGTCGTATCAAGTCTTCCTTCAAGTGCAACTACCAGATTTTTATCGTTTAAATCCTTTTTAATGTTTAGCATGTACAATAACCTCCTCACAAAGTTTTGCAACTTATTTATTTAATATTCTTCTTTATTGTACACTATTACGACAATAAATGTATGAAGTTTATAATTTTTTTAAAATATTTTTAATTTTATAATCATCACACAGCTTTTCCTTCTATATCTTCTATCTGAGCGGTGTAAAGATGGTAATAATCACCTCTTTTAGCCATAAGTTCCTCATGAGTTCCACACTCAGTTATTCCACCGTTACTAATGTACATAATCTTATCGCAGCCGGTGATGGTAGATAATCTGTGGGCGATGATAAAGCTGGTTCTTCCTGCAAGCATGGCGTTTAATCCTCTTTGCAAATCTTTTTCTGTCTGTACATCAATACTTGAAGTTGCCTCATCAAGAACAAGAATTGCAGGATCTGACAGAAGCGTTCTTGCAAATGATATAAGCTGCTTTTGTCCCTGTGACAGAAGTGCTCCTCGTTCCTTAACCTCCGTATCATATCCCTTACTCATATTTCTGATAAAGGAATCAGCACACACAGTTTCGGAGGCCTTTAATATCTCTTTGGAAGTGGCATCCAGCTTACCATATCGTATATTATCCTCTATCGTGCCGGAGAATATAAAGCTGTCCTGAAGCATTATACCCATCTGTTCGCGCAGGGACTTAAGAGTAACCTTTGAAATATCCTGGCCATCAATAAGTATTTTTCCGCTGTCTACATTGTAGAATCTTGAAATAAGGCTTACTATAGTACTCTTTCCGGCACCTGTAGGACCTACAAGAGCTACACTCTCACCGGGTTCTACAGTAAATGATACATTATGAAGAACCTCTTCTCCCTTCTCGTATGAGAATGATACATTCTGAAATTCCACCTTTCCTTCGAGAGGTTTCATTTTTATTGCATCAGGCTCATCCTTAACAGTCACCGGCTCATCCATGGTCTCAAAAATTCTCTCAAGATAAGCTATGTTATTAATAAATCCGTTAAAGATATTTCCAAGGTTCATGATAGGCTGCCAGAATCTTGATGCATAACTGCTTATTGCAACTATGGTTCCCAATGTCTGATTGCCACCTGCAAAGATAACAAGTCCGAAGAAATAAATTGCCGCTCTTACGAAGACAGAAATCGTATCTATTCCGGGCCACACCAAAGTGCTGTAAAATATTGCTCTCATCCAGGTCTTTTTACAATCTCCCGAAAGTTCTTTGAAAATCTTGGCATTCTCATCTTCTCTCGCAAATATCTGTGTTATTCTTGCACCTACTATGTTTTCCTGAAGATAAGCATTCAGGTTTGAATTTTTGTTTGAAACCATCTGCCATGCTTTTCTCTGCTTATCTTTTATCCAGAACATAAAAATCATAAGCACCGGTACACCGGCAAGAACAACAAGGCTGAGCTGTACATCCACAGCCAGCATAAAAACAACAATGAAGATCAGGTTCAATATCTCAAGCACAACATTGATAAGTCCGTTACTAAGCATATCTGATACTGAATTTACATAATTCACAACTCGTACAAGTATCTTGCCATGCGGTCTGTCATCATAATACTGAAATGGCAGCTCCTGAAGATGTACATAAAGATCATGTCTGATCTGATAAATAATATCCTGGCTGACATTTACCATGATCCTGGATCTTATTGTTGAAAACAAAATACTAAGGCCATAGAAAACAACGGAAATCCCAACTAAAGAAAACAGTAATGTTTTGTTGTTTTCAGGTATGGCAACATCAAGTGCATTTCTTACAAGAACAGGGTTAACAAGCGCTGTTATTCCTGCTACAGCTGACATAAGAAATGCGATTATCATTTTTACCAAATGCTTTTTTATATATCCTGAAGCTCTGAGTAAGTGCTTAATGTCAAAGGGCTCCTCAAGTATTTCATCCTGTTTATAAGTATTTCTGGCCATATTTATGCTCCCATCTGCAGCTTTACAAGATCTGCGTAATATCCACCCTTTTTAATAAGTTCCTCATGTGTTCCGCGCTCAGTTATTTCACCATGCTGCATTATGAGAATCTGATCTGCATTCTTGGTGGTAGAAATTCTCTGTGCAATGATAATCTTGGTGCATTGAAAATCAAGATTATCAAGACTTTCCTGTATTGCCTTCTCCGTTTCAAGATCCACAGCTGATGTTGTATCATCAAGTATCAGAATTGAAGGTCTTACTGCCAGTGCTCTGGCAAGTGAGATTCTCTGTTTCTGACCACCTGACAAGCCCACGCCTCGCTCACCGACTATAGTTTCATAGCCTTCAGGCATTTTTGCTATAAAGTCTGAAGCCTGTGAATATCTTGCGAACTTAAGCACATCTTCCCTACTGAGGAACTGATCGCCATAAGCAATATTTCCGTCAATAGTATCTGAGTACAAAAGTACATCCTGAGTTGCAAGTCCAATGTTCTTACGCAGCTGATGAAGCTGAATATCCTGTACATTTACTCCATCAATTAAGACCTTTCCTTCAGTCGGTTCGTAGAATCTTGGAATAAGATGTATAAGTGATGTTTTTCCGCAGCCTGTTTCACCCATAATGGCTATTGTCTGACCGGGTTTTGCGGTAAAGGATATATGCTTTAGAACAGGAAGCTTTCCATCCGAATACATAAAGCTCACATCCTTGAACTCAACCTTTCCTTCGAATCTGTTAGGCATAAGTGCAGTATATTCCTTATCTACTATTTCAGGCTCTGAGTAGTAGATTTCCATAACCTTAACTGCTGCGGCTGAAAATCTCTGAAATTCATTCATAACGTTTCCAAGCTGTCTCATGGGATTGGCTATTGCCCAAATAAGTCCGGAAAATGCGACAAATTCGCCCATGGTCATCTCAGAGTTGATAAGAAACAGTCCACCTATTAAAAGGAGTATAACCGGCAGCAGGTTTGCCAGTGTTTCAACTATCGGGAAATATTTAAGCCATATATTAGCTGTTTTCTTATTGGTATCCCTGTAATCTTTGTTACATTCATCAAACTGTTTAATCTCATAATCTTCTCTTGCAAAAGCTTTTACTACCCTGTTACCGGATATGTTTTCCTGTGCCATGGTATTCATTCCGGCAAGCTTTTCACGAAGAAGTGCATGCATGGGTGCAACCTGAGTCTTAAACATTATTATTATGACAAAGATAAGCGGAGCTACAGCCAGCAGGCAGAGCGCCATCTTCCAGTTCATAAAAAGGAAATATATTCCGACAGCGCTTATAAGAGAAACGGCTTCTATTACCATTCTCATAACCCACGCTACCATATGTCTTACAGCATCAAGGTCACCCGTTACTCTTGTCATCAGGTCACCTGTTCTGTAGGTACTGTAAAACTTCATGTCCTGTCTTTGGATTTTGTCATAGAGGAAATTCCTGACTCTGAAAAGAACCCCCTGTGATACCTTTTCATAACCATAACAATCAATGTAAACAAGAATACATCTCAAAATAGTAAAGCCAACCATCATAAACAGTAATCTGTAAAATTCATCAGGATGGGAATTAAAATTAGCTCTTGCCTCCTGTCCGGTAAGAAATTTATCTACTATTTGTGACGAAAAATAAGGAACAGTAAGCTGCATCATGTTATAAACTACTGTTCCCAAAAGGCACATCACATAAATAAATCTGTACCCTTCCATATTGTCCCAAAGCCATTGCAGCCTTGTTCGTGGAAATTTCCACTCATTGCCATTTGTTTTCATAATTTTTGCTCTCCCCATTTTTTAGGTAGTGTCAAATTTACTACCTCTTTTTTGTTCTAAAGCCTTGATTTATCGGGAGTTCAAAATAAAATGAGCATTGACCTCCCTTTTTGGTATAATGTCAGCGACCAAACTCACAAAAAACCAGGAGACAATGCTCGTGAACATTATACTTTATTTACTTGAAATCATCCACCAACTCTATCAGCAGAATTGCTGGCTGGTAAACTTCATATGCAGATATATACCGCTAAAACAGTGGGCTTTCGACGATTCCCATTCTCCCAAATATCAAAAGTTCAAAGTTGATAAGCTTCCCGTCATCATAAAAGTAGAGCCATGGGATTACC
>NZ_AUJU01000001.1 GCF_000424385.1 Butyrivibrio sp. LC3010 | reverse complement strand
GTGATAACAAATGTCCAGTATTTCTTCGTTTTATCTGCTATAAATCCGGATATGAGCCTTAGTGAATACCCGCACAATTCTCCTATACCGGACACAAATCCGATGGTTGCAGCGGATGCCCCTGCGAGGTTCAGATATTCGCCCAATATGCTTCTGACGCCTTCATGAGTCATGTCCGAAAACAGACTTACGATTCCCATCAGGGTTATAAATGTTATGGCGCCAGACAAAGCCCTTTTTTTATCCATGTTCTACTCCACTAATCCCGATTTGCTTATTTCATTATCCTGAATATAAATCTGCCAGCCACTCATATTGTCCATTCAGTCCATTCTATGTGGTTGTATTTCATTACATCGTCAGCCCTTTTCATACCGATTTTCTCATAAAAGCCTACAGCATCTTCATTGGCAATCAGATATATGGCTATATCCTTTTCTCCACCGGCAATTTCATGTGCAGTCTTCATGAGCTTGCTTGCGATACCTTGTCTCTCATAATTCCTGTCCACCCCAAGGTCTGTCACGTACAACCAATAGCAGAAATCTGTAAGCCCAAACAAAGCCCCAACAATTAGACCTTTATCATTACGCGCAATCAGGCTGATGGAAACATTCTTGACAAGCTTCCTAATTCGTTCTTCAAAACGCTCTTTTGGATATTGTGACCCCAAATCCGTCCTCTTTAAAAAATCAACATATTCCTCAGCAGTAATGCGTTCTTCCGCAATATGAATCCGATCTTTTTTCATCATATATCTGTTGCCGTCATCACGAAAAATCTTATAGCCAAGCCTTTCATATAAACGAAATGCTTCAGTATTAGATTTTTCAACATGAAATAGAATGTGCTGTATACCAATTTCTTGTGCATAGGCCTCTGCTTCGTGGATTAAAGCACTTCCGATTCCAATATTGCGATACCTTTCTGTAACAGACAAATCATCAAGATATGCATAATCTGCTTCTGGCTCATGATGAACTTCTATTGACAAAAAAGCCACAACAGATTCATCCTCTGCTACCAGTATCCGTTCTTCGCCATTTGTCCAATAACGATTCAAATAGCCTAATTCGTAGCCCTTCACATCTTCTGTATGATAAATTGTCTGCAGCATCTCTGTAAACAATTCACGAATTCTCTGTTCATCTTGAGGAATTGCTATTCTAATCCTATACCCCATTTTTACTCCTACGATAGTATGTTTTACTGAAATTTTATTTGTGTCCCGATGTTCTTTTCAAAACATCTTTACACCAAGGGCAAAGTCAACATCCAATTAAGATGCAGATGTTCATCACCAGTTCGATTGTAAAAACACTTACAAACAGCTTTTTTATTGCTTCCTTTTGCTCAATTCCTATTCGTTTAAGTTCCATCTGTCCACCTCAGCTTATCCGCTGTATAATCCCCGCCACATCAACTCTGGGATGAGTCAGGTACATTCTGCAGATGCTCTCTGCCAGCTCTTCTGAAATCTTCAGTTTCTTTGCAATCTCTTTGTAAGTCTTTCCTCTGTCAGTCAGATCCATTGCCTTGGATATTATTCTATCTATATCCTTTGGAAGCTTTGAGTCCTGTTCCGCGGTGGCGATTACTCTTTTCTGAAATTCAAACTCTCCCGGGCCTGATATCTCAAGGATTGCAAAAGAAACTTCCTGGTCTGGTTTTCTTTTTCCGCAACATCCGGGATTAAACCATGCTTGCCCGTTTTTTTCTACCAGGCTATATTTATGGCTGTGTCCATAGATGATAATTGATATCCCTGCCAGGTCATCAGAAATCTTCCCTTTGTTGTGAATAACACAAATCTTATTACCAAGGAGCTCCACAGTTGCGGTCTCTGGAAGATATTCAGCCCATTCTTTGTCTGCATTGCCTCTTACAACAGTTACCGGAGCAATCTCCTCAAGCCGATCTATGACTTGTTTATTGTCTATATCTCCGGCATGAATGATATGATCAACTCCTTCTAAGCCATCGATAACTTCTTGCCTTAATAGTCCATGTGTATCTGAAAGGATTCCTATAAGCATCTGTTCTGATCTCTCCTAGTTATCGCTCGCAAAAGAACTCTATTACTCCTCTTGCCCAAACATCTTTTTCAGACAACTTATGAATAATCATACCTTGTTTCAGACAAAAATAAAATAGCCCTGGAATTTCCAGAGCTATAGATATTATCCTAAAGTCACAAGAATGCGCCGCCCCTATTTTTCAACAAGCTAAGAAACCTATTTAATGTCAATCTGTAAGTATGAAGGATTATTCATGACCTGCTAAATTGCGGATGTCACCGCAAATATCAGCACTGCGACCACCGTACTTGTTAATCCTACCAAAGCTTCAAATATTATAAGCTTCATCCGCTCCGAAATGTTCATGTTTACTGCACCGCCTGTAGCATGGAAGAAGGAACCGTGGGGCAGAGAATCTATCACTGTTGCTCCGGCATGAATCATAGCGCCGGCAGACAGAGCATTTACGCCTTCGGCAGTAAGGATCGAAGAGAAGGTCTGGGCTGCAACTGTTGCTCCTGCCGTGGTTGAGGCTGTTGCTCCGGCCATCAGGATACCTGCAATTGGAGCAAGCAGGAAAGCCGGCATATTAAAGATGTTCAGAATATTCACAACATCCTGCTGAAGGGCAGAGGCTTTGATGATTCCTGCAATGGTTCCGGTTCCAAGTAGCAGGATGGAAACACCTGTTACCTTTCCGAGACCGAATTCTGCAAAGGATCCAAACTTTTTGATATTGCCTGTGGCAATGGTGCAGACAAGACCGCCGATTGGTAATGCGATCATAGGATCCACCGTAATATTTGCGATAGGCCTAAGCGCTAAAAGGATGATCACCACCAAAGGTCCCAGAATTGCTGTCAGGAATGAAGGCAGCTCCTTGGTTTCACCTTTTTCAAGATCGGATTCTAGCACCTTAAGCCCTTCTTTTTTTGAAAGAAGATTGGCAAGAATCACGGTTACGATTAGTGCGCAGATTGCCGGAATCGCGTTTTTCATCATAAGAGATGTCAGATCCACACCAAAAGATTCTGAGACTGCGATGGTGTTGGGATTAGGAGAAATAATGTTTCCGGCCTTTCCTCCTCCGATCATGGCAAGAAGAAGGGACTGCTTGTTGTAACCGGCCTCCTTACCTATAGCCAGAGCGATAGGCGCTACTGTAATAACTGAGATATCCACAAACACACCAACAGCGCAGATTACCATTGTTGCAACGGCAACGGCGAGGAGGGCTTTTTTTGCGCCAAGCTTTCCGACGATTCCCTGAGCAATCTTTTCCGCCGCACCGGTTTTTATCAGAGCACCGGCAAGGATTCCGGAAGTCATGATGCGCAGCACCGAAGTGATCATACTGCCGGCACCTGTCATCATCGTGCTTACTGTTAACCCAAGATTTCCCGCAGATCCCACAATACCACCAACAAGGGCGCCGAGGATCAGACTGTAAGCGGGATGGAATTTTCTAATTATAAGTATAATGGCAATTGCCATACCAATGATTGCACCGATGGTTGAAAAATCATACATGACTTGTTCCTCCTATATTTATGAGCATAAGCCGCATTACCTGTTCCGCAGCAGCAGCCAGATTGTTTTTGGCATTTGTATTGTCCATGGCTTCATCGAGTGTGGTTACACCTCTTACAATGGGAAAGAATGCGTCGATACCGTTTCGGTTGCACTCCACAGCCTGCTCAGTCACTCCACCTGCAAAGGCGATCACGGGCTTGCCGTATTTTTTTGCCAGCTTTGCCACACCAACAGGTGCCTTACCCATGGCTGTCTGGAAATCCAGCATACCTTCCCCGGTCACCACAAGATCGGCATCCTTGATATAATCCTCCAGACTAGTCTCTTCAAGTACGATATTGATCCCGGACTGTAATTTTGCGTTTGTATAGGTTAAAAAAGCGAATCCAAGACCACCGGCTGCACCGGTGCCGGGATACTTCGGATCTGCCTGGGGATATTTTTCCCTTGAAGCCGCAGCATAATAGCCAAGCCATTTATCCATATCCATGATCATGGAAGGAGTTGCCCCCTTCTGAGGACCATACACCGCACTGCAGCCGTCGGTTCCGCAGAGCGGATTCGTAACATCACAGGCTACCATGAACTCGCAGTCCTTAAGCTCCGGGATTACATAGGTATCGGTGATGGTCTCAAGCTCCTTAAGGCCTTTGGCACCGAAAGGAATCTGCCTTCCGGCCTTATCCAGAAATTCGTAACCCAGTGCCTGCAGCATGCCTACGCCACCGTCATTTGTGGCGCTTCCGCCTATCCCTACGATAAAACGCCTACATCCTTTATTGATCGCATCTTTTATGACTTCCCCGACACCATAGGTTGTCGCATTTAGAGGGTTTAATTCATTTCTTGCCACCAGAGTTATGCCTGCCGCGCCGCTCATTTCCACCACAGCGGTCATGGTATCACGTATAATTCCGTATGCGCAGCTCACCGGACTTCCCAAAGGACCTGTCACAACAACCTCGTGTCGTTCTCCGTTCATTCCCTCGATCAGTGCTTCCACCGTTCCCTCACCTCCGTCGGCCAGCGGGCGGACAGCCACTTCCACAGTGCGGTTTGCTCTTTTAAAGCCCTCGGCTACTGCATAACCGGCTTCGATGGAGGACATGCTTCCTTTAAAAGAATCTATTGCTGTTACAACCTTCATGACGCTTTTCTCCTTTTTTTGATTAACTGTTCCAGTTCTGCTTCGTTATGAATGTATTATAGACAAAAGAATTTCATTATGATATGTTACACATAATATTAAATATATATTGTTTAGCAAATAAAATGTCATCCATGACATTAGCTATGATTACAGCATCTGCAATCCGGAGGTTTTACCATGATCACATCAATTTCCAGGAATCTGGCGCAGCAGATTGTCGACAATATCCATGCTGTCTGCGGTCATCATGTCAACTTCATCAATACCAATGGGATGATCTATGCCTCCAGCGACCCGGATCGTCTGAACACATACCATGACATCGGAAGGGAGTCGGCACGAACCGGAGAAATCATTGAAGTGGAATCAGATGAGCAATTCCCGGGAACTCATAAGGGAATCAATATTCCGGTGTTCCACCATATGCGTGTGATCGCAGTGGTCGGTATTTCCGGCGAACCCTCAGAAGTTCGACGTTTTGCCAAGCTGGCTGAACGAATCGCGAGCCTGCTCCTTCATGAACAGGAATTAAATGCTGTCCATCGCACATTAGATGAAAAGAAGCAGTACATGATCCGCTCACTGATCTACAGCGAATTTGAAAACATGGACTATCTGCGGGAATGCTTCAGGGAGTTTAATATTGTTTGGGAACAAACCTACCGAATGGTACAGATCGAAGTAAACAGCCGCTATAATCCCGTGAATATCTCCTTACTTGAGCAGCAGGTGGAGGCTCTGTTCAGCTCAATGAGAAATGGTATTTATGTCTATAACTATCCGAAACTATTTATCGGCTTGGTTGAAGCGGAAGAATTTGATAAAAAGGAGTATATGTTTATTCGTTTCGCCGAAGGGCATGGGGAGATTTTGAAGACAGCAATCGGGAAGGCTGTAGAAGTTTATAAATGTAATGAATCCTATCAAAGCGCAGAGCATGCACTGAAAACAATCAAAGATAAGGAGCTTTACTATGTCAATTTCGATACACTGACATTGGAAATACTCTTTTCCGGTATTTCAAAGCAGCAATTTAGGGAATTCTCTGACAAAGTGCTTTCCACACTTTCAGGGGAAGACAGGAAATTTCTTGAGATCTATTATGAAAAAGAAATGTCGTTGGCCGCCACCGCAGAGGAACTGTTTTTACATAAAAATACCGTACAGCAGCGACTTAACAGGATTAGCCAGAGTAGCGGGCTAAATCCCAGAAAATTTAGGGAGGCGGTGCTCTTTTACCTGGCGCTTCGTGATCAGGGATAAAAAGTCTTATCTTCTATATTGTTAAGACAGAAAAAAGGGAAACGGAATATGAGAACACTATTTATTGGGAACAGCCATACCTTTTACAATGATATGCCAAATATTTTTAAGGAAATATGTAAAGAAAATGGCATAGACATGCAGGTTGCCATGCTAACTAAAGGCGGCATGGGATTTGATTATCACGCGGAGAATGAGCAGACAAGATTCAATATATTGTTTGGAGAGTATGATTTTGTAATTCTTCAGCATGTGGCTCATCCTATGGGAGAGTATGAAGTAATGGAAGAAGCTGCAGATAAGATCATGTCATGGATAAGGCAGACTGGAGCAACTCCTTGTTACTATATGACATGGACAGAAGAAAACAACGAGCAGTTTCAAGAAGAGATGTCATCAAGATACAGAAAACTTGCGAAGAGGCATGGCTGCCTTGTAGCTCCGGTCGGTGAGATCTGGTGGGAAGAGATACATAAGAACCCGTCAGTTGACCTTTATTTTGAGGATAGGAGACATGCCTCACCCGCTGGATCGAGACTGGTAGCAAGGGTGATATTTGAAACTTTAAAAGAGAATATGCTGCAAAAGTAAAAACAAAGTAGTTTATAATGGCTACAATCTTTCAACCGGATGGGAAAATGAATGCCGATATTCTTGAATAGATATTATCCCTCATCTACTACATTCTGAGAAAAAGATATTACATTTGATGGTTCGTGTTAACCAGTAATAATCATAGTTATCGAAAAATGCTCTTTTTGCATAATCTTCAGGTATCATAATAAAAGAATTCTCCATGGACTTAAGATATTATTTGGGCTGCATTTTTACAAAAGGCTTAAGGCCCTTAACAGCTTCTTTTCTGTCTATCTCCATGTCATTATTATCAACATCTATGAGCTTATAACGGTCATTTCCCATTCCCAGTTCTTTCATATAAGATAACTGCCTGTGTCCATGCCTCGTTTCAATTCTCTCAACAAGTGCTCTGTGCTCTTCCTCAGTCATTGCGTATACAAGGTCGATGCAAGCCTGATCCACAGCCAGAATATCAGTTGACGCAAGTATTCCCACGTTGGGAGTAACAACCGGCTCAGCTGCAACACCTTCACAGTCGCAGGATACGCTCATGTTCCTCATCACATTGACATAGGTAATGTTTTTTCCAAAATGATCAATAGTAGCCTTGGTGGATTCAGTGATCTTTTCCATGAGCTCCTCTTCCACTACGCCCCAGTCATTTCCATTCTTTGCATGTATCCATGCCTTCCCAATGCGACCGTCTGCACATCCTATGCCTATATTTTTATTGCTTCCTCCAAAGCCGCCCATGGTATGACCTTTAAAATGAGTTAGAACAAACATGGAATCATAATTTAGCATATGGGAACCATGGCTCATCTCCTTGAACCATTTTCCGTTTTTAACCGGAAGGGTGATCGTTCCTTCTTCATCCATGATATCGACAGGTGCAAAATTCCAACCATTTATCGCCAAAGTTTTTCTGTGGGATTCTGTTGTATATCGGTCTCCATCATAGAAAGTATTGGTTTCAACTATTGTGGCATTTTTTAGGCTCTCTTCCATATCCATCAGTTCCTTGACCCAGGACGGAGGTACTATATTGGGGCCACCCTGTTCTCCAGTGTGAAGCTTTATCGCAACTTTGCCTGTAATGCCATTATTAACTTTTTCATATACCTTTTGAATTCCTGCGGGCGACAAGTCCCTGGTGAAATAAACTATAGATTCAGCTCCGGTACGCTCTTCATACGGTACATATTTTGATCCGTCAGACATATTATAATCCCCCTTACTAAAAAAATTTGAGTCGTTTGAAATTATTATATCAGAAAGAGTCACTGGGACGTTACAATTGACATCATATATTTTTAATGATAAGATTTTTCATATTTCCCATGAGGGAGTAGCAAGCGTTTTTACGTAGCAAGTCAACATACTGGCCATTGACCTGGCTTGTTTTAAATTGCGAGACTCATGTATAGTTGTTTACGGGAGAACTATACATGTTGTCATTTTTTCGAATGAACGATCAAGTATAGTTTTTCTGTACTTGATCTTTTTATTTTTCATTGAAGGAGATGGATTATGGGCTTATTTGAAGTACTGCTTTTGGCGGTAGGTTTGGCGATGGATGCGTTCGCAGTCTCTATTTGTAAAGGACTTGCAGTCGGCAAGGTCTCAAAGAAAGAGTATCTTTTGTGTGGCATATGGTTTGGAACTTTTCAGGGAGTTATGCCTCTTATAGGTTATCTGGTGGGTTCGAATTTTGTTAAGCTTATCAGCATGATTGCGCCATGGGTAGCTTTTATTCTGCTGTCACTAATTGGTGGCAATATGATCAAGGAAGCTCTTGGTCCGGATGAGGAAGTGTCGCCCGGATTTGATGTCAAGACGATGTTCATGATGGCTGTAGCTACAAGTATCGATGCTTTGGCGGTCGGCATCACTTTTGTAGCTGTACCGGTTGAGATCATTGATTCAGGAAGTCTTATCAATGTTGTGATAGCAGTAATCATTATCGGAGTCATTACTTGTATCATTTCAATGGCAGGCGTTAAGATAGGCAGCGTTTTCGGAGATCGCTACAAGGCAGGATCCGAGATCATGGGCGGTACAATCTTATTGTTCATTGGATTCCGTGCACTTATAACACATCTGGATAATGCCAATACTCTCTCTGACACTGAGACAATCTTTGGCATGCTGATTCCTCTTATCGGAACACTTCTTGGTTCGCTGATCATCTATGCTCAGAAGGCTCAGCTCTCGGACAAAATGAGAGCTGTACTGGTTGGATTCAGTTCGGGAATTATGCTTTCAGCAGCAGTTTGGGGAATGATAGAGCCTGCAGTTGAAGGCTTTGGGACCGATGTACATAAGGGAATCATACCTGTGACAATCTGCTTTTGCGTAGGGGTTATCTTCCAGATCCTTCTTGATAAATTCATACCACATATACATGTTTATTCCGATATAACCGAAGGACCGGAAAGTAAATTAAGTCCCAAAATAAAGGCTGTTCTGAAGGAAGTAATCCATCATGTTCCCGAAGGAATAGCACTTGGTACTATTTACGCAGCGCATTTCATGAAGACTGAATGGATATCATCATCGGTTGCGCTTGTCCTGGCTATAGCCATCGCACTCCAGAACATACCGGAAGCGCTCAATGTTTCACTTTGGCTTAGAGAAGCCGGAACCAAAACAGGTAAGGCATTCCTTATGGGAGTTGTATCCGGTGCACCGATACCGCTTCTGGGCATTATCACAGTTGTGCTGGTCGTTTTATTCCCCGGACTTCTACCCTATATAATGTCAGTTTCCGGTGGAGCTCTTGTTTATACTACAATCGAGGAAATTCCTCAGATAGCCCTTAAGCAAGACAACGACAGAGGTGCACTTTCCTTCGCCGTAGGCTTTGCAATCGTCATGCTGATGATCTTTCTCTAATAGAATCTGTTAAAAAAGGAGTTGTGAAGAAATGATTTCTCATTTTCATCTAGGCGAAGCCCTTTTTTAATGCCATGGATTGTGGATTTGACGAGTAGATATGCTACTATCCTCATTGATGACATGAGAGAAACTATTCTGACCTTTGCGTCCGTATAGATTTTCATAAAACACAAAGATATGCCGTTAAAAAGGTGGACAGTCACTTCAGCGATGTCCACTTATTATTTCAGCTTCATGCCATCTTTATCGGCATTTATCAGATAGTGAATGTTGCTCCAAAATCTATAACCGGGGTCTTCCCACATACGACAGCGGTGGACTATACGTAGACAGCTATGGTTTTAGTGTCAATCGATTTGCTCCATATAAAAACAGCTGCGGATTTTTAACTCCACAGCTGCCCATCTTATAATCCTTGCCGCCTCTTATAACAACCTAGGTACAATGTAAAACAAAAGAACAATCAGCACTCCCAGTAACATATATTTCAGTCTGCTGTTATCCACTTTACTTGGGCTGTTTAGCATTTCCGTTCTAATAATATATCCAGGATAATTTACAGGTTTGCTTTCTGGGACAAAGTTCTCTCTAACAGCCTGCCCATACCATGTAGTTCCGGCATTATCCATCACATATCTTTTGAATCTCTCTGCGCTTTCTAAATCATTCAGCACTATTGCTGCGCGGTACAGATAGTATTGCCTTTCAACTTCATCCATAGGTCTTTCCTGTGGCGACTGAAGAACAGAATATACCTGTTGAGGAGCATTATTTTTGAAGCAATTAGCATATGTACCATACATTTGCAGATCACCAAATATTTTATTGTTCCAGGTTGTATGTCTCACCTTGGGATAAATCACAGATGCCTCATTTGCGCAGGATATAACCGTATCATAGTCGTTATAATACAAGGCTATGTAATGTTTTAAATGCAAAGCCAAAAGCATATTATAAGCAGTTGTTGATGACTCCTGCATAAGAGCAAGGCTCTTTGCCGCTTTATCAATCCTGCCCAGTCTGAAAAAAATGCATCCAAAATTATACTGTGTCACGCTCCAGAGCATTTGTTTTCTCAGAGCTGTTGGTACAAAACTCAGATATCTTGATAAACCTTTATCCGGCCAGCATTCTCTGAATGCATATCTGTTTAATTCCAGATGAAGTACCTTTTTCTGCTTTATATATGCGAATGCAGAGATTATGATGGCAGCCATAACCCCCTGAAATACCAGATCGTTATTAGGAATTATTCTTCCTCCCTGAATTATGTAAAAGGATCCTCCAAATAAAATTACATAGAACAGATTCCTCATCACACTGAACTTTTTTACACATTTATCTGCAAATTCGCTATCTGTAGGATATCCCTCCTCCCCGACTATCTGTAGTATTCTATTCCATTCTTCTTTGTTGCTCATTCCTTTATGTTTCCTTTACTGATATGTTCCCTTATTATCTGATCTGTAAGCTCATATAGCTTTTCCGAACCTTCTCTTGTCTTTGACTGTCTGCCATATACCTGTTCCTTGGTACCCCCATGCTCTCTCCAGTCACCTCCACCGTTACTGTTGTTCAGCATAAGTGGCTGGAGGTTATCCATTGCATGCGCAAACTTGGATTCAGGAGTATTATTTTCCTCAAACTCATCAAAAAGAGCTGTCAGTTCCTTTTTCTGATCCTCCGGTAAAATCGAGAATATTCTTTCCTTGGCTGCATCCTCGCGTTCCTTCTGGGTATCAAGCCCCTCCTTGTCGTATGCCATAATCTTTTCTGCTTTCGAAAGTGACATACTAAATTTCATAGTCCTATCTCCATAATGTTTTTGTCCCAGTATCCATCAATATGCTTTTCTGCTGTCACAATACCTTCCATATCTTTCCAGGCATCGTACCATTCGTCCGGAATAAGATCATCCAACACTATCGGCCCTACACCATCCACGTATGGGACCAATTGTTCAAGTGTCTTTCTCAATTTTGTCCTGGCTTTTGTTTTCTCATTATCCCTGAGAAGATCCAGAATATCATTAGCCTGCTCAACCTTAACACCATCATAAAGGCCATAATAACCGCCATCATCAAAAGAATCATCCTCATCGGCAATACGCGAGATCACGATTGGATATTCCGCTACATCTGACGCTGCTATAATGTACCGCTCGCTTCTTTTATTAGCAACTATTACACCATATCTGACATGTATAATAGGCCATCTGTCCCCGACTTCAAGTTCATTATCTGTTAGCCACTCATCTTCTACAGAGACATACTTTTCATTCCCATCATCATCTATAAGTGTAACTGAAACCATTGGCTTTTCTCCAGGTTTCAATTCTTCACATCCATAGTCTCCATCAAAAATCTGCTTGATTTTCCACTGTATCATCTATTTGCCTTATTGCCTTCCTACTCTCACAAGTGTCCTGTAAAACTCCACTGCATCCTTAAGATCATTCTCATCAGGACGACCTTTCGCAGTCCCACCAATCAGCTTAAACGGGCCAAAAGTATTATACCCGGGGCAGGTGAATTTTCCGACAATCTCAGCATTCTTACCCTTTATGGATTCTGCCATTGATTTTGAAAAATCCTTATTCATGGCACTTGTCATTATGAAAAATATCTTCTTATTCTGAGGAAGATTAGCCTGTGCAAAATTCTTAACCTGCTGGTGGAATTGTGCAGCGTAGATACCTGAAGCGAAGCCTATAAGCTCATATTCACTCAGATCTTTCTCCGTAGTAGCTGTTGCGTCAATCAGATCAACGTCAAATTCCCTTGCAATTGCATCCACCACTTTCTTTGTGTTTCCATGATGTGTTGAAGCATAAACTATCGCCGTTTTACTCATTTTCCGAACCCTCACGTTCCAATATTTTTATATCCACTATAGATTATATCCCAGATGCGGCCTTCAATATAGGCATAAAATAGAAAAAGCCGCCCATCAAGGCAGCTATTGTTTTAGGGAGGATGCTGTCTGGTTCTTCACCAAACAGCAGTTATCTCCAGATCATCTCTGGACAAGCCCGCCATTTCAAGCTCGTCATCAATCTCATCATCTTCGCTGGTGCTTGAACTGCTATCATCTGAGAAAAGTGTATCATTTATAAACGCCCACTCGCCACCATCTATATGGTCATCATGGTTAAGATCAAAGGGTGTATTTCCAAACATATCATCAAAAGGTCCTGTCATAACATGCCTCCTTAAATAGCTCCACAACACACCCAACACTATTCAGTGGTTATCGTTCCAGTAGTCCTCTGCTGCATCGTATGCCTCGTCCTCATCTTCGTAATCGTCCTCGTAATCATAGAACTCTTCATACTTGTCATCAGCAAAATCCTGGGCTGATTTATAATCATGAACTCCGTAATAGTCATAGTTCTTCTTTGATTTATCGGAGCTACTGCTCTTCTTTTTTGTGTTACTCTTACTGCTGGAATATGAGCTGCTGCTTGATGTATCCTTAGGTTTATGCTCGTAGCAGTAGATGCTTCCCGTACTTCTCTTCCTGGTGCAGCCAGCCTTAGCACAGTGCTTTGTGCTTGTGGTAGAAGCATAACTCTTGCTGCTGGAATATGAGCTACTGTTGGAAGATCCGCCCTTATGCTCATAACAGTAAATGCTTCCGGTACTCCTTTTCCTTGTACATCCAGACTTAGCGCACTGACTGTTGTATGCCAAAGTGCTCACAGATGTAGTTCCAAATATGGTAATTGCAACAGCGAATGCTATTAAAAGACTAATTATTGATTTCTTCATAACTTACCGCCTCCTTCACTTACTTGAAAACGGTGTGGTTCCTCTTTATACAAGAATAAACCTGATTTATCTACAAATACACACCCGTTTCGGCGAAATATAACGTTTTATTTTCCCTGCGCTACATTAGCTAAAAGCACCATCTTTGTGGCAGATTTCATAATATTCACAGATGCAGCAAAAGTGCTTGCAATGCTTGTTATGTCCGCGCACACATTTTTTAACCCAATACACAAATCGCTTCATAGAGCCTCCTTTTCACCTGACAACCAGCGGCATCATAAGCAACATGGTCATCAGGATTGCTGCCGGTATACCAATTGTCACAAACCCAAAAGCCTTTCCCATACTGGAATTCTCCCTTCTCTTCAGCTGCATATCTACGTGTCTTCTTTTGATAATACAATTATCCCGCTTTACATGTCCTATAAAAATGACAGCTGTTAATCAGGTGACAAACCTCGGAGAAAGTCCCTTTTGAGCAGGTAAAAAGGGAGGCATAGTGTCTCCCTTACGCAGGCTCATATGAAGTTATAATTTACAAAGATCCTCGATCCATTCCCTCCTCTGAATAACCTCAAGCCATTCCTTGGGAATCCCGTCATATCCGTAAAAAAGTCCCGCCAAACCACCAGCAATGGCTCCTATAGTATCGGTGTCATCTCCAAGATTAGCCGCTTTCAACTCGCAGTTTTTAAAAGAGTCCGTAGTAATAAGTGACCAGACAGCCGCTTCAATGGTATCAACCACATAGCCGCTGCTCTGAATCTGAGACTCCGGAACTTCTGAAAACTTCTTAATATCCCGTAGTCTGTCATAATGCGAAAGTTCTGATGTATCCTGCAAAAACTCCGCATAAAACTCAAATCCTTTATCAAAGCCTATCTGCAGTCTTTCCACAAGAGGCTCATTCTCATCCAGCACACTCTTCACACAGAAATAATAAAGTCCACAAGCGATCTGTCCTCTTATATGGTTATGGGTCAGCCCGGCTACCTGATGAATCATGGAAACAGCATCTTCGTCCGTAAGTTTATTCTCATATGCATACAGGCATGCCGGGAGAATCCTCATCAGAGAGCCGTTTCCGTTATCACGTTCAGTGGTACCGCCGCAGCTTTTCAAATCGCCACCCTTCATGTAGCGGACAATAGCAGCCATCGTACCATGTCCCACATCAAAGGCTTCACCAAATGGCGCATATTCGCCGTTCCTAATCCACCTTACAAACCTGTTCATGATATCCTGAAGGTCAATACCACCTTTATCCCTGATACTGTCAAGAAGCGCCAAAGTCATACTGCTGTCATCAGTCCATGTCCCTACCGGCATATCATAAGTGCCATGTCCGATCATAGTTGTCACAGGATTTGCCTGAACATCTTCCCTGGACATGAACTGCACAGGACAGCCCAGAGCATCACCCACAACAACTCCCATTATTCCAGATAGCCATATATTATCGGTATTCTCTCTGCCCGCATTAAATTTCATCACCAAATACACACTCCCTTTATGACTCTTGCCTCTCTCTTCCAATCTCATCGCATCGTATCATCTCCTGCGCTGACCACTACGCTTTGCATAATCCTCACGAATCTCAGCATCCCATTCGCAGCAGTTAAGCTCCTCTTCAGCATCCATTGCACTTCCTGCCATCATTACTGAACAAACAGCCTTTGAAACACCTGCATAAAGATTTGTAGTACCTACTGAATCGTGCATATAGTTAACCGCCCTTTCTTTTTTTATGCCAAATCGCTGTGCCTCAGCATAGGAATCAATATTCGCGCCTATGAAAATGAACTGCCAACCATACTTCTTCTGCTCATGCTGGATCATCTTCTTGATCTGACCGTAGGAATATCTGCAGCTGGCATTTTCCATTCCATCAGTTGTTATCACGAAAATAGTCTTCTCCGGTCTCTTATCCTTGGAAGCATTCTTGTGTGCATTTACTGTATGCTTTATTGCTCCGCCAACTGCATCCAGTAACGCCGTGCATCCTCTGACGTAGTATTCATCAGGAGTTATATCCTTAACATCTCTGATATCAACTCTGTTATGAAGGACCTCTGTCACATCATCGAAAAGAATCGTTGATACGTATGCCTTTTCTCCTGTCTCGCGCTGCTTCTTTATCATGGAATTAAAACCGCCTATTGTATCCAGCTCCAGTCCGCCCATTGATCCGCTTCTGTCCAGTATATAAACAATCTCTGTATAACCTTTACTCATCTTGATACCTCCATCGTAACAATCATTTGTTTTCTACCGGCCCCACCTACGCTTTGCTTCGGATACAGTCTCACTAAGCTTGCATGCCAGCTAAGTTCGACTAGTATCTGCAGCGGAGCTCTATCTGATAATGTCATGTTACTATGGTGGCAAATAAAAATGGTCAACCCGCAGGCGACCATACTTATCATCCCTTCGACAGCGGATCCAGTCCGTAATCGAAGAGTGTTATATCTATTTTCATAACGTTGTAGTCCTCATGGATAATGAAATACTTGACCACAACATCAGTCTGGGAAATTGGAGACAACGCATATCCCGCGAGCCTTAAGAAATCCACCGTCTCATCCAGGTTTAATCTCAGCCCAATAGCCAGGGAAAGCACCTTTTCCTTGGAAGGCTTAACCTGACCTTTCAGTAGCTTTGAAAAGTACTGCTTGGAAATATTGGCAGCCGCATAAATCTCAGAATTCTTCAGTCCTTTCTTATTTATCAGCTGCTGCAGATGCTTCTCAAAGGAATCCGTATACATCTCCTTAATGGCATCATCTAGGGACTGTGAATCTTTGGCTGCACCAAACATCATCTCAGCCTGGCACTCATCATACGCAGCCGCCATGGGAGCAGATTCTTTGGCTTTACCAATCCTTGCGGCTGACATAGCTTTCATAGCATCCGCAAAAATGCCGCGTTTACTCTTACTCTTTTCTCTTGGACTGCCCTGCGTTTCAATGTAATCTGGCTCTGGCAATCCTATTTTATCAGAAAGATCCGACGGTTCCTCTTCCCAGTCTTCATTGAATTCCTCTTCTTCATCACTCTCTTCAGAAGCAGTATCAGAATCCGGTTCCTCATCGAAAAAAGCAGACACGCTTTGTAGATATACCATTGAGTCTTCCGGAATGCCATCATGACTATATTCATCCTCCAGCACTCCGTTCACATACTCTTCATCGATAAAACTCTTTACATCATCAAATATTTTACCAGAAACATGATAGGCATACTCCCCAAAAACAACCAGAGTAATCTGCATTTCATGATCAAGCAAAAACTCTGTAAATGCGTCAACAGCTATCTGAATTCCAAGCTCCTTGGGGAAACCATAGGTACCTGTCGCAAGAAGCGGAAAGGCTATAGACTCGCATCCATGCTCAACAGCAAGAATAAGCGACCTGTCATAGCATTTTCTCAAAAGCTCTGCTTCGCCTTTATCCCCACCTTCCCACCAGGGGCCGCTGGCATGAATAATGTATTTCGCGTCAAGATCAAAAGCCGGAGTAATGCCCACTTCTCCCGGCTCAAGTACTCCTATCTCCCTTCGGGCTGCAAAAAGACTCTCCTCACCGGCAGCTTTATATATTGCGGCATCGACACCATCCCCTATAGCAACATCAGGATTTGCAGTATCAACAATGGCATCTGCTTTTACTTTTGTAATATCATTTCTGATAATTGAAAACGGCATTACATTCTCCCCTCAGGCAATGCTTCTCCTGTTTATATCTGTTACAGCCTTGCTTCTATATCCCTGATTACTCTGCCCATCTCTTCATCATTATGATCCATGATATGCCCATAGAACTCACTAAAAGGCATAACCCTGACATTGTTAACTTCGTAGCAATCGAAATCAAAGCCGCCTTCAGGAACATCAACTCGCAGCATGAAAATTGATGCCAAAAGCCCGGTTCCATCATCCCAGTCTTTGATATATTCAAAGGCTAGTTTCAGATCGTCAGGCGATACTTTTATTCCAAGCTCTTCCGCCAATTCTCTCACTGCAGCCTCCTTGGGTGTTTCATCGGATCGTACTCCGCCGCCTGTCATATCCCATTTGCCTGGATAGTATCTTGCCCGAAGAGATCTCTGCTGCACAACGTACTTTCCCTCGCCATTTCCCGGTGCAGGGCTGTCACTTGTTTTCATAATGATAAGAACGTGCTTTATATAATCTCCGGGCTGTTTCTTTTCATGTTTTTCGATTATCTTCCCGGTGGGCTTACCTTCTCTTGTAAAAATCTCAATATATTCCATATATTCTTGCTCAGCCTTCGTTATGGATATTAGCGTAGTATTCAACAATCATTTTCTGTACTGAAGGCGGATACATCAAAACGGTATAATGATTACCCTTCACACTCTCCTTGTCCACAGAGACAATTCCCAGCTCCTTGCCTTCTGCTGTTGGATATTTCTGGCTAATACCACCAAGAAACTTCTCACCCACCAGACCTTTTTCTGCCAACACATCCCAGATTCTCGTCCCCACTATCTTCTTTACATCATCAGCGGAGCATATGCGGTTCAGTTCATCCTTGATCTCGGTTATGTAATAAAGATCCTTATATTCAAACTTCTCCATATCTTCCTTGGGGAGATAAAAATCAACTTTTCTCTTCTTTGTAATACCTCTCCTATGCACGAATTCATCATCGTCTTCACCGCCAGAAACAGGCATACTGATAACAGCATCAGGATTTACACTCATGAACTCAGCTATTTTTTCCAGGAATTCCTTGCCATATTTATCAAATTTATTGGTACCAACTCCGGAAACTCCCAGCATTTCCTGCTCGTTTGAAGGAAGTTTGGCGCACATATCAATCAGAGTCTTGTCACTGAAAACAATATAAGGAGGCATTCCTTCCCTTCTTGCAATTTCCATCCTGAGTAACCTGAGTGCCTCAAACAGTTCATATCCTGCTTTGGTAAGTGAATCCGTACTTCTCGTCTTGGATTTTCCTGCCCTGGCACTGACTTCTTTTTCTTCATAAGTCCGAAGTAGCACTTTCGCATCTGGTTCCTTCAATGCTGCTATATTCCCAAGTTTCACCACACTGTATCTATCATCAGTCTGAATTATGTATCCGTCCATGATCATCTGATTCATTAAAAGACGTATATCTGCTTCACTGTGATCTTTAAGGGCACCATATGTCTTATAGTTATCAGTTCCAAGCTCGCGAAGCCTTGCTCTGTTTGCACCCACAAGCGTACCAAGAACAATATTCATCCCGTATCTGCCTTTGGTCTCATATACACAGTTGATGACCTGTTTAGCAGCATCAGTCATATCAATCTCTTTATATTCACGATGGCAGTTCCCGCAGTTATCGCATGGAGCGCTTACTTCTTCGCCAAAGTATTCAAGTATATAATTCCTCAGACACCCGGTTGTCCTACAGTAGCCTTCCATTACCTTAAGGCGCTTAATATCCCGCTGTCTGATGAGATCTTCATCCTCAGGATCCACCTCGCTGAAATCCTTTTTTCCAGGAGGAACTTATTGATCATAATATCCTGGGCCGAAAACAGCAGAATGCACTGTGAATTCTCACCATCTCGTCCAGCTCTTCCTGCTTCCTGGTAATAGTTCTCCATGCTTTGAGGCATATTGTAATGGATCACGTACCTGACATTAGATTTGTCTATTCCCATACCAAAAGCATTTGTGGCAACGATAACAGGTTTACGGTCAAATATGAAATCATTCTGACTGTTCTTTCTATACTCGTTATCAAGGCCTGCATGATATCTGACCACGGGAACACCATCCAAAGTCAGCATTTCAAAAACTGCATCAACATTCTTCCTGGTTGCACAGTATATTATTCCGCTCTCGTTACTATGGTCTTTGACATATTTTCTTATATAGTCATCCTTGTTTTTTATATGCTCAACAGAAAAATACAGATTCTCTCTGTCAAACCCTGTAACAAAAACACCGGGATTCTGGAGTTTTAATACGCATTCTATGTCACGTTTTACCTCTTCCGTAGCGGTTGCAGTAAATGCACTAACGATAGGTCTTTTTGGAAGCCTTTCAACAAATTTCACTATATTCAGGTAACTCGGTCTGAAATCTTGTCCCCATTGGGAAATGCAGTGTGCCTCATCAACTGTAACCATTGATATCTCAGCACTGTCTGCAAAATTCGTAAACTCCCAGTTGTCCAGACGCTCCGGCGCAACATAAATAATCTTGTATGTCCCTGACTTTGCCATCTCAAGGGCCTTTGTTATCTGTGAATCCGTAAGGGATGAATTGATATAAGCAGCATGAATTCCCGCTGCATTCAGAGATTTTACTTGATCCTGCATCAGTGAAATAAGCGGAGATATGACAATCGTGATCCCAGGCAGCATTATAGCCGGAATCTGATAGCAGATGGACTTACCTGCACCGGTCGGCATTATTGCCAGCACATCCCTTTTCTCATCTAATATTGTATTTATAATTTTGCCCTGGCCAGGTTTAAACGAATCATAACCAAAGTATTGCTTTAGATTTGCCAGTGCAGTATTTCCAAATTCTGTCATATCGCCTCTTTTTAGATGAGTTTCTTCTTACCTATAGCATTGACCCACATCTCATCTTCTCTACCGGGTCTGTTATCTGTACCAACCTCATTGTAAACAATCTCAAATCCTGCATTCTCAAACAACAGAACTATACTTTTCTCATCAAAATCGCTAAATCTGCGATCTCCACGCATCTTAGTGCCATCGCCATATTTGAAAGAAGCATATATAACACCGCCACTCTTAAGGGAAGTATTCAGCTTCTTCATCGTCTCCGGTAGCTGATCCCCCGGCACATGTAGAAGCGAAGCGCATGCCCAGACTCCATCAAACTCATTATGAAAATCGATATCTTCAAACCTCATATTCAGAACTTCCTGCCCCAGATATTCAGAAGCTCTCTTACGCATTTCCTTAGATGCATCAAAAGCTATTACATCAAAACCCACATCCATAAATGCCTTACTGTCTCGTCCACTTCCACAGCCTGCATCTAAAACACGGCCATGTTCAGGAAGAAGTGCGATGAACCTGTCCCTCTCGTATGACATATCTGCGTTAACACTTCCAGCAAAGAACGAATCAGCATTCATATCGTAATACTCAACATTCTTATCAACCATAGCCTCAGCAATCTTAGGAAGTAGCGCCAGATCTGCAGGAAGCCAGTCCACACTTCTAAGATCATTAACCTCTAGCCACTTGGCCGCTTCGTGCTCCAAAAGCTGGAGCTTACCTTCAGCAACAGTTGCCCAATAGCAATTCATATTTAGTTGAAAAGTCTCATAATCATAATCGATGACATCTATCAGATCATGAACCTCAATCTCCGCACCAAGTTCTTCTCTAATCTCTCTTACCAACGCCTCTTCAGGAGTTTCACCTTCTTCAATCTTTCCTCCGGGAAATTCCCAGCCATCCTTATAATCCCCATATCCACGCTGGGTTGCGAATATCTTAGTTTTTCTCTTGTAATCATCGCAGATTATTGCTGCGACTACGTTGACAGTTTTCATAATCATCCTACTTCCAGTTTGCTTGTCTTCTTGATATATTTTGCAGGTATCGGATTATCAAGGTGCCATGTGATACTCATTGGCCTGCTTCCATAATGACTCACATATTTTGCAGTTCCAAGATATGTATACGGAGCTGCACCTGCGATATCCTTCTTAAACTCTCTGACAAATAGCAGAATCTTGCTTCCATACTTCACATGATTTATATGGATTGATGTCTACGATAAAGCCATAACCCTCTGTCTTTTCCCCATGCCTCTCCGCTCGTAACGCCTTTTTCAATTTGTCATAGCTATCATGGGTATATTTTTCAAAAGTCGTAGAATTCCAATAACTGTCAAACGTAGCCTCTATCTTCTGTATTGTCGGAGCCATATCCTTTGTAGTCACTTTAATATTCCACTCCAGACCGCTGGACATAGCTACGTTAGACATGTTGGATGAACCTACATATGCAGTAGTAAAACCTGTCTTTCTATAAAAAATATATGCCTTAGCATGAAGCCTGGTTCGCTTAGTATCATAGGATATGCGCACTTCGGTGCCAGGAAGCTTGCTAAGCTCTTCGATAGCTTTAACATCCGTAGCTCCCATATAAGAAGTTGTGATTATCCGAAGCTTCCCGCCACGATCTACAAAGTCTTTTAGTTCTTTGAACAAAAGCCGTAATCCGCTCCATTTTATAAAGGAAACCAACATATCGATTCTATCCGCAGTTTCCATTTCCTTCCGAAGCTCAGAATACATCTGCGGTTCATGAATAGCCCCGGTAAACAGGCTACTCTGCGCAACTGATGTTTCTGGACGCACTATATCCTTGGCCTTACGCTGACCAATTTTGTACATAGGATCATTTTCTGAAAGCAGCGCCAGCAGCTGCTCAGCACTATCAGCTACTGCCAATTCCTTCAGATCATTTAAATCATTTTCTTCTGATATCAGACCAACGACCTTATTAACCAGATCAATCTTCGCCTCAAGATTTTCATCATCAGAAATACGATCCAGAGCCTTATGAAGAACTTCCGAAACATACTTAGAAAGGATCTCTGATGCTTCAGCTCCATCAATCTTCTCAACTCGCTTTAGATCATCTGAAGATCCTGTAAGCTCTGACTGTATCTGTTTATTAATGACCTGTTCGTATAATCCTGGTTCCAACATATATATATTCCTCAAGTCAGTTTTCTGACATTTACATTAAACACTCATTTTCTTGGGCGTCCAAATTTCGTTATAGCCATTTTTCTGAGCCCAAGTGTAAATCATTTTTATACGCCTTGCTGATTCCTTATTACTCTGATCCCTCTCAATCATGATCTCATTCCGCTCAGATATCTTAGTAAGGAAATCAACCTGGGCTAGCTTATCTCTTTTCTTGTTATTACACTCAGGACAAGCCAGGACAAAGTTCCAAATCTGATCATCTTTTATAAACGACCACGGAATAAAATGATCCACCTCTACGCTATGTTTCGTGACAGGCTTGCCACAATAGAAGCATTTATTTTCGAATTCTTGGAATAGAATATCCCTGTAGTACGCAAGACTACTACGGGTGCGGAGGGTGCTCTCATCAATTTTGCTAAGAAGATGATCTACAGCGCTATCCTCATTAACTCTCTCAAGAAACTTCGCCCATTCATAATAGTTAAGCTTCTCTATAGCCACCTTGTGCTTACAAACGAACTCGTACATCCTTGGATTAATCCTGATCCACTCGCCCTTCTTGGAAAATGAATAAAACAGCCCACCAAGATCTGCATACAATGCACCAACTACATTTTCTTTACACTTCATTTTGACCTTATGACAGATATCAATACGCATATCTTCGGATAAACTCTCAAAGGGAATATCTTCAAGAATGTCATATTTCTCCTTGCCATATAAAAGTGCATTCTCAAGCTCAGACCGGCGATTCAGCTTACCAGGCTTCTTCTGTCTGATATGATGCTTCAAAACCAGGTTCCAATAAATCTCTGCAAACTTGGAAAAGAGCTGATCAAAATTAAGTACCAACTTACTATCAGTATTATATAAATTGTCCAGAATGGACTTCAGAAATCCAAATTTATAACTTGTATCATTTACGGATTTACTTGAAAAAAGGTATGCGAAGGCAGACCACATCTCATCATCTGAAAGCGGCCTGTCTTCATATTCTGCTTCTTTTAACAAGTATCCTGCTGCCATATCTCTACCATCGCAATCTATTTCTAAATTTGTAAACTAAATCTATTATATATCGCCCATGAGCAGAAAATAATTAAATAAGTATTACCAACTCAGTGCTCACTCCCCAAACAGCAGATCATACAAATCTTCCTGTTTATATGGTATTCGCGGAAATGGTTTCTTTAGTTCCAATCGAAACAGCAGCATATGAAATGCCAAACATGCGATTGCAATCTTTTTTAGCAAAAAATAAGTAATCCACCAATCCCCACCAAACATCTTAAATATACTATCTATATAACAATGCAGCTCAAATATTCAATGATCCTACTGAAATATATCTTCTACGTCTCCAACAATTTTCAGATATATATCTTCTACTATATCCGTTTTCAAATAATAAAAAAAGCCATCTGACAGTTTTATCCGCCAGATGACTTCAAAATCGTGTTTTGTTGTGATCATTTTCCGCAATAGATCTTAATTGCCTGGAAGATAAACTCTGAAGTTCCTTCACCGCCCATCTTTTCAATATTCTGGGTCAACTCTCCGCCGCCTACATAGCCTGTTCCAAGGCCATAAAGAATATCATCAGTGCATGTGTACATATGCTCCGTAATGAAATCCTGTACTTTCTTTACCTGAGCCTGGACCTCTTCGGATGCCGGATCCATTCCCTTCATAGTACCAAACTCTTCAAAAAGCTTAGTAAAGTCAGCCATCAGGCCGCTCTCATATTCTTTTGTCCAGTTCTTGCTTTTTTTGGCATATTCTTTATAAGCAGGAGTATCTCCCCACTGTTCTTTGGCCTTTTTTGCGTATTCATCAAGCTTACTTGTATCAAATGCTGAAAAATTCAATTTCCTAAAATTTTGCCAGAATATTACAAAAACCATTTAGAAGCATGTCAACCTGAATCCAAATGGCTTTAGTAATCATTTTCACTGAAGAGCCTTTTTATCTTGCACATTACTAACAAAAGGAAACTTAATCACCAAATCCTTGTCAATCTCCATCATATTTAGTATTCTGCTAGCAGCTCCAGATGGATGATTAGTACCAGATTCCCATGCTTCAACCGTTTTATCTGATACTCCCATATAACTTGCAAAGGTTTTTTGTGACATTCCTGTAGTATTTCTAATTCTTTTTACATCTTCTGCTTCATACACTTTTACAGGTTCCACAGTAACTTTTTGTCTCTTTAGTATTGGCTTTTTACTGGTTGCATCTTCAATAGCTTCATTAAGGCCTGTCATAATACTTTCATAAACACTATCATTCATTTCTTGCCACCTCCGAGGCTCTTTTCAAGAATACCTATTGCCTTCTTGATATTATTTCTTTCCTCTTTAGATAGATTATCTTTTTCTTTCTTGCCATAGACAGTAATCAGATAAATTGTCTCTGCTACAACAAAATCAACATAGCACACCCTGGCACTTCCACTTTTCCCTCTACCTTCGAAAGCTATTCTAGCTTTTCGTAGCTTGCCAGTACCTTTCATAACAGGATATTTCTTGGGATCCTTCAGGATATCCTGTTCCATCAACCAAAGATCGTCATCATCAAATCCTAATTCATCCCACTTCCGAGAGAACTCTGTCGTCTGAATAAATGTTCTTGTCATATATTCTCCTACTACCATTAATAATATACCCTATCTGATAGGGTGTCAACAACTCTCATTTTTAAATCATGATACTAATAACTCCATAAGCTTATCAGTAAGCGCCTGAAATGCCATTACTATTCCGGTTGTACCTAGTGCCCCCAGATATATTACAAAAGCAATCCCAATATCAATTACAAGTGGCTCCCACATCTGCCATTTGAACATTACCCAAACATTAACAGCAAATATAACCAGCATTACTATGCAGAACAGTCCGAATGCAACCTCTCCAATTTTGTATAGTAGTTCTACCCAGATTCTCAGAAAGAAAAGTATCAGAACCAGTGGGAACAACACCAACTTCATCAAAATCTTTAATATGAACATAGCCCCTCCTCCAGCGTAGAGTGGCTAAAGCTCAGGTCACTCACTTGCTGTTTTTCTTTTGTTTATACAGTTTGTTACAGTAGACAGCAGCTCTTGAAGCAGATTTAAACTCTTCTACACCGTTTCTTTCAATCACAGCCCTCTCGATGCCTTTGGCATTCCCTTTCTTGACTGCTTCTGTAAACATCTTGCCAAGACGGGACCTGACCTGGGCCGGTGACTCTTTTATGTCGTATTCAATAAGAACATCGTTTACACCTGCGAAAGTCGGAAGATCTGCCAGGACGAATTCTGCTTTCATTGTTTTGGCCTCAGCGATCATGTTGTTGATGGCAAGTGTATAGTCGTAGACAGTTCTTTTGCCGAACTTCTCCTCCAACATATCGCAGATGTAGTAGTTGACGGTTACGTTCTCCTTCTTGGCTGCTTTCTCAATCTGATCATATAATTCCTGTGTGATTGCTAAATTAACTCTTGGCATATCTTTTCCCTCCATGAGTGTTGTTTTATGTTCACTTACAGTTAAATTATATGAGTGTTGTACAACGTTGTCAATATAACGATCATGTGCCGTACATGTTGTGGTTAACCTCTGCCTGGTAGTAACTGCTCATGGTTGAAGGAGCATAGGTTCTCTCCTCTCGCGGGTCTCGCCGGGCCGCTCCCATTACGTTTAGTTGTGGCTAAGCGGAAGTCTCATTATCCCTGTACTTATCTTCGCCATGCCGGTGCTACCGGCATTCCAGAGGGGCTATCTCGCTCAAGGCGTACCCTTGCGGCTCCACAGTACAGGACTGTACCTGATGAATGACTATTCAGTTTTCAATGTCCGACGAAAGGATTATTTACCCCTTCACTTATTCCCACTGGGAGAGGCCATTCCACAACCTCCAAAATGAAAATTTTTTTAAAAGTTTTTCTGAGGCTATTTCTTCTATAATAAATTAATGCAAAAACAGCAGACCACAAAAACTCATGATCTGCTGCCATAAACTCTTTACAATATGCCTATTATTCAATTTCCAGAGTTATCCATTTTTTAGTTTGTCAGACATTTGAAACATGGATCCATTAGGAATTCCGAATCAGTTCATCAAACATTGCTGCCGCTTCTCCAACAATATCGTTGCAGGTTCTCCCTGTTCCTGCCCTTGATGCGATCAGTTCCTTACAGTAAAGGCTGCCATTTTTCTCAAGGAACATCCTCTCATATTCACCGGCTTTATCTATTCCCAGCTTCTCAAGCATTGCCACGACACTGAGATACCCGCCGCATTTACCGTCAATGCTTCTCGGAGCTGGTACAATCTTTTTTGCCTCTTCATGTGTCACACCTAGTTTTTCAGCAAACGCCATAGCAAGCGACACTGAACAGTTATTTCCGTTATGGTGATTCTCTCTGGCTATCTTTTCCATTTCATTCATATATATCCCGTCACTTTCTCTTTTCAAAAACAGTCTCTGTATCACATGAAAGATCATCCCTGTAAACATATCCAAGCCGGTCAAACTTCTTTATCTCCTGCGGATCTTCTATCTGGTTTTCAGCCATGTACTTAACCATCTCACCCCTAGCCATCTTGGCATATGTCCCCTTTGTCACCAGCTTCCCATTTACCATCTCGCCAAATGTAATGGTGATGTAACAGTCATCCGGTTCGAGGTATTTTTCAATGCACTTGGAATACTCCTTTAATGCAAGGTTTATTATAACACCGGTGCCATCACTTACTTCCTCATAGAGCCTGGAACCCCACAGATCATATAAATCCTTATGTCCATTAACCGATGCTTTAGCCTGCATCTCAAGCCTGTATGGCGTTACTCCGTCCATCGGTTTCAGCACACCATAAAAGCCAGAAAGGATGCGAAGATGCTCCTGCACATAATCAAAGCTTCTGTCTTCAAACACCGCAGGTGCCATATACTGAAACGCGATTCCTTCATATGAAAGTATTGCCGGTGTCAGCCTGTTACGGAGATCCATCTCTTTAATACTTTTATAATTCTGCTCAGCAATCTTATCATTACATCCCCACAGTTCTTGTAATTCAGAATGTGACTTATTGCAGAGCCACTCAAGTATTTTCTCCGTCTGGTCAATAAATACCGGAAGTCCCTGACACTCAAGTTTATCCGTATCCACATTCATTTTCTTTGCAGGTGAAAGAATAATCCTCATCACAGTTCTCCATGCTTCTTTCAGGATCCTCTCCCGATTTCACTTTGTGCTTAGCATCACATAGCCGGTATGTATGCTGCACTAACCGCTATCACTAAGGCAGGCAGCATATTAGCCACTCGCACTTTCTTGCCCCAAACAAGGTTAACACCAACGCAGAAGATCAGTATGCTTCCGATAAGTGACAGATACGAAACAGCCATATCAGTCATAATAGGTGATACCAGTCTGGCAAGCAGCGTTATTGATCCCTCAAGCAAAAATACCGGTATTACTGAAAAGACACAGCCTTTTCCCATAGAAGCTGTCATGATTGCAACAATTATAAAATCTAAGACAGCTTTTACAGCAAGTGTCGAATAGTCTCCGTTGATTCCATCCTGTATTGAACCTACAATAGCCATCGCTCCTATACATACCGTAAGCGATGCAGTCACAAACGCATTTACAAATTCCGAATCCTTGCCATTACCACTTTTTATCTTAAGCCATTCTCCAAAACGCTCAAAAGCTCTTTCTATTCCGATCAGTTCTCCTATAACCGTTCCAATAGCAAGACTTAGAACCACAAGCATGGATCTGCCACCCACGAGTGCATTGTTCTCAACTTTCATCATACCCTCCATAGCACCTGAAATTGCTATGAAAAGTGTACTTATACCACATACCTTGCAAAGCGCATCCTGCTGATCTTCTTTAAATAGCTTCCCGGTTATATTCCCAAAGAAGCCAGCAACGATTATAGCAGCACTGTTTATTATTGTCCCCAACATTATCATGGTCTGATATTCCCTTTTTCAATATTCTCCTGGTATTTCCATGGATAATTATGCCCATGAAAAAGGCAGGGAACAATTCAAATAAAACTGCATCCTGCCTCATGGCATTATCATCAATTGAGTGCATCTGAATTCTGTTCCGATGCCTTTTTCCTATCGATCATTGCTCCGATCATCATACCTGCAAACATTCCAAGTCCTATTCCAAGGCACATACCTGTCGATACTTTGCCAAATATGAGATAACTTGCTATACATCCAACTGCAACTCCTATGCCCATTCCCCAACTTTGACCAAGTATCATATATCTGTGCTTGGCTCTGTTCTTTTCAATCTCTTCTTTATTCTTTTCTGACATCTCCTTAACGTTTTTGGAAGTTGCTAATCCAAACAAAAGATAAACCGGTGCAAGTACTCCGATCAATACGATGAATAACCAGATTTTAGGTGTCATATTTTCAAGTCTCCTCTTTTAAGTTCTCCTAACAAGATATATTATAATCCTGCCCCAATCAAGGTAGCATGGGAGAAGTGGTGAAATAGAAACTCATAATCTGTCCAAATGTTATTTGGGCAGGTTAGTATGTATTATCACTGTCTGTTTCCTTTTATCAGTATGAGATTTTTTGTTGTATTCACTGATATTATATTTCTTTTTTATCTCCCGCATGCCGTCAAAAACAACATGTTCCACCTTTTTCTTACCCATTATTATTCCCTTCCATTACTGTCATCTCTTTTTGGCATGTTATGTCCTCTTAATTGTTATAGCACCTTATATCGTGCCCTTTTTCCTCTGCTGCCACCATCGACATATTCCACTTTACCCGGATCTACATCTTTTACATACACAAAAAATGCTTTTCCAAATTGACCAGCAGTTCCTATCGATTTTGACATTTCTAGCCACTCCTCATCTGTGTAAAGAGAAGGCAAACAGAAGGGTTCATCATCCTTAGTGTATTTAATTAGCGCACGTCTCAACGCTTCTTTTGGAGTAAAAATGCTGGATTCTACTCCCAGGGACTTATTTTTTGAATAAAGCTTAACAGTTGTTCCCTCTTCTTTTGCTTTTCTTTCTAATTCTTTTAGTTCCTCATCCGTGACTGAAAACCTTACAACAGGCATTTTCTTTACCTCCTTAAGCCAATAACGCTGCTTCTATACAATTCCAAGGGATGTCATGTCTAATGATCGCAGCCCTTGTGACAGCTCCATCATTTGTTTTTGCATTCTTTGCAGCAGATAAAATTATATCCTTTGACAGCCCCGCCGCTTCTGCAATCCATAATAAACACTCAGGGCATGAAAGATTTGCATACATGATTTTTGCATCATAGTTAGGCTTCTTTCTTGTGAATCCCCCTTTCCCATTAGTAGCCTGTGCATCAAGCCATGTAAGTAAGTGCTCTTTTTGTGAGGACCAATGTACATTGTGCTTTTGCCCATGTGTAGCATTATACTCATCCGATATTGGGTAATGCTCTTCCTTTGTTTCCATTATTGCTTTTAATTCAAATATAGTCATAATGTTCCCCCCTCAATCACAACTTTGGCCAAACTTGCTTCATGATTATATGGTAATAAGTCTGGCCAAAGTTGTCAACGCAAAAATTAAGACCGATTATTTAACCGGTCTTAATACTAACTCTATTCTGATTATGACTTTGTAATAAGCTTACTCCCATAGTAAATCATTGCGCCTATTCCCCCTGCTGTAAATGTTCCTCCCAAGATAAATCCTGTTCCCGGATGATCTTCCAAATAGTTTAATACTCTTTCTGCATCGCGTAGACGATCCTTCTCCGGGTATTGGCTCTGATTATCATTCGGTATCATTTCTGTATTATTCATGGTAAATCCTCCATGGATATGTGGATAGAGAGCTCTTGCACGTCACCCGGGGTGCTGAGGTTAATAGGATTTACATTATTATCCATGGTATTGATGCTTATAGATCAAGATATAAATTTGCGGTAAGGCTTACAGAAAAAGTAGATGCTGATTATTATCGCTGGGAAAAAGTTTCTCTAAACTTAGATCAGTATAGAGACAGACTCATATTAAGGTGTAAACACAGATTTACATTTTATAATAGCAGTAAAGGTGCGCCGGATTTTGATGTCGAAGCTATTCTTCCACCAGAAGGAATGCGGTCTGTTGATCAGTTTAGAGACTATGACAGCGTAGAGCTTACATTCCCACAATTGAAAGAGATTGTTGATAATGAATATGTGGATTATTATGAGCATCTTTCTTGTGTTAAGGCTGTATATATGATCATTGATGGAAATACAGGTAGACAGTATGTTGGAAGTGCCTATGAAAGCACTAATAGCTTGTGGAGCAGGTGGAGTATATACGCAAACACGTATCATGGAAATAATGTCATGCTTAAAGAGCTGTACGAAAAAAATGGTGCGGAGTACTTCGAGAAGTTTAAGTATATCATATTACAGATATTTCCAAAATCCATTTCAGATAGAGAGATAATTGAAGCGGAGTCCAGATTCAAAGATAGATTCATGACTCGTGAATTTGGATACAACAAAAATTGAATATATCAAATACGGAAAGAAGATGTGTCGCCATCTCTAGTATAGTATTAAGAGAAAAAGCTGCCACAATTCTAGTGTCAGCTTTTTCATAACTATCCTCTTTTTCTCTATTGCCCTCGAGTTCTTTTCTAAAGACCTCATCTTTGCGGCACGTCACATGATCATATCCTCATCCATTGTTTCCAACAGAAAACTTACCGGTCTGAATCCATCGTTACAGGAAATCATTGCTGACTTTGGGTTCTTCATCCATCCGTCATAGAAATTCTCACCACCATGAGCCAGTGTCATTACAAAAGGCGACACGGTTTCCCATGCACTCTCACAGAAGCCCTCCGGTCTTTCCCATCCATTGCATATGAAGCTCTGTTCAAGCTTCATGCTACACGCATGCTCTATCGGATTTTCATACTTTTCCATCAGATCAGAATACTGAGTAATCTTTTTTACTGTGATCCTAACTTTCTTCATCATGCCTCCGTTACATCACCATAATCAGAGTGCCTGCACCAATAAGCACACATCCTATAAGAGATTTCGTTGTAAACTCCTCATGCAGAAAAACAAACGCCAGTACAAGTGTAATGACAACACTGAGTTTGTCTATCGGAACCACCTTAGATGCCTCTCCCATCTGCAAAGCCTTGTAATAACATAGCCATGATGCTCCTGTAGCCAGTCCCGAAAGGATAAGAAATATCCAGCTCTTTCTGCTTATGGTATTGATACCACCCTGAGCATTGGTGACAAAAACCATACCCCAGGCCATTACCACCACAACGCATGTCCTTATTGCTGTGGCAAGATTCGAATTAACTCCATCTATACCCACCTTTGCCAGGATAGATGTCAACGCAGCAAACACTGCTGAAAGAATTGCAAATAACAGCCACATGTCTTCAATCCTCACTCCCTGTATTTATCCAGTCCATCATTTCCTTATTGCGTTCCAACAGGTTATAGATTCCGTCCTCTGACAAAACACCACGCTTCAGTCTCTTAGGAAAAGTCCCTTTCTCATCCATGGCGAAATCGTCCTTCCACTGCTGACTTGTATAGTATTCCTCAAGTCTTTTGATATCGGACTGGAATTCTTTATACTCTTCTATTTTTGCTTCCAAAACATCAAGCCTTGCCGTCGCTTTATCCAGGAGTGCTTCCATCTGATATATATGCTGTGGTATGTTTTCACTGGCAAGCCTTCTTTTGAATTTATTCTTACTCCCGTTGTACTTTTTCTCCACCTCATAATCAGGTACCCATATCTGTGCCTCATTTATCTTATCCAAAACAAGCGAAATAGCTTCTTCATCGCTAATACCTTCATTTACCTGCTTCTTGTATGCCTGGTACATCCACTCCGCTATCTTTGATTTCTGTTTATTCTTAAGCTGGCCATAGCCCTTGTTCATCTGAAGGAGTTTGCCATTTACCATTTTGTGTTTACTCATATGTCCGTTCCCATCTCATCGCATCTTATCTTATGAAATATTATACTCGCATTCCGGCACCACAAGCACCCATTTTAGGCAGATCACGTTTTCACCGAATCTTCACACTTTCCACACAGAATTTTAGTTTGGCTTAAGTAAGATTAGTTATCATAAGAACATCAAGAGGAACACAAAACCTCTTGTAACCCCTCATAAGAACACTTTTCTTCATAAAACACAAGCTGCCAGAAACATGACAATCTGGCAGCTAACCCTCAAAAACTCAGCTGCAGAAATGCAGCTTTTATATATTAATCACATAAGGCTTACGATCACCGTATTTTTACTCATCTTCTTCCTGCCCCTTTTCCTCCTCAAGCACCGACAGAAGAGACGTCGCAAGCGAATCCCCTTTTTCTCTTAACTCTGTCAGGACTCCCTGCTGTTCCTCTATTATAGACAAAGCTTCCTGCTTTCTATCAAGGTTCAGATAACACAGTGCAAGCATAATCCTGTACATGATCTTCCTTCTCGGATCAAGGACAATCTTGTCACCCATATTTTCAAACTCCGAAAGAGCAGCCTGATATTCCTGCTTGCAGACATAGGCTCTTCCCCTGTTCAGATGCAGTATCTGCTTAAGGATTGCCGATTTGGGATTTCCAATCATATCCGTGAGCTCTGCCATGTACATGTCCGGATCCTTCTCCAAAAGCGGATTCAGTGACTCTATCTTTTTCAGAAGTCCCATAGCCCAGACAACATTTATAATTGTAGTTATTATCAGAACAGCTACCCCATATATCAGATAAACTAATATTGATGTAGCCTTATTATCAAATTTCAGGTCACAAAATGCAGCTGCCATTATCGATACGACAAATATTGTCACCAAGCCTACAAGCAACCTCGTTGTCCTTGAACATCTTGCCATGGAACTCCATCTCATATTTTATATGGAACTTACCCGCGAAAGTAAAATCTCCCTCATAGGCTTTTATTCCAAGCTCCTCGAACAATTCTCGCTGAGCTGATTCCAGCGGATCATCACCAGCCTGGATGTGCCCAGCTGAAGAAGTGTCATACATTGAAGGAAACGATTCCTTATTAGCACTTCTCTTCTGCAGCAGCACCTGATATGAATCACCAGCCTTTCGCACTATCCATATATGTGCAGTCCTGTGCGGTATTCCCTTATCATGAGCCTCTGACCTTGTAACTGTCCTGCCCACAGGAAAGCCATTATCATCTGTTACATCAAAAATCTCTTCCAAAAAACTATCCCCCTCACTTCATCATAATGTATCAATATTATAACGTAAAAATCCCCGGAGCATTGACCCAAAATTAGTCAACATCTCCGGGGATATAATCCTATTTGGTTTCATTTCAACTTAATCTATCCTTTGAAGAATCAGAGTGTAAATGTTGCTCCAAAAGCTACTGTCATCTTCTCTCTGTTATAGAATGCTGAAAGCTTCTCAAGGCATTCATCATACATTTTATGGAATGCTTCGTTTCTCTGCTCTCTCTTAACTTCTGCTTTTCTTGTATCCTGAACATCGTTAAATCTCATAGTATTTTACCCCTTTCTTGGTTATGGTATATGTTAGCCAGTTGGCTGTTGCTTTTTTCTTTCTGAGCTTATAATATTATTTCCCGGGTTTTTAAAACACAATATTCATCGTTTTTTCTATCTATTCATTGTGTGCCCTCTCTGTAATTATGTTATACATCACCCAGCAATATCCCCATATCAATTTCATTGGATTTTTATAATTATTATCATGTATTTTTTGATTGGCTCGTTGTTACTAAGGATGACTAAAAAAGAATAAGGGAGTATTTATCAAGATTTCAGGATTTAATGGAATCTAAATAGACAGTTGATGTACCAATTATGACAGAAATAGACTTTCATAAGACAGTTATGGAATTCAAGTAGTCAGTCTGAAATTATATGCCGCACCTTGGCATTTCTTCAAAATCATGTATAATTTGCAAGGATGAACACAGATATACAAGAGGACGTTATTATGCCTATTTCAAATAAAGCTAACAACAAAGAAGGCTTCCTACCCTACAGGCTGATTGCAATGGATATGGATGGCACCCTTCTTACATCGGATAAAAAAATTCTACCTGAGACGCTTGATGATCTTTCATTGGTAGCTGATAAAGGAGTACACCTATCCTACGCAACCGGCAGAGCACTTGTTGAAATGAAGGAGTACTTTGAGATAACTCCCATGATCCGCTATGCCATCTGCTACAGTGGCGCAATAATATATGACTGCATGGACATGAAGGTCATTTACAGAAAAGAAGTACCTTCTTCCTGCTTTGAAAGAATAATTGAAGTCGCAGATAAATACGACGGAATGCTCACTTTCCTCACAGAAAATGAATCCATTGTATCTTCAGCTGATATCAACCACATGGACGATTTCCATATGGGAGTTTACCAGCCAATGTACCTTAAAGTAACCAGACAAGTTGATGACATGGCTGCTGAAAGTCGAAAGCACAATTCCATCACCAAGATAAACATATACTTCCGGAATCAGGAAGACCGTCACCACGGTTATGAGGAATTAAAAGACCTCCCCCTTACATTTGCACTTGCAGAAGAAGCAAGCCTTGAAATGAATGCTGAGGGAGTATCAAAAGGTACCGCCCTTAAGACTCTGTCTTCTCTCCTTGATATCTCCATAGAAGAAACAATGGCTATCGGAGATGCCGACAATGATCGCGATATGTTAACCACCGCAGGAATTTCTATCGTCATGATGAATGCACGCAGTGATATAAAGAAGCTTGCAAACTATATTACAAAAGACAGCGACCATAACGGTGTTGGCTTTGCTATCAGAGATTATTTTGATTTTTAATTGGAGATAACAATGGAAATAAACAAGAATACCCTAACTGAATTCCGAAGAGATTTTAAGGAAGCTGTTGCAAGTCTTGAAGAGAAATATGGTGTGACCATCTCTCTTGGCAGCATCTCATATTCCGAGAATGACTTCACCAGCAAGCTTACCGTAAACAACGGTCATGACAAGGATGATATCGCCCAGAGGGAATTTGACCGCGATGTGTGGAAGTATGCCCACCTTGGTCTTGGAAAAGGTATGTATAAGAGGATCTTCGTTGGTCTTGACGGCAACAAATATGCCCTTCTCGGATTTAATACAAAAGCCCCCAAGTATCCGCTCATCATCCGGAACATACGCGAAAGTACCGTTGTCAGAGCGCCTGAGGGCTTCATTAAAGAGCTTACAAATGAGTATTACGCTGAAAACTTCCTGCTATAAATTGCATCCATGTTTTTATATCAGTCCTGCACCAATACTGCAGGTTCCTCTGGAAGCCATGTGATCTTGTTAAACCAGGCATCCTCATCTTTATAGACATGCGTAAAATCTATGATATCACCATATTCATCCGGAAAAAGATCCGAACAATATCTGGTGTACATATGGTGCGGAACGACTCCTACATAATCTGATCCATCAAAACTTGCCACCATTTCTTCAGCACTTCCAATTATTACCGGAAGGCCTGCATCTGATAGCGCAAGATAAAAGCTTATTGACTCAAACTGTCTGTGAACGCCGACTATATAAAAGTAATATCCTGCCTTCTTGATCTTTTCCTGATACTCTTCCTCTGTAATCTCGCCTCCTCGTAAATCCCATACAAGATCACGTTTATCATTGCAGACATACAGCTCCATATGTGTGCTGTTTCCACCGGGGACAACTTCCCAGGGATGACCACCTTGCTGCTCTCTGTTGTAATACCACTCATCCCAGGCTTTAGGATCTTCAAAATCTATACCCGGACCCTCATTAAGACCATGGCCCTTACCCGTCAGACCTTCGTCCCTTCCATCCGAAAAACGCATATACATCTCTGATAATGAGAATCTACTGGTGTCTTTTCCTATTGCATCATATCCCAGTTTGCATGCCTTGAAGAAATCATTTGCAGTAAAATCTTTGATCCGTCCGATTTTATCCAGATCATTTACACCGGAACCGATCATTTCCCTAAACCGACTCACAGCTTCTTCAGATAATCCATCATAAGCATATTCCTTAGTTTCTGGATCAGTGTTCCAAATATCAGAACGCTTTACCACGCCTGTACGGAATTCATATGGAAGCTCTTTTTCGACAAGATCATTATATTTTCCTTCCTTAAGAAGGCACATGGCCTCCTTTACTGCCGGTATTATAAGTTCACAAAGCTTTATTGCTGCCTCTTCAGCGTAATATCCTCTTCCTTCAAACACTACGTCATCCATGGATGCAGCGATTATTCTCTCATTTCCCAGATCCATGCCATAATAACTAAGTTCACCATTTCTATCGAGGCACCAAGCAACTACAAGTTCATACCAGATATACTCATCCGGATAATCATGATTCCAGCGCTGCTCATATTCCTCATAGGTTTCTACATCACCATAAAGCTTCATATCTTCAAAGCTGTCGTAGTCATCAATCGTACCTCGCGGAATCCTAATCCACAGCGCCTTTACATCACTATTCTTCCTGATTGGTGCCAGCGGCTTTAGTATTTCAAATATTGGTTTCATGGCAGCAAACAATTCCGGCGTTGACTTTCTGGCATTGATCAAATCCCTGCTGTCAAAATAACGAATAAGACTGTCAACGTCCGGTGCCACCAGTTTGTATTGTTTATCATCATCCTCAAAAAACATAATTCTTCACTGCTCCTCAGCTTCTGAATAAGACCTTCCTTCAGTATCTACAATATATAGTTTCTGATTACCATAAGCACTACCGTCAGAGTATGTCGAGAAAAGATCCAAAGACAATACTCCACCCAGGTTGAGTGGTTCCTCCACTGGAGTGTGCCCAACTACCTGGTAAAAAACGTCATCCCTGAACATCCTGTAAAAATCATTTTGAGGTCTTGCCCAGATTGGCGAACTGTTTCTCCATAACTGATCCTTTTTCATATGATTAATTTTTGTGATAATCTCATCTATGTCTTTGATATGATATCCACATGCATGAAGTACAAAAGTCTCAGTAAGTCCCGCATGACTGAAAAGAGTATTTTCAATCTTATGCACGAATCTGTAGCGATCCTCCAGCACACGCTCTAGCTTGGTAATCCCTTCAATAACCGTTTCCCTTGCTTGTATTGAATAACCTGATTCCATAGCATCCCAAAGATATGAAACATCATGATTTCCATAACACCATAGGGATTTGTCATGAGTTTTCCCAAACTCTGCAGCCCTGTCCAATGTCTCCCTATAAACATCGAGGTCATTTCCCCTGTTCCAATCGTCTACAAGGTCTCCAAGAATTACAATGTCATCAAAAGAATCCCTAGTTACTTTATCTGCTTTATCAAAAATCCAGGGCTTTAAATGCACATCTGGAATAACCAACACTCTGCTCATTTCTAATATGTAATTCTACGGAACGTGACGGAATAATACGTTCTCTTAGAAATAGAACTTTAGGTTCGAGAATTTCGAACAAAAGGACAAAAGAAAAAGCACCAGCCACAAGTGCAGCGCACTCATGAGCTGATGCTCAGTATTACGACTATATTTCATCCATCTCAGCCAGACAGCTAACTATTATTTTTTGTATTTAAAAACATCCATACTGGCTATTTGTGCAATTCCCTTGGCCAAAAAAAGATGCCGAGGAATGTTTATCGGTTTCTATAGCATCACAAACACCTTCACGTTTTTACTCATGTCAGTTTTCTCATAGGTATCCCTAAATACATCGATATTGTCTATTATTCTGGCTTTATCATATATTAAAAAGAAAATGTTTTTATTATCATAGTGAACAATGTCAGATGCTACTTCCTCTGAAAGCTTTTTAGCGGAAAGGCTATCTCTTGTACATTTTAACTCTATCGCAATGTCAAACTCATCAATACATATGTCTTTTCTAACAGCACACGCTCCTGCATCCTGATACTCTTCTATTCTGGCAAGCGGAAACACTGCTCTTAGCAGAGCATATACTATATGTTGCAGATCATATTCATTACCAATATCAAAACACTTTTGCATACTCAAAATACTGTCAGTGCATTTAGTATGTGGCTGTCGCTTAAACATATCCTGCAGATAAAGCTGCACCTTTCCTAATACTCTCTCAACGATGCAACATGCTTCTTTCTCGCTGACGTGATTAAATTGGGGTTCACTCTTAAGTATGCTGATAGCTCTTCTTTTGGATTCCTGTAATAGTTCCTTCTGGCCAATTACAGAAAATCTATTATTTGATATCGGTATAAGCTGCTCTAAGCCATCTGCGATTTCTTTGGATCCCTCTGATTTCAATTCATCTATGATATCTAAAATTGCTCTTTCTAACGCTTTAGTGTCTTCTATAGCCTGAATAAACTCAATACTCTGTTCCCTGTTCATTGCGCCCCCAACGTAAATAGAATAAGAATAATGCTTCTATAACATACAGTACGTTATCTCTCCACTCAAGAACCTCAAAAGTTCTGTTTTTATCGTTTAGGACTTCCTGTATGTTGCCCAGATATTCTTTTAATGATTTAGGTGTAACCTTATCATCTCCAACAATTGTTTTATTGATTCTCGTCAACAGGTCATCGAATCCAATCTCCTCTATAGGCGGATCCTGAGCAATAGCTTCAAGTATAAGCGAATATAAATCCAACTCTCCCTTGCTTGTACAATATTTTTTTCGTTCTCTACCACGTTTTGTCTTTCCATTACTGATAACAGCAGTGACGTTTTTAAAGTCCAGGTTCAGAGTTGAAAACTTATAAGCTTTTTTTATAATCTCTTCGCTAACATCAACTGCATTACCAGAATCTGCCTTTATAAGCACACACAGATTCAGGCATAACAATTGCATCAATTGAGGTGATGCAAGGCTCTCGCCGACTAAGCTTTCAATATACTTATCATCAACATATATTCCAAGCTGCGCAAATCCTTTTCTTGGAATCTGTCTCAATTCATCCTTAGACCAGGGCTTAATATCGATTATACTTATACGTCCCTGCAGATCAGGATTGGTTCTGATTGCATCGTCACATCTGTGAGGAAGCGAAGATATTATTACCTTTAGTCCTTTCCTGATAGCGTCTTTCAGCTGTTGCGATAAAAATCGCTGTATTTCTTCGCTTGCGTAATGAAAATCATCAATAAGCAGCACAAGTTCATGCTCCTGATAATAAGCTATAACATTTTCTCGTGTTACAATGTACTCCTCAGATATAGAATTATCAGTATTTCCTGTAGTAACCATTCCCGATAAAGGCATCCCTGCCTTTGCACCGATTGTCTTCCATACATTTTCTTTATTCAAAAAGTCTGAACCCAATACTTCTACAAGGTTGTCGATTCCCACAACTCTTTCACACAGTACCGTTTTTCCTATTTTGGATGGACCGGAAATAAGTGTTATATACCCAGACATATTTAACGCCTGCTCAAGTCTCTCCTCATAAGTAAAACCTAGCGCAGCTTCTCTGGAAATATAAGTAGTCACAGGTAATGCCCCTGGCTTAAAAATTTCAGCTGATTTGTTCATGAAAGTGATACCTCCTGTTAATGGTATTATATCACTTTTTAAAGGCTTTTAATGACTTTATTGTATATTTAATGGATTTTAATGTTTTTTAATGGTTTTTAAAGGTTTTAATGCATTTTTATATATTTTTAATGTAAGATAATGGTGAGATACGATTATGTGAGAAAATATTGAAAAATAAGTGGTTTGCCTCATATTCTAATACCTTGCTACTCAGAATTGTTTTGGTTCCAATAGTCTTATCTCTATTGCATAGCAATTTCGCCCATAGCTTAACACTCCCTCTTCTCTGTATTCGCTTCTCACAAGCCCGATACCAAAGACCGTCCTGCTATCATTTTCATGTGGGACATCCTCAACAAATCTGTAATCCATATAATCTCCAGAGAAGTGATCACAAATCTGTATCCTTGCTGTTCTATCTATCATTTGCCTTAAATCGCCAAATTTCATTATCCCTATTCCTATCTGTTAGCTAATAACCTCTTAAACACGTCATAATTTCGGCTATCTCTTGGACTGCAATATACGGCGAACTCTATATTTTTGAACAGGTGTAGGAAGTCGCCTATCACATTTGATGCAGCTTTGGCAACAATATCTGGTTTATTCTGAAATGCTCCACATCCAAATGCCCCCAATATAACTACTTCATCAGCATTAGCCACGGCAACATCCAATATTCTCCTTAGCCTCTTTTCATGAAGCTCAAGCAGATCTTTATCTGATATTTTCACTTTTTTCGTTCCATCGCTCTTATTATATGGATTACTTGGATTTTCCCGTAGATTAGGAGCAGCACAGGTAATAACGTCAACCTCATACCACTGAGTTTCTGGCATGGCAACAGGAGCTGCTGTGTCTGTTTTAAACACTACAACTCCCGGAGTATATATAATGTCATCATTGTGAATTGGATCAGCTGCATTCCTGTGGGGAGCATAAAATCCATTCCACATCTCCTTGGTATTAAGCATGCTGTACAAAGTCGAGCATCTGCACAGACATTCTTCCTGGGCTGTAGATCCCTTAACTACTCCACCGCCCGGATTTGTTGCTGAAGCAAAATTATGAACAGCAACTCTCATCCCTTTGTATGCACTTGCAGCTTCTAATGCTCTTTTCTTTGAGACTATAATCTTAGCCGCCTCATCATATTTATCATTGTCATATGCAAATGTTGAATCGCCCTCCAGAATAAGCTTCTGATTCTCAGATGCCAGTTTTATAGACTCCCTTAATCGACCGTTCTCTTTGCACATTTTTTCCGTATCCTGGAATATTGCTACATTTTCATCTCGTCCCATTATTCTCACCTTCTTATTCTGTCAATTCGTATCATGAATACAATTTCTCTAAAAGAGCTTTATTGTCACAATCATATTTTTCAATCTCATCACAAATCTTCTGCTTAAAGTGTCTGAAGAATAATTCTATGTTCTCCCGTTCAGAACCTGTGTAGTTATTCGTCTGATGATGGTACTTATCCAAACTGTAGATATAGAGAATAGACTTTGAGATTCTCGGGTCAGCATTACATGCAACTCCCACAGCAAAGAAATATATCATAGTAAATGTCTGTTTTCTTGCAGATGCTATCATACATATACGTGGACTCTCCATCTGCAGAATTCTGAACGCATCTTCTTCGAACTTCTTGTTCTCAATATCAGTTTGTGAAAGAGGTCCGTATTTACTCATATCAACCTCTTTCTCATCATGGTCCATAAAGTTACCAAGAAATAGTTTCTGCCCGCAAGAACAGCTGACTGTTATTGCCATGCCAAGAGATGTTGGTGAAAAAGAATAGGAAAACCTGTCTCCAGCCAGTCCCTCAAGACAGCCATCATGAAGCTTTTGGAATTCATTTAGTTTTTTCGCATCTCTGCCTGTTATTTTAAATGTGATGTCCTCAGTTTGCATCTATATTCTCCTGTTTCCATCCTTCTAGTGCCTCATCTTCTCTCATAAAACTAAATCAGCATAATCTCTGGTGTCGTACCATTCTGATTTGTACCAGTCCTCACAGAACTTCATTGTATAATCAACGCCACATTGTTCGCCAGGAACGTCATAGATACTTCCTCCTGGTCCGAGGAATGCACCCCAGTATTCATCAGCTTTCTCACTGTCCCTACTAAGCTCTTTGGCTCTTAGCTCACAAATCCTATACACCGCAAGCGCTCCAGATTCACTATAGTTAAATACATAGATACGTTCATCAGGACTATATAAATCCCCAACATCCTGCAAGTATGTGAACATTTTCTTAGCTGAATCAAATGTAATAGGGCGATATTTAATACTATTTCTATTATTGTTTTCGATTCCCGAATTCATAAGCTACATTCTTTTAACTGATATTCATAAATCCCACGCATCTTCTGTCAGCAAGCTTTCAGGTTCTCCCTTAATTCTTTGCAATGTCTTCCGTTCTGACTCATTTAATTCTGATGTAGTAAAACAATTCGATTCATCTTTTGCAATAAACTTTGCCCATAGAGTATCCATGTCAGAGCAATTACCACATGTTCTTGGACTAAGCACTCCAAACATCCCAATGTGAGGAGGATAATCCCATCCACTCATATATGCCTGCTCAGCAGTTATATATTCTTTTTTTCCACAGACCTCACAATAATGCCAAAAAGGTCTTTTTTTCATAGACTCTATGAGTTTTTCCTTTTCTTCTCTCCTAGCATCTTCAGCCTTAATCATCTCTGCTTCTTTCTGTAGCTCTTTTCTTGCTATATCAACTATTTCAGGCTTAGGATCATCCATTCTTAGGACAGGTTTGCCATTTTTTACAGCAAAGATATTGTCAAAGCCTTCACTTGGGTTTGGAAACTCTATTTCTGTTTCAATAGCTTTATAATATTCAAACCGATCATCTAATCCACGCTTTTGGATATTCATCTTCCACTGATCATCATCAGGGCACATTACATGGACATCTATAGTCACATCACCGCACTTCCTGATTTCATCAATATATGCAATACGTCGCTTGGCCTTATAGAAGGTCTGCTCTACAACAACTTTCTTGCCTGCCTTAACGTCTCTCAAAATATCTTCGAGAAGCATACTATTAGCCTTCATAACACATTTTTTCTGCACAGAAATTGGAATTGCGTCTTCATACCCTGCCTCATCATATGCTCTTTGTTGATAATCATATGCATTTAAAATGTCTACGTCTTCCTGCGAAAACATTTCATTTATATAAAATGATTTTCCAGAAGCAGTTGCTCCGATCACAAAAGTTATAGAACTCATTAAGTCCCTCCCTATAACGTCAATAATAATTTCTCAGCTTTCAATTACTTATCTCAGGATACTCCACAATCAGTTTTTCAACATTTGCCGGTGCAAGCACTGCCATGATATCACTGATGTCCTTTTCGTTCCCAATTGCCTTAAATCCAGCCCATGCGTATGGAGAATCCTTTATGGTCATGGCTACTGCTTTCCTGTCGTGGTCGTATTCTTCATAAAGGCGCCTGGAATAAAGCATCATGTCTTCTGCTTTATGCTTCATCTCAGCAAACTGCCAATCATAGTACTTAATGATATGGGCATTAGCCGGAAAATCTTTTGCCAGCTTTGAAAGATCCTCACCATTACAGAAAAACTCAGCCATTCTCTTTACGGTGAACACTTTATTCGTAGATAATCTGTGCATAGCCACGTATGCCGGAGACTTTATCTTGACCCTGTTATGTTTCTCATCAACCACGACAAAACCCTCATACTCTATCTCGCCACCCTTATTTAGCGCAAGAGCAGCAACAAGACACTCATTCAAAGATATTAGTGCAAAGCTCCTGGGTCTCCTAAATTGCAGAAGCTCTGTATCCAACTCTTCACCTGTAAGATTATTTCTTGCGGTCAGGAAGAACAGCTCAGTCATTTCATATCTGACAACAATCTGACTAAGTGGAGAAACAAGCTCAAAAATGTAGGTATAGTCTTTATTCAGTTCCTCAAAAGGAATCTCATTTACGTTTTCAGCACGGGCAATTATGTCCGCATAAGTCAGTTCGTTATACCCTGGAATAGCAGCATCCTTAGCATCACAGGTAGAACTTGTCGCAAATCTCCAAGCACCTTTGTACCAGAAAAGCTTTATCATAGAGCCATCTATTTTTTCCAGCACCATGGCGCTATTCCAGTCAATATCTGCAGCATACTGTTCCTGTACATTAAAAAACTTATCAAACGGCCAGCAGACCACTACGCGCTGAACCACGTCAATTATAATTCCTCTTGCTTCGCATACCAGTGGATCTGAGAAATCAGCTTCTGCCATATACTTAAAGCAAGCCAAATCACCATTACGGCTTATCCTAATGAGCATTGCATTCAGCTTTTCTTCCCAGCTATCTGTATTATTTTCTATAAACTCTAATATCTTCGATTTCATTGCTGTGTCTCTTTACTAATCCACTTCTTTTCTTTCTTCTCCACTGCATGATCAATCGTGATCCTGTGTATACTGTCGATATCAGATAGAATCCCGTCTTTTATCAGTTTTCCAAGATTGACCGGAGTATATCCGCATACATTGGCTGCAAGGTTTAAATGCTTGCAGCCTTCCTTGTACATCTCCATGTTACTATGGTCATGTCCATGGATGTTAAGACACCACGGAAGTCCGTATACCGGCTCATGTGACAAAAGAATCTTGTCTGCTATAAATAGTGGACCGGAATATATCTCATTGAAAAGGTCCTTGTAATCTCCCCTTCTGTCATGGTTTCCAAGAAGCAGTATCTTCTTTCTGACCCTGAGCTTTTTTATATATTCAGGACTTCCAACATCTCCCAGGCAGACAAATGTGTCATTTTTCATGATCACAGAATTCAGGATATTAACCTGTTCATCTGGTTCTATCCAGTCAGGGTCCATGAGTTTACAATCAGAATCTTTAAAATGCGTATCAGACAGGATATAAACAGATCCATTTTCTGACCAGTGCCTGAATGGTTCATATAAAGTTGATATCATGCTGCCTCCCGTCTATGATCACTCATCATTTTTCATTAGATACTTGTTGTTTATCACTTTCATTGATAAAGGCCCGCTAAGTGTATAAGAGTGAACAGGCGTAACAGGCCTTATTACTATTCCCTCTCGTATTGTCCCATTGTATCCAACACCTTCTGCCCTTGCTAATAGAGCCGCCTCATCAGGATACTTTGCTAAGAGATCATCGCCTTCCTCTTCCACCGGAACCATCTGACATCCGACATATCTGCAGATTTCCTTAAGCGTTGCCAGGTCAGTTCTCTTATCATCAGCTCTTGCCGTAAATGCAAACCACTCTGGCTTCTTAAGCCTAAGTCTGTTCTTCTGTATTCCTTCCCCGCACCATTCTCCCTGGAGAACCAAAGAGCTCAGTCCATGTTCCTCTGCATATACCTTCATCTTTTCTGGAATACCTGCTGTTTTTACATGCTCCACAAACGCTGACTTTCCGTCATCCTTATAAGTGAAGTTATGGCCGGTAAAAGAAATTTCTCCGTCCCTTACACCTATGGAATGGCTTGAACCATCCATCTTGGTTGTTATGTAATAAGGCAGCCCCTTAAACTCATTAAGCAGCTCCGGCGCTGACTGTATCCTTGTCTCATCAGTCTTAGGTATATATCCGGGCCGATCACCTATCATGGTTCCTCCTGATCCTGCCCTTTCTGGCATTTCCCACTCGCGAACTCCAAGGATTTCCGTCACATCCATTCCTTCTTCAAGACTCATCCCCTGAAGCTTTGAGAGCTTATCAATCCCAAGGCATAATCCCTGGGATATCTCTCCCCTGAACTTCATAGTCTTTAATCTGAATCCTTCACCCATAAAATCATTACTTCTGTAGGAACTCTTTCTCAGGAATTCAAACTCCTCACATACAGGGAGAAAGGAATCTATCTCGAAATAGACCACCAGATCTCCCACATGAAATTCTCCCTTTCCTCCGACACACTTCCATCCAAGAACCTGAACAAGTTCCAGTCTGTCTGCATCGGGTATTGGAAAGACTTCCTTTATCTTCTGTATTGATGCTAATTTTCTCATTTTTCTTTTCATCCTCCTTAAGTAAATTTCCGAATAAAGCTGCCATATTCATCACCTAACGGCAGTTCGTAATCTACATGTATTCTTTTACGTGTTGTCATCTTTGTTTCACCAGTAAGCGGATTAAATCCTTCTTTTCCATACTCTTCTATCCACATGCCTACGCCTCGTTTCTGCCATGAGGGCAACTTATCATAATTGATTCCTCTGCTGAAAAGCAGCTCATTTTTATACGCAACACCTTTTCCTTTCAACTCTAACGTAGCTTTATGAACTGATGTGCCCTCCTTTCGGAGCATCCAGTAACAATGTGAATTTAGCGCATTCCTGTTAGCATCTTCCTGACGCCATCTGAAGTAATCCTCAACTCTCTCAGCATTTGGAAGAGGCACCATTCTACAGTCAAATGTTGCCGCCATCCCAAGTTCAAGCGAAAAGACTGCGCTTGCTTCAGCAGCAAGTGTTGAATTATACTTGCGCACTTTTCTGCCGAATGCATCTTCATCTGCCGCAAACAATAATGAAATCTCATCGCTTTCTGTATAGGCGTATACTACTCTGAATCCGCAATCCATGAGAGTTTTTGTTGTTTTCACCATCATATCTCTAAACTTTTCATCAAATGGTGCTTCAAAATGACAGACTTCCTTAGTAAGTCTTGTAAAGCCTCTGCCATCAAGCCTTGCCACCATATAAATATCCGGAAGCAATACCTGATCTAAGGACTGCTCGTAAACACGCATCTTTTTGTCCATCTCATCAAAACGCATTTCTATCATCTCTCCCTGCTATACTTATTTTCCCAAATCTTGTAAATCCGACTGTTACGGCGACGCCCGATAGGTGGACACCATCTGATTTTCACACCACCACCGGATTAATGTGACGGCGCACAATCCATTTAATTAAATGATATCCCTATACATACTGACTGTCAGTTAACTCGTGGTTGATAAAACATGAAGCTGAAACCTGCAAATTTTCTATAGCTTAGTCGCGGGAGCAGGATTCGAACCTGCGTTGCACAGCTTATGAGGCTGGGCTGGAACCATCTCCAGACTATCCCGCAATATAAACGACTCTACAGAGAATCGAACTCTGATCTCCGGATAGACAGTCCGGCATAATAGCCTTTATACTATAGAGCCAAAAGCCTACCCAGGGACTCGAACCCTGAACCCTCTGCTTACAAGGCAGATGCTCTAGCCAGTTGAGCTAGGAAGGCGAAAGCTTAAATGGATCTTGTGGGAATTGAACCCACCTGAATATCCTGCTTGCAAAGCAGGCGACCACCCCATGCAGTCCCAAGACCCGCGGTGCAGAAGTCCGTGCCTGTAGACTTCTGCTAAAGTATTAAGTTTTTCAGGAATAAGAAGTGCCTGCTAACTATTCCCTAATAGGGCGACTGAGAATCGAACTCAGGTTAGATGCATATAAGACACCGGTTCTCACCATTGAACTACCGCCCATCATTTTTTATATTAAAAAAGGACCTACCCACTTTCACGGATAGATCCTAAAACCCTGATTATTATTCCAATGTGCCTGGTATCAGTCTAACATCGGACTTTATAATCTATCCTTCTATTTCTTTCTATACCTTTTTTGCCGCGTGATGTCGCCAAATCGAGCGCACGAGTACTAAGCATATCGATCGTGCAATCATATGCTGTAGTTTCTATGGCTGTGAAATTTGTAAACATCATATTTCTCATTGAAAGCTTAAAACCTTACCTTTCGTAGTATTTCTGTTTTAATTTAACAAAAAAGGAAGCGACCGCATATTTATGTTGATGATTGCATCAAAATAAATAGGACAGGCACTTCCTATGTATTTACATTAGCACCTGTATTATGACTTGTAAAGCACTTTTCTAAATCTGCAAAAAAATTATGCTTCTTCATATTTCCGGGTTGCAGTATCCACAATATACAACTTCTGGTTACCATACGGATCCCCATTTGAGTATGTTGAAAAAAGATCCAGCGTCAGTACGCCTCCAAGGTCAAGTGGTTCCTCTACAGGTGTATGTCCCACAACCTGGTAAAAGAGATCATCCCTGAACATTCGGTAGAAATCAGCCTGAGGTCTTGCCCAAATCGGTGAATTATCCCTCCACAGTTCCTGCTTACCCATACGGTTAATCCTTGCAAGGATATCATCAATCTCTTTCATATGATATCCACACGTCTGAAAGACAAAACTCTCCGTAAGACCGGCATGACTGAACAGCACATCATCAATTTTATGGACAAATCTATAACGTTCTTCAATAACACGCTCCAGTCTGGTAATACCTTCAATAGCAGTTATCCTTGCCTGGACAGAATACCCCGATTCCATGGCATCCCAAAAATAGGATACATCGTGGTTGCCATAGCACCACAATGAATGGTCATGCTCTTTTCCAAATTCAGCAGCCCTGTCCAAAGTCTCGTTATATGCGTCTAAATCATTTCCCTTTCCCCAATCATCTACCAAATCTCCGAGAATTACAATGTCATCGTAGCTGTTCTCATCAACTCTATCAGCCATATCAAAAATCCATGGCTTTAAATGTACATCAGGAATCACAAGTACTCTGCTCATTTCAAAACTCCGATTATTCCAAACTGATTCATTGCTTCACTAACATTAGGGCTCTCATCTTTTCTCAATCAAAACTTCCCATTTCTTTACGGCTACAGGGACTAAAAGATTATCAACACTTACACCCAGAAGGCCACTGAGAATATAAAGGTTTTCAATCACAAAAAAAGATCCTTTATGTCGCCATTTATTAACAGCCTGCGGAGTAATACCCAATTTATCAGCAATGGTCTTATCTTTTAATCCCTTTGTTTTAATCAGATTGCACACTCTATTCTTTGTAGCTTCAAGGTCAAGTCCTTTTACCCTGTCAGGTTCTTCCCAAGACACAGTGTAATCCAAAGGCTCCAACATGTGTCTAAATCTATTTGCTTCTAGGATCTCCATTACTTTTCTATATCCATCATCCATCGATATTGCCTCCTCTATTTTTATTTTATTGGAGATTTATCTCATTGTATATAAACTCGTGGTTGATAAATTGGATAGCTAATCTACAAAGCACCTCTATAGGAAAAGAGTCCCAGGAATGGGCCATGATCCCATAACCTTCCGCGTATGAAGCGGATGCTCTACCTCCCACGCTATCCTGGAATAGCGGACACAGAGGGAATCGAACCCACAACCTCCCGGTTAACAGCCGGGCGCTCTGCCGATTGAGCTATGTGTCCAGAACTACGGTAGCAGGACTCGAACCTGCAACGCCCTGAGTCAGAGTCAGGTGCTCTACCAATTGAGCTATACCGCAATAATGCTGTTAGTGGGGCTCGAACCCACGACCTTCAGATTAAGAGTCTACTGCTCTTCCAACTGAGCTACAACAGCTTAGTGCTCCCCACGGGGGTTGAACCCGCATCTCTCGGCTTAAAAGGCCGGTGCATATCCGCTCTGCCAAGGAAGCATAATGGGCCCGGGTGGGGTCGAACCACCTCGCAGGGATTTTCAGTCCCCAGCTCTACCAGTTGAGCTACAAGCCCTAAGAGACATAGGTGGGATTCGAACCCACGTTGGCGGAGTTGCAGTCCGCTGCCTTTCCAGCTTGGCTACCATGTCTTAACTACGGCACTTGGAATCGAACCAAGATTACCGGAACCAAAATCCTGTGGGCTACCATTACCCCATGCCGCAACGCGCAGTCTTAATCGACTGCAATTATGTCATCAATCGGAACTTCCAGATAAACTGAAAGCGCTACAATCCTATCTATGCTTGGAAGCACTTCCCCTCGCAGATATCTATATACAAGGGATGTGCTTGCTCCCAGGTACTCAGAAACCTCTGGCACTGTATGTCCGCTCTCTCTGATCAGTTTCCTAATCCTAATTCCTGTTCCTTCAATATCAATTACTGGATAATCCATTCTTCCATTCTCCTTTTTCGCATTAAAAAACCACTTAACTCTTGCAAGCTAAGTGGCTACAGATCTCAATGACCTCATTTATTCTTAATGCTCCGGATCATCCATCATTTGGCATATCCTGGACCACTTTCCACCAACTTGCAATTTGCATAACTAACAAAGCACTTCTGATTTTTGCAGAACTGCATAAACTGTTTGTTATTAAATTGCTTGTTGATAGTTACGTAGTACATTTACAATAAATCCTCTTAACTTTCTACTGCTCCTCGCAGCTCCATATCTTTGTTCTGTTAGTATTATCGCCCTGTCGGACCTATTTGTATAGTGTCATCAGATGACACTTAAGTGGGCAGGGTGAGACTCGAACTCACGGTGTTTCCTTGTCAGGGTTTTACAGACCCCTGCCTTCGCCACTAGGCATACCTACCCGGAGCGTTTGCGGAAGGATTCGAACCTTCGGCACAGTTTAGCCGTGCTTCGCTTTAGCAGAGCGATACCATAAGCCATCTCGGTCACGCAAACATAGTGGGGGGAGCAGGAGTTGCACCTGCGATGTTTCTGATGTGGGGGTTTTACAGACCCTTGCCCTCGCTGCTAGGCATACCCACCCATAATAGCTCCTGCGGGACTCGAACCCGACATTTCCAGCTTGAGAGGCTGACGTCCTTACCAATTAGACCAAGAAGCCACAGTGATCCCAACGGGACTTGAACCCGGTATCTCTGACGTGAAAGGCCAGCGTCCTAAACCATTAGACTATGGGACCATACGCAGGCACTTTAACGCCTGCAATCTATATTCAGTTCATGCGCTTATTGAATAAAGCCATTCCCCTTCGACTACGATAATGTCATCCATAGCAACACCTAAAACAGCTGCTAATACGACTAAATTGTCCAGTGTTGGCATGGCAGTTCCGTGCTGCCACTTGTAAATCGCCTGTGGAGTAGCAAAACCGAACACATCCTGTAAATCCCTCACAGACATACCGGCTGCCACTCTTAAATCTGTAATTCTCTGTCCCGTGGCGACCATATCGATCGCTGGAATATTCTGTGTCATTTCCGACTCCTTTCTGGCCTCTGGCCAAGTACACGAGGTGGGGTGCTGCACATCCAGGGGATGTGCGCTTAGCACCGACCGAAGTAGAACGTAGATCGAACCCACATGCCGCGCCTGTCTCCACTCCGTTTCGGTCGGCTCAGAACAAGCGTCCCCCGGACGCTTTGAGCCCTAAATCAGGTGCGTCTACCAACTTCGCCACTCGTGCAAAACAGACCCGCCAGGACTTGAACCCGGACTAACAGTTTTGGAGACTGCTGTGCTGCCAATTACACCACGAATCTATAGCGCAGAGCCTGGGATTCGAACCCAGATATCCGTGAGGAATGTCGGTTTTCAAGACCGATGCTGTACCAATTGAGCCAACTCTGCATATTTTGAGGCAAAAGAAAAACCGCTTGCCTTTTCATCTAAGGTAAGCGGTACGCAAACATGTTTATCTATAAGCTTCCGATCCGGTCTCTATACTATCCGGTTCTTAGCCAAAACAACATTTTCTCGCATTTGCCTATCCTTAAATGAGCGCATGAAATTAAACATCCACTCTGATTTGCTCTGGAGTGATGATTCATAACTTTCGCTATAGAGGCAATAATTGCGATTCACTGTTGTCATGTCTCTTTCTTTTCCTTTCCGGGAGCTCTTATCTGCTCCGCTTATCTCTCTTATATATCGAATGATAACACCGGTAAGATTAGTTGTCATTATATTTGTAGTATAAAATAATCGGTCAGATCTTTGCAACAGCCCTCATCTGAACCAGCATAATCTGCTTGGTCTTTTCATCCATAGCCCCAAACAGCTTAAGAAGCTCAACAGAATCCGCATCCAGCTCCGGGGCCTTGATAACTCCACAGATAAGGTATTCAACTGTAGTCCCAAGAACATCAGCGAACTCTGCAATCATGCTCTGTTTCATATCGCCATGGTCATTCTCATAATAAGAAATCATACTCTTTGTTGTGAGCATTGCTTCAGCAAGCTCTTCCTGTGTCATGTTCTTCCTGATCCTTGCTGCCTTAAGTCTCTGTCCAAGTGTTTCCTCTTTAAGTGTTGTATTCATCTTCTCCCTCTTTCCGGGCTGAGACCAGAAAAAGGTAAAAGAAAAGGACACATAATAAGACTCAGCCTTTAACTGATTTCTTATCATGCGTCCGCGGTGGGTCATGCCCCCATATCATGATGCCCTAATTTAATTGTCATGTTATGCACGGAAGTCCGCGCCTGTATTCTAAGTCAATTCACAGATAGCATCTGCCTGAAGCTTCCGCTCTCTGTATTATTTTTCCCTCTGTAAAATTCTTGAGGGTTAATACTCTGGTGCACTTATGTGTATGGCACCGGATGCTGATCCCATTCATGGCCGGAGCATCCTTATCTCCTGTAAGTGTGTAAGACATCTTCATGCTCTTACGACACTTCTTGCAATAAAACTCAACTTCCTGCATATAGACCTGTCACCTCCAATTCAATGTTTTGAATAACAGCTTGAAAAGGAAAGGGAAAGTCACCTTTACAAGTTATTGAGAATTTCTGATTATTAAGTTGTCTCGTTAAGCTGACTATAATCCTCCGAGGTCCGAGCAGCTTAAATAGGTCCTCTAATCCATGCGCAGAAGGTGGATGCTTCATGTCCCCCTACGCATATAAACATCCTTTACCATATGTTCATTTCCTCCAAAATTCCCCAAATGCTGCAGACAAGTTCCGAATGCACCAGGCCGTGCTGTCTGCGTTTCGCCTCCCGACATAGATAAATATAATTCTATTTTGATTACAATTCAAGGCTACTATATATCACACTTTTGTAATTATATTTGATTTTCATTGAAACAAGCAGCTTCACATGGTATATTCTTATACAGAGATTTGATACCACCAATGACAGAAAAGAGGCAGACCATGAAGAATATCGGTGAAGTAATTGCATTACACAGAAAAAACAGAAAGATGTCCCAGATAGACATTGCATCCGCATTAGAAAAGTATGATATCCATATCAAAAATGCAGCTGTCAGCGCCTGGGAAAAGAGAAACAGTATACCGTCTGCTGATACCCTACTTGCACTATGCGAAATACTTGGCATCAATGACATTTATACAGAGTTTATCGGAAAAAATCCGAATGATCCCTTCAAGGATCTGAACGATGAAGGTGTGAAGAAAGCTCTTGATTACATTGAGCTTTTGAAAAAGTCCGGAGATTACCAGAAGCAGACTACTGACATTATCGATTTTCAGTCCCGCATTATGAAAGTCTCACTGTTTACAGCATCTGCCGGAACCGGCAACTTTATTGATGATGATAACTTTGAAGAAGTTGAAATCCATGATTATGTTCCAAGAAAAGCCAGCTTTGGTGTTTACCTTGACGGGGATAGTATGGAACCCACTTTCAAAGACGGACAACTGGTTTGGTTTGAACAGACAGAATGTCTTGATTCCGGAGATATCGGACTCTTTTACCTGGATGGAAAAACTTATTTCAAAAAATATATTGTGAAAGCAGCTGGTAGCTTCCTTCAATCATTAAACACAAAGTATAAGCCACTTCCCATAGGCGAATACAGTACATTCAAAATATTTGGCAAGCTTGCTATCGATTAGTGTCCGCAATATAGGACACTCCTTTTGGTATCATGGTACTTGTCAGAAAGGCTTTAACTATTACCGAGAGGAGATGATGTTTTGAAAGATTTGTCTTATTCCAACAAACTCTATGACCTTCGTAAAAAGAATAAGCTCAGCCAGAATAAACTGGCAGACGAACTTGGAATCAGCAGGCGTACTATCAGCATGATAGAAAATGGCGAGCAGAACGTTTCCTTGGACTATGCTTATAGGATCTCAGCCTACTTCAATCTGCTGGTACAGGAAGTATTTCCAGTGGCGACGGAAGAAGCTGAAGCAACTAAAACTGAATAATCGCTTTGTACATCAGCCCGCTGGATGAGCGGGCATTTTTTATGCTATCCACCAGGTTCCATCCTGCCCTTGATATAACGACCCTATTTCTTCTGAAATGACATTTCCCTGAAAATCTTTGACAATTACTTTTCCATAATACTTATAATCATCAGTTGCACAATCATTTTCATCATCCCAGCCCTCTTCTATCCAAGCATCAATATAAACCTTACCTTCTTCTACAAGTGTTACAGTTTCGTTAGGTTCAATAGAAAAACTAAACTTTTCTGGATAGTAACAGTTAAACATTCCCCGTCCTTGACTTATAATATGAATTTTGTCTCCTGCAAGCCTCATATTAAAAAGATCTACTTCATCCAGGTTCAACTCAGTAATCAATTCTAGAACTTCTTCTGGCATGTATTTATAAAGTCTTACTTTTTTGTCTGCATAATCACCCTGTAATATATAATAAAAGCCATCAAAATATGCCGGATCTGCGTAGATGACATCTCGTTTCTTCTCAAATGGTCTATATACATTACCATTTGTAAAGTCGTAAAACTGTATGTTAGAGCCTTGATATCCTCCCCTTTTTGCCCATTCTATCAAATCATATAAATCCGAAGTATCTGTCATTGCAAAAGCAAATCTGTCCTGCCCAATTATCTTTGTCAGGTATCGTCCAGCTGGCTCTTTAAATCTTCTTATCACAATTCTCTCTCCATCTTAACATGCGGAATCCTATCCTCCATAAATGGCTCTGACACTACTTCAAAGCCCTCTTTTGCGTAATAGCCTATGGCATATCAAATCCATCCAGTATATTCATTAACTCCTTGTTTCTTTCAAGCATATTGTAAATGCCATCCTCCGAAAGCACACCCTTTTTCAGTCTCTTAGGGAACTTGCCCTCTTCATCCATGGCAAAGTCATCCTTCCACTGCTGGCTTCTCGTCGTCACTTGATCCACCAAGATTCATGTAATCAGCGATCACGCCGTAGCGCTTCTTGGCTGTAGGATCCTTAGCATTAAATGCAATAACCTTAGGAAGGTACATAGCATTAGCTGCGCCGTGGATGATGTGTGCACCCTTATCTGCAAATGCAGCACCGGTCTTGTGTGCCATTGAATGAACGATTCCAAGAAGAGCATTTGAAAAAGCCATTCCTGCAAGACACTGCGCATCGTGCATAGCATCTCTTGAATCCATATCACCGTTATAAGACTTAACAAGATTAGCCTGAATCATCTCGATAGCGTGGATTGCAAGGCCATCGGTGTAATTGCAGTTAGCTGTTGAAACATATGCCTCGATAGCATGTGTGATGGCATCCATACCAGTGTGAGCAACAAGCTTAACAGGCATTGTATGTGTAAGCTCAGGATCAACGATAGCAACATCAGGTGTGATCTCAAAATCAGCTATAGGATATTTGATTCCCTTGCTGTAATCTGTGATGATTGAGAAAGCTGTAACCTCTGTAGCTGTTCCTGATGTTGAAGGAATAGCGCAGAAATGAGCCTTTGTGCGAAGCTTAGGCAGGCCAAATACCTTGCACATGTCTTCGAAGGTTGTCTCAGGATACTCGTACTTGATCCACATAGCCTTAGCTGCGTCGATAGGTGATCCGCCGCCGATTGCTACAATCCAGTCAGGCTGGAACTTCTGCATAGCCTCGGCGCCCTTCATAACTGTCTCAACTGAAGGGTCTGGCTCGATACCCTCAAACAACTCAACTTCCATACCAGCTTCCTTAAGGTAATCTTCTACCTTCTGAAGGAATCCGCCCTTTTTCATTGAGCTTCCGCCAACGCATACGATAGCCCTTTTTCCCTCAAGTGTCTTAAGCGCCTCAAGAGCGCCCTTTCCGTGGTAGATATCCCTCGGTAGTGTGAAACGTGCCATAAGAAAAAACCTCCTTTATTATATTGTTTGTTAATTAACTAACGTAACCCAACAACTATTATATCAAGGATTCCTGGACAGGTCTATCATGATTTACATGAAAACCAAAAAGATCTATCTTCTTTCCATCTTTGTGCATTGAGAACTTATGAGTGTTGCCAGAAGTATATATTTTTGTGGGGGGCAATGGCTGCCTCTTATTAGGTCACATCTCAAGGATGATGTCTATAAATAATCCTTGTACGAAACAGATAATTCCACCCAAATACTATGACTGATGCCATCATCTTTGCTAGCATTTCTCCGATTGAAAATTTGTTTATCAGCAGCCACATAATGATAAGGTTAAGAAAAAGCCCGCTGAAACATGCAAGGTAAACAAGCAGTATCTCACGCTTATTGTTTCCAGATGCCTTAAAGAGTATCATCCTGCCAACACACCAATTCACAAGGGTCGAAAACAGGAGTGCAATTATTGCGGCGATTGGATAATATATCTTCAGCAATTGATTCAATAAGAAAAAGAGTCCCCATTCAACAGCCGTTCCGCTCATGCCTGCGATACTGTATCGCATTATTCCATATAAAGTTTTGCTACTCTTTTTGTGTAAGGTTTTATTATTTACCAAATACATGATATTTTTACGCTCTTTTATGTATAGACCATTGATGTCTGGGTCTGTGCCTAAACGCAACGATATTTAGAGGCTTTTCGTCCTTTTTAGCATAATTCTCATACGCCTTCTTATAGTGTTTCTGACCAGCCCAGATATCATCTGCAACAGCCCCCCACTCTTTAGCGTAATTATCGCATTTAGCACAAAGATGTTCAACGGTTTCCTCTGATTCTTCGTTTGTGCCATGGGCACCGGATCTTTCAACCATCTCCCTTAAAAGCTTAGGGTTTTCAAGCATAGGGCAAGGTCTTAAATGGTTCTTATTAAACGGCTGACCTTTGTGATACTCCATGAAAAGAGGGCTTTGAAGTATCCCAAGTATTGAATGAGTATGTATATTTGCATTGGAGAAGTGGATAAATACGCAAGGCTCAGCATCTCCATTTGAATTGATATGGAAGTAGTTTCTTCCTCCGGCTATGCAGCCGCCAACAGCTTCCCCATCGTTCTGGAAGTCCATAGGGAAGAAGCCAATGTCACACTTATCGCTTCTAAGGAATCGTATCTGATCCACCATTTTCCTTCTCTGTTCTACAGTAGGCATAAGCTCAGGAACAGCGTTATTTCCAACCGGCATATAGTGGAAGAAGAATCCGAATCTTGCACCTTTTTCGGATATAAACTTTATAAACTCAGGATCTGTGACTGCTTCAATATTCTGTCTTGTGTAGCAGATAGAAGTTCCATAGACAATTCCATACTTCTTGAACAGATCCATGGCATTCATTACAGCATCATAATGTCCCAGACCACGCCTTGCGTCATTAGTCTCAGGAGTTCCCTCAATAGAAAGCTGGAATGTGAGATTTCCAAGTCTTACAACTTCTTTACAGAAATCCTCGTCAACAAGTGTTGAGTTGGTATAGATAGAAAACTCAACATCATTGTGCTTTTCAGCCAGTTTCAATATATCTTTCTTCCTTACAAGAGGCTCTCCTCCTGTCATCATGTAAAGATATATTCCCAACTCTTTTCCCTGAGTAACGATCTTGTCCATATCTTCAAAAGACAGATTGTGCTTAGGGCCATAAGTACCTGACCAACATCCGGCACAGTGCATGTTACAAGCACTTGTAGGGTCAAAGAGAATAAGCCAGGGGATATTACATCCGTACTTTTCCCTATTCGCTCTGATCATTTTTGTACCTCTGAAAAATGCCTCATAGCCGAGATTGAGCATCATCATCTTTGCAACATGAGGATCTGTCTCATCTATTACTTGGTTCAGGAATTTCACCCATCTGTTATCAGGATTCTTAAATGCATTCCTTACCTTATCAAGGCTTTCTTTCCTGGCTCCATCTTTTCCCCAGAATTTTTCTGCCTGATCTACCAGTTTTAGATAAGTTGCTGTTCTGTTCTCTGATTTATCGAGGTTTGCAAGAAACTTGTCTATAAGCATACTGAACGCCTGCCTTTGTACTTTGTGAGAAATGTTTTTTGCCAATTCCATACTTGTTATACCTCCTCATGTGATGTTATAATTGTTCTGTTGTTACAAGTGTAACACCACAGTATAAAAGCTACAATGCCCATAGCATCGGACATTACAATAATACGTTTACGTGAAATGATGTTACATACTTGTTTTTTTTGTAACGTCAAAGGGGGAAAAGTGAAAAATTCAAAAGATTTATTAACAGAAATGCAGAAAAAAGAAGTTCTGAGAATGAATAACAAAGAGTCCAATCAGCTGACAAGAGAGTGTCTGCAGCTTTCACTTATGCATCTCATGAGTGAGCATCCGTACGAAAAGATTACAGTCAGTGATATCGTGCGCCGTGCCGGAGTATCCAGAACGGCATTCTATCGCAACTATACTGATAAACAAGATATTTTACATGAGCTTGGCGATAAAATGATAAGGCGCATAGCAGACATTAGTTCAAAACCGGAATTGCATGCGAACCCACACCAGTGGTTTGAAGATGTATTCCGTACTGTCCGCGAGGATAAGGATATACTCGCCCTGTTTGACCAGGCCGGAATCCTGCAGAGTGAGCTTTTTTCCGGCAAATCAATTTCAAAGCTTCTTTATCCTACAGCGGATACGGAGATCAATTATATCAGAATCGCCTCCGAAGCTGCATTTTTCCAAATACTAATCAGCTGGTTCAGGGATGGGATGAAGGAGGATGAAAAACAAATGGCTGATATCTGTGTGGATTTCTTTGAGAACAACATGAACAGGCTGCCATAAATAGTTTCCGCACTCAAATATCCCCCCTAGGGGCTTGTGAAGAGGTCTTTGTCATGCTAACCTTGCCAATGAAAAGAGGTATCAGCATGAATAACATTACCATCGCCGGCCATACTCTTGAGCCGGGCAAAACCATAAAGGACCACATTCACGTTGTCGGGACAGAGATACATATCCCCCACGTCATAATCTGCGGTGAAAAACCGGGTAAGACGGTCCTTATTACCGCCGGGATACACAATGCTGAATACGTAGGGATACAGGCAGCCATAGAGCTCTCCAATGAGATAGCTCCTGCTGACCTTACCGGCAATGTGATCATAATCCCCCTGGCCAACAGGTCCGGGTTCGAGAACAGAACCATGTCTTTAGTATTTGAAGATGGCAAGAACCTGAACAGGGTTTTCCCGGGAGACAAGGAAGGTACTGAAGCAGATCGCCTTGCTCATCTTCTGTTTGAGACTTTTATCAAGAATGTGGATGCCTACATTGACCTCCACAGCGGAGACGGATACGAGGCTCTCATCCCCTACGCATACTATGTCGGAGAAGCTCCTGCACATAAAGTGTCAAAAGAGATGATAGACTGTATCAACACTTCCTACTATGTAAGATCCACCTGTACTACCGGTGGTGCCTACAACCTGGCTTCCATGGCAGGAATCCCCAGCGTGCTTATAGAGCGTGGGCAGCTCAGTCTTTGCCCTCCCGAAGAAGTCCAGGCCGACAAAGAGGATGTTTACAATATTCTGAGATGCTTAGGATTACTTGAAGGAGAATATAAGACATACCCAAAGACAGAGCTTCGGGAATTAAGCGACATCGCCCCATGTACCGGCTGCTGGTATCCTTACAAAAAAGTTGGCGATAAGTTTAAAAAGGGAGAAAAGCTCGGAGAAATCCGGGACTATTTTGGAAAGACGATCCACACTGCCATCGCGGAAAACGACGGTGTTCTTACCTATCAGACAGCATCCTTAAGCATCATCAAGGATGGTCCGATGGTAACATACGGTGTAATACAAAAGGATGCAGGCTGACTGCATCCTTTTAGATTTTTACCTTTTTACATAAGTGAAGGTTGAGGCAACTCCCTTGCCCTCGTAAATACCTTCGATACCTTCATCAAGATCTTTTCTTGTTACTGCCATGTAGATTCCCTTTTTCTCAACGTTAAAGAAGATCTTTCCATTCTCATCAGTATTCAAAAATCTTTCAAAATACTCTTTTCCATCGTAGTGGACTACGATGCAGGAAGCACTCTTAACAGGGAACTTGTCAAAGATCAGTGTGAGATGAAGCACATCTGTGTCGCTCTCCCAGGGGTCAGGAATGAAGCTCACTCTGGACTCGTGGATGAAATCTATTGTGCCGCTCTTCTCTCCTACAGTGATGCAGGTCTCGTAAATCTGTGGATAGTTCTTGGCTTCAAGGATGTCAGGGTATGTTCGCCTGTCGCCTTCAAAATACTCGTCCTTCTCATTCCTTACATAGTTGTTGTCGTAGATGCACATCAGAGTATAAATCCCCGTAGATGTGGGAGTAAAACGAAGCTCATAGTAATCTCCCTGCTCATCAACCGGGCCCTTTACAGGGGTGATAGCAATCCTGTTGCCCTTTTCATCTGTGGCAAAGGCCCTTATCTCATCAAGGCGGAAGAACCCGTCAGGTCTCATATTGTGGCCCCACCTCATTATTCCGCAGACTTCTTCTCCCAGCTCATATACTGATTTATCTGTTACGATCCAGGCCTCATGCCCGTATACCATCATATCTGTTGTATCTATTCCGCGTCTCATATCTATATACCTCTTCCGATTTTAATATTCATCCATGCCATTTAGCACAGGCAATATCAATTCTCCCCAGACTTCTGTGCCTTTATAAGGAACATCCGATCCGGCATATAGAACTCATCCTTCTCGCCGTAGAGCCTGTCCCCTGCGCCAAGGTCAGTTTCTATATTCTCGAAACCAAGCCCTGCAAGAACTTCCTTATCCCACTGTGGTCTGTCCAGTGAACTGATAGTGAGCATGTGATAGATCTCATGGCACTCTCTGTCCATTGATTCGCTGACCTTTTTGTGGGCCAGGTTATCCTCCTGATTGTAATGATGGAACCCCTTGGCATATTCCGCGTCATAAATCAGCAAAATTCCCCCGGGCTTTAGAACCCTCTGCCATTCCTTATAAGCTTCTATCGGATGTGGCAGAGTCCAGGTGAGATTCCTGCTGACTACTACGTCAAAGCTCTCATCCGGAAAATCAGGGTGTTCCGCGTCCATGACCATGAGTTTAGCGCTAGAGTCATGCCTTTTCAAAAGATCCCTGCCCCGTTCTATCATGTCCGGAGTAAGGTCAATCCCTGTCACCTGGCAGGCAAAATCAGACAGAACCATTTCAAAATATCCTGTTCCGCAACCCACATCCAAGACAGAAAGCTTGTCCTCTTTAGAAAAGTATCTCAAAAACTCCGCCTGCCAGAGCTGCCTCTTATAGCTGTGGATCTCGTCATGCCTCTGCTCCGAAAAGCTCTCAGACCTTTTTGTCCAATATGATATTACTTTATCCTTGATCTCCTCTGATTCTTCTTCAAAAGAGATTTTTTCTAATTCACTCATATATACAGTTTCCTGTCTATCACAAATCGCATAAACATTGCAAATTTTAATAGAAAAAACAGAGGATGGCAAATGCTATCCCCTGTTTTTCAAACCATCATTAGTTAATATCAAGGTCTGCTGTTACTTCATAGTAGTCACATGCATGTGCTGTCCATCCTGTAACGTTTGACTTGGATATCATGTTCATCTGAAGGAATGAGCAGAATACATAAGCATTTTCGTCAAGAATTGCCTGCTGAAGATCAATTGCAAGCTGAGCACGCTTCGCAGTATCAAACTCTGTTGAAAGCTCTTCGATCATAGCACTTACTTCTTTATTCTCATATGCACCGAAATTATAGCTCATTTCCGGCAGGCAGCTTGTTGTAAAGAAGTACTGAGGATCTCCTGAAGGTGCTGTTACAAGTGCAGATGCGTAGATATCCCAGCTTGTCATATCTGCAAGGAATTCACGCCTGTTCGCTGTACAGTTGATATCAACCTCTATTCCAATATCCTTAAGAGAAGCCTGTGCTGACTCTGCAAGAAGCGGAAGCTCCTGGCGGCTAGGATATGTGAGCCATCTAATAGTAAGCTTTGTACCATTCTTTTCACGAATGCCATCTCCGTCAGAATCAACCCAGCCGGCTTTCTCAAGCACAGCTTTTGCTCCTTCTGGATCATAATCTTCTGTTGTGATCTTATCACCACCGAAGGTTGAGAAACCATCAGGGAAAGCACCATGGCCTACAACACCGTGTCCGTCAAGCAGATTGTCAACAAAGCCCTGCTTGTTGATGCCCATTGCGATTGCTTTTCTTACCGCATCATCCTTTATAATGTCACTTGTCATGTTCATTGAGCCAAAGAAAGCTCTTGATGTCTGGATACTTGAGAACTGATAATTACCATTTTCGAAATTAGGATATGCCTCATAAGCCATACCATAAGCAGCATCAATATCACCTGCCTGAAGAGCTGCAGAAAGTGTGTCACCATCTGAAAGAGTACGGATGGTAAGCTGACTGAGCTTAGGCGTTCCATTCCAATAATACTGGTTGGGTTCAAGTGTGAGGTGATCATCTGTTACCATATCCACAGCAACATAAGGGCCGGTTCCAACAGCCACTCCGGCATCAAAATCAGAAGCATCAACATCAATGATACATCCGTAAGGATCACCAAGATAGTTCATAAGTGCAGGATTAGGTTCTGATGTTGTGATTGTAAGAATCTGTCCCTCTGCCTTAATGTCAGCGATCTTTGTATCACTGGGTGCACGATCGTGGTTCTCAAGAAGGTGTTCAAAGCACTGCTTTACAGCTTCTGCATCCATATCACGTCCACTGGAAAACTTTACTCCATCCCTGAGTGTGATGGTCCAGGTGAGATTTCCATCGTTTTCCCATGCAGTAGCAAGCCAGGGCTCAAGCTCCATGGTATCGGTATAGTGTACCAGTGTCTCGCCTACACCATAACGAATGCATGGCCATCCATTGTAGGTCCTGTGAGGATCTATCGTCTCCTCCCAGTTCTCAGCGTTAAATGTTGTGTCACCTATGACCATAGTCTTGGCAACATCAGATGTCGTCTCTGAAGTGTTTGCAGAGGTATCTGCTGCCACCTCTGTCTGAGCATTTGTGTCAGTGGAAGTAGTGCTCTCCACAGCCGTTGGGGTGCTCTTGCCACAGCCAATGAGCATTGTCATAGTCAGTGTCAGTGTCAAAAACACAGATAAAGTTTTTTTCATCCTTTCTTCCTTTCTTCACTTTTTCATAATATTTACAAAACGCTATCAATAAGTCGTCTTGTATACGCATCCTTCGGGTTCCGGATTATCTCATCCGGCGTTCCCTGCTCTACTAACCTTCCCTTGTAAAAAACAAGTACCCTGTCGCAGAATTGCTGAACCAGCGCAATATCATGACAGATAAATAAAATAGAAAGCTCCTCCCCGTGCTCCATTCTGAGCTTATTCAAAAGCTCAAGTATTTCTTTTTGTATAGTTACATCAAGAGCTGATGTAGCTTCATCGCATATAAGCAGACTCGGCTTTATTGCAAGAGCTCTTGCTATTGCAGCCCTCTGACACTGTCCACCGCTGACCTGATGTGGATAACGGTCCGCAAACTCCTCGGACAGGCCACACTCAGAAAGTAGTTCAATAACTCTTTTTCTGGCATCCCTTTTGGAAAAGTCGTTATTTCTGAGGCTCTCACCTATGCCATCACCAAGTCTGCATCTTGGGTCGAAGGACTCTTGCGGGGTCTGAAAAACCATCTGCATCTTTTTATAAACCTTCCGCAGCTCTCTTCCTGACGCCTTTGTAATATCCTCGTTATCAAGAATAATGGTGCCCTCCGTCGGATCGAGAAGTCTTGATATCATATTTACGATAGTTGTCTTTCCGCTACCACTCTCACCGATTATTCCAAGGCACTCGCCTCTCATGAGCTCAAAGCTGGCATGATCAACTGCCACAAAATCGTCTTTCCCATTGCCGGAAAAAACTTTGGTGAGATTATCAACCTTTAGAATAGGATCCATCTATGCTCTCCTCAACCTGGGTACTGCATCCATCAATTTTCTTGTATATTCTTCCTTTGGATCTGTGATGACCTGTGAGGTATCTCCGTATTCCACCATTTTTCCATCCTTCATAACAAGAACCTTGTCGGCCATAGCTCCTATAACACCGATATTATGTGTCACCAGCACAATCGTTGTTCCAAAGTTATTCCGAGCCATAAGCATTTCGTCAACAACCTGCTTCTGAACAGACACGTCAAGAGCAGAGGTTGGCTCGTCAGCAAAAATAATACCGGGATTTGAAAGCAGGGCAACTGCGATCCCGACACGCTGCTGCATACCACCCGACAATTCAAAAGGATAACTTTCCAGTATCCTGTCTCCATCCTCAAATCCTATCTTGCTGAATACATTGATAGCTCTTTTCCTGAATTCTTCCTTAGTTATGCTCTTGTGTTCAGTCATACTCTCATACAACTGAGCTCCTACTGTTCTGATTGGGCAAAAAGCACTTCCTGAGTTTTGGAATATCATCCCCAGTTCCTGACCATTTAGCTTGCGTATTTCAGCCTGAGAAAGATCTGCCAGATTTATATCCTTATAATAGATATCTCCACGGGTAACAAGGCCTGCATCTCCCAATAGTCCCATAGCCGCTTTGATCAGTGTAGACTTGCCTGAGCCGCTTTCTCCTACAATACCAAGAATCTCTCCCTGATTCACAGAAAAGCTGATATCACTTACAGCCTGCATGCCGTTATAAGAAATATCCACATGTTCGTATCTTAAGATCGGATCACTCATTTATCTACCTCCCCTGCTTCTGGGGTCTGCATAATCTCTGATGGTATCACCAAGAAGATTGAAGACCATAACGGAGATAAAAATAGCAAATCCGGGTGATAGAGTAACCCATGGGGCTGTTGTCAGAAGGCTTCTGGTATCGCTCATCATACTACCCCATTCAGCTGTAGGAGGCTTCGCTCCAAGTCCCAAAAAGCTTAGTCCTGCAAGCTCCATCATCATTGTTCCTATATCAAGCATGGAGGTTACAAGTATGGGACCGATAATATTGGGCAAAATATGTTTAAAGATTATCTTTACGGTACTGCTTCCTGACAGCTTGGCCGCCTTAAGGTATGGCGTTTCTTTTTGCGCCAGCGTCTGGCTCCTGGCTATTCTGGCATACTTAGGCCACGATATCGCAGCAAGGGCAATAATGGCATTTTGCAGACCACCGCCAAGTACACCTGCAACAGCAAGTGCAAAAACCAGTCCCGGAAATGCCAGGAACATATCAGAAATACGCATGAGCACAACATCAATAAATTTGCCATGCCAACCACAGAAAACTCCAACGCAGGTTCCAATGGCTGTTATGATGGCAACCAAAAGAAGTGTTGAATAAATGCTGGCTCTGCTCCCGACGATAACTCTTGAAAGCATATCTCTTCCATAACGGTCAGTTCCAAATAAATGCGCAGGAGTGGGTGCTGCCTTGGCATTGTTAAGATCCTGAATGTATGGATCATAAGGAGTCAGATACTCTGCGAAAATGGAAGCAAGCAATAGAAGTAATGCCAGCACGCCAAATATGATCAGGCGGGTTCGCACTGAGTTTTTTCTGATTTTCTGTTTTCTTACTGTTACTTCAGGCATCTTCACTCACCCCCAGTCTTATACGTGGATCAAGGGCATGATAGAGAAGATCCGTAATAAGGTTTACGCAAACATAAATAATTGCCATCCAGACAACATAAGCCTGAATCAGCGGGTAATCACGCATTGTAATGGAGTCAACTGCCAGCTTTCCAACTCCGTCCCACATGAAAATGCTCTCTATTATTGCAGTACCTCCAAGAAGACTGCCTATAGAAAGTGCCAGAAGCGTAATGATTGTAAGCATCGATGATTTAATGACGCTCTTCCAAAGGATTACATGATTTCTTACACCACGGGCTTTGGCTCCCGTAACGTAGTCTTTGTTCAGTTCCTCAAGAACCGTTGCCCTTACCTGCCTCATATACTTGGCGGACATAGCTATGGCCAGTGTCAGCGTCGGCATGATGGCGCTTCTTAAGGTAGTGCCGTTGGATATAACAGGAAGCCATCCCAGTTTAATCGAAAGCAGCTGCATAAGCAGTAACGCCACAAAGAAATTGGGAAGTGAATTACCTATAAAACTTAAGAATCTGAGAATATAATCAACTATTCTGTCATGATTGACCGCTGCCAATACTCCCAGCGGAATGGAAATAAGAATTGTAGCAATAATTGACAGTAACGTTAAAAGAAGCGTTGCCGGAAGCTTGGCTACAAAAGTGTCAAACACGTTCTTTCCGGACACGTAACTGACACCCATATCTCCCCTAAGCATTCCGGTAAGCCACGAGAAATACTGCTCAATAAAGGGCCTGTCCAGTCCCAGTTCAGCCCTCTTTGCATCGATGATCTCCTGCGCAACCGCGCCTTTATCGCCATACAATTCAGTTATTGCATCGCTTCCTGCAATTCTCATCATAGCGAAGGAAAGCAGAGTAATACCAAACAACACAGGTATAAGTTGAATCAATCGATGAATCACGTATTTTTTCACTATATAATCTCCCTCTGACCATAAATAATCAGCCCATTATGATTATATAATCTCAAAACACTAGCTGTAACCCCGTAGGGGGGTTTTATTGTATTAACAAAATATTAACTTAACATAAACGATATATTATTCCTTAACACATCGCAGAACAAATTAAGTTTGCTGTAATCTTCTCACTCTCAGTCAGCGGTTTAAATGTTCAATTAGCATAAAGCTTGTCCATTACCATCATCGGTATCTTTTCGGATAAGAATCATTCATAATCCGCCATGACCAGATTAGTGCCAGCTTAATACCCCTTAACATATTATTCATTTCATCCTCTAGTAAGGATACAGATTTTTCAGAATGCCAGCTGAAAAATCACGTTGATTGTCACCATTAAGAGAATACCCAAGCATATTGCTGTAAGTGTGGGCTGTAGTCTGCATCTTTAACTATGTGAAACTCCCTTCTCCCACCGGGACACAGCCTTGTTAGTTACTCCCAGCAAATCTCCTAATTCAGTTTGTGTATAACCCTTTCGGATCCGAGCCTCTTTAATGAGCTTTCCAGTTTTCTCTTTGTCCACAGATTAGCCCTCCTATAACAAAGATGCTATATTTCTCTTAAAAGCGCAATCTATTGTAGCGAGAATCCACATTTTAAGCATGATTGGTGTGTTAGATTTAACTCAACAATTCATTAAATATATGCTATCATTTTCGATTTGCGTTTGGTGCAAATTTTATAAATATCCTGTAAATTTTATGCTGCCATTGGCACCTGCCTCTTATGGACGAGCTCATACAGTTCAAATGCCAGCGCCTCTGCAGCCTTGAAGTCCTTTATCTTCTGTCCTCTGACCTGCCATAATCTATAATTGTCACAATATATCCCCCAGCTGTCATATCTCCCTCTCACAAGAGTAATGTATGTCCCCTTGTATTTTTTGCTGTATGTGCCCTTTGCCGGATTATATTTCCAGGGCTTTTTCAGAAAATTCTTCTTGCGAAGAAGCTTGTTCTTAAGGGCATTTTCATTTTTCCTTGGGCTCTCATAATCTCCAGACATCTTCTCCGCACATACACAGCCCACCCTAAGTTCTCTGAAATAACTTTCATGCCTCATGATGTGAACATACCGGATTTTCTCATTTCCGCACATTTCACACTGCTCATAATCAATTTCATCGCTGGACGAAGCTCCATCCCCAACATCAATTACTCCTTCACACTTCCAGCCACTGTGCGGTACTCCCTTAACATCCCATAAATTCATCGCTATCTCCCCCTCTTCTTCAAGACGCTAGTATATTGCTGAGTTTGTCTGTAATATCCTCAATCGCAACACCCACTGCAACCGCGCCAAAAGTCACAAGGAATGCCGCAAAAGAGAATGCAACTCCCATAAACACTGCATCCCACATTTTCATACTAATGTACATCACGATTATTCCCAGCATCAGCAAGTAAAACAGACCAAGAATCAAACAGCCGATCTTGGACAGAACACCTACCCAACTCTTGATAAAGCACATGATCAAAAATACCGGAAACAATGCAATTTTCAGTAAAAGCTTTAAGATAAGCATAATCAACCCTCCATCAATTCTTGATTTTCAGTTACGCCGAAGCCATATCTCATACCATGATTGACTTCAGCAGTTATCTGTGCAACGTGTGTTGTAGACACGTTATACAGCATCGTCAGCAAATATGCTCTCGGATTCTTTGGCACCTCAGTAAGGTTTTTCCAGCTTGCTACAACATCCTCGATGAGCATGTTGTCAAGCTTCATGAATCTCCCCTTTACCGAGTTGGTTTCCCTTTCTTCACTTCCAACCCATATCTTTGGGCGGTTTGAAGTGAGAACGTCAACCAAAAGGTCCTCTATGCCCCTTATTATCCCTTCATCGTCAGGGAATCTCTCACACAGTACATCAGTCCCAATATCCTCTCTGACATAAGCTCTTGTTGCCTTTTCTTCATCCTCTGATTCCATCCCATCCATCTGCGAAGCCATACTGTTACTGGGATAGATACGGATAAGATTATTATTATAATTATTTTTATTAATATTATTTTTATTAATATTATTTTTATTACGTCCCAATTCCTGGTACTCTGGAGAACCAAGACCAGTGACTTCCAAGTCCCGGTTCTGACCTCGGCGGTTCAATTCCTGGTATTCAGAAACATCCTCTTTTTGGCTTGAATCACAAATTGTGAACTTATGGGCTTTTTCCAATTTTTGGTTTTCAGACTCATTTGCATCCACGTTATGTTCTGCTTCAACTATTCTCATGACATAAATACGTGATGGCTTTCCCTGTCCCATCTTCACACGCTCTATCAAACCAATCCCTTTTTCAGAATCCAGTTCGTCAAAAAGCTTATATACTGTATTCTTACTTAATCCCGTTGCCTCATGAACATCTTCCCAATCGTAGAAAACATAGGTTTTTCCTTCCTTATCCACCATGTTATTGATTGCAGAAAGCTTCATTCTGTCCAATAGTAACGCATACAGATATCTTGCATTGACCGATACCTTGTTCAGCACAGGATCACTGTGAAAACATTTGGGAATTGCCATATAGCTGTTTGATATCGGTTCCCTCCCATTAAAATACTCAAATTTCATTTTATTTATTCTCCCCCTTCCCTATTCCAGAGATGCAATTTTTGCACCTCTGGAACAGCTTTCATCATCCTTGTAAATAAAGTTCTTCACGTAGTACAGATTAGGTTTTCCCTGACCTCTTATACAGATATCAATAATTCCGATATCTTCCAATTGCTTCAGTGCTGTGCTGATTGTTCTTGTTGAAAGTCCAATATCTTTATGCATCTGTTCAAGTGGATATACCACGTAAAGCCTACCTTCTTCATCCCGCCAGCCGTTTCTATTTGCCAGCCTTATCCTTTGTAGTAGGATTCCATATACAACCTTTGCTTCTATAGACAGTGGTTCAAACGCATCGTCAATAAACATAAGCAGTGGAATTTCTACCATGGCATACTGAAATGCCTGTCGTCCATAATGATAATCAAGTTTCATCTGCCATTTCCTCCTGTTCTTCCTTCCATTTTGCAAGAAGCTCAAGGATAACCTTTTCACGCTCCCTTGAAGACATATGGGAAGGGAAATACTTATTTAATTTTCTTTCTGACAATGAGACCTTTCCGTTTGTTTTAGGCTCAGGCAACGCACTGTTCAAAACCTGTATAACTGGGTACTGTTGCATATTTTCAAGATTCTTCTGCGCCTTAAGCGCTTCTATCTGTTCTGGTCTGAGAATGCCATTTTCTTTTCGGTATTCATAGATCCACTTCTGGACTTCCTTATCAAAGAAAGAAATATCATATCCCATTCCTATTGAAATTACTTTTTCATCAACCATCTGCATCAGTTCAGGAATCAGATCTGTGAGCTTTACATATTTTCTGACCTGCCTATCTCTAAGACCAAATTCTTCACCGACGGCATCGCCAGTCAACTTTCGGCACTCAGTACCAGAAGTATCTTCGAGGTCAGTTCTTCTTCCCTGTCGCTTAACAACATCCATCTTCATTTTCAGTGAGTATGCTCTCTCACTAGGCAAAATCTCTTCTCTTTGTACATTGGAATCAACCATAACTATTACCGATTCATCATCTGTCATTTCCTTTACAATTGCCGGCACAACCTCAAGCCCCACTAATTTAGCAGCATGCATCCTTCTGTGACCTGAAACCATTTCATAACCGCCCTGGTTGTCCGGTCTTACAAGAACCGGAGACAAAATACCATTAGCCTTGATACTCTCTACAAGTTCCGCCATCTTATCATCATCAACCACCTTAAAAGGGTGATCTTTAAATGGATGTATCTTTTCAATCCTTATTTCTTCTGTACCATCTTTAATTGAAGGAGCTCCAAGAAGCTCATCTACTGATTCAAAATGTATCTTTTCTCTTTTAGCAGCCATATCTGATTACCCCCTTCATGAATTATCTGCGACAAACTCTGTAAGTTCACTATAGGCACTTGCCACCTTGCCTTTTGGATCATATTCATATATGCTTTTACTCATAGCAGATGTTTCACTTGCTCTGATTGATAGCGGAATCTCCGTAGGAAGGACTCGGAGGCTTTTTCCATATACTTCATTAACCTCTGCAATAATTTCCTTAGCATAGTTGGTTCTCTTATCAACCATAGTTAATAGAATTCCTTCAATCTCAAGCTTTGAATTAAGTCTGCGCTTTACTGTATAGATGGTCTTAAGCAGTGCCTGAAGACCCTTTACAGGAAGAAACGCTGCGGCACAGGGTATGAGGCAAGTGTCAGCGCAAGCAAGAGCATTTACGGTCATAACACCCAGAGATGGCATGCAATCAATGATGATGTATGAATACTGGTCCTTTATCTGTTCCACATAATCCCTAAGTACCAGCTCTCTGCTCATTACGTTTACAAGTGATACCTCTGCAGCGGATAATCCGATATTTGAAGGAAGAAGATCTACGTTCTCACTGTGGTGCATGATAGCGAAACCTTCCGGAATATCTTCCTCATTAACAATCTTCTCGATAACATCAACGATAGTGAGTTCAAGGCTGTCCGGATCCTTATATCCCATGCAGATAGAAAGGCTCCCTTGTGGATCGTTATCAATTAAAAGTACCTTATGCCCCTTGTTTGCAAGTCCTATTCCAAGATTCATAGCAGTTGTGGTTTTAGCTACGCCACCTTTCTGATTTGCGATTGCGATTACTTTGCACATACTTTTTTCCTCCCATCTTTTCCATTTTTTCTTAAGTAGTCCTCAAAGATTGCCCTGTTTATGAGAACCTTTTTATGAAGTTTGTAAAAGGCACCGGACCTGTCTGCCACACGAGTAACTGCCCTGTAGCTCATCTTGTAGTAATCAATGGCCATGTTGTAGGTGATAAAACTTCTCTGGGCAAACAGAATATCTTCATCATCAATCTGATCCGAGAACATCCATATTGTTCCGAACATATTCAGCCCTCCCTCTCTTCCAAAACTTTTTTCTCCCGATTACCATTTGTTTGATACATTCCCGCAGGCTGGTGGAATCTCTCAAGATACTCATCAAAGATGTCTCTGTTGATCAGAACGGTTCCTTCTCTTCTGTAAATCGCTCCTGCCTGGTCTGCCATCTCAAGAATTTTCTTATGCTCAAGGCTGTAAACAATTTCTGCATCCCTATATCTGAGCCACTTTTTCCTCAAGGTACGCATCACTACTTTTTCCTGGACTATAACTTCCCGGTTAAATGGACTGTTTTTCTCATTCTCATTTTCAAGTTCGCCAACGTAATCACGGTTATCATCAAAATACGGTCTGTCTTCTTTTTTTCTTTTCATGTATGATGTCCTCCTTATTTTTTATGTGCTGAAGAACCATCCATGAATCAGCCAACAAAAAGAGCTACTTCTTAGAATTTTGTTTTCTAAAAAGTAGCTCTTATAACCTTTTGTAAAGTTATCGAAAAAAAGTTTTCTGTTTTTAACGGTGCGCCTCTGAGCGCATCTACAAACCTCTAAATTCATCTCCCGTTTGTCAGGAGTTTGTCAAAATGCCATTCCTTATCTCAAAAACCCTCATGAATACTGGGCTTATCACTTCATGGACTTAAGTGTAGGGACGGACTGAGCAATTTTATCCGTCCTTGTCCATCCTTGTCCCATGCTGTCCATAGAAGTCCGAATAAGGCACTTTTTATTTTTCCATCCTTGTCCATCGTGATACCTGAACGAGTGGTAAACCGTGTGTCAAATCGAATTTTTCTGTCCTGAAATGGATTAGGACGGATTTTGAAACTGATGCAAAATCTGTTGCCGTAACAGGCCACTTACATGATGAAAATTTTACCTTCCATGTTGTGGATGACTTCCTTCTTTTTCTCCTCAGTACAATCTGCGTAGATGTCCAGAGTGGTCTGGATATCCTTGTGTCCCATGATCGACTGAATGACTTTGATGTTTGTCTCATTCTCACAAAGTCTGGTACAGAAGGTATGCCTTAAATGATGTGCCGAGATCTTTGGAAGTATCAATGGAAGTCTTCCTTCTTTCTTGGCATTTGCAGATTCTTCAGCATTGTAATCTGCGATGAGTGAATGGATTGCTCTGTTCACTTCCTGAGGTAATGTGATCGAGCCATTGGAGCTTGCAAAAACAAATCCTGAATACCCTTCAATCTCCTGTGTGCAGAATCCTGTGATCTGCTGGAGCTGGTACTCTTCAAGGAATGCCTCGTAGACCTGCTCTATCATCGGTACGGTTCTTGTTCCTGCCTTGGTCTTGGGAGTGCTGATATGAAGTGATTCACCGCCCTCCTCAAACTGACGATGGACCAGGCTGTGGTTCACGCTTATGGTGCGATTCTCAAAATCAAGATCTTCCCAGCGAAGTCCAAGACACTCTCCTATACGGAGCCCTGTACCTATGAGTACTGTTATTACAGACTTCCATCCCTGATAGCGATGCTCATTGAACAGATAATTCATGAAAGCTTTCTGCTCGGGAACCGTGAGAGCCATTCTCTTTTCAGTTACCCATACATGACTCTTCTTGATCTCCCCGAGAACACCGGCTGCAGGATTGACTCTTATCAGCCCGTCCCTCACTGCCATCTGGAATGCCGGATGAAGCTGGGTGTGTACGTTGTCCACAGTAGCTGCAGAGTATCCTTTCTCAGTGAGAAGGCTGTAATAGAACTTCTTCACATCCGTGTACTTGATATCAACCAGTCTTCGTCTGCCAAAGCTATCCCTTATGAAATGATCATAGGTATAAAGGTAATTGCATCTTGTCGTGGGCTTCAGGTCGAACTTCTGCTTCATGTACTCGTCATATACCTTGTTGACTGTAATGCGCTCTGCCCTCCTCGGATCCAGTCCATCCTCAAGGTCACGTCTGATCTGCTGCTCCTTCTTTCGGAGTGAGATCAGGTCCGTTGCATATACTACCTGTCTCTTCCTGTCCTTATCCGTATACGAAAACGAATAACGACCATCCGATCTCTGACACTCTCCGCTTCTGAGCGCATATCCGCGGGAGTCCTTTCTGCTTTGTGCCATCTTGTTCCTCCTTATAAAAAGAAGAAACAGCTTTAGTCATGGCTTGGTCTTGTAAAGAAGATCCAACGCTTCCTTCAAAACCTGGGATTGAGTGAGATTCATCTTCTCGCAATACGCAAGCAGGCGATTTCTCTCTTCTTCACTAACGCGAAGACCGATCTTCACATTCTTCGGTTCCTCTACCGGTGGTCTTCCATGTCCTGCCATCATATCGCTCCTTTCGTATCTCTGCTTAAATTATATTAAATGTCCCACATTTAATCAATGCTTATTTATCCAAAACTAAAGTCTGTTTCTTAAATAATCAATCCGTCTACAGGTCTCTGAAGTTCTCCAGGTACTCCTCTATGATCTCAGTGTTCACCAACACTATCCGTCTGATGCGGTAAACAGCCTTTGCTTCTTTTGCCAGATCCATAAATGAGTGGATCCCCATGGAAAACATCGCAGCTCCCTCTTCGTACTTAACAAATTTCTTTTTTCCATTGGTGAACAGGTTGTCCATGTTCTCCAGTTCTTTTCTCTTGTATGCCATTGCCTAAGCCTCCTTATATCGCTTCCCTGAAATATGGTGTGATGTTTTCCCTAAGTGAACACTTGATTTCTGACAGCTGATTACTGACGGTTTTATCTGCAATCTTCAGCTCCTCTGCAATCTTTGCTGCAGTACACTTCTCATTAAGATGTCTGGTCATTATGGTGTATTCCCTTCCATCGAGTGTATTAAGGAAGGAATCAAATACTTCGTATTCCCTGCGCATCATTGCTATTGTCCAGATATTCTTCCTGTGCATTTCCGGGTTATCCGTATCCTTAAGGATTCCTCCGTCAAGATCACATTTCTCAATCGCTTCACGAATCATGACTCTTTCTACAGCAAGCTTTGCAGTAGGATCACTTTTGTTGCTGGTCTGTACCCTTACTCCCAGATCCGCCTTGTTCTTTGCCCTTCGGTTATATTCCCTCTCATTGAGGATCATGTTGAACACCCCAGTCTCAAAGCTGTCGATCAGTTTGGGAAAAGTATGGTAATTCTTGTAGATCAGATCAAAGCGCTGATTTGGATTACCACTTGCATAGGAGTCAAATATTTCTTTATCTTTCTTACTCATGTCGCACCTCCTGTTTGAAACCCGGAGGTCAGGTTAGCCGGCTAAGCTGTACCTCTTGCTTACATATGTAATTCTACGGAACGTGACGGAATAATACGTTCTCTTAGAAATAGAACTTTAGGTTCGAAAATTTCGAACATAAGAAAGGGCTGAAAAGCAAAAATTCTTCACCTAAACCAGAAATCTGCATTAGGTGAAGAATTTTAAGCTGTTTTTATAAAAAAATGTGTGGGAATTGTCAAAAATAATACTTAGGTGCAAATTTTCAAATATAAGCTACAGCCCTCATCTGTACCAACATGATCTGCCTGGTCTTCTCGTCCATAGCTCCAAACAACTTAAGAATCTCAACAGAATCCGCATCCAGCTCAGGCTCCTTGATAACTCCGCAGATAAGATATTCAACAGTAGTTCCCAGGATATCTGCAAACTCTGCAATCATGCTCTGCTTCATATCGCCGTGGTCATTCTCATAATAAGAGATCATGCTCTTTGTTGTGAGCATTGCTTCAGCAAGCTCTTCCTGTGTCATGTTCTTCCTGATCCTTGCTGCTTTAAGTCTCTGTCCAAGTGTTTCCTCTTTAAGTGTTGTATTCATCTTCTCCCTCTTTCCGGGCGAAACCAGAAAAAGGTAAAAGAAAAGGACACACAATAAGACTCAGCCTTTAACTGATTTCTTATCATGCGTCCGCGGTGGGCTATACCCCCATATCATGATGTCCTAATTTAATTGTCATAGTTATGCACGGAATATCCGCGCCTTTATTCTAAGTTATTTACAGATAACATCTGCCAGTAGATCCTGCCCTTAATACTATCTTCTCTTCTGTGAAGTTCTTCAGGGTTACTACTCTGGTACATTTATGTGTGTGACATCTGATACTGATGCCATTCATAGCCGGAGCATCCTTATCTCCGATAAGTGTATAAGCCATCTTCATGGACTTCCTGCACTTTTTACAATAAAACTCAACTTCCTGCATGTAGACTCGTCACCTCCGATTCAAAGTGTTGTCCAAGAGCTTGAAAAGGAAAGGGAAAGTCACCTTTACAAGTCATTGAGATATATTCATTATTCAGTTTACGAAGCAAGCCGACTATAAATCTCCGAGGTCCGAGCAGCTTACCAAAAGCCTCTATGATTTCATGCGCAGAAGGTGGATGCTTCATGTCCCTCTACGCATATAGACATCCTTCTCCATACGTCCATTTCCTCCATAATTCCCCAAACGATACAGGTAAGTTCCGAGTGCACTGAGGCTGTGCTGCCTGTATATCTCCTCTCGACATAGATAACTATAAATCTATTGTCATTCCAAATCAAGGCTACTATATATCACATTTTCTAATTATATTTGATTTTCATTGAAAACACGCTTTTTAAATGTTATATTTTTATACAGAGAATTGATACCACCACGACAGAAAGAGAGAGAATGGCATGAAGAATATTGGTGAAGTGATTTCCTGGCATAGAAACAATAAAAAGATGTCCCAGATAGAGATTGCAAGCAAGCTCGAAAAATATGATATTCATATAAAAAATGCAGCGATTAGTGCCTGGGAAAAAAGAAACAGTATTCCATCTGCGGACACACTGCTGGCCTTATGTGAAATACTTGGAATCAATGATATTTATACTGAGTTTATAGGGGAGAACCCTAATGATCCCTTCAAGAATCTAAATGATGAAGGTATAAAGAAAGTTCTTGAATACATTGAACTGCTGGAAAAGTCCGGAGAATATAAGAAACAGATAGCTGAGATCGTAGAGTTTCAACCGCGAATTATGAAAGTCGCCCTGCTTCCAGCATCTGCCGGAACCGGTAATTATATTGATGATGAGAATTTTGATGAAGTTGAGATATATGACCATGTGCCAAACAAAGCAACCTTTGGCGTATACCTCGACGGAGACAGCATGGAACCAAGATTTAAAAACAAAGAGCTTGTATGGATAGAACAGACAGAAAGTCTCAACTCTGGAGATATCGGTCTTTTCTTCCTGGACGGAATGACCTACTTTAAGAAATATCTCCAAAAGGAAAGCGGGACATTTCTTGTATCACTTAACGCAAAATATAATCCCATTCAGATCACTGAATACAGCTCTTTTAAGATATTCGGCAAGCTTGCCATTGATTAGTGTCCACAATATCGGACAGCCTCTTTAGTAAAATGGTACTTGTCAGAGAAGCTACGTTTATACGAGAGGAGTGATGTTTTTGAAAGATTTGATTTATTCCAACAATGTCCACGACCTGCGTAAAGACCGTAACATCAGTCAGAACAAAATGGCTGAAGATCTCGGAGTAAGCAGGCGCACCATCAGCAAGATTGAAAACTGTGATCAGAACCTGTCCCTTGAAATGGCTTATAGAATCTCAGCTTACTTTAATCTTCTGATACCGGAAGTCTTTCCGCTCACCCAAAAAGACAATTGACCCACTTGTATAGAAACACATGCAGACTCACCGATGATGGTGAGTCTTTTTATTATGCCATTATTAGCGTTACCGATACTTTTATCCGCTACTTTATCCGCTACTTTATCCGATACTTTTACTCTTTAAGTTCAGGATGCTGCATATAAAATATCTCTTTTTGAGTCTCAATTTCAGCCTTCAGCTGCTCCTCTGATGGAAGGCATAGTTTATACTTTGCAGCAAATAGCTGCTCATTTTCATGCATAACTGAATACCTGGCAATATCTTCATCTGTCTCAGAACATAAAACTATACCAAGAGTAGGATTATCACCCTCATTACGCTTCATCTCATCATACATGCGTACATACATATCCATCTGGCCTACATCCTGATGCGTTACTTTACCAATCTTTAAGTCAATGAGCACAAAGCATTTTAATATGTAATTATAGAAAACAAGATCTATGTAATAATCCTGCTTCTCTGTATGTATATGCTGTTGCCTTGCCACAAAAGCATAGCCCTTGCCTAACTCCATTAGAAACTTCTGAAGATTTCCCAATATTGCACTTTCCAAATCAGACTCAAGATATTCCGTGCTTTCCTGCATATTAAGAAACTCCGCAATAACAGGGTTTCTGATAAACTCTAATTTCTTTTGATATTCAGAAGTGAGTTCTTTCATTTCAGCTTCTACAGCAGGCTTATTTGTCGTAAGAAGCATCCTATCATAATACTGTGTATTTACATTTCTCTGTAGCGTTCTAACGCTCCATGTTTGCTCATAGGCTTCTTTTTCATACCATTTTCTAGCAATCTCATCCTCTACCTGAAGTAACACCCTATAATGGCTCCAAGATAGAAGTCCACCCCGCATACCTACTTTGCTAACGTCAAAAGATTGTGGCGACACTGTGGCAACAATCTCCTCAGTCTGTCCTTCAATAGATTGTGGCGACATCGTGGCAACAATCTCAGGGAAATTCTGATAAAACTTTACATAGCGGTAAAGAGAGGATTTATCAAAACCTTTCCCATATTTTTCAGTTAAGTTTTCGGAAAGCGTAGCTATTATCTCGGCTCCATATCTTTCAGAACCAGTTCCACCCATATTTTCAGTGGCTATTCTTTTTCCAAGAAGCCAGTTTCTCAACACAAGAATACTATCAACTGCATGATAGGCATATCTTTGTGACGATTCAATGATATTGCTTACGTCATCCATAAGCTTTCCGTTTTGGTTGTAAATTATTTCATTATTCATGTGTTATCCTCATTTCAATGCCGCACCCAAACTGTTTGGTATACCTCTCGGTCCTCGTACAGCGTATATTCCATATTCACTCTTAAGCAGATCAAAGGTAAACTTGTCTGGCTTGTATCTCTTCTGAAGCTGTATCTTCATCAGTGCCTTTATGGTCAGATTTTTGTCCTCATATTCATAAGGAATGTCTGTTTCAATAACTTTGCATTTATACAGGATAGCTGAAACAGGAGATCCAACATACATATAAACAGTATCTCCCTTGATGATGCCTGCTCCCTGCTTCCAATCAATTATCTTAGCATCATCGAAGGCGTGCTCAATATCGTAATACATTGGATTAGCAGGAATGATCCATTCCTTAGGCTGCCTGAACTTCTGCTTTTTCTTTGCTGAAGCTGTCATTTCAAAGCTTGCATCTATCATGTTGCAAACTTCCTGAAGATTCACACTCCCGTCCATCAATATAGTGATCCAGCTCCCTCTGTTCATATGATAGCCCGGCAGATATCCATGTTGCTGCAAAAGGATGTCTCTTAACATAAGATCATCAATTTTTACATCAATGATATCCACTCTTTCAGTTCCGGGTAATCCCAGCTTATCAGCATCAACATCCATGATTATGCAAAACCATTTCCGATTGTCATCATGCCTGAAAACTGCATAATCAGGATACCTCTTCCATAAATACTCAGGAGAAGCCTTGTATTTTTTCTTTATGTACTTTGTGACATCATCCCTAATACTCAAAGCTATACCTCATAATGCTGTCTGCTGCTCAGATCTTCTTTCTTCAAATCAGAGTCCAGATAATCGAAGTATCTTGGCACAACCCTGATTAGATTCATAGGCTGTGGCAGCTTCTTCATTGCCTCTACTGGAATCTTCTTATGTTCCATGAGTTTCAAATACTCATCACTGAAAGGCTCCACCAAATTTGCTGTACCCTCAATCTGTAAACTCTTAAGATTTCCGAAACCATTGTAGGGTTCATATATAGCAACACCAACATGTTTATTTTTCTTTAATCCCTTGAACTTTAATCCACCTTCTGAGAAAAAATACAGCTTCTTATCCACATAGTTATACTCAATCGGAGTACATCTGACATGCCCCTCTGAGGCAGTTCCCAGAGTGCAGGTATTATGTTCCTCTATAAATTTATTGATTCTTTCTGCAAGCTGCTGGCGATCCATTTTATTGGAATGAGCATCCTTATGAACCCAGTAGTTTGCAGCTGCATTATAGTCAAACTTAAAGCCATCACTCATATTGGTGGCTTCCATACGTTTTCTGTACTTTGTCTTCTTGGCGCGGTATGCGGTTATGATCTCATGCTCCGGAATCCATATGCCAGCCTCATCTATTTTTTCAAATACATCTGACAGAGCTTCTGAATCTGTCAGGTTTTGAGCCACCTGCTTTTTATAAGCTTCATAGAGCCAACCATGAATTGTGCTCTGCTGCTTCTGTTTTAAATCCTTAAATTTCTTATTTACCTGGAGCAGTTGCCCATCTACCTTTATGTGCTTACTCATCTGTCCTTCCCCTATGTGCATTTATAAAGCTTGTAATCTTATGGATCAGATCCTCATGTCCTTTGCAGGTAGCACCTTCAAATATTTCTCTGTGAAGTGGTCCATAGATAAATGTTACTTCATGAGAGCAATCATCAATGGTCTCACAAGACATTTCTGCTGTGCGAACAAAATCATATAGTTCCTTGAAAAATGCTTTCATTTCATCCTTTGCTATCGGAGTAATGCTCTTCCCAATCTTCTTCTGGCTGCCCTTCTCCATGCGATAGGTAACAACAGCATCTGAATACAGCTCATAATGCCAGCGATGAAAGTCTGTCATTCTTTCCACATCAAAGGATTTCTCTACTACCTTAACCATCTGAATTTCGTTTATAGTCAGATTCATTCCGTTCCACCTCTAACAATGATTTACAGGGATTTATAAAAATCAATCGCTCCCTGGATTTCTTCCTCTGTCGGATGTCCTTTCTGAAGACCGCCGACAAGTTTGAAAGGCCCATAAGTATCAAATCCTTTTGAAATATATCTTCCAAGTTCCTTACAGTGCTTAGCTTCTGTTACTTCCGCAATGGAGTTAAAGCAGTTCTTTGTGGGATTGCCTGCTGTAGCAATGAAAAAGACATCCTTCCCTGTAGGCAGATTAACCTTTGCGAAGGTCAGAACCTGTTCTGCGAACTTGCCATAATAGATACCTGAAGCAAAGCCAATTCTGTCATACTTGCTGAGATCAAGCTCATGCTTCTCAGTAGCATCGACTAACTCCACATCAGAACCAGACGCTGCTATAGCATCCAGTAATTTCTTGGTGTTTCCATGATGTTTGCTGTAATAAATGATCGCTGTTGCCAAATTCTATTCCCCTTTATCGTTTATATTTGTTGAGATTGAAGCCTTCCCTTCGTGCCATTTCAAGAAGCTGCTCATTGGTAGCATCCTCAGCATCACACATTTCAAGAAATCCAAAGCCTCCAGAGAACGCTGCGCTCTGGGCGCCATATTCATCGGCCAAATCTCTACGGAGCCTATCATAGTCTATATCATCTGATTTGTTGCCGTGTGAAAAAAATCCCATAATCTATTCCTCAGTTTTTGTTTTTCTGCGCATCCGCCATTTTCAAGTTGCTGATTATCCATTCCCCGAGGGTAACACTATTATTCGTATAATCATCTGGAATCACAGCGGTAATCAATTCCGAAAAGTACTTTTCAAACTTTTGATGATAATTCCATGTTAAATCCTGAAGCTGTTCTAATGTATACTTCTCACGTGATAAAATCTTGACTGCCTTTCCATTTACCATAGACATTAAATACTCATCTTCATTTCCCAATCCTTCAACGTGGATATTCCCTCTATGCTTTAGAAAATTGTAAAGTGTTCTGAACTTTTTTATATCTTCATCATCATCAAATTTTACTATTATTTCTTTGATTTTCTCTGCTTCTAAAGAATGCTGTGATATGCCACAATCCAACTGTTCTATGAGATTATCTCTATTACATTCCTTGGACATCTTCTCATACTCATTATTCATTAAATAGGTAATATCTGCCGGTAATATATACGCCCAAGCCACTTGCCATGATAGATCCTCACATATTGAATATTGCAAAATTGCATTCTGAACAAATAGCGTTCTTACTAGCAAATCATCACCAGGCTTTGCTAAATCTCCATAATTATTCTCTAACGAAAACAGTAATGATGCTCGTGCCATCGCAAACGAGCGATAAACATCAGCTATTTTATAACCAGCTGCTATCGCAGATGGATTATCTTCGCAAAATCTGACGTACTGAACATCATGTGGTTCATATTTGAACCAATCTTGAAAAATCATATCCTGTGTTATATCTTCATATTTCAACATATTTCCCTCAACAAGCTACTCTATTTCACTTTCTCCTGTCTTATAATCTAGCACTATCCCCGGCTGAACATTATAAACAAACACATGAAAACATATCGCTGCACCATTGTCCTCCACAGAATATGCTTCCATCTCAACGCCTCTTGCCAGAAGCTCTTTATCCTTAAAATATGGTGTTATTCTATAAAGAACATGATTGTCTGAATTATCAAGGTATCTCATTACCTGTTCTTCAAAGGGAAGCATTCCTTCCACATTGAAATACCTTGTGCCGGTAATCAAGTTGAGCTCATTTGCATTTTGTCCGGTCAATGCATATGCAATCAGATGACAACGGTTATATAGATACGGTGGATCTGAATCTACCAAGCCTGGATACTTTTCCTGATTCCAACCCGAAGGTCTTATCTGTCCTATCGAGCCACGCTCTTCTGTAGGCATCATAGTTCTATCAAGCATAGCTATAGCCGTTCCACATCTGCCAAATTTATCAAGCTCTGAATATGTCTCTCCCGACACATTTAAAAGGTCATACTCATTAAAACAAGGCATATTCCCATTGAGCTCAACGTAGATTTCGCCTGAATATTCTGGAATAATCGTCTCATCTGATTCCACCAGGCTCATTGAAAAAGTTTCTGCGTTTTGCCCAAGACTCCTTGTATTCCGCTGTGAAAGCTTATTCATTAGAACAAATAATAGTACTCCAACTACAAGAACTATCAGCAAAAAAACAAGAAAGTTTCTTCTCTTTTTGCGCTTTTTATCCTTGCCCCAGAACCTGTCATATTCTCTTTTGCTATCCCAATTATGGTACTGATAAGCCGTACTCCACACCTCCGATATATTCGTTATGTCTAGCAACATTCATAGACACTGTATTTTTTCATAACCAATTCTTCCAGGTTTCGTCGTCATAATGTGTTTTATCACCAATTTTAATAACAAAGCCGGTTCCTTGATAATACACAATACCCTTTACATTAGTCTTAAGATTGGTTATTTCCGTTATGCCTTTTTCTAAGTTTTATATTTGTACTCTCCGTCAGTATACGATGTATCTATAAAATGCATTCTCATTGATTTGTCCTTCCTTGGGCTCAATAACACACCTATACATTAGTTTCTTTAGTCTAATCTTCACCGAACATTTATCTTGAATATTTAGGTTTCCTATTGAGCACATACCCCAGTATTGCACCTACCGCACCGCCAACAATATGCGCCATATTAGAAATATTATCGGAAATAGTAATTCCTTCAATCACCTGCTGCCCTATGTATATAATCGCAACAAGTATAAAGGTAAGCGGAATCTCTCCATCCTTAAAGCCAGTAAAGGAAGCCAGGATAATAAAGGCAAATACTACTCCACTGGCTCCACACAAGCCTACACTTGGAAAGAAGATGTAATTTACAAGTCCTGTCACCAAAGCAGTAATAGCGATTATCTCTAGCAGGGTTTGAGAACCATGTTTCTCCTCAAGCATCGGACCAAGCAGTAACAAATAAGCTGCATTATTGATAAAATGCGACCATCCACTATGACCAAGAGCATGTGTAAAAAACCTAATATACGTCAATGGATTCGCCAGCGATGAATGATAGGTCATGAATAGGAGGTTTGTACTCTTTCCCATGGTCAGACCATCTATAACCAGCACCACCAGGCAGATTAGAACAAAGGTCAGCACCACCGGTGCATTATAGGATATCTTCAATTTTTTCTTCATCAATCTGCCTCCTACATTCTAATAACAAAAATGGAGATGCCTACAGAATCCGTATCACATCCCCATTTTATGATTCTGTTTATCTGCTTCCTGCTTCTAGCAGTGCCTGTTTCAATTCATCCTCAATCTTAGCCAGCTCCTCCTGAGCCTCACTTCTTCGCTTTGATCCTTCTTCATGAATCTTTACAACTTCATTGATTGAAGTAATAATATCTGCATTTACCTTACGAATCGTTTCAACATCTACTATGCCTCTCTCTGAAGCAAGAGCAGCATCAATAGCACCCTGTTTAAGAGTTTCAGCGTTGCGCTTGAACATCTCATTTGTCATATCAGTTACAGCACTCTGAGCATCAAGAGCTCTTCGGCTATGCTCTATGCCAAGTGCCAGAACCATCTGGTTTCTCCAAAGAGGAATCGTATTGATGATATCTGATCTTAGCTTATCAACAACTTCCTGATCAGCATTCTGTAACAATCTAATCTGTGGTGCCATCTGAATGGAAACAAGTCTTGTTGTTTCAAGGTCAAATACTCTCTTTTCAAATCGCTTGCAGGCATCATCATAATCACGGTAAATCTGAATATCAAGCTGATCTCCTGTAGCGTCTGCTTTGTTTTTTAGCTCCACAAGCTTTGTTGACTTTGCCTGTTCCAAAGCTTTTTTACCAGCTATGATATACATTGTGAGTTCCTTGTAAAACTCAAGGTTCATGTTGTACATTTCATCAAAGACATATACATCCTTAGTAAGAACCTGCTGATGGTGCTGCAAATCTTTCTCTATCTTCTGGATGTTGGTTTCAGCACTCTCATAATTGGAAATCAGGTATGTAACCTTGCTCTTACCCTTCTGGAACAGTCCAAGCAGTCCCTTCTTCTCTGGAGCAACTGTACTGTTTATAGCTGCACGGAGATCTCTTAAGCTATCGCCCACATCTCCAAACTCTTTTGTACGCACTTTTCCGGTAATGGAAGCTGAAAAGGTTGATATTCCCTTCTGTGCACTAGAGCCATAGGAGTTAAGCACTTTAACATTGCTGATATCAATCTGCTTAACAAACTCGTCCACCTGCTTCTGCTCCTCAGGAGTAAGCATGGACTCATCCGTGGAGCCAGCATTAAACACAGCATCTGCCGTAGTTGTCTGAATAGAGCCAAGAGAAGGCTCTGCCAGTACAGGCGCATTTTCATCAGGGTCAAGCGTTAATGGTCTTGCCTTAATTGTGCCCATTCCCTGATCCATCACTCTTTGTTCTTCTTTCAACTCTGACATAGTTAATCCCTCCTAAGTTTTAACTCCGGGTCCACATACCCATCCTGGCTCATCAACGCTTCAAGAGCCCTTGCTTCCGCATTAGTTTCAATTGTCACAAATTTGTATATCTCATCTATTTTCTCATTCACAAGAAGTAAAAGCTTCTTGGATGCTTGATACACGTTTTCCCTAGTGTCCTGAAGAATTTCCTCAGAGGGCTTTACAACCTCATATTCTACAAGAGTTGCTGTTACCGTAAGTGCTTCCGGTGCAAAATAGTCATCAAACTGGTCTAGGTCTGCATGATAGACGTGATCAAATTTATCCACTGCATCCTGTAGCAATGGCATACGTTCTATAAGCTTTTCATAGTTTTCTCTGATGTTCTCAGGCATTTCGCACTTCAAAAGCAACTTACAGGCAGCTACATAATTGGCTATTCCCTGCTTTTCTAAAAGTGCTTTAAACTGAACTCTATCTAACCCCGACTGCGGAACAATCATTGCCTCTTCTTCAGGGCGAGACGCAACCGGCTCTTCTATAATAGGTTCTACTATAGTAGTCTCTTCCATAGCCGAAGCATTTACTACCTGCTCTTCCTTTTTATATAACGGATTCTGCAAAAAAGCAGGATTCAAAACAATATGTGCTCGCCTTGAATACTGAACTTTTATATCATCAATAGCACTTCTCTCTGCCTCTATCTGTCCAATCCAACCATTGTCGCGCGGCCGGAACGCTTGATAAAAATAGAGGTTCAAAATAATTGTATATCTCTTATAGATTTCTAAAAAATCTTCAACCGCACTCTCATCACCCTTTCCAATATATTGAAGCAAATGATAAAAGTGTCGGCCTGTCCAGGTTGGATCAAAGCATTCTACAAAGTATTTTCGATACCCGGAATCAGTACCTATCTTTTCCAAATGTTCTGAAGCTGAAATAATTCCGGAAAGCTTAAATATTTTATCAATAAAGGTCTGAAGGTGTTTCTCTCGAAGTTCAGGCATTACATGAAAGGCTTGAATATGCCTGTCTGCAATATCTATCGAAAAATCCTTCCACAAACAAGCTGTATCACAGCCAGATGGTATTTCTCCAGCATCTACAATAGAACAATACGAATCTTTCAGAGCCTTGTACTGGGAAAGTATCAGCTTCAGCAATTCTTGAATATTAAAATGAGCTAGCTTATCATCGCCCGTCAGCTCCTTAAGCCACTTACTGATACGCTCTTCTTCTGACTTTTTCCATTCTTCCTCTTGCCTAGCTCTGGAATACTCTAAGACCTCAGAATAACGATCTTCTTTTTCTCCGTGATAGCTGATAAATCCCATCTTATACCATCCTTATTTTGAGCTCTTTGTATACCAGCTCGGTCTATGCTTAGTTGCCATTCCACCTTCAGCCTTATAAATCCACATTGCTCCAAACAACTTTTTGGTCTCCTGCACTATCGGATCAAGGCTCTTATCTCCAACAATCCATAACGCTCCGCCTTTATCACGCTTATCAATAGCCTCTATTCCTTTGCTCTTCAAAAAGGCTACAAGATCTCCGTTGGAGGCAACACTGCTTCCAGTCTTCATAACGCTTGAAGAAGCCACAGGTTGTGTACTTACAACAGTTCTTGCAACGGGCCTTATCGGTCTGTTTGTACTTGACGTACCTACTACAGTTGTACTACTCTCAGTAGCTGTACTCACTGCCGCCTTTGAAACAAAACTTGGCACCTTTATATTTGGCATATCGCCTGTCAGATTATATAAAGCTGGATCCATATCTGCTATGAATCTTGAACCTTTATTTCCCCAGAAGGTTATAACAAGCTTAAATCTTGCCCTTGTCATAGAAACATAGACAAGATTACGCATTTTAATCATATACTGCTCATAGGCTTCTTCATCATCAGGCTGGAACCCATATGGAAAATTTCCTTCTGCAAACATAGGAATGATAACCACATCAAATTCCAGTCCCTTTGCACCATAGGCTGAAGCTATCTTCACACCAGGCTTAGCAATTGAGAATGTTGAATCTTTCTTAACCTGCTCATGATTGATATTCTCAGAAGCTAACCAATCTGCATAAATCGCTATCTGCTTATTTTTTGCAGCAATAATACCTATTGTTATTTTATCATTAGAAGCGAGATAAGTCTTGATAAGGTTTACAACATATTTCCTCTCAGCTGCAGCATCTTCCAAATGCACAAGTTCAGGTATATCTCCAGTCCTTTCAGGAATGGCTCTCAAACTCTTATCATCTTCAGAAAGTACAGCATCATTTTTTGACCTAATTGATTCTGCAAGTGCATCAATCTGCTTTGTTGTTCTCATGGACTTTGTAAGCTTTTTAGTTGTAGTTTCTATGCCAAGCTGTTTTGCAGTCCACTGTTTACTGAAAATACGCTGATTCATGTCCATTGCAACAACCATGTCCTTCTTATAAAGCATCATGATTGCTGTCATCTGAGCCAGGGATAGGTCCTGGGCCTCATCTATAAGCACATGCTCAAACTTCATTGCTTCCGGGATTAAGTCTGGGTGTCTTACTATAAAAAGAGTCTGATCAGCCCAGTCACCCTGTTTTGTTCTTTCAAGGTGCTCACAGTAACAGGTAAAAAGCTGATAAGCAGTCACCCTATCTGCTGCGCTCATACGTACTTTGCCGCCTCGACCTTTTCTTGGTATTGTCAGATACAGATCCATGTCATCAGTCCAGACATTCATATCCTTCATCCAGTCAAATTCTTCAATCCAGAATTCCGGCTCGATATTATGAAATCTATGTTTACCATACTTAGTCTGATGCGCTCTTATAGCAGCCTTGACATTGTTAATCCTTTGTAGCTCACCCTGTTTTCCCGAATAAGGATACTTCTTAAACGGCGCAGCGCCACACTTTGCAAGAAGCTCATAAATACCTTTTATGAAGGAATTTATTGTAGTAACTACTACACCCTCCTCTGAGGTTCCGTTTACTTCTAAATACTCTTTGGTTGTAGACACAAGAGTATTCTGAAAAGTAAAAATAGCGACCTTATTCTTTGAATCGGTCCCATATTTCGCAAGCAGTTTACGTGCAAACTCCATGAGGACCAGACTTTTTCCTGCTCCTGCAAGTCCCTTAACCATAAGGGTTCGCTCGCCACTATACTTTAAGCACGCCTGCTGTTCATCTGTAAGTTCAATTTCCTGATGATAGGCATCATAAATCTTATCTGCCATATCGTCCTCCTGCTTGTAGTTTCTTTAAAAGTCATCCAATCCAAGGTCTGCTAAGATATCATCAACTTCTTCGTCCACCTTGGCGTCCATGGTAGCAACTGAAGGGTCTATAAGCTCAATTCCGCCTTTTTTTATTTCCGGAATAGCTATTCCATCATCCTCTTTGCTCCAATTATCTGCAATTGTCTGCCAGAATTTTTTATCAATCATAATAACTCTCCTGATCAACTGCGTATATTGCATTTTTACAATAACTGATATGCGGGCAGAAACTACAAGCACGCTGTACCGGATCAATACTTCCTACCATTTCATCGGGTCTGGCTTTCATTTCTTCGTTCAGGTCAAGTCCAGTTCTTCCATCAGGAGTTGCCAATTCACCGAATCTCTTCTTGGTGACCTCGCGAACGTCCTGATTTGGATAGTGGATTTTTAATCTTTCATCTGTATAGAATCTACCGCCACACTCCGAACGATTACCATAGTCAAAATCATTCTCGCCACGGTCATAAGAGATGTAATCATAGACTTGGCGCTTTTCACTCTTTCTAAGAGACGGAAACAGTTCTATAACATTTTTATATACCTGATTCACAGTCATACCCTGGTCTTTCATCAGGTTATAAATCGCAGAAATAAGCGCATTCAAAGCGTAGCTCTGTTGGAATTCCGACTCGAAAGTTGGATGTTTCTCCATAACATAGCCCAAGGTATATTTCATCGGGCAAAGCGCATAAGCCATTCTTGCTTCCTTGATAATATCCCTTGGCTGCTTATCCCTTTCATAAGGAGCTATCTTTCCTGCACCATAAGGTGTATCTGCAATCCTGTTAAAGGTGATTTCTTTTTTCTTTGCTGGATTAAGCTTAATACCAGCAGCATTAGCAATCAGTTTTATATAAGGTGAAGGAGAAAGAAGCTTCTCATTCATCTCACTAATCCAGGAAATGCATACTTCCTTATTCTTTAGACCTGCATACATAAAGTATCTATTACACAGAACAGTAGAATCCATTATCTGCATGAGATTCCTAATCAGAGGATTCTTAGTTGTTTCGTAACACTTAAGAATCTTCTCCTTTGTCAGTGGCCAGATATACTCCTTGTTTCCTCCGGGCATATTGTTCACATCACACATGCAAATATGCGCCTTGCTCATATTCTTGACTGCCTCTGCTTCAATAAAGAAAATAGGGCGCACGAAACCAACTCTATTTGTCTCTATCTCACTGTCATCCAGTCTTCCGGACATAAACAAATCAAGTGCTCTGGCTATATCTGAAGGAGTACATTCAGCAATATAGCTGTTCGATTGATTCAGTTTATCAAAAATATTATCGATGATGCCTCGCTCTTCCTCATAAAGCTCATCGGAGATTTCATTTCTTCTTAATAGACTATTTAGCTTTCCAAGATGCTCATTCACCTTAACTACTCTGTTATTGCCGAACAGCTCTCTAGCCATATCTAAAAGCTGCTTTACAAGCGAAAGGATAATATCAAGTTTCTCAGCTTCAACAGAGAACATACTGAAATTATCAAAAGGATTCTCGATTGCTTCCTGCCACCTGGAAATAGCTGGATCCACATCGTGCTCACTAGAAAAAGGCTTTATAACTACTTCTCTTATCTGTTTAAGCTTCTCAATCTGTTTCTCCCACTGCTCAATAGTCTTGCAAGAAGAAAAGAAGGGGAGGACGTGCATTAGATCCTGCATATACTGTTTTCCGGCAACACCATTGACAGAAAGCCAACCTGAAGAAAAGCAGTCTATAAGACTATCTGCATCCAGAGTAATCGTCTGTAAATCCTCGTTCCACATCTTGTTCAAAGAACTTACAAACTGGCCAATAGGATACGCCAATATCTTTCGTTCTCCATACTCTTCAGGGAAATAATCCTTAAGCATTTCATTAGCTTCTCTCTGACAAGAGGCATAGAGTGTAAACTTGTCACCCTTAATACGTTTCACATCATCTACAAATTCCATGATTGAACCGTATTCTTTTATTTCCAGCTTATTGTTTAGGGTTACGCTTTCTTCACCCTCAAAAATCAGGCCATAAGGATCATAGGCACTTGATTTTTCCATATTCCAGGCTGCCTTCTCCTCATAACCATTCTCTACTGTATAGGTTTTGTCCCAAATCTCATAGACAAATGGGGATCTCTCATCATAAGGGATTAAATATATTAACTGAAATCCCGCCTTTTCAAGGAGTTTCATCAAGTGCTCTTGTATAGGCGTAATATAGTAAAAGCCCATAAATACAACAGCTTCACTGTTGCCAAGACCACTTTCATTGAAAGCTTTAGCAAATACTTCTTCCCAAGCCGATCTTGATGCCATGCTCTCCATGCGATTCCTGTAATCACTTATGGAAGAGTCTCTTTCAAGAAGATAATTCCAAGCATCGACCAATAGCTTTAGATTCCGGTCATCTATTGTATCTAACTGTTCGGGCTTGATCTCTGCTTCCACAAGCAGGTTTATAGCTGACATCATGGAATCTAGATTTCTGATGCAGCCTGTGAGCCAGGTCTGCTCCTTCTTATCCTGCGTAGCAGTTATCTTCTTTCTTATAAACTCAGACAGAATAATTGATTCGCCAAACTTCGCCTGATCACTACTCCAAAGCGTATTGATATTATTTGTAAGATTTCTAAGCTCTGTAATATGTAGCTTTCCCTCAAATGAAAGGACTTCTTCCTTTCTTTCCAAGCCAACAGTACCTATAAACCCTTTTCTTAAGTCCGCAGAGACAGTAATAATAGGATACTGCGCCAGCTCCTTAAAGTATTTATTCTCAGGAAGTTTTGTTAAATCAGTGTATGTATATACTTTTCTACTCATAGTCAACACCTACTTCCTGTATAAAGTTAGCCCAAGTATCCTGGTTCTTTGGGTTCGGAACAAGGCAAATAAAGTGGTTTATTGCACGAGTCATGGCAACATAAAGGATTCTCGCCTCTTCCTGGACAACTGCAAAACTGTCCTTTGCCTTCATTTCCTCATAATAGCTGCTCTGCATCTCTGTATACTTATAGCGCTTATTCTTCTTTTCCTTATCTCCGGTATATTTCCAGGCAACTTTTCTTTCCAAAGGATCTACAATAACCTCTGTAGTTTCAAAGGTTATAAATACACGATTTGTATAAGGAACAAAAATAGTATCATATTCCAGACCTTTTGCTTTATGCACTGTCATACAAAGCACAGATCTGTAATCGTCCTCAGACTCAACCTCCGCTTCACCTTCACTTCTATTAGTCGCAATATTAAGCTTAAGGAAGTTATAAATATCATATATGCTGACTTTTTCCCCACCAAGAGTGCGCTGAATAATGTCCATCAGCTTTTCAAGATTTGCCTGATACTGCTTGGCATCTGTATAGGTCTGAGCATTACATCTATTCTCTTGCCAGCCCTGATCCTGCAATACTTTCTTTCGATTAGTTATGTAATTATCTACTACTGATACATCATCAAGGATGCTCTTAAGCACAGAAAGTACTGGCTTTAAGCGTAAATCCTTATAATATTTCTTCCAGTTTGTCTGATTAAGGAAATGATCAAGATAATCTACAAGGTTATCGTAGTCACCATGAAGCATCTCCATATCATTGATATTCATAGGATCAACATCCCCTGCATACGGCGTTAGCAGGAAATCAAAAATATATTTCGGCTCATCAGGGAACATAAAAGAAGCTACCATTATGTAAAAGTCCCTGACTGCCTCACTAGCATAGAAACTTCCATCTTCTTTAACTGATACCGGAATCTTATTCTTTCTCATAATTGCAGCACACATATTAACTTCTTTATGTGTCCTTGCCAAAAGAACCACTCGCGTCTTTTCTGTTGCTTCTAATCCACCTTCTTCAATACGTGAAATCAGATCCTCACGTCTGCTATTGGCAATTTCTGCTATCTTCCTGTCATAATCCTCAGACTTATCGTCTGCATGTATCATTTTGCAGATACCGTCTTCATGATTAAAAGGAATTACAGACTTTTCGTACTGTAAATAATCAAGCTTTCCCCAGACTCTGAAATACCTGTCCATTTTTTGAAGTACAGATGCAGAGGTGCGATAGTTATTCACCAGTTCAAAGTTCACTGGTTTCTTTATATTCATTTCCTTCCTATACTGTTCCAGGATGTCAAAGGACTGATCATTAGCACCGCGGAATCGATAAATACTCTGCTTAACATCACCAACCACAAATAAGGTTGCTCCTAATAGCTTCACCAAAAAGCAGGCAACCATAATCTGAGACAAGTCAGAATCCTGAAACTCATCAATAAACAGATATTTCATAGTAATGTCGGGTCTCGGAATATAGTCTGACTTAAAGACTTCCTGCAGGTCACGCATAATATCATTCAAACCAACTCCGTCCTTTTCCCTCTTTATATCAAGATATGCCTCATCCAGTTTAGGGATAGTCTCTGTTATAACTCTATGAAAAGACTTTGATGCTGCATCTTTAGGCTCGCCCCAGTCCATCTTTAACATATCTGAATGCGATACTCCGAGCTGTAAAAATCTTCCCCAGTACTGATTCAAAATAGCATTTGCCCTATAAAACGGTATTCCAAGCTGATCCTTGATAGGTTTGGTATCATCTACCTTTCCATCCACTGCGTCTTTGATTATTTCTTTCTTCTCGTACTCAAAGCCTCTGATAGAAAGATTCTTGGTAAAGCTTTCTCCTATACCATATTCACGAAGCATCTGATAAGCAAAACTATGAATAGTAGAAATATTCATCTGGGACTGTTCTTCCAGCCATCTGAGATACTTCTGATCACGAGTCAGCTCATAACGCGCAACCAAGGCATCCTGTAGTCTCTTATTCATCTGATTGGTAGCATCATTTGTAAAGGTAATCATATAGATTTCCTGCAAATGAAGCCCAGGTATTGTGTGCATCAGAAAAAGAATACGATCGATCATAACCGTAGTCTTTCCTGTTCCGGCAGAAGCCTGAACAACGATATGCTCATCAGCCTTACAATGCTCAACCAGATACTGTGCTGAGTTAAACAATGGGCATCCACTTTCCAAAACATTACTAACAAAGCCTGACTCATCGTTTCCATCGATGATGCAAGCAGCATCTGCAAAAGTCACTTTATACGCCTGCAACATAAATATCTTGACAAATGGCCTATTCTCAGCCTTGAGTTCCGATACTTCATCTGCATTCTGAGTAAACCAGATGACTTTTATGCCTTTTGATAACCACTGTTTAATTTTCCCTTTGTACTCTGCGTAGTCCTGATTGCTAAGCAGTATGGAATATAGCGGTTCCATCGTAACAACCCCATTTCTATGAATTCTTTTATAAAGCGTCAATCAGCCCATATAAAGCCTTTAGCTCATCTTCTGTAAGTGTTACACCCTTGCCCATCTTCTCATGTCCCGGTGCCCAGTCGCGGATGTCATACTTTGGAGCTCTGTCATTCCAAGAAATCTTGTTGAGCTCTTTTCTCCAACCATTGCTTCCTTCCGATAAAACCCCGATTTCCTCAACTATTTCATACTTAATGTCTGACATAACTGCTTCCCTTCTTTTACTTCATTACCTTTTCCATTAAAGACTTATAACTATCAACAACGTCATATACAACGTTCTCGTTCGATATAGCTTTGAAGTGTTCCTTAGCACAATGAATCTTTGCATCCTCAATCATCCTAAGTTGCATTGAGTTCATTGATCCTTTTGTCTCTGCTATAAAATAGATATGCTTAACAGTGCCTTCATAAAAAGCAATCGCCCAGTCCGGATTATAATGTCCAACTGGAGTAGATATATAAAATCCATCTGGCAATTTAACATATACCGCTACATCGTTATTTGTATCCAACTCCGTTGCGAAGTCTCTCTCATTGGTCGAATCATAAACAATATGATCATACAAATGCTTCTTAGCTTTCATTGCGTTGACACCGAGCTTGCCTTTAATAGTTGGATCAGTAAAAATATCTGTATCATATTTTTCGTCAAGTACATCATATGTAACATGCTGCACTATAGCTGTAGCCTTCTCGTCATTGATAAGTTGGGCAGCCTTAGATATAAATTCTTCCGGATTATTCTTAAACTGATCAAATACTGCTGGTTTTATTCCCTGTAATATTGCAATGATTGCTTTACGAGTCAGTCCCGTCTCATCTACGAGTTTCCCAACTAAGTCATATTTAACATTTGAGTTTGCAGATGTTGAAATATCATAACTTCCGGACTCTTCCTTTACAAAAGAGCTGCCAGAGGATAACTCCTCTTTGGATTTAATCTCATCCATCGCACCTGTTTCAACCTTGAAGAATATCCTAGAAACTCTAAGCTTTGAATCTAACGATGCAACGGATTTTCTAATAAGTTCATCCGTATCGAAGTCAACAACATAAACTGATTTCGTATTGATTTTTGACCATAATGCCTTAAACTCTTTACTATTAAGCTTATCGTTATCAACTTGCAGCTCAACATTATTACTTCTTGCATTTTCAGGCATCATAGCCTTGCTATCGTAGATTGAATCTATAATATCCACTACACCTGCTTTGAAATCCTTTGCCTCCTCTGCAATCTTCAGATCTCCATTTTTCTTATCTTCATAATATTTATCAGTAAGCTCACCAAGCTTATTAATATAGCCATTCGTAATCAGATCAAAATGGATTGCTGATGCAACATCATGTGTAATAAGGAACTCATTCCCCTGATCATCCTTAACCAGATGGTCGACGAACAGCTCTTTTGTAACAGCCTTAGGTCTGTCAGCTACAGCTTCAGCCATTTCTGTCTGGAGGCCTTTAGCAAATGAGTCATAACTCTCACTTGCTATGACTGTAAGAACATTGATATTATGAACATCATTGCCCAATGCATTGACATCCATACGTTCCCCATCCTGATTAACACATAATCTAAGTCCACGTCCTACTTCCTGTCGTTTTCTTACATCACTGCTACTCTGCTTCAGGGTACAAATCTGGAATACATTAGGATTGTCCCAGCCTTCACGAAGCGCAGAGTGTGAGAATATAAATCTTACTGGTGATTTTTTAGGATTTCGATCAAGGAGCAGCTCTTTATTCTTCATAATTAACTCATAAGCGCTTACATCATCTGACGTAGTTTCTTTCTTGCCAACTTTTGAGTTAATCATCTTTCCCTTATTATCTACAGAGAAATAGCCAGCATGTGTCCTATTTGCCGGTATTGCCTGCAAATACTTAACATATTCCTCATCGCCTATGGTATGCTGCATATTATCAAGAATATCCTGATATTCTTCCTCAAACATATCAGCATACTTACCGTTAACAGGCTGATTTGCAGTATCATATTCGCGATAGTTTGCAACTTCATCAATAAAGAATAATGACAGAACTTTTATGCCCTTATAGAAAAGCTGACGCTCTCTCTGTAAATGTGTAAGTATAGTTTCTCTAATCTGAATTCTTCTTAGCTGGTCTTCATCTACAGCTCCTACTACGTCACCGGCATGTATTTTTATCCCATTGATAAACTCTATAGAGTCATCTCTACCATCAATATGGCTAACTACGAAACCGTTCTTATATTCTTCAAGATTGTTTGAGTAGGCATACAAATTATCTCCTTCTGAAACAATTTTACTTTTTTTCTTTGTAGATCCATTCGCAAGTTTTACCTCAAATTGGAGTGTTGCAGTAGGATCACCCTTTGAAAGATTAATACTTTCCAGATATAAATAACTATCTGTCGCTGTACTTCCAGTCTCAGTAATACCTTTTACAGCTATTTTTTTAACAAGCCTTTTATTGTAAGCTTCCATCGCATCCAAACGATATACCATGTTATAAATGCTATCGCTCTTATGAGTCGCGGAATAACGCAGTGTAAGCATTGGGTTGAACTGTTTCAGGTTTTCCTTCGTTTGCTTTCCTTCTACCGATTGAGGCTCATCAATAATTACTATTGGATTTGTTTTAGCAATAATATCAATAGGCCTACGAGAGCGGAACTCATCTAACTTCATGTATATTCTTCTCGCATCCTTACCCTTTGCATTAAAAGCCTGGGAATTGATTATCATTACATTTATTGAACTGTCAGATGCGAACCTGTCTATCTCTGTAAGCTGCGCAGAATTATATATAAAGAAGCGGATTTTCTTCCCATACTCTTCTGCAAAATGCTCCTGTGTCATTTCAAAAGACTTATAAACGCCTTCCCTTATTGCAATGCTTGGAACAACAATAATAAATTTGCTCCATCCATAGGCGCGGTTAAGTTCATACATTGTTTTGATGTACGTATAAGTTTTTCCAACACCTGTTTCCATTTCAACAGTTAAGTTGAATCCTGAACCTCTTCCCTCAAGCTTATTTGAAGGCGCAATCTGGTTACTTCTCTGAATTTTTTGAAGGTGTTCCAAAATCACCTGATCATTTAACTCTGGAACTATTTTCTGATTGCTCCATCCTGTAAAATCCACATCATCAGTAAGACTCTGCTGTATATACCCTGAGCCTCTATCCATCATATATGTAGGTGTCAAATACGGTTGTCCCGCAAATACATCAACAACCGCTTTGGCTGCATCTGCTTGGAATTTTTGATGTTTATAGTGTAATTTCATTTATATAACTCCTTCTCTTGAACAGTTTTGTCGCATTCAATCAAAAAAATTGAATTCATCGAACCATGCAGAGAGTTTGGCAAACTATTACGACTACTACTTACAATAAAATTTGATAAAACGGATTTATTTATTTCAATACAACTTGATATCTTGAAATATGCAGAAGGCTCATTACCTTTATCAAAAAGGACACTCTTATAGTATTTAGGAAAGCATCCGTCTTGTGGCGTCTCAAAAATTATTTCTTCAACATCACATATATATGCCTTTTTGGCAGAGTGTAAAATAATCATTGGACATTCTTCACTCAGTACAACATCGCAAAACTTTTTCGATGGTTTTTGCTTTCCCACTTTCCCAAACCAGCAAAATCCATTTTGATTAATCACTTCTATATGATCATCTATACAATCCTTATATAAAAAATCACTATATCTAACCAGTAACATTTTTTTGTTTTTCTCAATTTTCATCACATTCTTCCCCCCTTCTTAAATAACCTTCACGCTTGTATAAGGCGCAATATGTTTAATACGTTCCTCAAGGTTTATTTTCTGTGGGCTGTTTGTAAACCCAGAATCCCTAAACACAGCTCTTAATGGTTGCATTTTCGAAATCTCGTCAATTACCGAATCTGGAATATTATTATCAAAGCACGCAACTAAATCACCATCATCACAAACATGAATAGTGCATCCTTCTTTCTGAATTGCCTTATATTTCATATCTAAAGGAAGCCCCCATTCAATGATGCATCCAAATAGCAAATCAAGCGATGTTCTGTCTTCTTTGATGTTTGACTCAAGCAAATCTAAAACTGACTGATTGTATTCGTTTGCAGAATAATAAACATCCTTCATATTTGTGTCATCAACTTTGAACACCCTAAAACCTGTATCAATATCATGTTCAGTTTCTAGCCTTCCTCCGGCGCGCCTAATTCTTTCTTTTCCTATATCGCATATTGTTTTGTAACCCGACTTATATGCATCAGATAACTCATCATTTTCTTCCGGCAACTGAATCATTATAAATTTTCTCTTTCCGCCATCCTCAGCATTTAGTTGCATAACTGCATCAGCAGATGTTGCACTTCCAGAAAAGAAATCCATAACAATAGCATTTTTATTCTTTTGAACAAGTGACACTAAATATTTTATAAGTTCTGTAGGTTTCGCAAAATCGAATGGAATTCCTAAGTCTTTAAGTTCTTTTGAGCTAATTCTATTTTCCCATTTTGTTATTAAATCTACTGGCACCCGCCCTTCAGATTCCCTATCCGAAAGCCAAATCTTATTAAAAACGTTCCACTGAGCAGTTTCTCCATTTTCATTTACTAGCGCAGTTGCACTTGTGCTCTTATGAAAATAAATATTACCTTTCTTCTTTTCTTCAGCGTATCTATCATAAGTCCATTTCCAGCACGTATCTTCATCTGTCGGTAATATTTTTTCCCCTTCAACTATAGATGCCGGAAAGTTTTTTCCCCTTGGTATCAAAAATGAACCATCCGGAGCCTCTATCCAATACCTCTGATTAGGACGTATTCCCAACCCAGGTTGGCATAGCCCCTTTATTGTAAACATCTCACCAGTTCTCTCCCCTTCAGTTTCCTCATGGTTATATGTTTTTTTAATATCATCAGATAACGGTTCTCTAAAAAAGCCCAAACAAGTTATTTCTTTCGCATACACTAGTACATATTCCATATTAGGAGAAAAATATTGTCCCTTATTTCCTCCACTCTTCATCATACGCGATATTATACCTACTTGATTTTGTTCGCCGAAAATCTCATTGCATATTTTTGTAAGGTTATATTCTTCCGCTTGTCCAATTGAAATAAAAATAACTCCATCATCTGAAAGCAGATTTCTAGCAAGCAAAAGTCGAGAATATATCATTGAGCACCAATCTGAATGAAATCTACCATTGCTGTCGGTATTCTTAAATAGCTTATTTCCTGAATCGTCATAGATTCCTGATTCCTCATCATATTCATCTATAGATTGAGTGAAATCATCTCGATAAATAAAATCATTGCCCGTGTTATATGGCGGATCAATATACATTATCTTTACTTTTCCTAAATAACTTTCCTGAAGAAGCTTTAAAGCTTCCAAGTTATCCCCTTCAATGTACACATTTTCTGTATTGTCCCAATCAACACTTTCTTCTGGGCAAGGTCTAAGCGTTTTGCGAATAGCCTTATTTGCCTCTACTATTGCCGCTTTTTTCCCCACCCAACTAAATTCGTATGCTTCATCTCCTTCGAGCACATCTTTAGAAAGCATCTGCCTGAGCATCTCGAAATCTATAGCTTTCTTATATATTTTTTTCTCTGGAGTACTATTCTCTTCGTCTAATGCCTCTGTAATACAATTAGGAAATAGCATCCCTATTTTTTCTACATTATTCCCCATAATATCTATTGACTCCATTTTCATTTTTTCCATTTTAGAGTTCCTCCAGTTCTTTTTTTATTTTTTTTAGTTCTGAATTTAACTTCATTTGTTTATTTAATTGTTTTTCTCGTCGCACTTTCTGCTGTAATGTTTCAATTTGCTTCTTTAACTCTTGTTTTCGTCTTTCTCTATCTACTGATTCTTTCAAGCTTTCATGGGAATCATTCCTTAACAGTTCTCCAGCAATCTGTCTAACTAAATTCTCGTAGACCTTATCTATGTTCAGCCCTTCAATCTTAAGTAGTAATTCTGACTCGCATAACCATTCCGTGTGGTAATATGTTCCTACTTTAAATGCATTGTTTCCTGAAACAGCCTCTTTATAAGCTGTCCATGCTTGATATTTACCATTGTACTCAAGAATAAAAAGAATATGATATGGAATCTTCTTATCAATCAACGAAAGCACTGATTCATCGAGTTCGTTACTACTCAACCGTATTTCAAACACCTGCAATTCTGTAACAATTTCTCCAGGAGCAAGATTCATTGTCTCGGGAGAAATCTTGTTTTTCCAATATATTGTTTTTATTTGTTCTACAAAGTATTTCTTTATAGATGGTGATACATCGAGATTTTCATAAAAGGACTGTTTAGGTATCCTTTTGTTAAACTCAGTACTCTTAGGTAAATCTAACATCATTACCTTCCTTTACACGCAATCATTTTATTTCCAAGAAACATATCAATTCAAAATCATCCAATCCGCTTACTGTAGATAACAGTGCAGTAGTTCCCCCTGGCTTAAATAGACTGTCTATATCGCTTTCTTCCTTAGTGTCCATAATAGATTCAATTGCAGTGGACAGTCGCTCTGATAACTCTTTCATATTCTTCCCATCGTCAGTCTCCTGATTAAATGCCATGTATAGGTCTTCGATGGGTTCAGAGTGCCCTTTACAAAGAAGCCTCATGCTATCAAGTAATTTCTTGGGGCTCAAATAATCACAAACAACCTCGCCATACTGATCAAGGTAAACAAGATAATATGGATAGATTCTGTTCTGGTTATCATCTTTGTTCAGTTTCTTAATATTTCGAAGAACAAATATCGTTCCTTCCGGTAGTTCTGCTGTGCGTGGTGCTACTGCATATATCCCATTTGGATGTTTATCTAAATTCTTGTCCTTCTTCATATATTCCAACAGATCCATGCGGAACTCATTAAAGCCGAGATCCATGATAGAAACACCCGAAGACATATCTTCCATATCAACGACTTCTTCTTGAAGTTTCTTGAGCTGCTGTCTTCTATATTCAAGGTCTCCTGCCTCTTCTGGACTGATAGGATTATCATCTCCAGTAGATGTCATAACTGAAATCTTCATACGTGTTTCAACTCTGGCTTTTAGGTTTATATATTCGTCTAAATCCATATCAGGCCAAAAGTTCACAAGCTGTATCTGCTGATTACGACTACCTATTCTATCAACACGACCAAATCTTTGGATAATTCTTACCGGATTCCAATGGATATCATAGTTAATAAGGTAATCACAGTCCTGTAGATTTTGTCCTTCAGAAATACAATCCGTCGCAATGAGAACATCGATTTCTTTATTGCTTCCCGGCATCAATACATCACGACCTTTTGAAATCGGAGAAAAACATGTAAGGATATTATTGAGTGTACCTTTTATTCCTGATAGTGTTGTTTTCCCTTCAACAGCTCCTGTAACCAATGCTGTATGAATACCATACTTACTATGAAGATAGTCGCTTAAATTATCATATAAGTACTCTGCTGTATCGCCAAAAGCCGAAAAAATAATTACTTTCTTATTCCCAGGATTGATAGGATTTTCAATTTTCTGCGATACATGTTTTATCAATGCCTGGAGCTTAGAATCATGATCTGGCGTAATGTCAGCAACCATTTCCGAAACTAGCTTTAATGTCTCTGCATCCTTTTTGAGTACCTCTCTCCAGCTCACATAGTCCATATCAGCGAGATCTATTTTCACCTTCTTACCCACACTGAAAAGATCTGTGTTCTGATCATCTATATCAAAGTCATCATCCTCTGATATTTCCATAGCATCAACGTTTGCAAGTCCACACTTTTCAAATTGATTTATCTGCTCAATCGTAGAGTTAATCAGATTTGCAATTCTTGAAAGGGTAAGGTTAAAAGAATAAACAGAGCTTTCTAACCTTTTCAAAAGGTTTACACTCATCAGTTTTCTGATACCTTCTTCTCGACCACTCTGTGTCAATCCAGTACCCTTATTGTGTGTAAGTGATTTATACTTTTCAATTTTGCTTGGAAAAATATATGCTGATGGCGTATATATTTCCAAAGCCAAGGTATTAAGCTGCTCATATATTTCGTTATAATTAATTGCGTCCTCTAAATCTGTAAGGTTTGATCTGACAGAAATAGGTTTCCTTCGATCTGGGAACTTTCCAACCTCACTTGACTTATAATATTTTTCAATGTGCCTTCGTGAACGTGCAATAGTAACGCTGTCCAACACTTCAAAGAAATCAAAATCAAGTGCTTTAAGCAGCTTATCAGTAGTTCGCTCTTCCAGCTTTAATTTGCTCCAGGCATTGAACTCCTTCTGAGCCTGTCTAAAAATTTCATCGATTGAATGAGTCGTATTCAACTTTTCATTTATCTGTTCAACATCACCCTCATAGGCAATTGCCAGCTGGTTTCTTAAATCATTAAAACGGTTGTTAACAGGCGTCGCCGAGAGCATCAATACTTTCGTCTTAACACCTGCTCTAATAACCTTATTAAGCAGTTGATGATACCTATTGCCCCTTGACTCATCTCCTCCAGAATACTGACCACCATTTCTAAAGTTATGAGATTCATCAATAACAACCAGGTCATAATTCCCCCAGTTTAATCTATCCAAATCTATCCCATTAGACATTCCACCTTTTCTGGAAAGGTCTGTATGGAACAGGACATCATATCTAAGTCGATCCTTTGCAATTGGATTATTTACATAATTTCCTTTAAAAGTAATCCAGTTCTCTCCAAGCTTCTTAGGACAAAGCACAAGCACAGATTTGTTTCTGCTCTCATAGTACTTAACTACAGCAAGAGCTGTGAAAGTTTTTCCAAGTCCTACGCTATCCGCCAAGATACAGCCATTGTATTTTTCAAGCTTATTTATAATAGATATTGCTGCATCTTTCTGAAAGTCATAAAGGAGGCTCCAAATAGTACTGTCCTTAAAACCTGTTCTCTCATTCGGGAGCACATCATCAGATAACTCCTCTAAAAAATCACTAAAAATGTTATACAGAGTTATAAAGTAAATCAGCTCAGGCGAGTTTTCTGTAAATGCCGAAGAAAGTCCTGCTATAACGTCCGCAGTTACATCCTGTAATTTATCCTCGTCCCTCCATACTTCATCAAACAATTTCAGGTATTCCTGAGTGCATTCACCATATACTTTCTGTATCATGGTATATGCATAACTACCACGTTCTTCTCCTAGTTCTACAGCAGTAAACTCCCTTATTGGGGCATATGTATTATCTCCGGAAGTCATAAAACCGGTCATTTTTTCATTTGAGATATTGGAACGGAACACTGCCTTTTTCATAGCCCAGTTTGCACATTCTTTTGAAATGGCCCGAAGGTCTAATCCGTTTCTCAGCTTTATTTCAAATTCTGTTCCGTAAAGATTCTTTTCTCTGTTACGCTTAGGAATATAAAACTCTTTTTCAACTTTAATGTCTTCTGACGCAGTAAAAGTAGGCTCCGTAAAAATAAAACGGAACTCTTCACACTTAGCAAGTTCATCCTTAAGCTCTCTATATGCATAAACCGAAAAACTTGCTGCGGCAATTGTAATCTTATCGCCTTTTTTTATAACCGCTTTCAGATCATCCCCCAATGTTTTATGGATGTTATCTATAAGTTCAACAGGCATTATTTCACCTCAATATTCTTGTTTCGATCAATGCTAACTATATCTCCAAAATCGCAATCCAGTTCAAGACAGATTTTCTCTAAAATATTCATAGAAACAGTCTCGCCTCTGCTCATCTTTGCAAGCGTACTGCTACTGATTCCAATTTTCTCATTTTCGACAAGATCCATTTTTTTCATTCCCTTGTCAATCAATAGTTTCCATAATCCGTTATAAGATACAGCCATACTCTTCCTCTCTTATGGGGATTACCCATCATCACAAAGAACTTTCAAGTCCCGATAAATAGTCCTAGGCTACATTATACTCTTATATCATTCATAACTCAAATCCAACTTTCGACTTTGCAAAACTCTTTTTCGAATTAATCATTAAAAAATTTTGAAATTATCTTTCAATCCTTGACAACTGAATTTTTCATTTTCGCAAGCAGGGCCTCGCGATATCGCGGAGGCGGCTTGCTTGTTGGTGGGATAGCCCCCAATCCCCCAGAACCTCGTTTCACTCGGAGCCACGCATCAACAGAATTGATGCTAATAGCATTTGCGTATAACGCAAAAAAGAGGGAGACTCCACTGCATCATCACAGTGAAATCTCCCACATTCTTATAATGTCTGTTCAGTTGTTTTCTGCTTTTCAGCATTCCTATCCTGTTCCTCAATTTTGAGAAACTGATCTATGTTGTACTTTGCCATCTGGATATCTTTCATATCCTGCTTTGCCTGTCTGTACTCAGCATAGGTCTTTTTCTTTTCCTGAAGAACCTCGTTGTATTCCTGGTTAAGGTCTTTTATCTTGGGAAGTTTTCCCTCGATGTTGGAAAAGGCTTCCTTTGCAGCCTTGCAAAGTGTGATAGCCTCACGATGTTCCTCAAAGAACTTTTTACTATAGCCGCTCTTTCGATACTCAGCATAAACGTCCCTGGTCTTGGAATAGTTTATGATGTGCTTTTTCAGAGCAGCAATTTCTACAAGTCTTGCCTCCAAAGCTTTCTGCTTCTCTGTAATTTCTCCAAATCTGTCGGAGGCTGCTTTAGCTTTTTCAGCAAGTTCATCATAATCACGAAGATCATGTTCTTCCAAAAACAGAAGTGTCTGCGCCATCTGTTTTATATTATGAACCTTAGCCCATCGCTCATAGCCGGGACCTTTTCCCTTGGCAATTATGGCCTGAATATCAAGAAGCATATCCACTTTGGATTCAGGCTTATCTGCAAAGTTTTCTTTCTGTTGCTGTTTTGGATCAGGTGTAAATGTGCTTTCACCTGAAAAAATCTTTTCCAAATCCTGTTCTCTATAGCCTGCACCAAGAGATCTCATACGAAGGAATTTCTTTTGACCTCTTCCTTTAAGGGATACATATTTCCCACGCTTGACTTCATAGCCCATTTCACGAAGCAGCTTTATAAGTTCATCCATATCTTTCGGCTTTTGCTCCATACAGATGTCAATGCACTCACGCATCTCGTCACGGAAGCTTTTTCGCTCAGGATAAACTGTACGCCTGCTGCGTTCCGACGGTTTTCTCGGAGTTATGACAGACAAACCATTTTCAAGGCAGACAAGATCACTGACTTTATGAAGTGCTATCCCTGACAAATGGAAATCCCTGAATTTCCTGTCACAGTCAAGATTGGTGGAATTATAAATGATATGGTTATGGATATGAGCTTTATCTATGTGTGTTGCTACAATGAAAGCGTGCTGTCCTTTGGTCCAACGCATTGCTGTTTCATATCCAATCCGGTTTGCCTCCTCCGGTGTTATTTCTCCAGGTTTAAAAGCCTGCCTGATCTGATAAGCAATCACATCTCCATGATAATGTCTTCCGGTATTATGCAGATACTCGCTTTTGGCCAAAGCAAACTGTTCCTCAACAAGCTTAGGATCACACTCATAGCTGCTGACCAAAATGCCATCATCTGTTTTCTCAGGATTCTGAGCATAATCAGTTCTGTCCTTCAGGCACTGCTGAATGGATTTTCCTTTATTCAAATGCATGGAAATCAGTCTGGTCGCAGCCACAAGTCCTCACCCCCTTTCTCAAATTGTAGATAATCGCTGCAATATGGCTTTCATAAGTTCCCATAGTTTTTCCTGTTGGCGCTGTAATTCTTTTATATCCTCCAGGTATATACTGCCGGTTTCATTTGCTCTTTTTGCATATTGGTTCAGGTTGTTGGAATTGATGCGAAGGAGGCGAGCCACCTCCTTCACATCGCTAAGATCGAGCCTTATCACATATCCATCAATTGCCATTTTCCGAATATAGGCAGCCATGTTCCTAATGCCAGCCTCTTCCATTTTTCTTCTGACAATATCCCGCTCTCCCTCTTTGAACCTGACAAGAAAAGTATCTGTATACTCACGCATCAAAAACGCTCCATGGCATTGCAGATGCAACAGGGCTCTACCTGCTTAGGCTTAGGAGCATCGCTAAAAGCTTCCTGAAGTTTCTTGAGGATTGATTTCTTTTCCTGTTCCTCTTCTATAACATTAGCCGCATTCATCTGAGCCACGGGCTTTTCTTCAGGCAGGTTATTGATAACGCCATCAAAATTGTTGTCGTTCTGCTCTACCATATCCTCTATGCCACGCATGAAATTCCTGCTGACTGCAGGGCCTGCTCCTGGATCTTCTGTCGGACTTTCCAGCAAAACTTCTTCATCAATTTCTACAGCGCCACCTACCTCATCCCATTTTCTGATTTTGTTTTTTCTCTTTTTCTCCATAGATTATTTACCTCCCTTCGTAAAATCTAACGAAAACTGTGCCTTCCCATTATCACTTGTAGTAAGAACTACTGTAGCGTCATAGGTCTTCCCTGTTTTAATGGATCTGCATTTCTTAAGCCTGGCATTTCCATTCTGAATAAGCTGAGTTGCAATCTGTTTAGTGATTTTCTTGGACAGTGAATCAAAGAAGCGGTTGTCTTTCCAGAGCGCAAACTTACAGCTATTGTTTTCACAAAAAAATCCTTTGGACTTCTCAACCACATCACTTCCACAGCAAGGACATTTTCCTATCGGATCATACACAGGATGCATAAGCACTTCTGCATCAGGAACAATTCTGTAAGTATCTATCAGCGTCTGAACCATTTGCGCTATTTCTGACATAAATGCATCTGCATCATAGTCCGACCTTTCAATCTGCAAAAGTTTCTGTTCCCATTCCGCTGTCATAGATGCTGATTGTATGGACTGCGGAATTACTGTAATAAGCGTCTCGCCCTTGTGCGTAGGAACAAGATATTTTGTTTTCTTATCACCGCGCCTCTCCAAGAATCCTATACGAACGAGCTTTTCTATAACCCCTGCTCTTGTAGCAGGAGTGCCAAGGCCTTTCCTCTCAGCTTCATCTGGGATGTCTTCTTCACCGGCTTTTTCCATGGCAGATAGCAGTGTGTCCTCTGTATAGGATTTGGGCGGTGTGGTCTTTCCCGATTTCACAGAAGTACCTGTGATAGTGATTTCTTCCCCCGGGCTAAATGCAAACCAGTCCTCACCTTCTTCAATATCCACTTCCGATTCAAATATCCTGTCCACATTTCTCCAGCCAAGCTCTGCAAAGTGTTTACACTTATAGGAGTAAAACTTACCCAGGCATGAAACTTCTCCTTCAGTAATGTTGTACTTCGCAGGCTCTGCTATACTTTCCATGAATCTTACTGCCACAAGCTGCAATATTTTCTTTTCACCCTCCGGAAGTTCTTCTAATTTTGTAGTCTCCATTACTTCTGTTGGGATGATAGCGTGGTGGTCAGATACTTTTTTACTGTTCAGGAGCTTCTTGCAATCGCAGGTGATAGATGCACATATTTCCGGAATAGCCTCTTGAATAATATTGAAAATTTCTGCAGCTTTATCACCCATGTCATCTGTAAGAAATCTGCTGTCAGTTCGCGGATAGGTGAGAAGTTTCTTTTCATACAGGCTCTGCGCATAGTCCAAAGTCTGCTGAGCAGTGTAGCCAAGCTTTTTGTTGGCATCCCTTTGTAGCGAAGTAAGGTCATAGAGCAAAGGGGCGTTTTCCAACTTTTCCTTCGTTTCTGCTTTTGTTACTACCACCTTGCCCTCAGTCTTACAGTTATCTGCTATAGCCTCAGCCTCATTTTTATCTGATAGCCTCTCGCCCTTAAAGGTAAGCTTCCCATCAAGCGTTTCGATCTGCACCTGATAAAAATCCTCCGGCTTAAATGCCCTGATCTTGGCTTCACGCTCTACAGCAAGTGCAAGTGTCGGAGTCATGACACGGCCCACATTCAAAGTCTGTCCATAAGAACAGGTAAAAAATCTTGTGGCATTGATTCCAACAAGCCAGTCAGCACGCTCTCTGCAAAGAGCAGCTTCATAAAGCTTGTCGTAAGCTTTTCCATCTTCAAGATTTTTAAATCCCTCTCTTATTGCTTCATCTTCCATGGACGAAATCCAAAGACGCTTCATTGGCTTTTTACAGCCAGCCTTGTCATAAACAAGTCTGAAAATAAGCTCTCCCTCGCGACCTGCATCACAGGCATTTGTAATAACAGTAACGTCACTGCGATTCATAAGTTCTCTCAGAGTCTGAAACTGCTTCTTGGTAGATGCAGATACCTGATACTTAAACTCCACAGGAATTATGGGAAGATCTTCCTTTTTCCATTTTTCATATTTGCTATCATATCCTTCTGGCTCTGCAAGCTCTATAAGGTGCCCAACGCACCAGCTGACAAGATAGCCGTTTCCTTCCAGGTATCCATCCTGTCTGCCGGTGCATCCAAGAACCTTAGCAATCGACTGAGCCACCGAAGGCTTTTCAGCGATCACAAGATTAAGCACGGGAACCCTCCTTTTCGTAGTTCTTCTCAAGACGTTCAGCGTAAATGCAGCATCTGTCCTCATAAGGGCAACCGCATGGTGAGTCAGCGTTTTCAAACTCCTCATCCTCGCTGTCGTTCTCGAAATCTTCCTCCAGGATATCACAATCGAAGGCTTCATCACGATAATCCTCGATCAGATCTATCGCTTCATCGACAGTCTTGGCTGCTTCTTCAACCAGTTGTGCAGCCTCTCTAACTGCAAGATCCGCATAGCGAACTTTCCTGTTACTTCTTTGGACTATAGCTGCCACAGCTCCAACAACACCTACACCTGCTATTACTTTTAATACTGTTCTCTTACTCATTCGTTCTCCTCCTTATTGTTGTTCCCTTTCTCTATCAGGGATTTTGAATACTCATATAAAATTTCAACTTCTTTTCCGATATCATCCTGTGCGACATCCGATACATTTTTCACAACACGCGCTCCAATTGTTTCTCCGTCCCAAAGGTAAAGGGTGGCCTTTTTCTTTTTGCTTGTGGTATACATTCCGCTGATTTCAACGTTGTAGCCATTGCCAAAATCTCTATATACCACGTGCTCAAAATCTATGACGGTCACACGATATTTCTTACCAAGCTTTTTCGCCAAAGCCCGGATACATGAATCTCTGCTTGCCATCATCACCCTCCTGTCACATAGCAGCCTGAAGATCTTTCTTCGGCTCTGTCTTTGGTTTCTTATTTTTTGACACCTTTGCTTTTTCTGCAGAAAGCTTTTCTTTCACGGAAATCTTTTTTGCTTTCTGCTTTTTATCAGCTTTGGTTTCACTGGTTTTTTCTTTGGTTTTATCAGCTTTTTCTATGGATTGAACTTTGGTTTCAGCTGTAACAGTGATCTTTCTGTCCCGCTGAATCGTTCCAAAATCTACCGGAGGTGTGATCTTGATAAAGCCTGTTGGCTGATCAGCCTCCGGATCATCGAAAGGGAGCTCATCACCATGCGCTTCCATAAACTTATCCATGTCCTGAACCTGTGCTATCGCCTGGACCTTTTCATCGATTTTCACGATCAGGTCAGATGCAGTTTTACGGATTGTATCAAGTGAGGCCTTCAGTTCAGGTAATTCTTTTCCCTCTGACCAACCAGCTACATATCCAAAAGAGTAATCAGAAGTATCGATGCCATAGTGCTGACACACGATATATGCCACTGACTCAGCTTCGGTCTCTTTCTGATTTTTGGATTTCTGTTCTGAAGAAGCATCCTGTGCCTCTTTGGAATGGAGTGCCTGATGTGCAGCTTCATGAAGAATTGTCTTCACTGTCTGTGCTTCACTCATTCCTTCCTGAACAGCGATGCGGTTGTCTTCAACATGGAAATACCCTTTTGCACCTGACTCGATATTCTCGAATGTAATCGGAACAGGAATAACATCCTTAAGTGCATCCAAAAGTGTCTTATATCCATCCACAGTTCCAGTAAGCTCCGCTACTCCAATCGTCGGAATGGGATCACCGTCTGTCTGACTCACATCAAAGGTACTGACAGGCTTAAAGGCATTTATGGTAACTTCAACTTTTTCCTTTACAGGCTCTCCGTCCTTATCGAGAATCGGTTTACCGCTTCCGTCCAGCTTGTCCTGCTCACGTTCCATCTTGTAAGGCGCAGGTGCAAGGATTCTGATTCCTTTTTCTCCCTTTAATACATGACGATTCATTTCTTTCCAGCCACTAAAGGACTGGCACATAGTAGCCTCAGGCTTCTGCATCATGATAAGGATCTGATTATTTACTGAATACCTGGGAAGCTTAGCGCATAAGTTCAGATAATCCTTGTAACTTTCAGTAGTAAAAATATCCTTTACTCCCTTTTCAAGCTTCACTGTGATCTCATCCATTTCCTTCTTACGAGCCTCTGCTGCAGCTTTGGGATCAAAATTATTTTTGTCAAAAGCCATATTACTTTTCCTCCTTCTTTTCAGGTTTCTTGTCTATTTCTTTTGCCTTCTCTCTCATCTGGGAAAGCTTCTCCTTAATGGAAAGAGCAGGGACATCGCCCTGCTCTCCATACACTCCTTTTGCATATTCGCTGTAACGTGATTTTCTACCCATTACACATCCTCCTCTTTCGAAGTATCAGCTGGATCCTCGACAAGGATATCATCCTCTGTATCTATCTGCGGTTCGAAATCTTCTTCATCCCCGGGGAGTGAGTTCAGATAATCATCCTCGTCCTCATCGTAATCAGCATCAGGATCCTCTATCACCTGATCTGCCTTTTTGGACTTAGCCCTGGTCAGATACATATATCCTCCTGCACCGCCAATTCCAAGAAGAAGTACAAGCGCCAGGACGCTGGCAGGATTCTTCTTTTCCGGTTCGGGCTCTACGGGCTGTGGAGCAGGTTCGGGTTCTTCCTTGGGCTCCTCTACTACGGTAGCAGGCGCCTCTTCAGCTATACCCTTTGACGCCATATATTCTTTAACCTGATCCTCATCCATAAGCGATAACAGATCTGATTCATCAACCATATTCAGGAAGTGAACTGTTTCCTGTCCCTGATCATCACGGTCTATGATGATATAAAAGTAATTGCCGGACTTCGTTACAACAGTGATAAACTGCTTGCCACCGGCTTCAATACTTCCATAATCATCCACAAGAGTCATGTTTCCATCAGGCGTGAGCGGTCCCCACTTCTCTTCCGGTTTTTCCTCAGGCTCTGCCTCTTCCGGATCTTCGCCGCAGCATAAGGTGTAATCTATCTTGCAAAGTTCGCAGTCAGGATCAATGCAATCCTCTGTACACTTCGTTTCGCAAGTACACTCATGTCCTCCGGCAAATGCTGTTATAGGCATCGCTCCAATAAAAAGAGCCGCAGCAAATGCCACAGCTCCAAGTATCTTTCCTCTGATATTCAGTTTAGTTTTCTTCATCTTCTAAGCCCTCCAAATCGTAATCATCATCATCTTTTGTCTCAACTTCAGTTTCTTTGTTTACAGCTGTAACGGTACTTACAGTACCTGCACTTCCAACCTGACCGTTTGCAACCAGTTTAAGGAAATCTGCCAGCTGCTCAGGTGACAGGTTAAGCGCACCTACATCAGCAAGGATCTGTGTATTTTCAGCCTCCTGCAATTTCTGTTCAGCAGCTTTTAGCCTTTGCCTGTCGTCTTCAACCTTTCTTTTGCAACGCTCCACTTCAGCGCGGAGCTTATCTAATCTCTCGTACATGATATTGCTCTCCCTTCTTTTATCTGATTCTGCCGTAGCAGTAATAATGCGCTCTCCAATAGCGTGTATCATAGCTTGCATACTTTATTGGCGAACCACAATGAATCATAATTTTGTTTACCGGATCTACCACAATCCCCACATGACTTGCGCCTACTGTGTTGTATGTTCCCTGGAAAAAGATAAGATCCCCCGGTTTTACATCAGACTCCCTGACTCTCGCTGTGACATTCTTCCAACCATTTGCAGTAAGCCTTCCATAGTTCCATCCGTTGCCACAGTGATTTATTACCCAGCTGACATATCCTGAGCAGTCAAAACTTGTGGAAGGATTACTTCCACCCCAGACGTAAGGATAACCAAGATATCTTTCAGCCTCAGCAAGCATCCTTGCAAACTGTGCATCCGTAAGATATTCTCCGGGAACAGCGTAGTCATCATAAGGATTGGGAGTACCAGGATTGAGATAAGGTGCATCTCCGAACACATCAGGCTTATTACCCTTAAGTTCTACGATTACTTCATAGCGCTTTATCTGATCCACAGTAAGGTCAAGGGCATCAACTGCGGCCTGTATTCCTTCGTTGGTCAGCGTGACATTAAGAATATAATAATCGTATGTGTCGCCAGTCTCTTCGCCGGTTTCCTCATCAATAACCGGTCGTTGTTCAACCTCTTCTTCAATCTCCAGCGTGTACTGATACTCGAAGATTGTCTGCAGCATTTCCTGAACTTCTTCCCTTGTATAATCCTCATAAAGAACTGTTAAAAGAGCAGCCAGTTCGAAAGGATCATGACCGATTTCAGTCAGGTCATAGTTGTACTCGTCATAATCAGGATAGTCAGTTTCGATATTATCTATCTGTTCCTGAAGATCAGCTTCAAGCTCCTGATAATCAGCTTCCGCAGCAACTATATCCGGATCATCTGCTGTATAGCTCGTTCCGACAACCAGCTCATTACTACCTCCTGCCATCATAGAGCAGGAACTGAGTGTACCTGAAAGCACCAGGATAACTATGAGAACAACCACAGCAATCAGGAGTCCCAGCGGATGGTTTTCAGCAAACTCTTTTATCATTTCCGCAAGTCTTCCTGCAATGTCCTCAGCCTTATCCGTAAAACGCTTTGTGATGCTTCCGAAAGCATTGGCGCTCTCCTTTGCCTGAGCTTCATGCGCATGTCTCTGGATCTCTTTTCGCATCAGATTCTGCTGTGCTTCCTTGGAAGGCCTCCTTGCTCCTTCCTTTCCGGTCCTGCTGTGGATCTTTTTGCTGTAACCGTTCTCTGTTTTTGTACTGTTTTCCTTTAGCTTTGACAGATATTCTTTTTCTGTTTTGGAATCAGTTACTACAGTCCTTACAACATATCCGATATCCTGGGCTGCTTCTGTGCCTGCATTTACTGCATCCACGCCTGCATTGTTATCTTCGTTTTTGTTGCTGACTTCACTATGGATACTTCTTGAAACAGCTGCATCTGCATATATCTTTTTCCTGCCCTGCTTTCGAAGTCTCTTAAGCTCCTCCTTTTCCTCTTTTGTCATGGTGATATCAGCTTTTCCAACACGAAGCTTTTTCCTAGCGTACTCAGCTCGGGAAGCCTCATTCTTAAGCTTCCCGGCATGAGTCTTTTTCTTTGGTGTCTGATCCGGCTTTATTTCTCTTTTGGCTTTGCTCGTATCTCTTGTGTAAACTCCTTCATTCATTTACTCGCATCCTTTCCCTTATTTGCTCTCTGCCTTAGCCTCTGATACCTCGGATAATTTGGTCGTCATGATACGGTACAACTCGATATCCGTAGGGAACCTGTCTACAAACGGAAGGATCACATTTCCATAAAAAATAAGCCCTTCACCGGCTCCTGAGTGTGTTACATAAGAGAGCTGATGTGGACTTATATTGAGCTGCTTGGCAAGGATCTGTCTGTCGCCAACAGCCTGATTCAGCATATAAATGAAGTCGGAGTTTTCAAAGATATTCTCTACTTCTCTTGAAGCAAGCAAGTCCTTCACGTTCTGCGTGATACCTGTCGGAATGCCGCCCCACTTACGGAATCTCTTCCATATTTCTACTGTGTAAGCTGCTGTCTGCTCCTCGCGCAGAAGAAGGTGCATCTCATCCATATAGTATCTGGTGCTCCTTCCCTGAGAACGGTTCTCTGTAACTCTGCCCCAGACCTGATCCTGAACCACTAGCATTCCGATCTTCTTAAGCTGCTTACCGAGTTCCTTAATGTCATAACAAACAAGTCTGTTTGTGATATCCACGTTGGTTCTGTGGTTAAAGACATTAAGGGAACCTGTGACATAAATTTCAAGTGCAGTCGCCACATGTTTGGCTTCCGGCTCATCCTGCTTAAGAAGTGCGTTGTAAAGATCTTCCAAAAGCGGCATCTTCTCTGGTGTGGGATCTTCGAAATACTTGTTATAGATCTGATGAATGCAGCGGTCTATAACCGTCTTTTCTACAGGCTGCAATCCCTCTTTTCCACCTACGATCAGCTCACACAAGGACAGGATGAAATCTGCCTTAAGCGCTATCGGATTATCATCATCCGAATAGTTCATGTTGATGTCCATGGGATTGATATACTGCGTAGATGTAGGGCTTATCTTGATCACCTGGCCATTAAAGCGCTCAACCAGAGCTGCATACTCGGCCTCGGGATCTGAGATGATTATGTCATCGTCAGTCACAAGGAAAGCATTGGCAATTTCCCTCTTTGCTGCAAATGATTTACCGGAACCGGGAGTACCAAGGATAAGACCATTAGGGTTTTTGAGGAGCTTTCTGTCTACCATGATCAGGTTGTTGGAAAGAGCATTCAAGCCATAGTAAAGGCTCTCGTCTCCTGCCTGGAATAATTCCTGCGTAGTAAACGGAACAAATATTGCTGTACTGCTTGTAGTCATACCACGCTGAATCTCAACAAGGTTGTTTGCCAGGGGAAGCGAACTCATCAGCCCCTGCTCCTGCTGAAAGTCCAAACGGATAAGATTACAGTTATGCTTCTGAGCAATTGACTTAGCCTGGAAAACATTGTTTTCAAGCTCCTGCTCTGTCCTTCCGGTGTTCATGACAAGGAAGGTTAGAAGGAACATTCTCTCATTCTGACTCTGCAATTCCTTCAGAAGATCCTTTGCATCCTTACCAAAAGTTGCTAGGTCTGAGGGAATTATGTCCATATCATACCCGGCTCTTACAGCCTTTTTCTGCTCCTCGATCTTACTCCTATCAAGTTCTGTAATGGTATGTTTTACAGTTTTTATAGCTTCGTGCTGATCCACTGACTGGATATGCATGGTTACTATCATGCTGGATTCCATATTAAGGAAATCAGCAAGCATTCTGTCATTGATATCCGATGCATCAATGGATAAGAAGCTCATGGCCCCGTACAGACTGCCCATCTGAAATTTCCTTCCTGTAGGGAAGCCAAAACCACTTGGTGCTATGAAGTCCTTAACTGTGAGTCCTGTTCTATTCAGGTACTTCCAGTCAAAGATGAATTTTTCCATGTCTCCCATGTGGAACTGCTGATGCATAAGGGCAAGTCTTTCTTTTCCATTCAGGATCTTCGCCTGAACACCAAGCCTCTTGAAATTGTTCAGGATATCCGTTTCAATATGGATTATCCTTGGCTTTGCCGATCTCATGGAATCAGCATGGATACCAAAGGTAAGGAACTTTGTTTTGGTAAGTCCGTTGTTACCAGCCTCCATCTGATGAAAGAGCATTGAACTATACTCATCCCTTACACTGTTGAATCCATCGCCCTGATGCGGAATGGCAATGCTCGTTCTAAAATCATCTATATCAGTAGCCATGTTCATGAAGGAAAGCTGAAAATGAACTGAACTGTCAAAGAAGTTAAGGAAGCTGCACCACTCCTCAAAGATCTCTGTCTTATCCTCCTGCTGTGCCAGCTGATAATTGATGTCCTGAAACTGAATTGTTTTGGTGTAATAGTCCTGCCCTATCCTGCATATACCATCCTGAAACATCCTGTCAAAGGGAATGGACTGCTGGGCAGTTTTGGGAACCCCGTCATTTTTCTGTGCGTTCTTTATGATCTCTCTGACCTGCTTCTTCTCGGCTTTAGTCAGATGCTTTGGCATGACGAGAATTCTTTTTTTCTCTTTCGAAAGCAATTTGAACAATCTTATCGACCTCCTTTTGTGCGTTTACATACCTTTCAAGTGCTGAATAGTTATTGTCTGTCTTATAGGGCCTTTGTTTTGGCCTGATGAATGTTGCCTCTATGAGATGTCCTAAGATAACCTCAAGATACTGACCATTCTTTTCATACATAGCCAGGAAGAAAAACGGCATCATTATCACCATCATTCCCATAGCTGCTGTAGTTGGGGATGCGACCCTTTTTATCAGAAAAAAGGTCGGCACTCCAAACAGTGCTGCAACACTGAAACAGATCAGCTGTCTTTTTGTCATATTGAACATCACCTTACTTTTGACCTTCGTGAGATCACGAGGCACCGAGATATATGATGCTGCCATGTTTGTTACCCAAAATCCTTTCTTTTGTTTTAGGGAACTTTTGTATTTATTTCTCCTGCATTTGTTCCCTATCAGTGTGCATGGAGAATTGATTTGGCAACTGCCCCTGTCTTAAAGAGCGTAAATGCCAATAGTATCGTGTAACCCATGACTCCCCATAGAGAGCCGATGATATCTGTTGAGAAGGTTACGGTCTGAATAAGAACCGCATATATTCCAACACATACCATGATCAAGAATCCCTGGAATCCCAGTGCAAAGAGTGACCTTAAATAGTTCTGTCCTATCTGTGACTGCTCCCTGTTTCCAAAGGTTGCAAATGGGATAGGTGCAAGACTTACCATGAGATAGATCTCAATCATTCTTGCGTAGACTATGACAAATATCAGGGCTGACAGGATATAGATCAGAAACTGTACCACGAATGACTGCAGATATATGGATAATAACTGACCTATTTCCAAGGTCTCCAAAGTGCTTTCCATTGTGGCCAGTGCACTGTCATCTATGGCTGTGGAACCTGCTATTATGCCGCCTGCATTGTTTACCACATGCTGCGCAACATCAAAGACTGCCATCGAGATATTCATCGTATTTGTTATAAGTGTCACTGCTAAGAAGGTTTTGAAAATCCATTTCCAGAAGATCCAGGTTTCAAAATTGGCCAGGTTATTATGGCCTATAACCAGCTGGATCAGCTCATAACAGGCAATAAAGGTGAGCAATATCCCTGCAATCGGCATAATCACATTCTCTGCAAGATTTTTAATCATGTTGAAAATGGTTGGTGAAAAGCTTGCCGGTGTCCTTCCGACTTCTGATGCAATCTCACCCACCTGATTGTTCAGTGCGGAGAATGTATTTGTAATGTTGCTCATAATGCCTGAAACAAGCAGACCTCTAAACCAGTCCTCTATCGCCTCAATTATGCTGTCCACTTGTTACCTCCTACTTTTTTGCATTAAAAAAGGACCATCCTTTGTTGAATGGTCCTGCACTACTTCAATATTAAGTTGTTATAAATCCGACAGCTTTATTCTGTCATATGCACCATTTTTTGCATCTTCAGGATGTGGTTCCAAACCGATTATTGTTATCTCCTGCTGATCTGGTCCATATACCCAGTACATGCGACGCGCCCCGCTCTTTTTATTCTCAAGATATGACTGCCAGACTTTCATACCATATCGTCTGGACAATTCAGTTATTTCATGAGATTTTAAGCTCGGGTACATCGGATCAAGGGATAGCTTCTTCAAAGCATTACCCCATTTTCTATAAAGCTCCTCGTCTTTTTTACTGATAGTACCATCCCGGTACTGAGTCTGAAGAGAATTCCATAATTCCTCCATTTCAGGAATTCCCATCCTAATCGCATATCCCATCCAGGCAATCCCCCCTAAAAATCAGACAGATCAATAGCGGGTGAAACATCTCCCATCTTGAAATTCTCTATTGCTCTATCCATATCTTTTAAAGTATTTGCCGAGATGCCATCAGGAACAGTTAGTTCACGCGGTTCAAGCATTATGCAACCATTTTCGTATTCTTTTACATTATAGTATTGATACAACGCACCTCTGAGGGTGATTCTCTTTTTGCTGTCAATGTGTACCGTATAATCTTTGATAGCTTCCATAAGGTCCACCTCCTTATATGATAGGTGGGATATCCCACCTATCATTATAATACTACCTGCGCGTCCTTATGTCAATGAGACATGCTTCTTCCGATTCCTCCCCTCCGGCAGATCAAAAAAGACCTGCAAGAAGAGGAACAAGTGTGGTTCCAATGAGGGCAACTCCGCCTCCGGCCATGAGCTGCTTCATTCCCTGGCTCTTCGCGCCGGGATTGTCATTGCCATAACCTTCAAGAAGGTTGATGCCTCCCCATACTCCAAGGCCTGCGCCAAGGGCAACTACTACTGTCTGAAGTGCTGTGATTGAACTCTGAAAAAATGCCATAATGTGTGTTTCCGGAATTTTTCGGGGACTGTATTAGTCCCTTTCTCTCTCATTTTTATAATTGCAGTCCCCATAATTCCGGTTCTCCTTTCTTTTGTTTGAAATCTGTGGTTTATTAGTTACAATCCAAAGCCCCGTCGACTGAGCTTTGGGAATACGGCCGTATCTGCCCGATTTCCGGGCATAAGAAAAAGCCCTGACTCAGATGCCTTTTATTGACACCTCAGTGGGCTTTACTCTTCTTCGTTTAGGTCGATGACTTCATATTCGTCATCGGGTTTCAATATTAAGTTGTGATCAAGGAACTTCTCGATATCGAACCAGTTCCTCTTGTCTGCATCCGCTGTTAGTGGATACTTTGGATGCTGAGTCAGATCATATTTATCTGACAAAAATGGTCTTACACCACGGACCTGCACAATACATTTGCTACCGTCCATGACCGCCAGTTCATCGATACTCATAAGATCATGTCCCAGCTTCTGATAGTTGGTATTAAAACTCTGTGAGCTTCCCCTGGACTCTCCTGTGTTATACATGTCTATTGTCTCTTTACCGAGTGTGGTATTGAGGTCCTTAAGGGTTGTCTGTTCAGAGCCTCCAAGGAATATCTGACTATCGCAGTTGCCTATGATGGTATCAGCGTTATCCTTGTAAATCGCCTTTAGCTGCGATTTTGCCTGTAGTACAAGCGCCGCAGAAATCTCGCGGCTTCGTATGGTAGCCATAAGCTTTTCCAGATTAGGGATCTGTCCGATATTGGCTGCCTCATCAATAAGACATCGCACATGAACCGGAAGCCTTCCACCATACACATCATCTGCTTTTTCGCAGAGCAAATTAAAGAGCTGGGTATATACCATGGAAATCAGGAAATTGAATGTGGCATCTGTATCTGACATGATCAAAAACAGTGCTGTTTTCCTGTCTCCGAGAGTATCCAGCTCCAGTTCATCGTAAGCTGTGATCTCGCGAAGCTCCTTTATATCAAAAGGTGCAAGCCTTGCTCCGCAGCTTACAAGTATTGATTTCGCTGTCTTTCCTGCAGCTAATTTGTATTTTTTGTACTGCCTTACCGCAAAGTGCTCAGGATCTCTTTCTTCCAGCTCTTCAAACATCAGGTCAACCGGATTCTTAAATTCCTCATCATCCTCCCTGACTTCCATTGCATTGAGCATTTCCAGAAGAGTTGTAAAGTTCTGCTCCTCCTCCGGTGCTTCATAATGGATATATCCGATAAGTGCTGAATATAAGAGCTTTTCCGCCTTTTCCCAAAATTCGTCACCTGACTTTCCTTCGCCTTTTGTATTGGCTATCAGCGTGGTGACGAGCTTCAGGATATCCTTCTCATCATGCACATAAGCAAATGGATTGTAATGCATTGATTTCTTGAAGTTGATGGTATTGAATATTTTCATCACATAACCATTTTTAACAAGTGCGTATCCAACCTCATTTACTACTGTGCCCTTTGGATCAGTTACAACATAGCTTGAATGCATCTGTAAGATGTTAGGTTTCATTACAAACCTGGTCTTACCTGAACCGGAACCGCCAACTACAAGAAGATTTTTGTTTCTTGCGTACTTGGGATTCGCAGGTCTGCTGTTCATTGTGATCCGCTCAGTCTGGGAAAGGATGACATTATTCTCAAAGACAGGATCTACGTAAGGTTCTATGTCTTCTCTTTTTCCCCACCTGGCTGAGCCGTATTCGATGTTGTGGCGAAAGTTTTTGGCGTTCTTGCTTTTGATATAAACAGCAAGCCTCAGCCCTGCTCCGATAGCCAGCCCCACAAGCAGATCTCTTGGATTAAAGCTTGGCATCGGATTAGAAAAAGCTGTTCCGAAAGTGCCATCCATAACTATGCTCTGCAGCTTCTCTGAAGATGTGGTTCCTGATGCTATGCGGATTGCTTCGCCAACATTGGTTCCTACCAGTCCCACAAACACATAAGGAATATTCAGGATAAAGAGCTTTTTATATTTCTTTTTCATCTCTCCTGCTCCTTCCTGCGCTCCTTGGGCTGACGAGCTGTTTTCGCCACAAGCTCCTTGAACTTCTTGAGTTTCTGCAGGATGCTGGGACGTTCCTTCTGCTGCGATTTCTTACGTTTTGTCTGCTTTGCAGCATATTCTTTCAATACAGCAGTGATAGCATCTGCATCCTTTGCCTTGAAAAACACAGTGTATTTTGGCGGATCAACAGTCTTATCTTTCGTTATTGCAAAATCCACACCGTACTTGTTGGCAATGCGCTTGAAATCACTGATTCCGGAGTCTCCTATTTCCATAGCAGAAACACCCTGCCCCTGACCTACGAGCTGCTTTACAGTCTGTTTGCCTCTTTTGGGAGTATTCTTTTTTACTTCTCTCTCGACTTTTTTCTTATCGTGATGTCTCTTAAAGGCTACAAGAGCCTTCCAGAGAAACTTTGCTGTCAGCTTGGTTCCATTCACTGCGAATTGAACCGTCTTTTTGGATACTTCTTCCTGCAAATAATCACTTCCTTTCTGTCAGCACGGAAGCCTTATTCACCGCATTCCAGAACGCCTTCCAGCGTTGTAGGTATTACCTTGGAACGCTTTGCAACGGAAATATCTGCCCTAACGTCATCATTGATTTTCTTGCCACAGACTACGAGAAATCTTGCGCGTCTTAAGAGATCCTCCGACATCTCCCTGCGCTTCTTTTCCCCGTCCGGATCATCCTCGCTGATGATTCCGCTAAAAGCCAGCACCGGACAAAGCGGTAAATATTCTGCCTTTACAAGTTCACTGCAATATTTCCTCGCCTGGTCTTCTGCGTCCACGCGGTTTTTGCTCCATGCTGCTGTAACAAATGCTCTAGGTATTGTCCTGCTCATCTTTTGCCTCCTTAGTCCACATGCAGCGCATCATAGCGCTCACCATCAATGATCAGCTCTGTCAGATACTCTGAAAGTGTTTCTTTTACTGCCTCAATGTCACCATCTCCAAGCCAGGCATATGCATGAGGAGCCTCATTCTCACCTGCCGGTTCCACAACCAGGAAGCTTCCGACAAGATAGTTCTCACCATCAATCTCGATAAGCTTTGTTGTGTCATAAAAAATCATGAAACTGCTGACGAGCAAAAGCCCCAAAGTATTTTTCTCTGACATCTCATCTGTATATGCATTGAACTGCTTTTCAGAAATGAATCTGTGATCATAATTGGTACCGATGACTGCATATCTTCCGGCAGTGCTTGCTGCCTTTTCTATTGTTCCTACAAATCCGTCCTTTATTGGATCTAAGTTAAGTGAGAATTTTCCCATTTTGTTTTCCTCCTAAATTCTTCCTTCAGCCATATCGTTGTTGACCATGGCCTGGTAATAGCTGTTTATAGTAAGTGGTGCATTGTAGAGTGTTGCCAATAGGTACTGTTTGATGTTCCGAACCTTTACAGGGTTGTCCTTCATACAGTCCATAACGTACTCAATATGCGTTGAATTGAGCTTCAGAAACTGAGACTTCACGACATTTAAAGGTCTCTTATCCCCTGCAATGAGGATGTATTCCTTCTTGGAACAGATGATATCCAGCATCATATCCAGGATTGCATCCAGAGTTTCTCTCTCAAATGGATAACGCTCATACAATATCTCCATGGATAACTGCTCCATAAGAATGTCGTGATAAACTGATCTCTCATCCTTATCCACATCTAATCCTGATAAGATAAGATTAGGATTATTTAACTCAGTATTATTATTCTCAGTATTATTAGATTCCGATTTCCGGTCGTCCAGAATTCTGATTTTCGGAACACCGGAGTTCTGATTATCGGAATTCCTGCGTTCCGTTTTCCGGAATCCCATGAAATCCTTCACATATATGATTGTTGGCTTACATAGTCCCTGCTTCCTTTTTTCGATCAGACCTATTCTTTCCAGCTCTTTTAAAAGACCGCAGGCCTTATCGTTTGCACATCCCATTGATGCTTTAACTGCCTTGATTGTGAAATAGACATAGACTCTGCCGTTCTCATCAAGCCATCCATTTTCCTGTGAAAGACTTGTCCTCTCAAGCAGAAGTCCGTAGAGCACTTTTGCATCTGTGGATAGATTTTGAAATGGTCCCTCTGTAAAAAGGGCTTTTGGAATCCTATAAAACGAGTACTTCTCTGATTGATTCTCATAAAAGTAATCGAATTTCATAGTGTCACGCTTCCTGTACAGTTTTCGTGACAGCTCTGTGCTCATTCATAATCTTTGCCATGCAGGGCCAGCAGAAAGCTCTGCCATATCCGTAGGGGCATTCATGACTACAATTCTTGGGATGAGGAAGTGGCTCCTTCTGACCGATCACTGATCTTGTAACTGTTCTGGGGGTTCCTGATTTTACGTCTACGATTGTTTTTGACATTTTTCTATCCTTTCCGGGCATCAAAAAAGCGCCAAACCGGAGGTATACTCACAGCCTGACGCTTCATAGCCCATCAGCTATTATTTGATTAGTAACAATACCTGGAGCAGGGCGGTCAAATTGCTTCGCCGCCCTTGGTCTTAGATGCCTTATCTACAGCATCCTTCTTAGGAGTCTTGGAAACCTCTTCTTTCTTGGCTTTAAGCTCACCAAGAACAGAGCCCTTTTCCTCTTTGTCGATGTCCTGCTCCTCACGCTCAGCCTGACGTTCCACAAACTTCTCACCAAGCTCGAAGATCTTGGCTTGTGAATCGTAGTGGTATACGTTATCAGTAAGCTTATCCTGAGGTGATACCTGAGTGGCATTTACCTCTTTTACCATATTCTCAAGCTCAGGAAGTCCCATCTTTCCGTTGTCAGGAACGATGAGAATTTCATGAATGCTCGAAGGTAAAATGTAGAAATCTCCACCAGCCCTTTCTGCAGCCTGATCCATGAAATCCTGGTAAGCAAGAACTCCGGCACCGTGCACCTTATCAGGTACGGATGCTACGAATATCTGCTCATCCTCAGGTCTTACAGGATAAAGTCCCATCATCTCAGCCTGCTCAATTCCCATCATCTCGGCAAGTACTTCGCCCATGCCCTTGATCTCAACAGGCTTGATTCGAGGCGCATTCTCCAGTGCATCAGCATGGAGCTGATCAGCCGTGATTCCGAAGTTCTCAATCATCTGATTAGTAGCAAGGATTGATGCTCTGCCCTCAACATCAGAATTAAGAACGAAGCGGTAAACCACAGCCATGTCCTCGATGTCCTTATGAGGAACCGTCTCAAGCAGATCCTTGTTGGTCTCAGCTGAAACAACCTCCATCACAAGCTTGTCCTTCATCTTGTCATAATCAGTAAGTGTTGCCATATCGACCTCAGGCTTATTCTCAAGACTGTCTGCAACAAGCTGCGATGTCTTATCAACAACCTCGTTGTAGTCAGTTCCATCTTCATATGCCCCGTAGCACTTATTAAGTGAGATGTTCACACCGACCTGATCATCAACCGGCTTGATCGTCACTGCCTCGTAGCTGTCGTTCAGCTTGTTCACAGTGTTTACTGAAACATCTGCCTCAATTCCTTTCTCGTAAAGCTTATCCTTCAGGTCCTCCACGAACCTTTCTTTGAAATTTTCATAATCCATAAATGTGTTATCCTTTCTTTTGTTGTAGTATGCCCTGGATCGTCATCCGCTGGCTGTCTGATTTTGGGCAAAAGAAAAGCGCCAGACCTGCAACTGCATTTCACAGTCACAAGCTGACGCTTCATTTACCGTTATTCTTTTGCAAAAGAAAATGGACTCGGCGACCGGGGAAGTGTTTTTTGTTTTTCCCTATCGCTTTGTCCATTGTAAATATAACACAGTAATTTTGATAAAAAAACCCTATAACCTTCCCAGTTTTTCCTGATTTCGTACCAGTATTTCCCGAAATATTCCCAACTGAAAAAACGTTATATTTCTATCTATTGAACTTATGCTTTTGAGTTCTTTCTAATATTACCAAGTTTCTCAAGTAAGCTATATAGATTACCTAGATTAACGGCGCGATTTGAATATTCTTCAGGCCAACCAAGATTAAGACTCTTGCCTTGGTACTCAATCTTACTAAAAGCTTTCAGTCCCTCCACTTTGCTTCTCTTTACCGGCACTACACCATCACATGTAATGAACAAATCCGAATTAGCAAAGGAGTGATCATCAAGTATTGCTAATGTCTTAGTCTTAAAGGCATCTCCCCTTAATTTCACATTTTTGAAATACAGCTCGAATTCTTTATCTCCCCGGATAAGAAGATTCATTTTACTTCCATCCTCTACGATACCATCCGCAGCATCTCTAACTGCAACTAGCATTTTTTCAAATGCTACTTTGCTAAAGCTTTCATCACGTTCATCCTCACCTAAAATGTCCTGAGAAATATAATCACTTTCCTTATCATGAACAGACTGTGCTATTTTCCCTTTTGGATTAGGATTACGCTCTTCCAGATCATGTTTTCTACAAAACTGTACAATATCCAATTCAACATCATCTAAATCATCAAGGGTTTCAATACTTCCTATGCTCTGAAGTATTTTATCCTTAAGAACATCAAAGAACTCTTTCGTCAATCTTTGGAAAGACAGGCTTTTTTGGATCTTTTCATAATCAATAATAGAGAATGCATCATTGCGATTAAGCTTTTCTTGGATTTCTTTTAGTTCTCCACTTGAATCAGAAAGATTTGTCTTAATAAGCTGAATCATGCTTTCCTTATCACTGTTATCACGGAAGACTCTCAGCTCGTCAAGTGCATTAAGCATTTCATTGATTAGTTCTATGTACCTAAATCTGTATCCAGATTCCTTTATTTGTTGCCTGTACTCATTTCCCCTATCGCTCTCCAACGCGTCATAAACATCTTGGCGTCTTCTCTTAATAGCTGTCTCTGAATTAGTAAAATACTCATCATTAGCATCCCTTACCGGGATAGGAATAATCTTATTGAACATAACAATGTTTTTTTCAATGAACTGATTTATAACATCCCCATATTCCTTCTGAAGAGCAAAACGTTGCTCTGAAATATACTTGTCCTGGAGTTCCTTATCCTGAAGCATAAGATCATCTGCTCTATTATCAGGCATAGGGAAAAGCCATGCAGGTGTCACTCTTGAAGCCAAAATACCATACTGCGTCTTTGCCAACGGATTGGTACCTTTCAGATATTCACTAACATATATTCTGCTCAAAAGCTTAGCGTTTGTAGCTGTATTGTAGTTTTCATTTACCAATATTCTGAGAAGTTTTTCTGCATTATCAGTTTGTCCTACTTTTAGATAAGACACTGCACAAAGTTCAAGTATGTCATTTGCATTTCCAGCCATCTTCACAGCTGTTTCGATAAGTCTTATGATTTTTTCCTGGTCAGGATTTTCCTCCAATAAAAGCAAATCTACATATTCGAGCGCAAATGAAGCAGTTAGTTCATCCTCTCTCAGAATATTAAAGGAATTAAGGCTCTCATATTTCTCAAAGTTTTCCTTTGCCTGACTTATATAGTAGTCTCTAGCGTTTGAATCCAGTCCATTATCCTTGTCCTCTGCAATATACTTCGCTGAATGCCCCATAAAATACCAAAACGGAAGATATGCTTCAAAATTATCCTTAACAGCTGATAAGCGCTCATATTTCCTTATTTCGTCAGGATCCATAAGTATCTCATTATATTGAGTTATCTGACGCTCAGTTAATCTGTATTTATCCGGGAAGTTATATTCATCAGCAAGTCTCCAAGCTGTAGTAAACAGTTCCCTCCTTAAAGCATTAAACTGTTCCATTGCAGTAATTCTAAGCTCTACCTCAGAATCTTCTTTATCAGCTAATGCATCAGCCTTTTCTCTCCTGTAATTCATATAGCCAATGCCAACCTGTGTCGCAAGTGATAATCCCACTGTCACAGGATCTCCAGCCACAATAACCCCGATATTGGGAACAGCAGACCAAATGGCGTTTTTTATCCTGCGCTGATATTTCTTCTCTATTTGAGCCCTCTTAACCTTATCTATTCTGAAAAATGTAATTACATTAAGCAGCTTAACAAGAATATTTAGAAGAGCCTCATCCTTTGGCATCTGCTCAAGGTTCAGATTATTAAGTATTGCCTCGTATTCCTGCTCCAGTATATATTCATCGTTATAATCTACTATCTGAGATACAGATACAGTACACATGTTTAATGCATATGCCGCTTTTAATTGATCCTGAATCTCATATGTGTTATCGCTCATCTTCGTTACCTCCTCATTTCATGCTTATTTCAAGCATTACTGGTATATGATCTGAGACTTTGTCTTTGTATGTTTTAAAGTCTCCTGCCCTTTCCACTGCATTAACTCTGTGCGGTGTTGCCTCAACAATACTATTCTTCGTTCGCTCATCAAATGTAAAATGATCATAATTGCTTGCATAATTATCAGCATCTTTATTTACAGTGGATAAATCAGCCTGTGTAGTATGCATAAAATAGAATCCGTTCTTCATTTCTCCTTCTGTACCTAAGATTCTCTTTTTTGAATCTACTACCATAACTGCCGGCACAAAAGGCGAACCTGCTCCACTTGAAAATAAATTAAGGTTATAATCTCCCAGTATAATCGTGTACGGGACAATACAATTGATATCGTTATGATCCTCACTCACAGATGTATATATGCTTCGCGCCAGTACATTAAACTCATTTTGCCTCATGACATAAGATCCAAAATCAATTGCCTTTGACAAATTATCTTCACTAGGCTTCTTATAAACAATATGCGTTGTAATAAGCCTGATTTCAGCATTGGGCATATCAACGAGCTGTAATCTCGCATATCCAGGATCCCTGATTAACTTCATTTCGCCTCTGGAACTATCTGTTTTATACTGATGTATTATTCTTGGTCTTACTACTTTTCCATGCTCATTCAATGGGCACTTGAATTTATCTTTCCTCCAAAGAAAAGCATATCCTTCCCCTCTGGAATCATCCCCGGTGTATGGATACCATTTACTATCAGTTTTGGGATCCAACCAGCACATATCCCAATTATCACCAAGCCTACTCCTTAATGAATATTCATAGGCCATAGCTTGCCCCGAAACATCACTTACAGTTATTCCCTCTAGAATCTTTCCTTCGCTCAGTACTTCCTGAAGGGCAATAACATCAAATTCTTTTATTATGCCAGCCATCAAATCAAGATCTCTACTTGCGCCAGCACCGAAAGATAGATTTCGGACATTAAATGATCCTATTTTGTAGGACATATCCGTACCTCCTAGTGTTTTCTTATCATTTCAGCCATTACTTTATCCACTGGATTGGCATTTAAAGACACTCCTTTTACATCTTCCAACAATTTTGCAGCCTTTTCATAATCCTCGCCTTTTGCAAAAACATATCCGAACATCGTGCCTTGTGCGACATGTATCTTTGCGTCAAATCCAGCTTTTTGCAAAACACTTACGGCGTACATAGTAGATTCCGTATCTTCTGTATTTTCTGTTGCAATGGCATAGCAATTAATTGCTTTTGCAGCTGCCATTTCTTTAGTTTTATCTATGGTATCTTTCATAGACCTAGCTGCTGTCAATATACCTTTTCCTGCTTTTTTGCCTGCTTTTTTCCCAACCTTAGTCAAATCTGAACCGGCTTTAGACAGTATTTCTTTTGCCTCTTTTCCTATATCCCGTTTATCAAAGGAACTAAAATCCGGCTTCATAACAGATTCATCTACCTGGGCGTGAATAATATTTCCATCTTCATCACATTCTGCAGTTATTGATGTTCCAGCCGGTATTACCTTGTCTACACAGTCATCAATTACCTCAAACACAGTCCTTGTTGCTTTGCCATCTAAATCAAGCGCTTTAGAAGTATACATTTTTTCAAAATAATAAAGAATCTCCATCTGACGACTATCTAAGTAATCTGTAGCTGCTTCGATTATTCCTTCGGGAATTCCATAGAATGCCTCAGCTATCACTCCTGCAATTGTTGCAATCGTATCACTGTCACCGCCTACTGAAATTGCATTTCTAACAGCATCCTCGAAATCACTTGCTTCAAAAAAAGCCTCAAGAGCCACTGGCACAGATCCCTGACATGAAGAATCAAATTTATATGAAGCCCTTATCTGATCAAGCGTAAAATCTATTTTGTAATAATATTCTTCGATATATCCCTTTATTTCATCCTTGCTCCTACCACTTTTCGCCATAAAAACGGCAATAGCAGTTGCCTCAGCACCTTTCATTCCTTCAGGATGATTGTGACTAATCTTTGTAACTGCAGCAGACAATTCTTTTACCTCGGGAATATTGGTTGCAGCATATCCACATGGGCCTACTCTCATTGCAGCTCCATTGCCATAGCTGTCATACGGTTTTGGATTATCTTCTGACAACCAACCAATGAAAGATTTTCCATATCCAGCATTCTTATATGCTCGGCCCAATTCCTGCATTGCAGATACTGCTTTTTCTGAAAGATCTTCCCAATTTCCTTCGCATTCCAGGATAGCCTTAGCCACTGCAAGAGACATAATAGTATCATCTGTGGGATGACATCTTTTATCGAGTAATTCAAATTCTTTTGATTTATGATTTAGTCTTTCATAACGAGATCCAGAAACATCTCCTATTATTGCGCCTATCATCTGTCAGTTCCTCCTTCTAGCATCGTAATATAATCTCCCTGACTTCTAATCCACATATCTATTCCTTTACCAAAAACCTCTGCTTTCAGTTCGTAGCCTTCTTCATCCTCATCAACAATCTCTGCCGTTGGCAATCTATCAAGAACTGCATCCACATCAGGTCCTGTGTACCGAAATCTGACTTTTTGTAATTTGCCGCCATACATAAACTGCACTCTTTTCCTAAATTCACCTTCTTCGAATCTGCTTGCGTAAGGCATCTCAAATCGTTCTTCCAATGTCTTTATTTTTTTTATTCTATCCACTCTGTATATTGTAGGAAAGGCATCATTTAAAACATCAAAGTCCTGACGGGCCTCGTCTTCATCATCAATAAATGCAATGAGGTAAAAATAATACTCTGAAAACATTATGGATACAGGCTTAAGTTTACGATTTACATTCTTCTTATCTTTAAGACGCTCATACTTTATCTCAACATAATGGCAAGCTCGGATTGCCATCCCAGCTTCCCATAACACATCAATAAAAGCTTTCTTATGTCTGAGTTCAACATAATGGTATTCCTCATTCTTTATAAGATCATATACAAGGTCCTGGTTTACCTTTGGTGCACAGCAATTCACTAATCTATCAAGAATATCCTTCATTTCTTTCTTAGTAAATGCACGACTGTCCAAAAGAATTTTGCAAATAGCAAGCACCTCACTATTTGTCAGCCTAATCTTGTAAATCTGCTCTAGCCGATATCCTTTTTTCTCCCGATCATAGATTACTGAGTTTATATAGCCTCGCTCAGATGCATCATCCTCCAAATAGCACCGGATATCATCAATATCACGCTGGATACTTCTTTCATTAACACCATGGCTAAGTGCTTCTTCAGATTTATAAATAACACAGCCATCCATGAGCTTCGTATAAAGATCAAGTATTCGAGAAATCTTATCTCCTTTAATCTCTTCCATATTTACTCCCAGACAAACGGTTAGTTATTCTCAATCACATATTTAACAAATCTTCTCATTTCGGACAAAGGGTGATATGGGAAAAGTCCATCAAACTTTTCGTCTTCTTCCCATGTCATAAGTAGCCCCTTCTTATATGAAGCATCGTATGGATCCCGTGCCCAGTGTTCGGCATTAAGTAATAATTCACTGCTACCACGTTCCATAATACCTAGTGCACTTCCCCTTATTCCTTCAAGATCCTCTTCCGGCTGGAATGAGCCATTCATAAAATGGATTTTTCCATTAACCCTAATATTCAAGTTAAGCTCATAATCCATCGGTCCTTGTGGATTACCTTCCTCATCAAAGAACATCATTTTTCTTATTGTATATGCATATCGGTTTCCCTTAGGGGTAAGTCCGCACTTAGCTGCAATAAGCCCCAGGTTTTCATTTCCCTCTTGATGAAACTGATTTATAATTCCCTGTTCATCACCCAATGGTAATGATTCCGTCTCCGTTACAGGCCAACTCATAATAAGTGCACTAGTTGCAAAAGAGTGTTTCCCAAAACCTATATACTGCCGTTTTCCCCAGCCTGGAAGTTCCTTAGGCATTGGTTTATTCAACTTGCATCTGAAATCATCTGGTATCTCAAACGGAGTCTTTACTTTATCGAGTTCTGATGCTGTTTTGCTTACAGCTGACTTTATTCCATCTTTTGCCATAGTAGCTGTCTTAGATAAATCGATAGCTTTTATATCCGGAAGTTTAATTCCAAACTTACCCTTATTCTCTGGACCATCTGCTATTTCTACCTTATATGCTCCATTTCGAGAAACGTCTTTGCTAAAGAGCATCTTATATACTTCCTTGGGATCCTCTTTATCCTCTTCTCTTTCCTCTGAACCATCAGGCGATTGCTTTGCTGCTTTCTTATCCTTCTTGCTTGTATCTTTTTTACTTTCAGCTTCTATCTCATCTCTTGTTTTATAATATGAGTCTTCAGTTAATGCCAAAACAAGTTCTCTGGCCTGAGAAAGAGGATCATACGGAAATAAGCCATCTAACCCTGGGCGCTCAGGCATAATCATAAGGCACCCTCTTGTAAAGTTTGGATCATATGGATCCTCAGCCCATCCTTTGATCTGAGTTAATTCGCCTTTATTATTCTGATCACGTTCGAACCCTGCATTCATGGCAAAATTCCATCCCATTGCACTACGCTCGCCCGTCATGATAATTTCAAAGAAGCTACCTGTTACATCAATGATCTCATTCCCATTTTTAATATTCATCCTTAAACAATAATTTACATTCAACCAATCCTGATGGTAGGTCTTTATAATGCTATATACATACTCAAAGCCTCTAGGGTTCTTCCCTGTTTCAACCTCAATGAGTCCCTGATTGTCACTAAGATTTGCATGTATCTGACTGATCAATGCCTCTTTATCAAACGGCATTGCCTCTTCACGTGAAATATGTGAAATCACAGTATTCCCATATGATCTTGCCGCTATATTCTGAAACATCTGTATATCATTGGCTTTTCTTACATGATACATAACTCCATATAAGGCTTCACCATTATCAACCTGTCCATATCCCCTTGGAAGCAATAAAACTATATTTGAATTATTCAGTTTAATCTGCATGATGTATACCTCCATAATCTGTCATTCACTATATCAATAATATCATTCCACAATGACAGAATCTGTCTATCACAAAAATTTAATATTCTGGCATAGACAGCTATGATACGTAACAATTCCACAGCTCACTTTCTATACTCATATAGTTAAAACAAGTGCCGAATTTCTTCAGCACTTGTCTTACTAATTCAAGAAATGTTGGGTCACTTTGTCTTTGTAATATCTTCGCATCCTTTGCCTTTAAAGGTGTTCACAACTATAACTATTGGCGCATTATAATAGTATTGATTTGTTGCCTCAAAAGTCTCATTTCCATTTATTGAAATAGATTCTATGGAGCCTTCTTTCGTAATCCACCCATTAAACAGATCATCATTTCTATATACTGTTATGTTTGTAAAACCCATTTCTTTCAGCGAATCAACTACTGCCTTATACTTACCTTCCTTATTTTCTTTAAAGTCTGATGCGCTCTGACCAATAGTAATCCTTAATACATAGTATTCGACAACAATCGGTGCATTCTTCTGTACAAAGCAATCGCCCTGATCAAATTGCTGGTTATTAACGGAAATGCTTGCAACAAGTTTATTTAACGACTTATTGTCGGTTAACTTCTCTTTGTATGTTACGTTAGTGAATGCTTTCAATGTTATTCCAGTCTTAAGCGACTCATATTGCTTAGTATCCCAGCCTTTTACTAGATCAGTGATGTCTATCCTATCATTACTACTGTATTTAACGATAATTCTTACATCAGGAGCAAAGGAATCGCTACTGCTATAGGAATCAGAATTATTAACATTTACACCTATTACTGTATTTCCTTTTGCCCAACCCGTGTTAATAACTTCTGTCTGAACATTAGTAAATCCGCTCTCCTTAAGACTATCAACAACAGATTTATAATCCTGACCAATAAACTGGGCACTATCATTTCCAATACCGATTTTTAATGCATAATAAGATATTGAAATTGGTGCATTTTTCGGCAAGTAGCAATGCTCATTTTTGTAAGGCAGGCCATTCAATTCAACAGCCTCTACCAACTGATCATAATCTTTTTCAGCAGTATCTACTTCATTTGTTACTATATTTGTAAATCCTGCGTCTTTCAAATTCTCAACAATATCTGTATATTTTGAACTCTTCCAGTCTTTCAAAAGGTCCGTAGCATACACTCTATCTGAACTGCTATAGGTAATAACCACGCTCACGTCAGGCTTTTTATATGCATCTTTCTTATAGGTATCCTGATTATCAATAGAAACCGATATTACCTGATCACTTTGTAACCAGCCAGAATAATCAGCTACTTTCTGCACATTTTCAAATCCTGCCTCATCAAGCTCATTAACTATAGTCGATAAACTTGCACCTTCAACATAATCAGGATCAAATGGAATCTGAACCTTCCCCTCTCTATACTTAAGGACACAGAACACAACCAGCATGATAACCGCAAATACTCCGGCAACAGCTAATGTAATAGTCTGCTTTATTTTCTTCACATGGTCTTTCTGCTTCTTTTCTTCTCTTACTTCCGCTTCAATTTTCTGCGGATTCGTAGTAGCCAGTTCTGGAAGCATCCACTTATTTTTCTTGCAAGTATCTATACAATTGGAAAGCTGTGAGCAGTTACTAAAGAAGACCTTATATTGTTTTCCACTCTCTAAAAGGGAGCGACTTGATACAATTGCCTTATCAAGATCATTCATGTGTATATAATGTTGATATTTTGTAATCAGACCGTTTGTATCTGAATGTGACAAAGACGGCTGTGGCCAATGTTTCTTATTGCATTCTGATATTAATGGCATCTGCCTCTGACAAAGCGCAATAACCTCTTCCCAATGCTTTGGTGATGTCTCTGGCATAGAAACTATGCTATCGATCTGTGAATCAATACCATACATTTCCTGGTGTAAGCTTTCCTTTTTTTCTGCAATTTTCCTGATATCTGACACTTTTTTTGCTATTTTCTTAGTGTCTTTATTATTTACAGAGGGAACCGTCAGCTTTTTTTGTTTACATATAGCCAAATCATTTGCTAATTCTTCAAGTAATTCCAAAGCCTTATCACATGCACTAACACTCAATTCTGTCTGTGCTGTGTTTACAAGCTCATCAATCTTATGATCTTCTTCCGAAATCTTACTGCTTATTGAAGTCGACTCCTGCCTTGTTCTTATGGTTGACTCACACTTATCCAAGTCATTATTGCTTATAACAGGAACACTCCACTTTTTTACCTGAAAAATCTGCAGAATTTCTTTTTCCCTAACGCAATACTTAATAGCTTTTTCATAATCGCTATATGAAGCCTCGGTATTAGATAACAATTTTGACAGGCAATCATCTATATATTTCAATGAAACACTATATATTAAGTGCTCATAGTCCTGAAGTTTACATGTGTCTCCGATATTACTAACCAGTTCATCGGAAAAGGCCGATACAACTGCCTCTTTTTCTCCTTCAGAAATATCAGACGAAGAAAAGATTTCTAAAAGCTTTTCTGTACCTTTCTCAAGATACTCATCGTACTTGATATCCATAAAAACTCCGTCTCCTTACATCATTTATAATTTCAAAGAATTATATCTTGTGGACCAACAGCTTTGTATTGTTCATTTTCATATACAACAGCCATACCATGTTCCATATCAAACTTATAATTACACATAAGAGCAGCAACCCTTTTATCGTTTTCTCTAGGTATCAGTACACTCTTGGGGATAACATACTTGAAGATATTAGTAATCTCTGTTCCGCCTAAATCTTCCGAGTTATATTTCACAATATAATCCTTGACCGAATCCAGCGATGCACTAAAATCAATGGAAGTCAACGAATCTACAACACTATTTTGTTGCGCTGTAACTTCTTCACCAGGAAAATTCTGAAATACAATATTCAATTCAAAATCTCTTCCCCATATGTTGAGATTAACTTTGTTATTCATCGAATCCTCCTTCATCAGCAGACGAATCCCTTAATCTGCACTCAGAACAACCACCAACATGCTTGAAATAAGCATTTATCTCAGATCTGACCATAACCATTGTCTCTGTATCGCATTTTTCATGCCATGTCAGACCATTTGCTTTTCTATAATTAAGTACATCTCGAGGTTCCCAGTTTGAACGGCCATCCTTCTCTTCGAAATTCCACGCCTTGGCACACTCTATATCAGCCTGGGTAAAGTTACCGAGTACTCCTTTAGGCGCCTCATAGTCATATCTAAATTCTGTCATATGTTCTATTTTTACTACACTTTCAGCGCATACTTCAAAATCCGGCTCTCCGTTCCGATACTCTATTCCATCAACGCCATATTTTTTCAGAATGCCAATCACCACTATTCCTTCAGCGTTTCTATTGGATGGAATATACTTTGATTCTCCTCTCTCTCCATCATATCTTCCAAGAATCGGGCTTTCTTTCGATGTACCATCTATTCTTTCTTTGTATGAGTTATACTTTCCTCCAAACTTCTTTCCTTCAAATTCATTAATATGATTTTCGGAATCAAGTTTTATCTGATGCTCTTTAATATATTCATCGTTTAGCTCAGGACGTTGAATTCGGTCCTCATTAATAACTGTGGTTTTATTGATATTAATATTTATATTTACAGCACCATTCCCGGCTAAACCACTACTACCTTTACCCATATCATATGACATCTTAGTCCTCATATAGGCTGCTACTTGCTGTTCTATTTTTTTCAGATTATCAACAGCAACAGTGCTCTTCCTAGAATTAGAATTCTTAATATCGTCCAATTCTGTCATAAGCTGCTTACATTGATTCTGCTTTTCAGAAAGTGCATATGCTGTGCTATTTGCCGCGTCAATATGAGATGACAGTTTGCTATTTACAAAATGCGCTCTATCCAGTCGTCGCTCATGTGGAAACAATTCTTCCTGCACCGTTGCGATTTCGCTGTAAACTGCTGATATTTCTGCCTCTAGAGCAACATATGCTGGATTTGGAACTTCATGCTCTTCCCCATTCTCATCTGTTGTCGTATATGAAGGACTCATTGAGGCCAATTCGTTTTCCATTCCTGATGCTTTATCCTGCAACTCATTTATTTGAGCTGTGAGCCTGGCAATAATCTCTTCTATGCTACGCATTGTTATAGCCAGCTTATCCTTTGAGCCCTGCATAGTTTTTATTTTTTCCATAACGCCTTGCTCTAATTCAGAAAAGCTTTTCATCAGCTGCTCAATGCATAATATTCCCCTATCAAATTTGAATGAAAAGTCCCTGCTATCGATTGCCGCTTGGCTAAAAGCTTTAACTGATGCCAGACTTACTTTTGCTTTCGTGATCATACTGCGTCTGCCTCCCTACATAATGCATCAGCTTTACCCACTAGCTCTTCAATTCTCAATTCTTCTGCTTCTTTCTGTAACGTCTCTACCCTACATCTGATTGTTTTGACATCTTTGGCCATTTCTCGAAGCTGAGTTACAAACCTGCCGTATGACTCATGTACAGAGTCATCCCAATCGCACTTATATTTTGTATCAAGCGTTTCAGTGATCTTCTCATACTGAACATCAATATCTTTTAATGGAGTTAAATTTATCTCCTTCATCATGCCTCTCCTGGGTAACCACACCTACCATACTCTTCCATTATCATTCTTAGGTCGCCAATATATTTTCTTGCATTGCCGATATTATCATGAGTTCTTTTCGTCAGTTCAATACTTCTTGTCGTTATTGATTTGGCTTTTTCGTACTGATTTCCTGCCAAAAAATCCTGGCTTCTTTGAATTGCATCCGCCATCTTCTGTGTTGAGTTATCCAAATCGAATTGTATTTTTTCTAGTTTTTCTTCCACCGAGCATAAGGTGTCATAATTGACATCCATATCATATCCTGCCATTTCATCATCCCCTCAGTTCTTTTACGCGTTGCTGGAAAGTCTTCATGTAGTCCTTTTCAAGTGATAAGGCCGTCTTCAAATCATTATTCAATTCCTTCACATTATTCTTGAATGCTTTAGACTGATTATCATTCCACCCGTCAGTATTGTTCATGATTTCCGAGAGGCCACGAGTTTCCTGCAAAATTCCAGCACAATACATATTCATTTGGCTAATTAATTCATTTGCTGCATTTGCGTCAAATCTAATATCCATGATCAGCTCAGCTCCTTAATTTTTCCATCCAAATACCTTGCATATTCCTGATACTCTTTCAACGCATCCTTAACCCTATTTGTAACCACGTCAATAAAATTTGCGAAATCTCTGTACTGTGAATCACGCCATATCATCCCAATATCATTCTTCTTTTGGATAATGGTCCTCATTTGAAACACAACTGTCTGATAGTAATTATTCAACAATGCCACAACATGGCGCATTTCTGCTTTTTCAAACTGAACAACTTTTGTTTCAACATTAATATTTTGGTTAATATTTACAAGATATGGGTGATGCTTAGCTGCATACTCATTTCTTTCATCATATCTAGACACTTTATTTTGATAATCTACTACCTGGTTTTGTATATCGTTTAGTTCCAAAGAAGCTTCATACAATGCATCTCTCAGTTCTATTGTATGGTCAGCGACCTTTTCGTACTGAGTTCCTTTGTTTGAAGCACTGTATCTAACCAGGTTTATAGTTAGCTGATCTGTTTGTTCTGCCACGTTCTGTAACGCAATATCAATGGCAGTCACCATTTCAGTTAACTGAGATGGTTCACCTTTTATGTCTATATCATCAATTCTTTCATACAATTTTTTCATGCATCATTCCCCTTTGATTATCGAATCGAGCATAGTAGCTTCATCTGGATCAGACATGTTATAAATGATTGGTCTGACTTTACTTACCGCTTTTCTATTTGACCATATTGCCATGGTCTCTTCTTTGCCGTCATTAGAAATATTTTTAAGCATTTCTTTAAGGAAGTATGTATTTTCCATTTGATCTACATACTCTGTTCTATTAAACATAATGATATTATTTGTGTCAGATACAACTCGTGTATTTCGCCACGTATATGGATCTCCCTTCAACCCCAAAATCAAATGCATATTATGTCGCCAACCATTTTTAAGTAAAGTACCTATGATTGTCTGAACATTTTCCCTGATTTTCCCACTGCTTGTTGGCTTAAAGGATTCCATATCTTCAAATGCAGCATCCACGTCCACATTCATTATGTCAAACGCTTCTGGCTCAGTATGACTATCTGCCTCTAGAAGATCACCTTCAATCATTTCATTATTGCTAAACGCTTCAATAGCAAACAAATCATTTATTACAAGGAATAATGGATCAAATTCCGGATCCTCATCCTCTGCTTTCTGATACAGAGCTTGTCGTCTTAGGTACTCACTGTATATACTTCTGATAACCTCGGAAAAGTCTGTCAATCTATGGTTTGTAACGCACCCACCAAATGATGCAGCGTTCTGACATATATACATAAATGAGTGCGCCACCGCATCATATTCATCCTGTACCTTAGTTCTATCTCCATTAAACAGATGCACAGCCACATTTTGTTTTGCTAATGACAGAACAAATGAACTACACAAAGAAGAAGCAATCTGCTTGTCACCCCCAAGTAATAGAACTGAAGAATTCTCATGTTGCGAGAACTCGATTTTTAACGGAGACATTCTATATGTGTCTTCCGCAACAATTGCAGAATAAGTGCCTCTTTTTGCTTTTAGCTCTTTCATTTCCGCTGCAAATGACTTTTCTGTTCCTTGAATCGGAGTGCAAACCGACAATCGCTTCTTTGATCCGATTACTAACGGTCTCATTCCCGCAAACTGAGGATACTTATTCTTAATATCATCAAAATACTTATCCTTCATCTCTTCCGGAGAAGTATATGCCATTTTTACTTTCTTAATAGTATCTTTTCCGTATGATACATATGCTTCGCCTGTCTTTAGTTCTGTAATCTCCTGTTTCCTTTGAACAAACTCCTCTTCAAAGCCTGAATCTCGTGGAATATCAGGCGCCACACGGAAACATATTCTTCCAGTTGCACTTGGTAAAAACGCATCCTTTAACATGTATGACTTTCCATCGCTAAGGTTCTGCGCAACCATAACAAAATGCATGCCTGCTGATCTCATCCTGGTAGCTATAGATGAGATAAGTTTCTGCAAAACAGACGCATTGTCATCCCTAAAAATTTCCTGTACTTCATCAATTGCAATAATTATCCTCGGGAAATACTCCAGCCCCTTCTCGACTGCGATTTTATTGTAATCAATGATGTTATCTGAAAAATTCCTGTTAAATGCTTTGTTTCTTCGCTCCATCTCCTCTAATACCATCTGGAACAAACACAATGCATCATCGATCTTGTTATTTTCAGCAATCATTTTTATATGAGGGAGCCCCGATTTACTGTATTTTGATGACGCACCTCCATTCTTGAAATCAAGTAGCCAAAACTGCAAATCTTTTGGTGAGTACCTAATACAACCACTCAGCACCAAGCTGTGGAAAAATGAAGATTTACCAGAACCACTTTGTCCAATAGCCATATATCCAATGCATTGTCCAGCGACAGTACCATTCTCATCCTTACAACTAAATGGCAGTTCAACAACACTGCTTCCTGACTGCCCAACTGGAATATACATTATGCTGCCTAGTTCAGTGCTACCTCCATCTGATATTTCATCAATTGATATCAAATTACGTTCTTTAGTATTCAGTAATTCTACTGTAGCCTGAGCTCTTGCTTGTACAAATTCATCCATATTGCCGTTTACATGAAGAACCTCTGTATGCTTTCCATCAGCAACGAACTTGCCTTCCTTATATTCAATTTCCAACTCACAATTCTGTACTATCTGACCAATAACATGCTTTGCATTTGGATTAAGTGTTTTATCAAAAGAAACACTATTATCTACTACAAGAAATCTTAAGCCACACTTGTGCCCGGTATCTCCAGGCCTCGACAAAGAATAGATGACATCTAGAATATCAGAAGGAGCATATGCATTACCATCTACCAATCCATCACGTAGCACAATAAGATTAAATGCATCTGTCCTATCATGATCATATATAGAAAACAAATCCGGATACTCAAGTGATGTTTTCTTAAATATATCCTCGCAATTTACATCCCTAAATGCCGTTAAATCACTGATATCGCTATGTATTTGTACCGCTTTCTTTGTATTTTCACCAGCATTTTCTGCCTGAAAGCAGTTAGACAATCTCTTATAAAGATAGTTCGCATTTTGATCAAAAATATGCACATTAACAGTTCCAACAGGAAAAGAATCTAAATATCTGAAAATGTAAGAAATGATGAAATTATCAACATCCTCCTTTTCCATATCTTCATATGCTGTATGCAAAACGCAGTTTCCCTGCTTCTTTAAGTCGATCATCAAATCCTGATACGACTCCTTAACTCCTACATCATTAAGAATTTGCATCGATACTTTGCTCAAAGGATATCTTGCTACAAGCATAGTTTCAGGTAACTTATCAGTATTATTTGCTCCATCTGTTCTCTTAAGTTCTACCGATAACTCTTTTCCTAATATTTCCCTGGCTTCTTCTTTAAGTTCGTCAGCATTTCTTTGAACCATGCTAACAACATTTCCTATACATGCAGGCATGGCAGTAAGTATTGATTCTTCTGAGTTCATCAGATAGTCATATTTCTGATGAAACTCATCTTTTTGCTTATCAAAATCATGCTGCTTTTCTGCAATGTTTTTTGCCAATCCCTTAATTGATGGAGTATCAGTTTTAACTGATCCTAATAAGCCTTTTTTATATCTATCAATCGCATCTACACACAGAAGATAGGATTCCACAACCTTAATGGTATCCATGATTTGATCATAAGATTTACAATCAATTTCACTAACCATATTCTTCATCTGGGACAACGCATCTTTTATACCTATAGCAGCTTTATCTGTTCTTCTAGAGTCTACCTTTCTGAAATAGCCCTGCAATACGTTGATCTTATTTAATAACTCCACATAGTCTTTATTGATTGCTTCAAGTGTATGCATTTAATTAACCATACCTTTCTCGAGATGTAATTATTCTTAGAGTAATTTTAGACTATCACCTATACTGTCCCACAAAAATGACAGCTTCTTTCCAAGCTATCAAGTCTGTTTTTTTATGTATTTTCCAGTCTTAACTCTATTATCAGCAGGTTTTTCTGTATTTTCTGGAATTGCCCAGGCTTTACCAAAGCGAGTAACGCCTTTAATGCGTCCTTCTGCACATAGAGTTCTTATCCTTCGTTCCGAGATTCCCCACTTTTGAGAGGCTTCGGATAGTGTAATGTAGTTTTCCATACATATTCCTCATAAAACAAAAGGCACCCTAGAGCATAGGAACTCCATGATGCCTCAACTGCCTTATTCTTAGATGTCACGCGATGTTCCAGCCATTTTTGTATATAGAGCTGTAAAACCACTCACTAATAAATTATAATCCTCAAACGGAACAATATCAACGCTCTCCACTCCAATCTCGACACCTAATAATCCTTTATTTATGCGGAATAATGAATCCACTTGGAGTTTCTTTAGAAACTTTTCATATTCTCTTTTAACCCAAAACTCGCATTGAACCTGCCTTGCAAACGCTTTAATACCTATTCGCCATGTCTTATTTCTACAATTATCTGTCTAACTCTCCGCTCTGAAAGTCCTAATAGCTTAGCCATGTCAGCTGGTTTTACTGCATCCATGTTCTCCCTTATATATTCCTTTCGAAATTCCTTAGAGTAGAGTTTTTGTGGAAATGTGATATTTAGTCCAGAGAATCGTTTCCAGACTTTTAAAGTCGCCGCATCGCCAATAAGCTCTGCCAATTCCTTATACACGCCGCTATAGCGTTCTGGATTACTGTTAATATCAATCACCTCCTCCCCATTATTCAATTGTAAAGAATCCTTTTTGAAAATATCACTTGCCTTATACCCTGTATTTTTCATATGAAATTTGCACTGCCTAATTTCCGAACACATTTACAGTGCATTCCTCCTTTCATTACAGGGTGTGTTTTTTTCGCGAATAAAAAGAGCCTATAACAGCACAAGATGTGGTTACAGACCCTTTTGTCATGAAGACAACTATTGTATTAGAACCACTCAGCATCAATCTGTTGTAAAATGGCTCTATCACATCAGTTTGTAGATTCATAGTTCACTTATCTTTTCGATAAGTGAATCGCACATACCTTCAATAATAGTTACCGCAAACATTCCAACCATCAATATCATTCCCACAACGAGAAAAATAATTATTTCCTGATATCTATGACTATAAATGCAATATGCAATACCAAATCCAATTAAAAGTACCATTGCTCCAATTATTACAGATGATAAGTCTTCAAAAGCTACAATCATAGCTTTCAGAAGTAATAGTAAGAAGAATACCGGCAATAACAGAATTTTAAAAAACAGTCTCAGTACAAACATGATCTAGCCCTCCTTATCCACATTTTCTTTCTTCCAATCCTCAAGCAGTTGGAACAATACATTTTCTATCTGTGACTTGGTATAAAATGTCGGAAAATACTCCTTTAGCTTCGTTGTTGGTATCGTAATCTTTTGGAACTTGTTAGTTTCATTTCTTGGAGCGTTCTCGTTAAGAATCTTGATCAGCTCAAGCTTGGTGATACTCTCATGATCCTTCATGTAATCCCTAAGTGCGTAGATCTGATAAGCCTTGCATTCTCCATTTTCTTTCATATAGTTATAGAGCATTACCTGAACAGCCGAATCAAGATACGAGATTTCTACAGCTGTGACAATTGCCACGATTTTTCTATCAACCAGATCCAGAATAGGTGGAATAAGCTCTGCAAGACGCAAAAATCTATGCACCTGATTTCTGCTTTCACCAACTTCTTTGGCAAGCTGTTCGTCCGCCCACAACTTCTTCCCTAATTGGGAAGAAGTTAAATCATTACGTTTGCCCTGGCGCTTCGTGGCTTCATATTTCATTTTATAGGCAAACGCCTTCTCACTTGGCAGGATCTCTTCTCTTTGCAGATTCGAATCAACCATCGCCAGGATTGCTTCATCATCTGTATATTCCTTTACAATCGCAGGAATCTTATCCATTCCAATCTGATTAACAGCAAATAATCTTCGGTGTCCAGCTATCATCTGATAATCGCCATCTTCCATCTGCCTCACAATAACCGGTACTAGAACGCCGTTCATCATGATACTTTCTACAAGCTCATGCATTTTGTCATCATCAATAACTTTGAATGGATGATCCTTGAATGGATGAATTCTCGCTACTTCAATATCCATACATCCCTCAACAGAAGGAACTCCTAGCAGTTCTTCAACTGATGCAAGTTTTATTTTTTGTCCAATTCTCTGTTTAGGCATGTTTAATCACCTCCTCAGTTAATGTCCTGTAAGCAGCTGTAGCTTTTCCTTTGGGATCATATTGATAAATACTCGCACCTTCCACACTAATCTCAGCTGCTCTTACAGAAAGCGGAATTGTCGTATCAAAAACATGAAGCTGGTCTGAATAAGTGTCGATTACAAGCTGAGATATATCCTTGGCATAATTTGTTCTGCAATCAACCATAGTGAGCAAAATACCCTCAACCACAAGATTTCTGTTGAGTCTTCTCTGCACTCGGCTTATTGTTTTCATCAGCTGTTCAAGACCTTTCATAGGAAGATATGCAGCCTGAACCGGGATTAGGACACTATCAGCACAAGCCAGAGCGTTTATTGTGAGCATTCCAAGTGACGGCATGCAGTCAATGACTATATAGTCGTAATCTGACTTAATGGTATCAACAAGACTTCTGAGCATCACTTCCCTACTCATGGCATTCACAAGATTGATTTCAAGTGCAGACAGCTCAATATTTGCCGGAATAAGATCCACACCCTCTGCATGATGAATAATTGCTTCTGAGATTGAAGGCTCTGTTTCTTCCATAATCTCTGAAAGAAGTGTTGCAAGCGTTACTTCAATCCTATCTGGCTCCTTATATCCCAAGCTGATCGTCAGGGATCCCTGTGCGTCTCCGTCAATCAAGAGCACTCTATTTCCCTTATCTGCCAGTCCAACACCCAGGTTTAATGCTGTTGTGGTTTTTCCCACCCCGCCTTTTTGATTTGCAACTGCAATTACTTTACACATAATCTGTTTTCCTCCTCATAAATCTGTGGGATCATCCGCACACATCAGTTCCATGTATTCATCTACTTTTTCTGTATTAACAAGTACTATTCTGTTGTAGTGGTAAACTGCCTTGGCTTTCTTAGCGAGCTCCTCAAACGAATGAAGCCCCATAGAATACAGCAGTGCGCCTTCATCGTATCTGACCCATTTTTTCCTTCCCAATGGAAGCAGTTTGTCCAGCTTCTCTTTTACCTCGGGATCATCAATCTGATTTCTTCTTCTCATTACTATTTGGTCCTCCTTCTCCATTTTTCTGTATGTAAGCCTCTATAGCTCCCACATCTACAACTACATTTTTCTTGATATGAATATTTGCGCCTGCTTCCTTGGCAAATTTAATAAAAGTGTAATAGCTCATGGAGTACATCCTTGCACCCTGTGCATATGAAACAAATGTCCTTTTTCTGCCTTCAAGGTACTTTTCAAGATCAGGGCCTTTCTTTAGTTTTCTGATCAGTTCCTTTTTTCTTTCTTCTTCACTTAATTCTTTTTTTCTTGCCAAAACCTGGCCTCCTTTCATTGCTAATGTCTCAATCCCAGAACGCAAAAAAGGCACCTACTCTAGTTTTCACTAAAGTAAGTGCCTGTTACGCGCCATTCAAAAAGCTGTTTCTTTCTGAATCTTGCCTGTATTTATTTAGCAACAAATCCAGGTCCACGACAGCTTCCGTCGTGTTCCATGAATCATTTTTCTACTTTTACATCAGCTTCCAACACGTTCCGTAACGTTCTTCAGAAAGCAGGTCAAAACGTGTCACCCGTCTGAACACCGTCTGTCTCCGTAGAAGCACGGACAGCCTCGTCCTTATCCGTACAGGGACGTCATTTTGTTGATTTTAACGTAGGGAAGAGCAGAACCTCTCTTATGTTTGCACTATTAGTAAGCAGCATACACAATCTATCGATACCATAACCGATACCACCCGTCGGAGGCATGCCGATTTCAAGTGCGTTGAGGAAATCTTCATCTGTGTGCTCGGCTTCTTCGTCGCCTGCTGCCGCATTGGCATCCTGAGCTGCGAAGCGCTCTCTCTGATCGATAGGATCGTTGAGCTCTGAGTAAGCGTTGCACATCTCCCATGTGTTGATGAAGAGCTCGAAACGCTCAACCTTATCAGGATCTGTAGGCTTCTTCTTTGTAAGAGGTGATATTGCAAGAGGATGATCCATGATGAATGTAGGCTGGATCAGCTTCTCTTCGCAGAACTCCTCGAAGAAGAGGTTGATGATGTCACCCTTAGTGTGACGATCCTCGAACTCTACGCCCTTTTCCCTAGCGATAGCCTTAGCTTCCTCATCTGTCTTAACAGCATCGAAGTCAATGCCTGCATACTTCTTGATAGCATCGTTCATTGTGAGGCGCTCGAAGGGCTTACCAAGGTCGATGATGTGATCACCATAAGGAACCTGTGTTGTGCCGCATACCTTCTCAGCAAGGTATCTGAACATGCTCTCTGTGAGCTCCATCATTCCTTCATAATCTGTGTATGCCTGATACAGCTCCATAAGTGTGAACTCAGGGTTGTGTCTGGTATCTGTACCTTCATTTCTGAATACTCTGCCAATCTCGTATACTCTTTCAAGACCGCCAACGATAAGTCTCTTAAGGTAAAGCTCAAGTGAAATACGAAGCTTTCTCTCCTCATCAAGAGCATTATAATGAGTAAGGAAAGGTCTTGCTGCCGCACCGCCTGCATTCTCAACAAGCATAGGTGTCTCAACTTCCATGAAGTCTCTTGCTGACAGGAAGTTACGAATCTCCTGGATGATCTGTGATCTCTTTATAAATGTATCCTTAACCTCTTCGTTCATGATAAGGTCTACATATCTCTGTCTGAAACGGATCTCTGTATCTGTAAGTCCGTGGAACTTCTCCGGAAGAGGCTGAAGTGACTTAGATAAAAGTGTCAGCTCCTTAACGTGAACAGAAATCTCGCCTGTCTTAGTTCTGAAAGCAAATCCCTTAACACCGATGATATCGCCGATATCCATCTTCTTGAATGCTGCGTATGACTCGTCGCCAAGATCATTTCTTGATACATAGAGCTGCATTCTTCCTGACTTATCCTGAAGGTTTGCAAAAGATGCTTTACCCATTACACGCTTGCTCATCATACGACCTGCAAGTGATACAACCTTCTCTGCCGGAATATCTGAAAGCTCAGGAGTGATCTGTTTTCCCTCTGCGTCTGTCTCGGGAACAACCTCCAATGTTTCAAAATTGTCTCTGATCTCCTGTGCATGATGTGTCTGGTCATACTTTACGATCTGAAAAGGATCCTTGCCATTTGCCTGCAGGTCTGCAAGCTTCTCGCGGCGAACCTTTTTAAGCTGGTTTATATCTTCTGTCTTCTGATTATTCTGATTCTTCTGCTGATTCTCTGCCACTTTTTCTCCTCTTTCCAGCTACTGCTCTCACAAGAACTATTTATATATATGAGATTGTAGCTTAATCTATTACTAATACTAATTCACTTGTAATTCAAACAGCTCCACCAATATCGAAAACACTTCGTCAAGTGGATTTGCATGGCTCGCACTAAGCTCGTGATAACCCTCGCCAAGTGCTCTGTTAAAATAGAAATGGGGGCAAATTTTCATTACCCCCACCAATTATGTCATTAACGACTCAAAATCACATTTGCATGTGTTCATGTTATGTTCTAAAGATTCCGGAATGCTGCTGCATTCTGCAAATCTTATTACTTACGAACAATTTCAAGGACCTTGTATACAAAATCACCCATCTGTGTTTCAACAGTGACTTCTTCGCCGACCTTTGCACCGATAAGGGCTTTACCAACAGGTGACTCGTTACTGATCTTACCTTTAAGGCTGTTGGCCTCTGATGAACCAACGATGCTGTACTGTACCTCTTCATTGGATGCAATGTCAAGAAGCTTAACCTTTGCGCCAACGCTTACCTTATCGAGATCAACGTCCTCATCAACAACAACTTCTGCATTCTTGAGGATCTTTTCAAGTTCTTCGATACGAGCTTCGATATCTCTCTGCTCATCCTTGGCTGCATCGTACTCAGCATTCTCTGAAAGGTCACCCTGCTCACGTGCTTCTTTGATTCTCTCAGCAACCTCTGCTCTCTTAACAACCTTGAGGTCATGAAGCTCATCTTCATATGCCTTGAGTCCTTCATAGGTTAAAATGTTCTTCTTTTCTTCCATTTCTATACCCTTTCTATGAAAAAGATCGGACACAATGTCCGTTTTATACTTATTTACAATCCATAGCATTATATATGAATAATTATATAAAGTCAAAAGTATATTTATTCGTTTATAACATATCTAAAAACTGATATGAATCTTCAGCTCAATAATCACGATAAGCCTGATATTCTCACAGTGCCTGGCATGCTCATCTTCAGTAATACAAAGACTCTATCAGATTGTATTCTTTGTACCTTCTCCGAATACTTCCGCACATGCTGCTTTTAGTGAATCCATATCATCCATTGTATTTATAAGTGCTCTGAACTTTGCTGAACCCGGTAGTCCTGTCGTATACCAGGATACATGTTTTCTCATTTCTCTTATTCCGATGTACTCACCTTTATAACGCAGCTGCAGATCAGCATGGCGAATGACCATTTCGTACATTTCCTTCATGGTCGGTCTTTCTATTACTTCACCGTTTCCAAGATATGATATGACTTCTCTGAAAATCCAGGGATTACCCTCTGCTGCCCTGGCTATCATAACTCCGTCGCATCCGGTTTCATCTATGAGGGCTTTTGCACTTTTTCCGTCAGTGACATCACCATTTCCGATTACAGGAATCCTGACTGCTTCCTTTACCTTTTTTATAATGGACCAGTCCGCATTACCGCTATAATACTGCTCTCTTGTTCTTCCGTGAACAGCAATTGCTGACGCGCCTCCCTCCTCAGCTGCAAGGGCACACTCAACAGCATTTACGCTTGATTCGTTAAAACCTTTCCTGATTTTAACAGTCACCGGTCTGTCAGTCTCATGGACCATAGCCTTCACTATTTTTTCGATCAGTTTGGGATTTTTCATAAGAGCAGAGCCCTCTCCGTTTCCCACAACCTTGGGAACAGGACACCCCATGTTAATATCGAGTATGTCATAAGGCTTTTCTGCTATCATCCTTGTAGCCTCTGCCATTACCTCCGGTTCACTTCCAAAAAGCTGCAGCGATACCGGTCTCTCAGAAGGATGAATCTCCATCATGTTATCTGTATTTCTGTTATGGTAGGTTATCGCTTTGGCACTCACCATTTCCATACAGACAAGCCCTGCGCCCATCTCGCTACATAACAGACGAAATGGCAGGTCGGATACTCCTGCCATCGGTCCTAGTATAATATTATTTTTAATCTCCACATCTCCTATAGTAAGAGGGTGCAGATACTCGTTATATCTAATTCCTTTACCATTAAAGGCATTTGAAGCCCTGTACATATCTAAATCCTTCCAAGCTCATTTTACCCTGGATATTACCCTCACTTTGCGAGGCACTACTCCATTACGATTCCCAAATTCCTGATAGAATTCAAAAATCTGATAAACTGTCAGTGTACTGCAAATTATTTAATCTGTTTTCTTATTCATCTTCTTCGCTTAAGATATCGCTCATATCCTCATGAAGGATCATTGCTCTGTAATACATCTGCAATGCCTCGAACAGATCCTGTCTCTGTCTTCTCACTTCTCCGATTAGCAGGCCCGCACTTATTTCATCATAAGTGATATCCTCTTCGGTTCTGGTGGTTTCCATGGTTATCGTGCCGTCATCTTCAAATTCGATTGTGAAAATTCCACCGGCTTCCTGTGTGAAAAGAACACTTATGATATGGAGTTCCTTCTGTATGCTTTCGGGAATCTTTTTGAAAAGAGGATTAAAGTAGTACTTCATCTCATAGGCATTTGCTCCGCAGAGAATAATTCTTCCACCTGCAGATACGCTGCCAAGAGATCCATCCTCAGTCACAACCTGAATATCTGAAACCTCTTCTCCGGTCTCAGCATTTGTGATTTTCCCGGTCTCCTTATTTATGATAAGGCGTCTTCCCTGTGATCTGTCCGCATCAAGGGTATCAGAGTGAAGCTTCTCTTCATCACCGGGGCGCACCTCTTCACTAAAAACTTTTCTTGTTTCTTTATCTTCTTTATTACTCATTTAACGATATTCCTCTTTTTTAACCCGCATCCTACATTCCCGGATCAATGTTCTGTATTCTCAAACTCATCATTTTTAGGCTTTATCCTCTTATTCTTATCATAAATAATTCTGAGTCCCTGAATAAGAAGGTTGTTATCATAAATATCAATTTCATCGCACTCATCTGAAATAAGTCTTCCCAGACCGCCGGTGGCGATGACCTTGGCATCTTTAAATCCTGACTCGCGTTTCATCTCATTTATGATGTACTTAGTCTGTCCAATCTGTCCATATACAAGTCCTGCCTGCATTGAACTGATCGTCTCCTGAGCAAGAATACTTTCAGGCTTCCTTATCTCAATTTCCGGGAGCTTTGCTGTGTCCTCCCAAAGTGCCTTGGCAGATATTCTGATTCCGGGGCTCACTACACCTGCTACGAAATCCCCGTTCTCATTGATAAGCACATATGTGGTCGCTGTTCCAAAATCAATTACTATTGCAGGACCGCCATATAACTCGTGAGCAGCTACTGCGCCAACAACCAGATCCGGTCCGACTTCATTAGGATTTTTAGTAAGAATTCTAATTCCTGTTTTTATACCAGGTCCAACAATGTATGGCTTTTTACCAAGATATTTGATCATGGAATTAACAAGTGCATACATTACGTTCGGAACTACACTTGAAATGATAATTCCATTGATCTCATCCTTGTCGATCCCGTTATTTCTGAGCATGGCGATAATATTGTTACCATATTCATCAGAAGTGTGGGCGGTCTGCGACATCATACGAAATGATCCCACTATGTTTTTGCCCTTTAAGACACCAAATACGATATTAGTATTTCCTACATCTACAGCTAAAAGCATGTAACCCTCCGTGTATTATCATTCATATTTTTACACATATCCGTAAAGTCCTCGTATACTGACTTCTCCGGCATTTATCTCTTCTCTTTTCCCATCGGACCTGATTATTATGAGTGCACCCTCATCAGTCACTCCCAGGGACTTTGCTTCATATTCTCCCTTTGGATCCAATACCCGGACTTCTTTTCCGATATTGATAAGACGTTCCTCGTATTGCTCTCTCAAAGGTGCAAGGTTCTGAGCATCTATATACTGCTCATAATTTTTTTCAAAATGCTTCATACATAAAGCGATCAGCTCAGATCTGTCGATTCTTTTTCCGGTCTCTGATAAAATCGAACCGGCGGTGCTTTGAATTTCTTCGGGGAATAATTCCCTTGGCTGATTCACATTTATTCCTACACCTATAACAACAAAATAATCATTTTGTTCAGGCATCATATGCAGCTCGGTAAGAATTCCGCAGGTTTTTCTTTTATTCAGTACAATGTCATTAGGCCACTTAATTCCTGTCCTGTATCCACTCCCAGTATCTAATGGAGATTCTTTAGAGTCATCTTCACTTATTCCATTTGCCGAGGCTACATCATCTCTGCAATTTTCAGATTGAGATATTATTTCACAGCTGTCTTTTACCCCGCTGATCACTTCATCTATTCCCTGGGATATGGAAAGAGCCATAACAAGAGTAAGTCCTGATACCTTGTCCATTGGTATTCCGGGGCGAACCATAAGGCTCATGAAAACGTTGTTACCAGCCGGGCTGTCCCAGCTTCTGCCTCTGCTCCCCCGTCCGGCTTCCTGTTTGTCTGCCACCACCAGATATCCCGATGGCTTATCCTCTACCCCTGCTGCCTTAGCCACATTATTAGTCGAATCTATTACAGGATGAAATTCCAGATTTCTTGCCATCCATTCAGTGGTAAGCGCCGCACTGATTGCTTCCTTACTTAGCATTTATAAAAAACCCTCTTTTATATTGTTGCGTACATAACCGCCTTAATTGTATGCATGCGGTTCTCCGCTTCCTGGAATACTATGGACTGAGGAGATTCGAAAACTTCATCAGTAACCTCCATCTCGTTAAGTCCAAATTTTTCCTTTATCTTCATACCTATACCTGTTCCCAGATCATGGAAAGCCGGAAGGCAATGCATGAATACCGCCTGGTCTCCTGCATTTTTCATAATCTCTGCTGTTACGGCATAGGCCTTGAGATCAGTTATTCTCTCTTCCCATACTTCGTCAGGTTCACCCATTGAAACCCATACATCAGTTGAGATTACGTCAGCACCCTTGGTTGCTTCCATCGGATCCTCGCAGAGTTCAATTACTGCGCCTGTTTCCTTTGCTATCTCTCTGCAGGTATTTACAAGTTCTTCATTCTGCCAGTACTTTTTGGGTGCACAGGTTGTAAAATGCATACCCATCTTTGCACAGGCAACCATCAGGGAATTACCTGTATTGTATCTTGCATCCCCCATATAAACCATGTGAATCCCTTTAAGCTTTCCAAAGTGTTCACGGATTGTCAGAAGATCAGCAAGCATCTGTGTAGGATGGAATTCATTCGTGAGTCCATTCCATACCGGTACTTTTGAATACTTTGCAAGGGTCTCAACTATTGTCTGTTCAAAACCTCTGTATTCGATTCCATCATACATGCTTGAGAGCACACGGGCAGTATCTGCAATACTCTCCTTCTTACCAATCTGTGAACCCGAGGGGTCAAGGTAAGTTGTACCCATTCCGAGATCGTGGGCAGCCACTTCAAACGAGCATCTTGTTCTGGTGCTGGTCTTTTCAAAAATAAGTGCTACATTTTTTCCCCGATACTCATCGTGTAAAATTCCGTTCTTTTTCTTTTGCTTAAACTCTTCCGCAAGATCAAGCAGATACTCAATCTCTTCAGGTTTAAAATCCAAGAGCTTAAGAAAATCTTTTCCGTGTAAATCAACCGCCATGATACAACCTCCCCTTTATGCAATAAACTTTTACAGTAATTATAATTTAAGCCTGACCACAGATAAAATCTGCAATCAGGCTTTATTTTAACACAAAATATATTTAAAAAATACTATTACCAGAAAACGTGGGCTCCGATAACCTGTCCATCATGTCCGCCTGCACGTCTGAAGTGAGTAGCAGTTCCGCAGGTTGTCTCTCCTGCAAGTGCGGCATTGGCAGCCTGTATACAGCTGTCAGGAATATTGCCCGCATATACTCTGTCAACAGATCCGTTGAGCGCAGGTGTAAACTGTCCTGATGCATAGATAACTCCGGGGATTGTTCCGGCATAAGCACCACTCTTCACACGGTTCATAACAACAGCACCTACAGCAAGCTTACCTTCATATGACTGATTACCTGCTTCGCAATAAATAAGTGCAGCGAGAAGTCTTGCTTCATCCGTTGATGCTGATACAGCTCCTGTATTCTGTGTAAGCTTGGCTGCAGCCTTTTTAGCTTCTTCCTCAGCCTTCTTCTTAGCTTCCTCAGCTTCTCTCTCTTCAATGGCTTCCATGGTCTCGCCTTCATCGATTCTGAAGTCTGTTGCCACATAATCAGCCTGTACATAACCTGTCTGGTCATTGTAATCAACAGCTATCCAGCCATCACCGGCGTCCTCAACCATATCAACAAAGCTATCGTCTGTAATGACACCCAGAACTTCAGCGTCCTCACTGGCCTCAGCTCGAATGCGAAGAGCATCACATTTACTTGTAACAAGCTGAACTCCTACTTCCTGTGCAAGTGCTTCAGCTTCCTCTCCAAAGAGAAGGTAATCATCCTTAGCCCATCCGATAACATCGCCTGACTGGAGCTTAGTCCATCCATCCTGCTGTTCGATAATCTTACCACCACAGTCCTTGTAAAGAACTCCGACCTTCTCAGAATCATCATCAGGTGAAATACGGATATTCATAACCTGAGATACATTAGCCATTACGAGTTTTGAAGAATCTGTTGCTTCCATCTCGTCTTCTTCGAACTCTTCTTCATCCATAACCTCATCATTGATGAGCATGGCGAAGTCATGGGCCTTTTCTACATCTTCATCCGATATATCAGTAACTTCTGTCGGATTCAAAAGATTACCTACTCCAACGTCGTTGCTTGTCAAGATACTTGATGTTCTCGCCTGTACGGTTTTGCAGTTAGTTGTTCCAAGCAATGTTGTTGCCATTGCCAAACCTAAAGCTATCTGCATTAACGTGCCTGCTTTTCTCATGATTTTTTGCTTCCTTTTTAAAATTGTTACAAATTGTTAAAACAAAACACTCCACGATTGTAACAAATATATGTTTTTTTGTCAAATAATGAGCAAAATAATCGTAAAAAAGACTCCCTGGAATTTAGGGAGTCCTTGTCATTACTGCGTTTCAAATTTGTTTCATTCTTTTTCACAGAAAAAATTAACCAAATACCGTTTGCAATTTTGGATATTTTTTACAGCTCTTTGCTTCTTTCTATAGCAGCCTGAACCGCATCCATCATTATGCCCCTGAAGCCGGCTTCTTCCATTACTTTTACTGCTTCGATAGTGGTTCCTGCAGGTGAACAAACCATATCCTTCAGCTCACCCGGATGCTTTCCTGTCTCAAGTACCATCTTGGCACTTCCAAGTACAGCCTGCGCAGCAAATTCATAGGCCTGCTTTCTGGGCATTCCGCCAAGTACTGCAGCATCTGCCATGGCTTCGATAAAAAGAAATACATAAGCAGGTGATGATCCGCTTACGCCTGTTACCACATCCATCAGATTCTCAGTAACAACGTTTGCTGTTCCGCAGCTTCTTAATATTTCAAGAGCCACATTCAGGTCTTCATCACTGCAAAGATTGTTGGGACATACTGCTGCACATCCTTCGCCAACAAGCGCAGGAGTATTGGGCATAACTCTTATAATCTTTACAGGCTTTTCGAATTCCTTAGCAATCCATTCGAGGCTCTTACCCGCAGCAATACTGATTATCAGCTTACTGTCATTGATATCATCCATGATGTCTGCTATTGCAACCTTTAAAAACTGAGGTTTTACTGCAAGAAGTATTATGTCTGCATCCTTAGCAACATCTGAATTGTTGTCACGTATCTGTATCCCGAACTTGCCTGCAGCGCTTTCTCTTGCTGCTTCCATCGGATCAGAGCCTATTATATCCTGCGGATCAAATATCCCTTTGGAGATAATGCCTCCCATCAGTGCCTTCGCCATGTTTCCAAGTCCTATGAAACCAATTGTCATACCTTGCCTCCTTATTGTCTTCTCTGTCTTGCCGCTTCAAAAGTTAAAATTGCTGCAGATGTTGCCGCATTCATGGATTCAACCTTCCCAAGCATAGGGATAAGCACATAATCCGTAGCAGCATCAGCAGTTTCCTTCGTAAGTCCGTTTCCTTCATTTCCAATAATAAACGCAGTCGCACCATGGTAATCTATCTGATCATAATTCTTTTTGCCACGAAGATGCGCAGCATAACTGATCACTCCATGCTTATCATTGAGCTCCTTAACTATATCAGGAACTGATTCAACATAAATAAAAGGTACTCTGAAAATAGCTCCCATGGTGGATCTCACAACCTTTGGATTATATACGTCCGCCATGTCACTGCTCATTATGATTCCGGTAACTCCTGCGCCTTCGCCTGTTCTAAACATATTACCGAGATTACCCGGATCCTGTATATTCTCAAGTATCAGAATCAGCGGAGATGCCACACTATTCTCTGAATTACTATCACTCTCTTTGCCAATAAGTATATCCTGAAGATCCCACTTTTTCTGCTTAACAACAGCTATTACTCCCTGCGGTGTCTGAGTGTCAGCCATCTTGCGCATCACATCATCAGATACTTCTTCAAAGCTCACACCGTCATCAGAACGTATTTCTTCTATTATATTGTTGTCGTCTGCAGACAGGTTGGATAAAAAATGTGACGTGGCATAAACTTCTCTAAGCTGATCTGTCGGCGCTTCTCTTAGCATACGTATCCCTTCGATCAGAAATACCCCGTCTTCTCTTCTGGCTTTGGCTTTTTTAGCGTATTCTGCTATTTTCTTAACTCTGGAATTATTTGTGCTGGAAATCATATATCCTCTCATGATACTGAAAAACCTTCCCCCAACGGGGAAGGCTTTTACGTACTTTAAAGCCCATAAGGCTTTCATATTTATAATATCTTACTGATCTCGTACTGATACTCGTTGATGGACTTCTTCATTGCAAGAGCCTCATCGATATCATAGTCTACAAACTGACCATTTCTATATGCTACTACGCGGTTTGTCTTACCTGCAGTAAGGATATCTGCTGCATAGCATCCCATCATTGAAGCATAAACACGATCCTTACAGGTCGGGCTACCACCACGCTGCATGTATCCAAGGATAGAAGCTCTGGTCTCAAGACCTGTAGCTGCCTCGATACGACGCGCCATAGAAGCTGAATGTCCGATACCTTCAGCATTCAGAATGATGTGGTGTGTCTTACCCTTCTTACGGTTATCGATGATGTTATCGATGATACGCTGCTCATTGTAGTCATATTTCTCAGGAAGAAGGATATCATCAGCTCCGTTAGCAATTGCACACCAAAGAGCAATATATCCTGCATGACGTCCCATAACCTCAACGATACTTACACGCTCATGAGATGATGATGTATCTCTGATCTTATCGATAGCGTCCATAGCTGTGTTGATAGCTGTATCAAAACCAATAGTATAATCGGTACATGCAATATCAAGGTCGATTGTTCCGGGAAGACCAATTGTATTGATTCCCTGAGCTGAAAGCTTCTGAGCTCCTCTGTAAGAGCCGTCACCACCGATTACGACCATACCGTCAATGCCGTGCTTTCTGCAGATCTCAGCACCCTTCTTCTGGCCTTCCTCAGTTGTGAATTCCATACATCTGGCTGTTCCAAGGATAGTACCGCCTCGCTGAATAATATCAGCAACGCTTCTACGATCCATATCATAAATTTCTTCATTAAGAAGTCCCATGTATCCCTTCTTAATACCTTTTACCTTAAGTCCATTTGCGAGAGCCTTACGAACAACCGCACGAATAGCAGCGTTCATACCAGGTGCATCACCACCACTTGTAAGTACTCCAATAGTTTTGATTTCTTTTGCCATATCAGGTAATACCTCGTTATTGATAATTCTTTGTCACTTTTTACGCTAATATATTAGCGCAAAACTAAGTAATCTGCAATTGTGAACGACATAAATTTAGCATATTTTTATTAATTCAAACAACCCTTAAGTTCTCCTTGCCAAACTTGTCCGCAAGAACCGAAAGTGTTGAATCATCAGCCTTTACTTTAAGCGACGGGGACAATTTTTTGATCTGCTTTGTGGCCTTTAGGAAAACATTGACCTGATCCCTTGCACCGGGGCCCTTAACAGTTGAGAGCAGCGTTTCTTCAAGAAGTTTTTCATTTTTTGCATAGTCTTCCTTATTTTCAAACTGAACCCACAAAGTTCTGGGAACTTCATCAAACAACTGTATTTTTGAAGCTATGAGCTTGGCGTTTTTATCCTCTTCTGCGCTGACTCTTCCCTGGATAAACACCTTGGCATCCTCATTTAATCTGCCGATATTTCCTTCATAGGTCTTAGGAAAAACTATAACCTCAATACTTCCCACAAGATCCTCCAGCGATATGAACGCCATAAGCTGGTCTTTCTTGGTGTATTTTGTGGTCTTTGCCGAGATAATTCCACCAACAGTTACTGTCTGATTATCTCTGACACTGGTTTCTCCTGTCTCCTCATCAATATAAAAATCAGTAGTTTTTGCAGTTATATATTTTTTCCAGAGTCCTTCATACTCTTCAAGAGGGTGACCTGAAACATAGACGTCAAGCACCTCTTTTTCAAATTCAAGAAGCATGTCCTTTTGATATTCGCCCACATCAGGAAGCTTTATCTCAAACTGCTCCTTTACTTCCTGAGGCGCAAAGTCAAACAGTGACATCTGCCCGGCAACGCTGTTTTTATTTTTGTCATGGAGCTGATCCATCATCTTGGCATATACGCACATCATCTGCTTTCTTGTACCGCCAAGACTGTCAAAGGCACCTGCTTTTATAAAGTTTTCAACAGCTCGCTTATTAATTTCGCCGTAAGGCTCCATTCTGCTAAGGAAATCATTGAGGCTCTTAAATGTTCCGCCTGCATTTCGTTCTCTGACAATGGCTTCTATTACCGGTCTTCCCACTCCTTTTATGGATGTAAGGGCATATCTTATGGCTCTTCCGTTCGTTCTTCGCACATTGTTTTCATCCTCTGCGCTATCATTTCTTGCTACGGAAAACCATGCGTATCCTTCATTGATATCGGGAGGAAGCAGTTCGATCCCTGCATTTCTGCAGGTCATAATGTAATAGGATACTTTACTCTGGTTATCAATAACGGATGTCATAAGCGCAGCCATAAATTCAACCGGGAAGTAGTACTTAAGCCATGCGGTCTGCATTGATACGACAGCATAGCAGGCAGCATGTGACTTATTAAAAGCATACTTTGCAAAATCCATCATCGAATCATAGATTCCGTTCGCAACATCAGCAGAAATACCGATAGCTTTACATCCCGGAACACCCTCTGCTTCATTACCATTTACAAAGTTTTCACGTTCAACTTCCATAACGTGCTGCTTCTTCTTACTCATGGCACGTCTTACTTCATCAGCTCGTCCCAGTGTATATCCACCCATCTGCTGAACTATCTGCATAACCTGCTCCTGATAGACTATACAGCCGTAAGTAGGCGCCAGAATGGATTCAAGCTGAGGAGCTGCGTAGGATATGTTCTGTTTATCTTTTTTACCGGAAATATACTTCGGAATGAAATCCATCGGTCCCGGTCTGTACAGTGATATTCCTGCTATGATATCCTCCAGAGACTGCGGTTTTAGTTCCTTCATAAAGGACTGCATTCCGGCACTTTCAAGCTGAAACACACCTTCACAGTGGCCACTTCCGATTGAGGCAAGGACCTGTGGATCATCATAATCAATCTTATCCATATCTATGTAGTTATCATCTCCGGGCTTTGCACCAATAGATTCATTGGCAAATCTCGCCGCATCCTTGATAACAGTAAGTGTTCTGAGTCCAAGGAAATCCATCTTCAGAAGTCCCAGTTCCTCAATCGTAGTCATGGTGAACTGAGTTGTCAGGTTTCCTTCTGCAGATCGTGACAAAGGAACCAGATCCTCTGCAGGCTTCTGACATATAACAACACCAGCCGCATGAATTGATGTATGCCTTGGAAGTCCCTCAAGCTTTTTACACATATCTATCAGATGTCTGACCTGTGGATCCGTTTCATACAGTCCTCGAAGCTCAGCATTCATTTCAAGGGCTTTTCCCAGTGTCATTCCAAGTTCGCCGGGAATCATCTTTGCAAGATTATCACCATAGTTATAGGGAAGGTCAAGAACTCTTGCCACATCCCTGATGACTCCCTTTGCCTGCAGGGTTCCAAAGGTTATGATCTGTACAACCTTATCAGCACCATATTTTCTTGTGACGTAGTCAATAACCTCCTGCCTGCGTTCGTATTCGAAATCCACATCAATATCGGGCATGGATACACGTTCAGGATTGAGGAAACGCTCAAAGAGAAGGTCATACTTAACCGGATCAATATTTGTAATATGTATACAGTATGAAACTACGGATCCTGCTGCCGAACCACGTCCCGGACCAACCGCAATTCCATTCTCACGACAGAAATTGATGTAATCCCACACTATCAGGAAATAGTCCACATATCCCATCCTCTGAATTACAGATAATTCGTAATCCAGCTGTTTTCTGATAGTTCCGTCATCATCGGGATATCTCTCTGCAAGTCCGTCCAGACACAGTTTATTCAGATATGTCCAGGAATCATATCCTTCCGGCACATCAAAATGAGGCAGCTTTGTAACGCCGAATTCTATCTCAACATTACATCTGTCTGCTATCTTCTGCGTATTGTCTATTGCCTCCTGAGCGTAAGGGAAAAGAAGACGCATCTCATCTTCACTCTTTACGTAATACTGACCGCCCTCATATCTCATTCTGTCTTCATCAGTAACCTTTTTACCGGTCTGAATACAAAGAAGAAGATCGTGTGATTCGGCATCCTCCGCATAGGTATAGTGGCAGTCATTGGTTACAACGAGAGGTATATCAAGCTCCTTGGAAAGTGTAAGCAGCGCAGAGTTAACCGCATGCTGCTCTGAAATACCATGGTCCTGCATCTCCAGGAAAAAGTTGCCGTGACCAAAAATCTCATCATATCTCTTAGCTGCTGCCCTTGCAGCATCCATATCGCCTCTGGTTATGGCCTTTGGAACTTCTCCCGCAAGGCAGGCGGAAAGGCATATTATACCCTCATGAAATTCCTCCAAAAGCTCATGGTCTACTCTGGGCTTATAGTAGTAACCTTCTGTAAATCCGCGGCTGACAATATGTGAGAGATTCTCATATCCCTTATTATTTTCAGCCAGAAGTACCAGATGGTAATATCTGTTTTCATTAACACCGGCTTCCTTCTCAAAACGGGATCCCGGTGCTACATACACCTCGCAACCTATGATTGGCTTGATTCCTTCTTTTTTGGCGAGTTTATAAAAATCTATAACTCCGTACATGACACCATGATCCGTTATTGCTCCGGCGGTCATGCCAAGTTCCTTTATCCTCTTTACATAATCCTCAACCTTGTTGGAACCATCCAGCAATGAGTACCCTGTATGTACATGTAAGTGTGCAAATGACATGTTTACTCCTCATTTATAACCAAAAGTTTTTATCTGACTCATACCGGTCTGTTTTTTCAATACCATTACCAAATCATGCTTAGCATTCTTGAAAGGTACCAGTCAAATATTGAATCAATAATTATCCGACCTGCATACGATAATACTTTGCGTAGATACCGTTTTTAGATAGTAGTTCCTGATGATTCCCCACTTCCTGTATTCCGTCTGAATCAAGAACTATAATCTCGTCCGCATTCCTGATAGTAGAAAGTCTGTGCGCAATAGTAATGGTTGTTCTGCCAACAGCAAGTCTGTCCAGACTCTCCTGGATATACTTTTCAGACTCATTATCAAGAGCACTTGTTGCCTCATCCAGTATCAGTATCGGGGGATTTTTAAGGAAAACACGGGCAATGGCAATTCTCTGCTTCTGTCCTCCGGATAATCTTGCTCCGCGCTCTCCCACAAAGGTATCATAACCGTTTGGAAGCGAAGATATGAATTCATCAAGGTCAGCCTTCTTAGCTGCATCCTTTATCTCCTCAAGAGTTGCATCCTGTTTTCCGTAAGCAATGTTCTCTCTTATGGTCCCATTAAAAAGATACACCTCTTGCTGTACGATACCAATGACACCTCTTAAAGATTTTTGTGTGAGGGTTCTTACATCCTTCCCATCAATTTTTACTGAACCCTTAGTAACATCATAAAAACGGGGAAGAAGTGAGCAAAGTGTAGATTTTCCGCCGCCTGAGGGTCCTACGATTGCCACCTTTTTACCGGCATCAACGTGAAGATTGATGTTATCCAAAACTCTCTCCTCATCGTCATCGTATGAAAAAGATACATTTTCATAATCCACAGTGCCCTTGCAATCTGTCAGCGCCTGTGCATCTGGAGCATCGACGATCTCAGGCATAATATCCATCACATCTCTGAATCTCTGGAAGCCTGCTGCCCCCTTCTGAAGAAGCTCAGTAAACTCAATAAGAACATTTACCGGAGCGATAAATACATTTATATAAAGAGCATAAACTGCCAGATCCTCTACAGACAAGCTTCCCTGTGCAATAAAAAATCCACCGGATACTATAACAGCTATGTATAAAAGTCCTTCAAAAAAGTTATTTCCGGACTGGAAAAGTGCCATTGTCAGGTAGTTAGCCTTCTTGGAATCAAGAAATGCCTGATTGCTCTTATCAAATTTGCTCTTCTCAATCTCTTCGCCTGTGAAGGATTTTACTACTCGTATCCCGCCAAGGGTGTCCTGAAGAGAGGTATTTATTCCTGCAATCTTCTTCCTGTTATCGAAGAAAGTTCTTCTCATTACGCCATTCTGGTTGTATGAAAAGATCGCCATACAAACCACAACTGCTGCCAGGATAAGAGTCATTGGAACATTCATGGTCAGCAGAATCGCAAAGGATCCTATAAGTTTTACTACTGAGATAAAAATATTTTCAGGTCCATGGTGCGCAAGCTCGGATATGTCAAAAAGATCCGATATCAGCTTACTCATCATCTCACCGGTATTATTCCTGTCATAATATGAAAATGAAAAGCTCTCAAATTTCTCAAACAGATCACTTCTCATTCCGGATTCCATTTTGGCACCCATCATATGTCCCTGGTAAGTAACATAATGCTTACAAAGAGCACGAACGGTATACATTATAAGAAGAACTATAGCAAGCCTTACGATACCGACAATTATCTTATCAGGACTCTCTAAAAAGAGCGTCTGCCTGAGTACCCTGAGGAGCTGCGGAAAAACAAGATCTATCAGCGAAAGAATTGAAGCTGCCACAAGATCAAGTACAAATACACCTATGTATGGTTTGTAATACGGTACGAATTTTTTTAGTAAGTCCATAGTCTTTTCCTTTCATAATCAATATATCATAAAAAACCTCCCTGTAAGTATACCCTTACAAGGAGGCTCATAATTTTTAGCTATATAATGGTCTTTTTATCTGTAACCACCACTTAACTTAGAATCAATCAGGCATTAACCTGGCTCTTAAGCTCTTCAGCCTTATCTGTCTTCTCCCAGGGAAGGTTAAGATCGTTGCGTCCAAAGTGACCATAAGCAGCTGTCTGCTTGTAGATAGGGCGACGAAGGTCAAGCATCTTGATGATTCCTGCAGGACGAAGATCGAAAGTCTTACGAACAGCCTCTGTAAGCTTCTCATCAGAAACCTTACCTGTTCCGAAAGTATCAACAAGGATTGATGTAGGCTGAGCAACACCGATAGCGTATGAAAGCTGAATCTCACACTTATCAGCAAGGCCTGCAGCTACGATGTTCTTTGCAACGTAACGGGCTGCGTAAGCACCTGAACGGTCAACCTTTGTGCAATCCTTACCTGAGAAAGCACCGCCGCCGTGACGGGCAGCTCCGCCATAAGTATCAACGATGATCTTACGTCCTGTAAGACCTGCATCACCCTGAGGTCCACCAATTACGAAACGACCTGTGGGATTGATATAAATCTTAGTATTATCATCAACCATAGCGGCATCTACAACTGCATCGATAACGTACTTTCTGATGTCAGCGTGGATCTGCTCCTGAGTAACCTTATCATCATGCTGGGTTGAAACAACTATAGCCTCAAGTCTAACTGGCTTGCCGTTCTCATCATACTCAACTGAAACCTGGCTCTTACCATCTGCTCTAAGATAAGGAAGAGTTCCGTTCTTACGAACCTCTGTAAGCTTCTTTGTAAGCTTGTGAGCAAGTGAGATAGCGTAAGGCATAAGCTCCTCTGTCTCATTGGTAGCATAACCGAACATCATACCCTGATCTCCGGCACCGATTGCCTCGATCTCCTCATCAGTCATCTTGTTCTCTCTAGCCTCGATAGCCTTATCAACACCCATAGCGATGTCAGCTGACTGCTGATCAAGAGCAACCATAACTGCACATGTGTTACCATCAAAGCCCTTCTCTGAGCTGTCATAGCCGATCTCTACGATAGTGTCTCTTGCGATCTTGGCATAATCAACAACAGCCTTGGTTGTGATCTCACCTGTGATAAGTGCAAAACCTGTGCAAGTTGTTGTCTCACAAGCAACACGGCTCATGGGATCCTGTGCAAGGCAGGCATCAAGGATAGCATCAGAGATGTTATCACAAATTTTATCGGGATGTCCCTCAGTAACTGACTCAGAAGTGAAAATAAACTTTTCTGCCATTTTAAATTCCTTTCTGCGCTCTTAGCGCTCAAACAAAACATTGAACTTTTGCTTAAAAAGCAAAAATAAATCCGCTTAGCGACGCCAAGCGGACCTGATATCAGATAATCAAATCCTCTTATTGCTCGCAGATCCTACCGCCAAAATAAAAAGCAATGCGGTATTCGATCACTTACTCACTACGCTCAGGTTGGCACCTTCCGGATGTCCGGGGTTGCCGTGGCTTCACAGATCCTATGTATCTCCACCACTCTGAATAAGAGAAATGTAACAATATGGAATTGTCATATCTGAAAAATACACTACTATATTAATTTGATTCTTGCAAGATGTTTTATAAAAAAAACGAAATAGCAATAATTGAATATTGTTTTAATATGCCCCCTGGTACAATAATTAATGATGTAGTTTCCACAATAATACTATTAATATTCATTCTATCAAGACTGATGCCGCAACTCTCTATTTCAAAACAATTTATCTATATTTAATAAACCTTTCATTCTTACCTCTCCTTGAAAACATATAATTAGATATATAGATGTATAAGTTAAAAGAGCTTTGCTCTTACTGATGTTTTCAACTGCTTTGTTGCTTTTCCTACAAGGAGATATTCAAATGAAAAAGATCCTTTTTGTAATCCCCATTACTGCCATAGCTCTGGCTGCCACTTTATTCTTTTCACCTGCACGCGCTATGAAGGATTCAGAGATTTCTCTCGATGACGCCAAGCAGATTGCTCTTCACAATGCAGGCTGCAAGGAAGAAAACGTCACCATCATAAAATCCGAAAGAGAAGTGGAGAACGGAATTGCGCAATATGATATAGGTTTCATTGCAGAACCTGATGAGTATTACTTTGAAATTGAAGCTTCTACCGGCAAAATACTCTACTACATGTACTATGACGAGGAGAAGCGCAAGGCGAAGGATTCCATGAAAACTCCCCCGCCGGAGGAGATAACTCCGGATCAGGCTCTTGAAATTGCTCTAAAACACGCAGGCTTCACCGCTGCTGAGACTACCGGCTCTGAAGTTAAAAATGACTACGATCATGGTGAAAATATCTATGAAGTAGAATTCTATATATATGGTAAAGAGTACCAATATGATATCAGGGTGTCCGATGGACAGATTCTGGATTATGAAATTGATCACTAATGTATTTTTATAAAAACTACGAGAGCCATGCATTTCAACATGGCTCTCGTTTTATATTCTTACTTCTTTATCTTCATGGTAAGTCCGATTCTCTGCTTTTTAACATCAACCTCTATGACCTGAACATCTACGATATCCCCTACGCTTACAGCATCAAGAGGATGCTTGATGTAGCGGTCTGTAATCTGTGAGATATGAACAAGTCCGTCCTGATGGACACCTATATCCACAAAAGCACCGAAGTCTACGATATTTCTGACTGTTCCCTTAAGGATCATTCCGGGCTTTAAGTCCTTCATATCCATTACATCACTTCTAAGGATAGGAGCGGGCATGCTCTCTCTGGGATCACGTGAAGGCTTCTCAAGCTCTGAGAGAATATCTGTAAGTGTGATTTCACCTACGCCAAGCTCCTCAGCAAGCTTCTTCTTATCTCCTACTTTCTTAAGGAGGCTGCCACCTACATTTTTATCATTTCCACCTTTTCCTGTATCTGCTCCGGAAATTCCCATATCTGAAGATGACAGTGGTACACCGCTATCAACTCCAAGATTAGCTCCGTTAAGTGCTGCTGCCAGAGCTGCACCCATAGCTGTATTTGTATTCTTAACTACAAACTGTTTTTCCTTTTTCTTAGGCTTTGGTTGAGGCTTATTCTCTGCCTTCCTGGCATCAGCCTTAGCCTTGGCACTCTTCTTCTGTGCTTCCCTTACATCCTCCATTGTAAGTCCAAGCTTATCCATAAGCTTCTCTGCTGCTTCATAGGACTCAGGATGTACACTTGTATCATCAAGAGCATTCTTACCATCATGGATTCTAAGGAATCCTGCACACTGCTCATAAGCCTTGGGTCCGAGCTTTGGAACCTTAAGGAGCTCATCTCTGCTCTGGAACTTGCCGTTAGCTTCCCTATAATCAACAATATTTTTGGCAATAACCTTGCTGATACCTGATATATAAGTAAGAAGCGGTGCCGATGCTGTATTAAGATCAACACCTACCTTGTTAACGCAGTCCTCAACTACACCTGAAAGGGCTTCGCCAAGCTTCTTCTGATTCATGTCGTGCTGATACTGACCTACACCGATACTCTGAGGATCAATTTTAACAAGCTCTGCAAGAGGATCCTGAAGACGTCTTGCGATAGATGCAGCACTTCTCTGACCTACATCAAACTGAGGGAATTCTTCTGTTGCAAGCTTACTTGCAGAATATACGGAAGCACCTGCCTCATTAACAATTACATACTGAACAGGCTTATCAAGCTCCTTAATAAGCTCAACTATTACCTGTTCTGATTCTCTTGAAGCAGTACCGTTACCTACTGAAATAAGGTCAACATCATATTTCTTGATAAGCTTTTTGAGTTCAGCCTTTGCTTCCTCTACCTTGTTCTGAGGAGCTGTAGGATAAATTACCTTTGTATCAAGCACTTTTCCTGTTGCATCAACAATTGCAAGCTTGCAACCTGTTCTGAAAGCAGGATCCCATCCAAGTACTGTCTTGCCTGCGATAGGAGGCTGCATAAGGAGCTGCTCCAAGTTCTTACCAAATACGCCTATAGCGCTGTCTTCAGCTTTCTCAGTGAGTTCATTTCTGATATCACGCTCAATGGCTGGAGCTATAAGTCTGTCATAGGAATCCTTGCAAACTGCCACAAGTACGGGAGTTGTCTCCGGATTATCCTTTACAATAGTTTTCTTTTCAAGAAAACGAAGTATCTGCTCCTCAGGAGCTGTGATCTTAACTGTGAGGAATTTCTCTGCTTCACCACGGTTAAGAGCAAGAACTCTGTGCCCGAGGATCTTATTAACAGGCTCCTCGAAATTGTAGTACATCTCATAAACGCTCTCTGCCTTCTCATCCTTGGCAACAGATGTCACAAAGCCCTGATTCCAAGTCTCCTCACGGATATATGTGCGGTAGTCTGCATTATCAGAGATTTCCTCGGCGATGATGTCCATAGCCCCCTGAATTGCTTCCTGAATGTTCTTAACTCCTTTTTCTTCACTGACATAGGGAGTTGCTTCTTCCACAAGAGATTTCGTTGTCTCCTGTGCTCTAATAATATCTGCAAGTCCATCTAGACCCTTTTCCTTGGCAACAGATGCCCTGGTTTTTCTCTTTGGTCTGTATGGTCTGTAAAGATCCTCAACAGCTACCAGTGTCTCCGCAGCTATAATCTTCGCCTTAAGTTCATCAGTGAGCTTACCCTGCTCCTCGATGCTGGAAATAACCTGTTCCTTTTTCTCTTCAAGACCTCTTAAGTACGTAAGTCTCTCTCCGAGAGTTCTAAGCTGCTCATCGTTAAGGGAACCTGTCACTTCCTTACGGTATCTGGAAATAAACGGGATAGTGTTGCCTTCGTCAATAAGCTTGACTGCTGCCTCTACCTGCCATTTCTGTACACTGAGTTCTTCTGTGATTTTCTGTAAAATATCCATTACGACTGTAATTCTCCTCATCTATAAACATAGTTTTTTATATGACTCAGACCGGTCTGTTGCCGGTACCGTTAACCAATCACTTCGTTCCTGGACGGTACCGGGCTCTAAAAACAATGGTTTTATCTGACATACTCTAAACGCTATCTTAAAATACGTTTGGACTTCATACGCGATTTTTATTTTACTATGACACTATCATCTTTTTCAATGTCTGTATAATTTGCATAATGTAAAAAATCATTCCTCAAATATCAAATTTCATCTCTTAATTGTCATATTTAGTTGTGCTAAACTAATATTCAGTATTTTAAAAAAGAAGGGTATTTTTATGTCACAAACTAAAACAACAACCAGGGATATGACAAAAGGTTCCATCATATTCCAAATTATTATGTTTGCCATGCCTCTGATGCTGGGCAATATATTCCAGATGCTCTACAACACCGTTGACTCCATAGTTGTAGGCAATTTTGTAGGAAAAGAAGCTCTTGCGGCGGTCGGTTCCACCACAATGATCATCAACATGCTGGTGTTCTTCTTTAACGGTTTCTCTATCGGTGCAGGCGTACTTATATCAAGATATTTCGGAGGAAAGGATTTAAAGAATCTTCATAAAGCCATAGAAACCACAATGACCACCACCTTCATATTCTGTGTGGTCTTTACAATTATTGGAAGCCTTGGCGTAAAGCCCATGCTCCGATTTATGGCAACCCCTGATGATGTTATGGCAGATGCCACTACTTACCTTCGAATTTATTTCCTTGGCTTTACGGGACTTCTCATCTATAACATGGGAAGCGGAATACTTAGAGCTGTAGGCGATACCACAAGGCCACTTATGTTCCTGATCCTTACCAGTGTCATGAACATAATTCTTGATCTGTTTTTTGTTATTGGTCTTCACACAGGAATTGCAGGTGTTGCATATGCCACAATAATATCTCAGATGGTTTCGGCGATTCTTACGCTTTTCCTCTTAACAAGTACCAACGATATCTATAAGCTTGTTTGGAAAGATCTGTCACTTGATCCTAAGATTCTGAAAATGATCTTTGTAGTAGGACTTCCTGCAGGTATTCAGTCAGTAATAACAGCTTTCTCAAATGTGTTTGTCCAATCATATATAAACCATTTCGGCTCAAGCTGTATGGCAGGATGGAGCAGCTACAACAAGCTTGACACCTTCATAATGCTACCCATGTCCAGCGTTGCCATGGCAGCCACAACCTTTGTAAGTCAGAACATAGGTGCAGGAAAAGTTAAGCGCGCTGAAAAGGGTACCAGAGACGCAATTTTGCTCTCAACCATGATCACTTTTGTAATAGCGCTCCTTCTGTATATTTTTGCAGCACCTGCCATCAGACTGTTTTCATCAGACGAGTCAGTAATCGAATTTGGTTCTCTTTTCATAAGAACCAACGTGTTTTTCCTGATCGCGAACTGCGTAAACCACACTCTGGCTGCTGCACTTCGCGGAAGAGGAGATTCCAAGGGTCCGATGTACATAATGATTGCCACTTTCGTTGTAATCAGACAGATATATCTGTTTTTGCTCACAAATTACGTGGTAAACGATCCCAAATGGGTAGGCTTTGGCTATCCTGTAGGCTGGATGTGCTGCTGCGTTATTGAAATTTTATATTACAATATTAAATGGCGTAAAAAATCAACAGATAACGTTGTCACTGCATGACCAGATTTCACCAAAATTTAATACACTTTTCCCTCGTTTTGCGGTAAACTTAAATTGAAATATTGTCATCTTTTATGTGTTGACATGCATATGCAGCCGGTTAGCAATATCTCACATAATGTCGGAATCTTCAGGTGAATATCGGAAGGTTCTTATCAGATATAAACCGGCGTTTACAGAGGAGGGACTTACACTACCGGATATGAATGAAAGTTTTGAGTATAATCAGACTCATAACCCTTTAAATCCCAGGGTATCACTTGCAACCATCGCATCAATTTTGGGTCTGGTATCGATTGCATTATTATTAAGCGTTTATTTCTCCATTATTCTCGGAGGAATTGCAATAACCCTGGCGTTTCTCTCAAGAGATTCTGCCGGAAAGCTTTATCCGCAGGCTAAAAGAGGAATTATCTTCGGTCTTATCGGATTGGTTGGTGGTTATGCACTGATGGTTTCATCCTTCGTGACGGTGTTTACCGATCCCGAAGCTCACAAGATGGTCAATCAGTATTCACAGGCTATTAGCGGTGAAAGCTTTGATGATATGTTTAAGGAGATCGCCGACAGCTTTGGTATAGAGCTTGACCTTCCTTATCTGGATTAAGAGGGTGTGCTTATGAGCGGAATCAATGGAATTGGATTTAATAGTTCATATGCATCCGGATTCTTTGGCCCTGCTTTTAATAATGGAGGCTCAGGAACCGTTTCTGAAGCCGCTGCCGGATCAGTTTTAGGTACTGATGCCGGAAAAGTATCATTAAATCCCGGAGAATCCGTTGAGAAAAAGCCCGGTATGCGTTCATCCCCGGCTGAGTGTGAGACATGCAAGAACCGTAAATATATTGATGGTTCAGATGAAAATGTCTCATTTAAGAGTGCCGCTCATATTTCTCCTGAAGCAGCACCTTCCAGAGTCCGCGGCCATGAGCAGGAACACGTATCCAACGCATACAAAAAGGCTGCAGAAGGTGATGGCAAAGTTTTACAGGCATCAGTTAAAATACAGACAGCCATATGTCCTGAATGCGGAAGGACCTACGTTTCCGGTGGCCTTACCACCACTCAGATCATGTATAAAAATGAACAAAATCCTTATATGAAAAACCGCAAATCAGCCGACGCTGCCAGTGGACTGATCGGATCAAGTTTTGATGCTGCTGTTTAAGCAGATCTGTATTTTAGATATTCAAAAACGTTTATAATAAGGTGAAGCTTTATGCTTCGCCTTATTTTTAGGAGCCATTTTGCAATGGTTTAAATTTAATTTTATAAGAGGAATGTATGAAACAAAACATTAATACTTCAATGATCAAAGCAACTGCGAGGGAGCAACTACTTGGACACTATGGAACTTCCATAGCTGCCGTAATTCTGTATAGAATCTTAGCGATTATCATCGTAAATATCGTAGTAGGGGCGATTATCCCCAGTAATCTGATATCATATCTGATTTATTTTGCAGCCACACTTTTAATAAACCTGTTTTTTGGTGTATTTCAGTCAGGACTTGCCTATCTATTCATGAACATAGTATATGGTCAGCCGGTTTCCGTATCCGATCTTTTTCAGGGATTCAGAAATCACCCGGACAAAGCCATTATTTTGCAGATTCCGCTGGCAGTAATGGATATTCTGACAATTATCCCGCTGCAGCTCTTCACTGTAATTCGCGCCCAGAACAGAGTTTTAAACGGAGCCATAGATCCCAAAGTTCCGCTCACAGTACTGGCAATAACTCTCATGATCTCTATCGTTAATATTTATGTAAGACTGATGTTTTCACAGTCATATTACCTTTTGCAGGATTTCCCGGAAAAGGATGCATTTTCAATCTTAAAGACAAGTGCCAAGCTCATGAAAGGCCACAAGCACAGACTTCTGCTTCTGTATATTAGTTATATTCCTTTGGCTATAATCGGCACACTTGCATGCTTCCTGCCACTTTTGTGGGTGATATCTTATCTTTCAACCGCCACTGCTGCTTTCTACCAGGACCTTGTGCAGCGTTAACAAAACTTCTTACTTAATGGAAGGACGAGAAAATGGACTTAATTGACGCAATCAAAGCTATCGATAAAACACACGAAGATGATGTTCTCCACAAACTTACCACTGTCTGGGGAGATTCACTTGATAAAGACAACGTACTTAAGGAATATCCCCGTCCGCAGTTTGTACGCAATAGCTATATAAACCTCAACGGATCGTGGGAATACGCTTTTACAAAAAGCAATGTTCACCCCAAAAAAATGGATGGTCAGATACTGGTTCCATTCTCCCCGGAAGCCCTTCTTTCAGGTGTTGAACGCCAGTTAAAGCCCGATGAATATCTCTGGTACAAAAAAAATCTGGGTGAAATCGAACTTCCGACTCCTGATTCCAGGATACTTCTGCATTTTGGAGCCTGTGATCAGCGCGCCATCGTTTTCATAAACGGCACGCCTGTCGGTGCTCATACAGGAGGCTATCTTCCTTTTACAATCGATATTACTGACGCCCTGAAAGGCTCATTCCCTAAACTTTCAGGCGTTCTTACGGTTTGTGTTCAGGATGATTCCGACTCATCCTATCACAGCAGAGGAAAACAGACCTTGAAGCGCGGTGGTATGTATTATACTGCCCAGAGCGGAATCTGGCAGACAGTCTGGATGGAGATCGTTCCCAAAACCCATATAACCGCTTACAGAATAATACCGGACAGAGATCTGGACGTTATATATGTTACGATTCACACCAACGATATTTCTCCGATCAGCATCAAGATATTTGATGCAAATAAAGAGATACTTATAGCTGAAAATGAGGGTGATACTACCCACAGAAGCGACAAGGAACGTGACCGCTTCGAATCTGAAGATTTTCACGATTCCTTCAGTCATTCATCTGATGAACTCAGCACCTTCTCGCCGGATATCGAAGGCAAACACATATCAACTCACGTTTACTCCTGCAAGATAGCCATACCGAAGGCTCATCTGTGGACGCCTGAAGATCCTTATCTTTATCAGGTATGTATTAAAGCAGGTTCCGATGAAGCATGGACCTACTTTGGTATGCGCTCATTCACAAGGCAACTTGATGCAGAAGGTCACCCGTTATTTTTCTTAAACGGTGAGCCTTATTTCCTGAACGGAGTTCTCGACCAGGGCTACTGGCCAGACGGTCTGTACACTGCGCCGAGTGATGAAGCTCTGATTTTTGACATTCAGGAGATGAAAAGGCTTGGCTTCAATATGCTGAGAAAGCATATAAAAGTCGAGGCAGCCAGATGGTATTATCACTGCGACAGACTTGGAATGATAGTATGGCAGGATATGGTCAGCGGAGGTTCATCCTACGCAAAGCCGGTAGTAAGCTATCTCCCCACACTATTTCCCGGTGTGTTTGGACATATGCCTGATGGTCCAATTAATTATCATATCTTTTCAAGAGAATCTGCCGACGGCCGTAAAGAATGGACCAGGGAGATGGAGGAGACAATCCAGCACCTCATCAATGTACCCAGTATTTCCGTGTGGGTTCTTTTCAATGAAGGCTGGGGACAATTCAATGCTTCTGCAGCTACAATTCAAGCAAGGCAATTTGCCGACAACAGACTGATAGACCAGGCAAGCGGATGGTTTGATGAAAATGGCGGTGACTTTAGAAGTGTCCATAATTATTTCAGACCGCTTGACGTAATCGCTGATAAAAAGCGCAGAGCTTTCGTTATATCAGAATATGGCGGATATACCTGTTATATCAGCGGTCATAGCAGTGTTGACAGAATATATGGCTATAAAAGATTCGATACAGTATCAGACTTTAAGAAAGCTTTCAACAGCCTCATGAACGAAACCATTGAAAATCTTAAGAAAAAAGGTCTCGCCGGTGCTGTTTATACCCAGCTTTCTGACGTTGAGGAAGAAGTAAACGGTATACTGACCTACGATCGAAGGCATAACAAGCTGGAGATGTAGGCCATATATGAGCCACATTCATTAAGGATTAATAATGATAAATAACAACAGCTTATACAATTCTCCAATTAAGCAAGTCCACAATTTTCATGAGATTACTGACATCGATCAGAGAAAATCATTTTTACAGGGACTGCTTAATGAGAATCCTGACAAAAATATAGATTACGCTCCTGAAGAACCTCTGACAAAGCAGCAGATATCTTACTATTCAGAACTGCTCGAAGGTCGCTACGAGAAAAGAGGATCCCAATACATAGACCGCTATATGCGTGCCTTTATGATGCTGTTAACAAGTAACAGATCTTCAGGGCTTGGCTTCTTTGCAAAAAAGCGCAAAAAGGAAACAGAAGGCTTTCTAAATGACTTTAAGCTTGATGAATACTCAGCCTCCAGCACTTCAGATGAGAAGAAAGCAATGATAAAAGAAGAATGGGCCGATTGTGCAGCCTGTTATATCAGCTCCTGCACTTCCAGCAAAGCCTATAGTTCAGCTTTTCTTGGCATGATTCCCATGCCTGATAAGAATGTTGCCATAAAAATTGCGGCAGACATAGATACTGCGCTTAATGAAGTTCCGCAAACCTATGACCTTGATAAGCGCTCTTTGCCTATTTACGAAGTGTTTGTTGATACTTACAAGACGCTTCTTGAAAATGGCGAATCACTGTTTAGAGAATACATTTTGGGAAAACGATAATTATTCTTTTCATGTATATATCGTGCTATAATTAAACATCAAAAGATAGTGTCAAACCAAATATGAAAATAATGGACTGACCTAAGGAATCCCACCGCAAGTGGTACCCCTTAGGTCAAATAACGGAGGAATTTGTTATGGAAAACAGGAAGGCAGTAGTGTCTCTTGGACATGAGGCACTTGGATATACAACCACAGAACAGATGGAAGCTGTCAAAGTCACTGCTAAAGCTCTTGCAGATCTTGTAGAGGCAGGTTACCAGTTGAGCATCACACACAGCAACGGCCCGCAGGTAAGTATGATTCACAAGGCGATGACAGAGCTCAGAAGAATTTATATAGACTATACTCCTGCACCAATGAGTGTCTGCAGCGCCATGAGCCAGGGCTATGTCGGATACGACCTTCAGAATTCCCTTAAGAGCGAGCTTACAAGCCGTGGAATCTCAACTCCTGTAAGTACTATTCTTACTCAGGTTACGGTTGATCCTTACGATGAGGCTTTCTATTCACCCACAAAAGTTATCGGAAGATACATGTCAAAAGAGGATGCCGATAACGAGATAAAGAAGGGCAACTTTGTTCAGGAGGTTCCCGGAAAAGGATATCTTCGTATCGTTGCCGCTCCCAAGCCAATAGATATAGTTGAAATAGACGCCATCCGTACTCTTGCAGATGCCGGTCAGATAGTAATTGCATGTGGCGGCGGCGGAATTCCTGTTATTGAACAGGGCCATGTCCTTAAAGGAGCTTCAGCAGTTATTGAGAAAGACGCTATTGCAGGAAAGCTTGCTGCAGATTTAGGTGCCGACAGACTTATCATCCTTACATCTGTGCCTAACGTATACACAGACTTCGGAAAAGACTCTCAGGCTCCGATTGACCGCATGAATGTCGCTACAGCTACAGAGTACATACGTGATGGTCAGTTTGGTGCAACCAATATGCTTCCCAAGATCGAGGCAGCCATCGAATTCCTTAAAAAGAATCCTTCAGGTAGCGTACTTATAACATCTCTTTCAGAAGTATCCGCTGCACTTAAAGGAAAAGCCGGTACATTTATCACAGCTTAATTACGCTCCATCCGTTTAGTTAATGAGTTTATAAAAAGCCTTCGCCATTTTTCAACGGTGAAGGCTTTCATTTACTTTTTTATATTGTTTGCTTTTTCCCCGGCAGCATATGCAAAAATGTCTTTGTTACTTTTTGTATGCTATCCACTTTAGTCATCTGAATTTTTTACCGGAATGGCCTTTGGAACCTCGGTAGTCCTAAGCTCTATTCTGGGACCGCCTTTTCCTCTGATGTAATCTCCGGTAATAGTTACGCTTCCTATGTTGTCATCCTTTGGAATCTCATACATGATATCAAGCATGAATTCCTCTATTATTGCGCGCAGAGCTCTGGCTCCTGTCTCTTTTTCCATGGCCTTCTCAGCGATAGCTTCAAGGGCATCTCTGTCGAATTCAAGATTAACCTCATCGAACGCCAAGAGCTTTTGGTACTGCTTAAGAATCGCGTTTTTCGGCTCCTCAAGAATCTTGACAAGCATATCCTTGGACAATCCCTTAAGAGTGCATATGATAGGAAGACGACCTAAAAATTCAGGAATCATTCCAAATTTCTTAAGATCATCCACAGTAACTTTTGTAATAAGATCAGGATCCTTATCCCACTTGTCCTTTAAGTCTGCATCAAAACCTATTGAAGTCTGCCTGTTCAGTCTCTGCTTGATGATCTCTTCAAGATCCGGGAAAGCACCGCCACAGATAAACAGAATATTTCTGGTGTTAACAGTAGCCATGGGAACCATAGCATTCTTGCTGCTTGCTCCAACAGGAACTTCAACGTCTGCTCCCTCTAAGAGTTTAAGCATTCCCTGCTGAACAGATTCTCCGCTAACATCTCTGGATGTTGTATTCTTTTTCTTTGCAATCTTATCAATTTCGTCGATAAAGATGATACCTTGCTGAGCTCTGTCAATATCATTCCCGGCAGCTGCAAGAAGCTTACTTACAACACTTTCAATATCGTCACCGATATATCCTGCCTCTGTAAGAGACGTAGCATCAGCTATGGCAAGCGGCACATCCAATAACTTGGCAAGAGTCTTAACCAGATATGTCTTACCACTTCCGGTAGGTCCGATCATCAGTATGTTTGATTTCTCGATCTCTATGTCATCCATTGTTCCTGTCTTAACACGCTTATAGTGATTATAAACAGCAACGGAAATAATCTTCTTAGCCTTTTCCTGACCTATAATAAAATCGTCAAGCTTAGCCTTGATCTTGTGAGGTGCAGGCATGTGCTCAATATCAAACACAGGCTTTACCTTAATGTCTTCCTCTTTTTTCTTCTTAATCTTCTGGGAGTTTGGTATTCCACCCGTGTTCATGAAGTCACCAAAATCCATAAAATTCAACCCCGGCATCCCACTGTGTTTATTTAACTCATTCATGAGATTAGGGTTATTTAACAGGTTCTGATAATCAAACTGGCTTACGGTATCCATGGTTTTGTGCATACAGTCATCACATACACAGATACCATTGGGTAAATGAAACATCTTTCCGGCTTTACTCTCAGGTCGTCTGCACATGAAGCAGACATCCTCGTATTCGCTCTCTTTATTTTGAGAGCCTTCCTTTTTACCTGTAGTATCTTCCACACTACCGCTAACTGAGGTCACTGAGTCTTTATCCTTTTTCTCATTTTCATGCTCAGATTTAGCCTCATCATTATTAACTGAAGAGTCCATAACTTCTCTGAAGTCAAACCCGTCATTTCCGTTATTATCGAATTTATCGCTCATATTATTTCTCCTATATAAATGCCAGCTTATATCCGACTTAGTCCGTTCGGATACGGATACCATAAGCGCCCAAAGTACTTGCACTAACGGTATTCAGCTCCATATTGTCTGTAGTTATTTGACACACATTTTAATTATATGCGCGGTAAAGTTTTTCATCAAGCTAACTGGAAAGGATTTTGCTTGCTAATTCTCCTGCAGTGTTACTGTTCACACCTTACGGTGCTCACAGCAACTGGATTTGCCCATTCCAGTTGCCTTCGGCAAAGGGGCAAATCCTATATTCAAGACGTAGAACATTCTCACATAAAAAAATGCCACTGGGAAACTCTCCCAATGGCATTTAAATAGTTCCTTGAATTAGTTACCAAAGTTAAATCCAAAACCGAAAGGATTCTCAAATGGATTGATCTCATAGCCGCCCTGCTGACCATCCTGACCATCCTGACCTTCTTCAGGCTTAGCATCGGGATTTGATCCGCCCTGATACTTTTCGCCTTCAGTATTGCTGTCAGACTGAACTGTGGGCTTTGTACCCAATGTAACCTGAATATCCTGATCCTGATATCCATCTGTGGACTGTCTCTTAACAGTTACTGTAACTGTTTCACCTGCTTCATAATAAGCAAGCTTGTTCTGAAGATCTTCCATAGATGAAATTTCTTTTCCGTCAAACTTTGTAATAATATCGCTTTCCTGAATGCCTGCATTCTTAGCGCCGCTTCCATCAGCAACTGATGCTACATATACACCAAGAGGAAGACCATACATCTGTGATACATCTGAAGTTACGCCAACACCGGATATTCCAAGATAACCTCTCTGATCCTCAGCAAGCTTAGAACGTGTCTTTTCAGTCATAAGCTGCTCGATGATAGGCTTTGCTGTTGAAATCGGGATAGCATATCCCATACCCTCTATAGCTTCGCCACCAATCTTATTAGAGTTGATACCAATTACTTCACCTCTGATGTTAAGAAGTGCACCACCTGAGTTACCGGGGTTAATAGCTGCATTAGTCTGAATGAATGTTCCCTGCTTACTGTTGTCCAGATCGATCATACGATTAACAGCACTGATAACTCCTGTTGTAACTGACTGGCCATATCCAAGTGCATTACCAATGGCTATAGCGGGTTCACCAAGGATAAGTGAATCTGAATCACCAAGTGTAGCTATAGCAATTGCATTCTTTGTTTCCTCGCTAAGATCTGAAAGCTGTACAGCTATAACTGCAAGGTCCATATTTGAATCTGTTCCCTTAACCTCTGCCTTAGCAGTTTTCTCATCTACAAAGAATACCTCAAGAGAATCAGCACCTTCTATTACATGATAGTTAGTTGCAACTAAAAGCTCGTTGTCATTTGTTCCAACAATGATACCTGAACCTGATGCAGTGAGCTCCTTGCTATAGGTCTGTCCAAAATATGATGCGGACTGTGTGTAATTATTGTTGATTGAAACCATGGCAGGCATTGCTTTTGCAACAACCTCTGTAACATCGGTTACAACAGTCTTACTATTCTCAACAGTTTCAGTCTGTGCGATTCCGGAATCAGCATTGTTATCAGCGATGATATCTGTTGTGCTATCTAATCCTGCATCAGCCTGGCTGCCTGATTCATTGTTTACTGAATTATCGTCTGCAGCTTTATTCTTATCAGCTGCGCTAGCCTGATCCTGAGAATCTGTCAATGCCGGCATCTGAGTAATTCTTGTCATGCTGTAATATCCTGCACCAAGACCTAAACTAAGAACAAGTGCTGCTGCAATAACTGCTGCTACTTTCTTACCTGTATTTCTTTTAACAGGTCCATTTCCTCCATTCATACCGGGTTGATTGTATGTGTACTGGTAATTACCATATGTCCCCTGATTATTATAGTTGTAATTACCGTTTGTATTACGGTTTTGAGAATAATTACCGTAACTTCCTGTATTGCTGTTCTGATTATAATTGCCTGTTCCGTAGCTGTTATTCTGGTTGCTGCCATATGATCCATTCTGATTGCCTGAACCATATGTATAACCCTGACCATTTCCGTAGGTATTATTCTGAGAGCCGTTTCCGTAAGTATTATTCTGACTTCCGTAGGTACTACCCTGATTTCCGCTGCCGTAAGAATTTGAGTTTACATTTTCTGCACTACCACTTGTTGAATTACTACCTGAGCCATAGGTACTTCCGGGATTAACATTGGTCTCCTGTCTTTCCCCCAGTTCTGCTTTATTCTGTTCATTATTTTCATTATCAAACATCATCCATTACCTCTTTTCTTTGATAAATTTTGATAAATAATTTCTTTCATTTCGTTTTCTATGTTCTCAGTATAGGAAGTGATTGTGACGAAATTGTGATAAAAGTATCAAAAAAATATTTCCCTCATCTTAATTGAACTTTAATTCATGCTCAAAAAAGCGGGGAAATATCTAGCAAATCACGTTTATGTTATTTTTCCTAATGATTTTAAAGACACAAAAAATTGACAATTTATTTCATTTTCTGATCATTTGTTTCATCATATTCAATAATAAAAATCATCTTCCTCTATGACCTGAATTTCCATATATTCGAATGGAATATCTTCAATAAATGCATCCTTGGTAAATCTGCATTTATTATGAAGCTGAAAATCATGTACTGTGGATTTCAGCCATATAGGCTTGCTCAGATCAAGGTCATAACAAGCCTTCTCCAACGCATTCATAACTTTATGCGTCCTGGTATCCATTGAGTTATCCTCAATCACCGTATCCTTCAGAAGATGATTATCATTTACGAGTCGTACCCATAATTTAAACATAATACCTCAAGCAATTATTACTGTTCACACCTTAATATGCTCAAAGCAACTGGATTTGCCAATTCCAGTTGCCTTCGGCAATGGGGCAAATCCAATATTCAAAGCTTCAAACATTCTCACTCTCTGAGCAGCAAGTGCGCAAAGCTGTATGAACAATAACAAGAAATTATATATGAAAAGCCTTGTGGCTCTATCCTTAGTCCTCGTAGCCGTTAGGATTCTGACTCTGCCATCTCCAGGAATCTTCACACATCTCACGAATTCCGTTCTGAGCTTTCCATCCAAGTTCCTTCTCAGCCTTATCTGCATTTGAATAGCATGTAGCTATATCCCCTGCACGTCTGGGCTGGATCTCATAAGGAATCTTAACTCCGTTAGCTTCTTCGAAATTCTTAACAATGTCAAGAACACTGTAGCCAACACCGGTTCCAAGGTTGTAGATGGACAGACCACTTCCGGGTTCAAGCTTCTTAAGAGCCTTAACGTGTCCAACAGCCAGATCAACAACATGGATGTAATCACGTACGCCTGTACCATCGGGTGTATCATAATCATTTCCAAATACATTAAGCTTGGGAAGTCTTCCAACAGCAACCTGTGTAATATAAGGCATCAGATTGTTCGGAATACCATTAGGATTCTCTCCTATTGTTCCGCTCTTATGAGCTCCGATAGGATTGAAATATCTCAAAAGCACTACGTTCCATTCAGGATCAGCATGCTGCATATCTGACAGCACCTGCTCAAGCATTGACTTTGTCCATCCATAAGGATTTGTACACTGACCCTTGGGGCATTCCTCTGTGATCGGTATAAATGCAGGATTGCCATATACTGTAGCTGATGATGAGAAAATTATGTTTTTGCAGCCATGCTGTCTCATCACGTCCACAAGAGTTAATGTTCCGCCAATATTGTTCTCATAGTACTCCCAAGGCTTCTGTACGGATTCACCTACTGCCTTAAGTCCTGCAAAATGTATAACAGAATCGATTTTCTCTTTATTGAAAATCTCCTCAAGACCTGCTCTGTCACGGATATCTGTCTTGTAAAAAGGAACCTTCTTACCGGTTATTGCTTCAACACGTCCCAAAACTTTTTCACTTGCATTGGCAAGGTTATCCATAACAACTACGTCATAGCCTGCGTTCTGAAGTTCTACAACTGTATGGCTTCCAATATAGCCTGCTCCACCTGTAACTAAAATTGCCATTTTTTCCTCCCTGTCTACTATATTCATAAGATTTCAAGATATCAAAATTACAGCTCTATACCATTCTTCTTGCAAAGTTCTCTTGCTGATTCTACAGAATCCTTACCTGTCTTATTCTTAATAGGCGCAAATTCATACTCACGAACAACCTCATAAGGAACACAGCTGTCAAGTTCATGAATCATATCAAGAACAAGCTGCTCAAATTTGCATCCGTTAGGAGTCTCAGGCTTTACAAGTTCCCCGTTTTCATCGATGTGAGGAATCTTCTTCTCAACAACGTGAAGAGGAAGCTCATTCTTAGCTATACGCTCAAGAGCCGGTACGTTGAAGAGGTAATTCAGGATTACACCATAGTTATATGCAGGCTCTCCGGCTGCATCCTTAGCATCCATCATCTCCTGTGTGAGTTCATAGTACTCTACGATAGACGGCTTGCCATCCTCAAGACACATAACACCTACACCTTCATCAGGAGCGTTCTTCTTAACAACCTTTGCACCTACCTCAGCCTTCTGCTCGATAGTAGCACCAACAAAGCAAGGATCGCAGATTCTCTGAAGCACATTATCAACAGCAAAAATGTTAACCCACTCTATTCCTTCTTCATGAAGAGTCTTATCAAGACCTGCTTTGATCATAGATGAAAACCAGCCTGCATTTCCGTTAGGAGATGTAGAGATACGGCCCTTTTCCTCCATGTATACCTTTCCTTCATAATCTGAAGCAGGAGCCATGTCCTGTTTGAAGAATGTCACCTTATCTGCCTTATATCCGAAAAAGTTCTTCTCTGTAAGGAAGTTTACAGTCTTCTCATGATTCTTCTCACTTGTCATGATGAACAGATGAATCCATGAACCTGTTGCATTAACCACATCAAGAAGGTTCTCAATAATTCTCTGGAAAATGAACACTTCCTTGGTCAATCCGATGTTGTACATACCCTTAGGATCATCTGAACCAAGTCTTGTACCCATACCTCCGGCCAACAGACAAGCTGCTACCTTACCAGCCTTGATTGCATCTGTACCGATCTGGTTGAACTCTTCTTTTCTCTTCTCGATCTCTGAAAGCTGCATACATGCAAGAGGTTCGAATTTTCCTCTCTCGGAACCATGTCCAAGATTTTTTGCATTCTTAAGTACTTCAAAATCTGTCTCATCAATCTGCTGTAAAAGCGCAGCCTTCTCAGCATCTGAAAGCTCATCATAATATTTGAGGACATGCATCTGTCCGTTTTTCTCTAATTTGCTTTTTGCTTCTTCTAATGTCATAGCGATTCTCCTTCACTAATTTACCTGTATTTCTTATCGAAACCTATTATATGATATATCACAAAACTTATAAAAACAATCTGAGGAGCCATTTTCTTTATACTTCTCATTTATTTCATTCTATTCACTGCTAAAAACGACAGTTTATATATTAGTAAATCCGGTCTAATACGGATACCGTAACCGCCTAAATAACCTGTGCTAACAGTAATCAATTCCTATCCCACTAATTGATTTTATCCCAATACAATATGTGAATAGGTTCAAATTAATTACCATTTCTTTCAATTTCATCCATTTAATACCATTTCTTTCAATTTCATCAAAAAATTAGGCCTCGAATCCTATTCATTTATCTACATCATCACTTATCAACGAACATGTTCAGTCAATGAATTTCCCGTACTCATCTGCGATACAGCCGATCTTTTCAAGATCCATCACTACTTGTCCACCAAGTAAATTCATATCCATATTCCCTACAAAGCCGTATTGCTCACAGTTGTATGAATTCCCATCATGATCGTATACCGTCAAACTTCTATTCTTAATATCTACTATCAGAAGCTTTTTCACACCTGCCCTCTCATAGCATTCCACCTTTTCATCTATCGCAGCTCTCCTCATCTCATCTGAGATTATCTCCAAAACAAAATCAGGAGCACCATATACCTCACGTTTACCAAGGATGCTCTTATCCGTAACTATCATCAGATCCGGCTGAAACATATTATAGTCATCCTGCAATATCATTACATTTACAGAGCCTTCATATATTTTGCAATCTATTCCCAGCTCGCTTATGAATTCTCCAATAAGTATATGAAAATATGAAGCCAAATCCTGATGCATCGCCCCAAGAACCGGCATCTCATAGTATCTGCCATTGATAAGTTCCACATGAATCTCCTCCGGAAGCGCATAAAAATCAAGTATGGAATATGAATTTACGACAGGCATTTTTTCTCCTTGAAAAATATCATTTAATATCATTTAATATATTATTATATTCATTGATGTCTGTTTGTAAATAGTTTTTTCATCTATCAATTAGCACACACGACTAACCTTGCCTATCGGTGGATTAGTGCAACGGGATTTACGCACCCATTAACAATCAGTGGATCAGTACAACAGAATATCATTTTCAATTAACAGTCGGTGAAACAGCGTAACGGAATTTCCTCTGCAATTAACAGTCGGTGAAATAGCACAACGGAATTTATCTGCAATTAACAATCGGTAGATTCGTAAAATGGAATTCCTGCTCCAATTAGTCAGGTGCTCTTGTGCAAATTTATATTTAAATTGAGTAGTTTCTTAATACAAAAAGGCGGAGCATAAAGCTCACGCCTACATTAATCGCATATATCGCATATGCATATCATCGTATTGTATGTGAATATTATTACCTATCACATATGCGCATTAAAATATTATACATACGATGCATATTGTACTTGCAATCACAGTCATATTAGTTTTGCACTCGTTACATATTGTGCTTGCAGTTACAATCAATTTATTTTGCATACGTGTGTATTGAGCCTACAATTTCGTTCAACAAATTTTACGCACATTGCATATTTTGGCTACGATAACACTCAATTAAATTTTGCACATTTTGCATTTTGTGCTTATAATTACACTCAATTAGCTTTTGCATATGGAGGCAATCATAATTGTTTGACGCTTTAGGACGTATCTCAGAACTTAGACAGGCACGCCGTTTATCCGTTTACAAGCTGGCCAAACTTGCAGACGTACCTCAATCAACCATCGTGACCTGGTACAACAAGAATAGATATCCCAGCATAGATAAGCTCGAATCCATCTGTAATGCATTCGGAATAACCCTTTCTGAGTTTTTCAGTGATGCCGACCAGTTAGATAATGGGAAAACCGACGCGGAACTTGCTGATCTGAACTCCAAATATTTACTGCTTACAGATTATCAAAAAGAAGCACTCATGAAAGTTATTGATGCCTTCATTCATGAGTAGCATCTGATCAAAGATTCACAATATTTCTATTCTCGCCTCTTTCATATGCAAGAATGTTTTTCTTTACTTCGTCTACACATCGTGTTCTGGCTTCAACACTAGCCCATGCCATATGCGGCGTAATAAGAAGCTTACTGCTATCCTGGATTTTTAACAGCGGATTATCCTTTCTCATGGGCTCTACACTTAGCACATCAAGCCCTGCTGCGGCAATTTCTCCATTTATCAGAGCATTCGTTAAATCCTCTTCATTTACCACAGGCCCCCTTGCCACATTGATAAGAATTGCAGTTTTCTTCATTTTTACAAGAGCATCTTTGTCTATCAGATTTCTGGTTTTATCAGACAAAGGACAATGCAGTGACAGAACATCGCTTCTTCTTAATAGTTCATCAAATGTCACCATCTCAAATGACTCATCATCTGAATTGTGAGTTGATCTTCCTGACGCAGGACAAAAGATTACTTTTGCACCAAAAGCTTCAGCGATATGTGCGACTTTTCTTCCGATGTTGCCCATTCCTATAATTCCCCAGGTAACACCTTCAAGCTCATGAAAAGGGATATCAACCTTGCTAAAATGATCCTGCGCTGCATATTCGCCACTTTTCACAAATTCATCGTAGTCTTTAAGTGATTCCATAAGATAAAAAAGAAGTGCAAACGTGTGCTGCGCCACTGAAGATGTAGAATATCCCGCTACATTTGCCACCTTGATTTCTCTTGCTGTACATGCCTTCAAATCGACATTGTCAAAACCTGTTGCAAACTCGCAAATAAGTTTTAAATCATCCGCATCATCCAAAATTGCCTGTGTGATCTTTGACTTATTTATACACAGCACCTCAACCCCTTCAAGGCGTGTTTTTGCATTTTCTTCTGTTATCTTGTCCTCATAAAAAGTTACATCTCCCAGCGTTTGAAGGCCGCTGTAGTCTATATCATTTCCTACACTGTCTATTTCTGCTGCTACTATTCTCATTGCCTTACCTCACTAATATTCCAAAATGTACCGCTTGCGGTAATACGGCTCACTTAATCTCATTGCGCACATTTTATTGCAATCCAGCCCCATTTTCAAGCACATATTATAAAAACTGCCGCACCAAAATGATGCGGCAGTTCGACAATTATTCTTGATTTAAATATCCGAAATTCAAACTAATTATTTTCGTAACCCAAACTAATTTGATTGGTGCTTTAAACTAATCTGATCCATGATTCAAACTAATTTAATCCGTAATTCAAATAAATCAATAATTCAAATTACTTGAAAGGGTTCTCTGTAGGATAAGGAAGTGATGCAGGCTGGTTGTAGCCGATTACTTCAGCACCTACATACTTGAATACCTCGAAGAGTGCCTTTCCAAAGTGACCAAACGCAACTGCACCATGGTGAGGGAAGTTGTGCTGGATCAGTACGTGACGATAGAAACGTCCCATCTCAGGAATAGCGAATACACCGATTCCACCGAATGACATAGAGTCTGTAGGAAGAACCTCACCCTGTGCAACATATGCCTTAAGGTGATTATCAGCTGTGCTCTGCAGTCTGTAGAATGTGATATCTCCAGGAACGATGTTTCCTTCAAGTGTTCCCTGTGTAACTTCTTCAGGAAGGTTTCTAGCCATGATCTTCTGATACTTCATTGTGCACTCAGTAAGCTTGCTTGAGCATGTATTTCCGCAGTGGAAGCCCATGAATGTATCTGTGTGCTTGTAATCAAACTTGCCCTTGATGCTCTGCTCGTACATATCAGCAGGTACAGAGTTGTTGATGTCAAGAAGTGTAACAACATCATTACTTACACATGTTCCGATGAACTCTGAAAGTGCACCATAGATATCAACTTCGCAGGATACCGGAATTCCACGGCCTGTAAGACGGCTATTTACATAGCAGGGAACGAAACCAAACTGTGTCTGGAATGCAGGCCAGCACTTACCAGCGATTGTAACATACTTTCTGTAACCCTTGTGCTCCTCAACCCAGTCAAGAAGTGTAAGCTCATACTGAGCAAGCTTCTTAAGAATTTCAGGCTTCTTGTTGCCCTTGCCAAGTTCCTTTTCCATATCAGCAACAACTTCAGGAATTCTCTCATCATCAGCATGCTTGTTGAATGCTTCGAAAAGATCAAGCTCTGAGTTCTCTTCAATTTCAACACCGAGGTTGTAAAGCTGCTGAATAGGAGCGTTACAAGCAAGGAAGTTAAGCGGACGAGGACCGAAAGAAATAATCTTAAGATCTGAAAGTCCAACAAGTGCTCTTGCGATCGGAACGAACTCGTTGATCATCTTAGCGCACTCATCAGCTGTTCCTACAGGATACTCAGGAATATAAGCCTTAACACCACGAAGCTTTAAGTTGTAGCTTGCGTTAAGCATTCCGCAATAAGCATCGCCTCTGCCGTCCTGAAGGTCACTCTGTGACTCCTCTGCAGCTGCGCAGAACATTACAGGACCATCGAAGTGCTTAGCAAGAAGTGTCTCTGAAATCTCAGGACCAAAGTTACCAAGATATACGCAAAGAGCGTTGCAGCCCTCTTTCTTAATGTCCTCAAGTGCCTCTACCATCTGAGTCTCGCTCTCGATGATACATACAGGGCACTCATATACGTCTACATCGTTGTAAAGCTTCTTGTAGCTCTCAACTAATGCCTTTCTACGATTGATTGCAAGTGATGCCGGGAAACAGTCACGGCTGACTGCTACCAGACCGATTTTAACCTGGGGAATGTTATTCATTTTATGTCCTCCTACCCTTAAAAATAAATATTATTGCTATGCAGTTTTACAAAAACTGCGAAAAATGAACATGCCTGTAAATGATATTTACTATCATTTTTCATATATAAACATGGATGTTTTGAAATGTGTGTACGTTCACACATCAAATAAATCATAAGTTTTGAAGGTTATTTTGTCAACACGACATATTTCACAGAAATAAGTGTATAATTCTGTTCACAATGTCGCCCGTTCTTCATTTCAGCGGCTCTCTAAAACGTTCCTATGTCCGACAAAGACAGTTGCTTTCTGTTTTCCTACTTTGCCCGCAAGAAGACAAAACTTCACTCTACATATATGCTGAATTCTGTATAAAAACTACCGCTTTCTGCTTTCTCTTTTGCCCGCAAGAAGTCAAAATCCACTCTGCATATATGCTGAATTCCGTATAAAAGACTACATACTTCTGCCTTTATGTGTACGTTGAATACTGCACAAAAGACTACAGATTCTGCTCAATATGTATGCTAAGCTCTGTGTAATTCACCTTTTTAGGAACTGTGCCATATGCCAGATAGTTAAATAATATCTCCAGTGAAAGCTTGCCCTGCTTTTCAGGCTCCTGGCATATTGTTGCTGTAATGAGTCCCTTGTGGAACATCTCATACTGCACTGCCACCAGATCGTTAGTGATTATTCTTATCCTGTGATCAGTGTCCTCAGCGGCTATAAGCCTGCATATATCGTAATCTCTTGGATTTATAACATACACCACATTGGTCTCCGGATATTTCACAAACATCTCTCTTACAGAGCGCTTGTTTTCTTCGCGATCAAGGGATATGCTCCATTTTCCAAGAAGCTCCATGTCAGGATATCTTGAGCTCATCTCATTAGAAAAGCCTCTGATACGCTCGGTTGCACTTTCTTTTATGCTGTCATACTCAGTAAAAAAACAGATTTTCGCATTCTCACCGCCTGCCATTGCAGACAGACCGGCAGCCAGCCTTCCGGAAGCTATATAGTCACACCCTACGTATGCAAGATGTTCCACACCGTCAAGCCTGCTGTTATAGAAAACCAGCGGCATATCCCGCTTTTTACTCTCAGCTATGATCAGATCATTTATTGGTGACACTGTACCTGTAATGCAGGCACCGTCGTATTCGCCAACACTTTTTTTCAATGTATCGATGAGCTTCTTCTCTTCAGCTTCACTGTCAGGGTATTCTAAAATATCCGTAGTTGCTGCGTATGCTTCCAGCGATTTTGCCTTCTTTTCAGCGCTCTCACGAACCGGTATGAAAAAGGGACTATATTGTGTCTTTGGTATCATAAAAAGAAACTTCAGTTTCTTCTTTCTGACAGCAAGTCCCTGTGCCACACGGTTTGGCTCATAATGCAGTTCTTCACAGGCTTTTTCAACACGTTCTCTTGTCTCAGCCTTAACATAGCCGCGATTGTGCAGAACGCGGTCCACCGTTCCGATGGACACGCCCGCAAGTTCAGCTATCTCGTTAATTGTTGCCATTTTTACCCCTCATCTGTCATTTAGTGACAACCTTCATTAAAATAATGTAATGGTCAAAAGTAAATCTTGCCCCTTACTTATGTACTAATTGCTCCATTTCTACGAAGCTTTCGCAGTTTTAGAACATTCGGAATCCGCTAATATTATTTCATATCGTCAAAAACTCATTCTTCAATGCTTAAAAACAAAGCAATATAGTAACATTAAAAAGGTTGATGTTTTACAATCTAAGATCAGATGAGTCCTGCAATATCGATGTTCTCGCCTGTAATTCCTTCATAAGCACCATCAGCGATCTCTGAAGCATCCTTGTGTGCAAGAAGCCACTTGTTTGTAGCAAAAAGTGTTCTGTCATCAAGGTTTTTACCTGCTGTCTCTGTGGTTCCTACATTTGTTCCCTTGGGAAGAGCAATAAGAACCTTGAAGCCCTTAGCTGCATCTGCATGGCAAGGTGCATAGTGAAGTGTTGAAGCATAAACCTCTACAAGCACACCCTTAGGGCATTTGAAAGCTACAACCTTTGATGAATCAAGCTTGCCATCCTCGATATCACTAAGCTTTGCAAGAAGAAGAATGAAATCCTCTGTACCAAGATTGAACTCACTGTCTCTGTGATACTCCATGCAGTTCATCTTTGTGTTGTGACCATTGCAGTAGCCAAACTGGAAAGGCATACCGCCAAAAAGGCTTGTGCCAAGATCCTTGGTGTCTGCTGTAGCCATAAGATTAGCATCCTCAGCTACATAAACAACATCATCCGGACAAGGTGTGTCATTCTCAAGTGTCTTAAGGATTTCTGCAACACTGTAGCCCTCAACAACTCTGCCGTACTCTTTGAATTCTTTGTCTGTTACACTTTTGATTACCATTTTTCCTACCCCTTTTCTTAATATATTGTAATTTTGTGTGTTATTTGTATTATTCTGTTAACGTACACACATTATAGGTTAATCCGCACATTTCTACAATTATTGTTTTTCTACAAATATTTCAGATAGAATTTATACAAAGATAACAAGGGAGCTGACGCACTGACATTTTGCGACAACTCCCTTCATCTTTCAGCTGATCTTGATTTGTTTATACAGCATTTGTTTATGCTGCTTCCTTGTTTAACATTGTAAATCATCCCTGTATCCGTCAGAAGCAATAAGAACCTTTAGAGATTCCATTCATACTCCCTGTTTCTTATTTAAAAAGCGCCGCAGCAAGCCGTATAGGCAAGCCACAGCGCCCAATATATGTTTATGTATATTCCTGAATTATTTTTTTCACTGAGCGGAACCAATTCGCACAAGTGCACGATAAAGCTTGGCTTCGGCGCGCACTCTTGCTTCCTTGGTAAGCTGAGCATCCTTCAAGGCTTCCTCAGCTCTCGCTTTAGCTGAACGCGCACGTTCCACATCTATCTCGTCGCTCCACAACCAGTTTGTAGGAAGTATTCGGACTTCACCATCCATGACAGAGAGCATACCGCCTATGCAGGCTGCCTTTCTCTCTTTTCCGTCAGCAAAGGTTACATGAGCAGTTCCCATTCCGATTCCGGTACAATAATTGGTGTGGCGAGCCAAAATCTCAACATCACCGTCTATTGTACGAATAAGAACCTTCTCAACTTCGCCCTCATATTCCAATCCATCCAGGGATACGACCTGTAAATGATATGTTGCCATATTGTTAAATCCTCATCTGTTTGCTTTCCATCCGCCTTCACTTTTTAAGAAAGGCTTAGCTATTCTACACCACGCGGAAGAAAAATCTCATAAGTAAATTAGCTATTCGGGAAGCAAAATCTCTCAAGTATATTAGCTATTCTTCTTTGCCTTCTCGAACACTTCATCAATTGTTCCGACCAACAGGAATGCTGACTCAGGAAGGTCGTCACACTCGCCGTTAAGGATCATCTTAAATCCGCGAATGGTCTCCTTCAGAGGTACGTATTTACCCGGAAGTCCTGTGAACTGCTCAGCAACTGAGAAGCTCTGTGACAGGAAGTTCTGAACCTTACGTGCTCTGAATACTGTTTGTTTATCTTCATCGGAGAGCTCATCCATACCCATGATAGCGATGATGTCCTGCAGCTCACGATATCTCTGAAGCACCTGCTGTACTCCCTTTGCCACTTCGTAGTGTTCCTTACCAACTACGTCGGGTGAAAGGATACGGCTTGTGGAATCCAGAGGATCAACTGCCGGATAAATACCCTTTGATGCAATATCACGGGAAAGAACGGTGGTTGCATCCAAGTGTGTGAATGTAGTTGCAGGTGCAGGGTCAGTCAAGTCATCGGCAGGCACGTAAACGGCCTGAACTGATGTGATTGAACCCTTCTTTGTAGAAGTGATACGCTCCTGCAGAGCACCCATTTCTGTAGCCAGTGTCGGCTGATAACCAACGGCTGAAGGCATACGTCCAAGAAGCGCTGAAACCTCTGAACCTGCCTGAGTGAAACGGAAGATATTATCAATGAAAAGAAGCACATCCTGATTCTTAACATCACGATAATACTCTGCCATTGTAAGTCCTGAAAGAGCAACTCTCATACGTGCTCCCGGGGGCTCATTCATCTGTCCGTAAACCAGCGCAGTCTTGTTAATAACTCCGCTTTCTTTCATTTCACCGTAAAGGTCATTTCCTTCACGGGTACGCTCTCCAACACCGGTGAATACTGAGATACCACCATGTGCCTTCGCAACGTTATTGATAAGTTCCATGATAAGGACTGTTTTACCAACTCCCGCACCACCGAACAAACCGATCTTACCACCCTTAGCGTAAGGGCAGATAAGGTCAACTACCTTAATTCCTGTTTCAAAAATCTCAGTAGCAGGAACCTGATCTTCAAATGACGGAGCAGGTCTGTGAATAGGCCATCTCTCTTGTGTTGTGGGCGCAGGCTGATTATCAACCGGCTCACCAAGAAGATTGAAAATTCTTCCCAGACACTCGTCACCTACAGGAACTGAGATGGGAGCAGCTGTATCTACCGCATCGATTCCACGAACAAGACCATCCGTGGAACTCATCGCAATACAACGAACTACATCATCACCGATCTGCTGTGCAACCTCTGCCACAAGAGTGGAATCTCCATTCTTGATTTCAATAGCGCTATGCAGATCCGGCAGTTCACCCTCACCAAAACGAATGTCAAGGACAGGTCCTGTTACCTGTATTACCTTTCCAATATGTTTTTCACTCATTGTGAGTTTTCTCCTTTAAGTAAGTATCCAATAAGGTTATTCCAAGTTGCGATACATCTTTTGACTATCGCAAAAACATAAACCTCTTTTATGGCTCTTCTGCACCGGCAACAATCTCCGTAATTTCCTGAGTAATGCTTGCCTGACGTGCTCTGTTATAGTACAGACTTAATGTTTCAATCATTTCTTCTGCGTTGTCGGTAGCAGCTTCCATCGCAGTTCTTCTTGCTGCAAGTTCACTTGCAACCGAGATATTGATACTGGTGTAAAGCACTCCCGCCAAATACTCCGGAACAACTGTATTGAAAACAGTCTCGCTGTCCGGTTCATACAGAATAAGCGATTTAGACTTTTTAGCTTCCTCGTCCTCTATTGCCATATCTGACAACGGAAGAATAGGGCTGGCCGTCGGAACCTGTGACATCATAGATACAAAATCTGTATAACACAGGAAAATATGTCCGAATTTTCCTTCTTTGTAAGCTTCACAAAGAATCTTTGCAACCGAGAAGCACTCAGATATTGTAACCTTTGCCACCTCTGCAAATTCCTCTGTGAAAATCGGAACATTTCTGTGTTTAAAGTATTCTACAGATTTCTTTCCTATCGGAAATACCTCTATATCACGGCCCTTTGTCTCGCTCTCCATGAACTTAAACAGGTTGGAGTTATATCCTCCTGCAAGTCCTCTGTCACCGGCGATTACAACATATAACCATTTATCATTTTTGCCTGCCTTGGTATAAGGGGACTGAAAATCATGGTTTTCTCTGGCGATATCCTGTAATGTTGCAAGAAGTGTTCCAAGATAGGGCTTGGAGTTGTCTGCCTTCTCCTTTGCCTTTCTCAGCTTACTTGCGGCAACCAGCTGCATCGCCTTTGTAATCTGCATGGTACTCTGTACGCTTTTTATCCGGAGCTTCACAGCTTTCATATTAGCAGCCATGTTTTATCCTCCGTTATCACTTTTTACCGGCTAAAAACTTATCGGTATATGCCTTGAGTACATTCTTCATCTTCTCTTCTGTATCTGCCTCAAGTTTTCCTGTTTCGCGGATAGTCTTCATAACATCGCTTCCATCAGGATTTGTGTCAAGATACTCGAAAAGTCCTGCCTCGTACTCTGCAATATCTGTAACAGCAACCTCTGTCAGTACATTGTTGATAACTGCGTACAGGATAGCAACCTGCTTTTCTACAGCAACCGGTGAGCTCTTGTCCTGTTTAAGAACTTCAACAATTCTTTCACCCTGTGCAAGACGACTCTTGGTGTCTTCATCAAGGTCTGAACCGAACTGAGCAAAGCTCTGCAGCTCACGATACTGTGAATAAATCAGCTTAAGTGTACCTGCAACCTTCTTCATGGCCTTGATCTGAGCATTACCACCAACTCTGGAAACTGAGATACCAGGGTTAACAGCCGGCATGATTCCTGAATGGAAAAGCTCTGTCTCAAGGAATATCTGTCCATCAGTGATGGAGATAACGTTTGTAGGAATGTATGCAGATACGTCACCTGCCTGAGTCTCGATGATAGGAAGAGCAGTAAGTGAACCGCCTCCGTTTTCATCAGAAAGCTTAGCAGCTCTCTCAAGGAGTCTTGAATGCAGGTAGAATACGTCACCGGGATAAGCTTCACGTCCCGGAGGTCTGCGAATAAGAAGTGAAAGTGCACGATAAGCAACAGCGTGCTTGGAAAGGTCATCATAGATAACCAGTACGTGCTTACCCTTATTCATGAAATACTCACCCATGGTGCAACCTGTATAAGGTGCGATGTACTGCAGCGGGCTGGGCTCTGAAGCCGTAGCTGCTACAACTATGGAGTATTCCATAGCTCCTGCGTTCTGCAGTTCTGCCACAAGTGATGTTACTGTTGATCTCTTCTGACCAATTGCAACATAGATACAAATAACATCCTTACCCTTCTGGTTGATGATAGTATCGATGGCAATTGTGGTCTTACCTGTCTGACGGTCACCGATAATCAGCTCACGCTGTCCACGTCCGATAGGGATCATGGAGTCGATGGCCTTGATACCTGTCTGCAAAGGCTCTTTAACGGGCTGTCTTTCAATGATGCCCGGTGCCTTGATCTCAACAGGTCTGTAATCATCCGATTCAATAGGGCCTGCGCCATCAATCGGCTGTCCAATAGCGTTTACAACACGTCCAATCATTGCATCGCCTACCGGAACAGAAACTACTCGTCCGGTGCGCTTAACGGTCTGTCCTTCACTGATTCCAACATCTTCTCCGAACAGAACCGCGGATACTACTGTTTCTTCGAGGTTCTGAGCCATTCCGAATGTGCCGTTCTCAAACTCTAAGAGCTCACCTGACATACAATTCAAAAGTCCGCTAACTCTGGATATACCGTCACCAACGGTTAAAACTGTACCGGTCTCATTCTGAATGATCGCATTTTGATAGTTTTTGATCTGGCTTCGAATCACCTCGGATATTTTTTCTGGTTTTAATTCCATTCTAAAAGCCTCCGTGGGTTTTATTCTTTCTTATAGGACTGTCTCGTCAACCTTTTTGCGGAGTTCATCTAGGCGCCCCTGAACAGTTCCGTCATAGAGCTTACCTTCGATCTCCACCCGGATACCTCCGAGAACAGCTTCATCGGTTTTCTGTGTAAGCAGAATCTTCTTTCCACTGATGGATTCAAGTTTTGACTTAAGAGCACTTACCTGTGACTCATTTAGTGCTATAGCACTTGTCACTATAGCTTCTGCTATGCCGTGATCCTTGTTATAGCTGCTCCTGAACCTCTTTTCACATGCTGAAAATTGTCTTAGTAATCCTCTTTCAATGAGGATCTTTATAAAATTCAGCAGATAGGGCTGAAGCTGTCCGTCAAATGCTTCATCAACCAGTTTTAATCTCTCTTTTTTAGGAATCGAGGGTTCCGACAAAAGAGTTACATAATCCGGATTCTCCTTTAATATCTCTTTTACCGACTCCATCTGACTTAAGATTTCATCCGTAAGGTTTTCCGAAAGCGCCAGATCATACAGACTCTGTCCGTATAAATCTCCAGCCTTGGTCATGACGCCTCCCCTACATTGTTAATGAATTCATCAATAAGTTTCTTATGATCGTTCTCGTTGATTTCTTTCTCCACGACTTTTCCTGCAATATCCATTGCAAGTCCGCCGATGGTATCCTTAGCCTCATTGATGGCTTTCTTTTTCTCCTGCTCGATATCAGCTTCTGCTCTCTCAATGATACCCTTAGCCTGCTTTTCAGCATCCTTAACGATGTTGTCAGCCTTGCCCTGAGCTTCCTTCTGAGCATTTGCAACGATTTCTGCTGCCTGTGATTGTGCAGAAGAAAGGCTGGTTTCATATTCCTTCTTCATTGCATCAGCTTTTTCTTTAGCTTCTCTGGCTCCCTTAATTTCATTCTCAGTGAGCTGTCTTCTCTTTTCAATTACCTCATTTATAGGCTTGAAAAGGAATTTCTTTATGAGCCAAAGCTGAATGAAGAGGTTGCATATCTGTGCTATGAACGTCCACGGAACGATTGTAACTAGATCCTGTGTGCCCATTCGTGTACCTCCTAATTAAATAAATCGGGGCTGCAAGTTCCATAAGGTTTTGCTTAGCCTTATAAAAAGAACTCGAACGGCTCGCACATGCCTGTGATCACAAGGCAGGTGTTTCGCCCAATTAAAATCACATGTTCACGATTTTAATATCTTAATTCAGATAGTTCATGAATGTGCCAGGTGCTACGAAAATCAGAAGAAGACCTGTAACGAAACCATAGATACCGGTTGTCTCTGCGATAGCGCAACCAAGAAGCATGGTACTTGTTACGTCACCCTTACACTCAGGCTGGCGTCCGATTGCCTCAAGAGCCTTTGAAACGGCATTTCCTTCACCAATACCAGGGCCGATACCGGCGATCAGTGCACATCCTGCACCGATACCACATCCTGCAAGTGCAATACCTTTTGCTAACATCTGAAAATCACTCATGTTGAAATCCTCCTAGGTTTATTGTTTGTATATGAAATTTTAAATTTTTTTATCCCTCTGCTGCATTTGCTATATACATTATTGTCAGCATTGAGAAAATAAACGCTTGCATGCATCCTGTAAACCAGTCGAAATATACGCCCAGAATAGCCGGAAGACCTACGCTCAGGATTGGGATATTTGAAAGCACATCACCCACGACGCCCGGTATAAGTCCAAATAATGCGGAAGACGCAATTGCAAGTGCCGCGTAAATCAGTCCGTCGATAACAATTCCTGAAAGGATATTACCGAAATGACGGCAAGCCATACTTACAGGCGTTGCCAGCTCAGACAGAATATTAAACGGTGTCATAACTGCAATCGGCGTTGTGAAGCTCTTGAGATAACCCAGGAAACCTCCCGCTTTAATCTTGCATGCAGTAATGATTATGAAAACAACAATAGCCCATGCTGCTTCTGTTGAAAGATCAGCCGTGGGACTTCTCAGACCCACAAGGCATATCAGATTCGATACAATACTTGTGGCAAATATTGCTGATACCAGCGGAATCAGCCAGTCAAACTTTGTACCACCGGTATTACTTCGAACCAGATTGTGAGCTGCTTCAACTATCATCTCTGCAACCGCCTGGCGCTTTGAAATATTCTCGACCTGAAGGTTTCTCGTCAGGAAGATACACAGCAGCGTTATGATTGCCATTACGATCCAGCTGACCACCAGTGTCTCTGTGATATTGAAATCACCAAGAACCGGAATACCAGTGTGGATACTGTAATAGATTTTACTGCCGGCTACTTCAAAGTTCATACTTTAGTATCACCTTCCTTTCCTCGCAGAAAAATCCCGCGAAATTTTATTAGAATACTCGGAATAAAAAGAGGAATTACGCCGGTAACAAGATTAATTGCCGGCACGAAGATAGCAAGTACTACCCACAGCAGTTGAAGTAATGTCCTATATCTAAGACTTACTGCCATAGTACTTCTCGCCCTGTCTGTCTCCTCTTCGCTCATCCCTGTGATCTTCTGGACCGTGAGTCCCATCCAAAAAAAGTTCCCCACAGCAGCAACAGTGCCGCCAATAGCCCCCAGGAAGATCGTATAATCAAAAGGTACCGAATAGCCAAAAGGAGCATCCTTTGGTACCACTTGATGCAAAACAAAAAACAATACTATAACCAAGACACTCGCCAATGCTGTCCCCACAGCAATGAACGTAGTCTCTTTCTTAACTGCGTCCTGAACCACCATAACTTTTTTCTCCGTCACTCCCTATTTTCAATCCGCACTCTCTATTGCCCTGTGATTGAAAACATAGTTTTTTATTATATCGATATAACTTTTCAACCGATAACAAGGATAATTACGTAGGACGTGTCCTTCCATCTGTCCCACGGCAATTACCTTTTAAATATGCTTATTAAAATTAACTTCGTTCTCGGAACGTTTCTTTTTCTCGTTCTTTTTATTTACCTCAAGGTAAACTTTATAGGCTGTCATCATTGAACCACCCAGTCCAAAAAAGAAACCTATAATGTAAACCCATCCGCCGACGCCAAGCTTGGTTGTCAGCATATAGCACGCAAAAATACAGATGAGAAGCGGAGTTACTAAAGATAGTCCAAGCTGTCCCACCATCGCGAATTGAGTCATTAATTTAGAAAAATCAGTTGTCTTCTTGATCATCTGTTCCTTCGTGAAATTCTTTTGATATCTCAGAATCTACGACTTCCAAAGCCCATAATAGAAAAAGCATCTGGAAATCCAAAAATATTGATCACCGGTTCTGAATAATCAATTATCATCTTGAATTTTAATTGATTTTTTATGTATTATCTTCTCATTTCAGAATATTTTTTCAATCACGAAATTTCGCAATATATATTTCAATAATACAAGCATTTATCAGAAAAAACAATGATTTATCCTTGTTTTTACAAACATTTAACTTTTAAAAACATCATTGCTAGACACAAATCTTAATTGAAACTCAAAGAGCTGGAAATTTATTGACTGTTGCTCATAGCTGCCGCTCGGACTTGCTTGAGTGGGCTGCGCATTTGTGGAAGTCCTCTTTTCGCAGCTCATATTGCTAGAATTGTGCTGCGCATTTCAGAAAGTCCTCTTTCGCAGCTCTTATTGCCAGAATTGGGCTGCGTATTTCTGAAAGTCCTCTTTTCGCAGCTCATATTGCTAGAATTGTGCTGCGCATTTCAGAAAGTCCTCTTTTCGCAGCTCTTATTGCCAGAATTGGGCTGCGTATTTCTGAAAGTCCTCTTTTCGCAGCTCTTATCCACATAAATAAGCTGTGAAATAGGAGATATCCCCATTTCACAGCTTTCACTTTAGTACAAATCCATTTTTATTGATTTGAAATACTTACTTATTTTTAGACAATTTCTTATAGGTAACGGTCTTTGGCGCACCTGCCTTTTTAAACTTTTTCTTGTATGATTTCAGTTTTTTCGAAGGAAGTGTGTACTCACTCTTCTTAGATGTTCCCTTAAAAGCCTTTGATCCGATCTTTTTAATCTTGCTAGACTTTATTGTAATCTTACCAAGCTTTTTGCACTTATAAAATGCCTTAGAGCCAATAGTCTGAATGCCACTTCCAATCGTAAGAGTTGTCAGCTTTTTACATCCTTTGAAAGCTTCATCTTCAATAGTAGTGAGTTTATCTCCTATTTTTACAGTTTCAAGTGCAGTACAATCGCTAAAAGCCCTGGCTCCGATTGTCTGTACCTCTTCTTCTATAGTTACTGTCTTAAGAAGTTTGCAATCGGAAAAGGCGCCATCTCCAATGGCTGTTACGGTATAATCCTTCCTCCCAACTTTTATAGTCTTGGGAACTTTATAACTGGTAATATCTGCGTTATCTACATGTGTTAATGTTACTTCGCCTCTTTGTTCAGTAGTTGAAAATGATACATTCTTATACTCTACTGTCATATCCACTTTTGTTTCAGGATCAACATTAAATGAATTTGCAATCGCATAATCTTCACCTGCTGAATCAGTAAAACATTTTATACCAAACCCTGGAATTGGTCGCATACCAGCTTTACTTTCATAATAGCCAAAAGCATTAGCCCCGATTGATTCAACAGAATAAGGTATTGATACTTCTCTCATTATCGGAATATCATAAAAAGCATATGGACCTATAGTTTTCAATCCTTCCGTAAATGTCACAGGTGTAACATCTGCAGGTCTTCTTTGAAAATCAAACTCATATTCTTCTCCATAAACCCTATAAGCAAATGCATAAGAATCTATGGTCTTTACATTTTCTGGTATAGCCACATCACGTAAGACTATACAATGAGCAAATGCTCTACTGCTAATTCTGGATATTCCGGTAGGAATATGCACAGTCTCAATCTTTATGCAATATTCAAATGCACTATTACCTATCGTTGTAACAGTATCAGGTAGATCTATATTGATACCAGCATGAGCACCCCCGCCTGTGATTACAACATTTTCAAGATTACTACAATTGAAGAACACTCTATTTGATAAAGTTTGTAAGCCATTTGGGATACTTACCGTTTTCAAACTTGTACATTTTTCGAAACATCCAGATGGTATTTCTGTAATTCTACTTGGAATAACAATTTTTTCCAATGAAGTACACTCGTAAAAACAATTTGTTCCAATAGACGTTAAGCCTGAAGGTAATGAAACAATTGCTAATGCTTTACAACTGCGAAATGCATTATTTCCAATTATAAAATCTTTCCCTGAATCATTTATAAACTTAATTGTTGTTATTTCCGAGTTAGCATTGAACGCATTATCTCCAATAGCGTTTATACTATCGTTAATTGCCAAACTTTTAAAGCTACAATTATGTACTTCTTTATCAAATTTAGTTGCTTTAAGGATGCTTTTTGCTTTAGAAAAATTATTATTTGACTTTGCAAACGCTTCTTGTCCTATCGCCCTAACCGGAAAACTTCTTCTATGATTATCCATCCACACTAGAGTAGGTGTCTGTATAGACGTATCTGTACCAAGGTAAGCGATTATCACTGCTTCATCCGCTTTTATCTGAAACAGCCAATCATCTGTACATACCAGAGGAAAACCATCGAGATCATATCCCCTGTACGCATTTATTTCTTCCACTTCAACAACATTCGCAGCTGCTTCTATCCTGAATACACATAAGCACATCATAAAAACTATTACAGTTGCCATTGCTCTTATTATTCTGCTTACTTTACTCATATATCTTCCCTCATAAAAAACATACAAAGCCGTATACTTCGACCTGATAGTACCGGTATGTTAATCAAGCAAAAATTATAGCAATAATCAATTTTATAATATCTAATGTGTATTAATTACTGGTAAAACCTGCATTAAATAACTATTAAAATGACTTCTTCGAAATCTTTTTGGCTGCCTTATGAACCTTATCATAGGCTGCATAACGCTCTACCATCTCGAAGATTACAATGTCGGGATCATAGCACTCAACCCAGGAGTCAAATTTCTTCCCAAGGTCGTTCCAGACAACAAGTGTCTCGCCGAAGCTTTCTGCAAAATCTTCTTTCAGAAAATTGACTATGAAGCTGTTTCCAACAATCATGACCTTGCAGTCATTACCTGCGTTGTCATTAACAAAATGATAGGTTTTTAGCCCCTCAAATTCTTCGTGCTCTTCGTCGTAGTCTTCATCCATAACCGCATGGGTGGCTTTTCTTTTGAAATCCTCAGAGATATTTTCTCTTCTTACACCACCATAGAAGCTCATACCCTGGTCGGTCATGGTTATATCAAAATCAGGCTCAGTAAGGATTGAGAACTTGTCCGTCCTGTTCTCATTTAGCTTTTCCATGACCTTGGTGTATCCGATAAATGCACCTCTCTGTGTCCAATGCACCGGATCGCCGTATTTACTGTATACCTCGTAATTACCCTTGTTGGTAATAAAGTCTTCCTTAAGAGAAATCACAGGCACATCGGTCCTCGTCTCAAGGGTCTCCAAAAACTGATCTGTCCTTGAATAATCCCCGTACTGATTAACACTTGTAGGAAAATATTCAGGATAAATAGTCTGCTTATCCCAGCACTGCATGTAGTAAAATTCGCAGTCCCTATCCTTTAAATAATCAGATACAGTCTGAAAATCCCAGGCAATTCTATCAAGTTCCTCATCACTAAAGAGATTGAAATGCTGATAGGTCTCCACCATGTCATTCTCTATGATATTGAACTCTCCATCAGGTCCAAGTCTGTACCTCTTGCCGTTTTCCATTCTGCCAAACACATGATATTGCATTAGCGCATTTAGTGATATTATCTGATCTCTAAAGCCCAGTCTGTCATTCAAGTAATTCTCTATATCAGTCGGAAGCTCCTTGTTAAAGCCGCCATCCTTTCTCAGCTTCGGGAATCCGGACAATGTTCTGTTTTCCTGCTCAGATATGGCATTCTCATCTCTATTGATAAAAATAAGCGGTAGCAGAAGCATTATGGCAAATCCACAAATATATATCTTTTTTAAAATCTTACTACTCATAATTATTTATATACTCCATACCGGTAACAATAGTATTTACTACAGCATGTCCTCTCATTTTTCCATGTCAATGTTTGTATACTCATGTCTTTCCGAACAATGACATGGAAAGCATTCAAGAATCCATTTTTCATAACATCAGAACTGGAAATAAATAAACGGATTATAAGTGCCGGACATAACTCTCATAATAGCCAGAATAAGCATTCCATATATGGCTACTATCTTTGCAATCGAATATGCCATAAACGGCATTTTTCCAAGAAGATTTTTCTTTATATATGAAAAAACTCCTGCGATATCCATTATTGCAATAGCCATTACAAACAGTACCCAGTTATTCACATACCAGGAAATTGTAAATCCAGGAGTTCCGGATAAGCCTATTCCGAACATTGTTCCAAGATACTGCATTGCCAGAGCGAAATTATCTGCTCTGAAAAGCACCCATCCAGTATTTATAACAAAGAGTGCATATATATGTCTCAGAATTTCTTTACCTAATGAAGCAACTGCAAGCTTGCCCTCTGCTACCATCCTGGATTTCTTATTTCGTCCCCTCAGCAGTCTCTCGACCACAATAAAGAATCCATTCCAGGCACCCCATATAACAAAGTGCCATGATGCACCGTGCCAGAGTCCTGTAAGCATGAATACAATTATCAGGTTCCTATACAAATGCTTTCTGTTACCGCCGAGCGGGATGTATACATAATCTCTGAACCAGGATGACAATGAGATGTGCCATCTTCTCCAAAACTCAGTGATATTCCTGGAAATATAAGGCTTATCGAAGTTCTCGCAAAAATGGAATCCAAGCATTCTTCCTATACCGATCGCCATATCGCTGTATCCTGAAAAGTCATAGAAAATCTGAAGCGAATAAGCTATACTTCCAAGCCAGGCAATTGCAATCGTATTATTGGATATCCCTGCATCCCAGATGGTATCAACTACTTCCGCCATAGTATTGGCTATTATCGCCTTTTTGGAAAGTCCAACTACAAACCTTGTTATGCCTGCCGAAAAATCATCAATTCCGGGATTCCTGTTATCTATCTCGTTTTCAATGTCAATGTATCTGACAATTGGTCCTGCCACAAGCTGAGGAAACAGGACAATATACAGCGCTACTTTAAGCGGATTCTTTTGAACCTTTACATCTCCCTTGAAAACATCGATCACATAACTCATGCCCTGGAAAGTGAAAAATGATATACCAATTGGCAGAATTATTCCCTGCAAAGGAATTGACATTCCAAAGGTATCATTTAAAGTCTGAATGGAAAAATCCAGATACTTGTAATAAAAAAGAAGAAGTAAATTGCAGACAACTGCCAAAAATAAAATGGCCTTCTTTTTACGTTCAAAAAGACTCATTAAGAAAGCTGATAGATAATTGATAATGATACTGGCAACAATGATCCATAAATACCCCGGCTGTGACCAGCCAAAGAACACAAGGCTCATGATAAGCAGCCAGATATTTCTATAAATCTGACTTCTTATCAGATAGCAACCTATTAGTGTCAACGGTAAAAAGCAAAATAAAAATACTGTAGAACTAAAGACCATAAAACTCCTTTTCTTCAAAAAGAGGTTCCGACTACTCGGAACCTCTGGTGTTTTTTATTCCTCTACTGGTGTTTTTACTCCTCTACTACCGTTTTAATATGAAGCTCTTCGAGCTGCTTATCAGTAACTTCTCCGGGAGCGCCCATCATAATATCCTGAGCGTTCTTGTTCATCGGGAACGGTATGATTTCTCTGATTGAATTCTCACCTGCAAGGAGCATTATCATACGGTCTACGCCGGGAGCAATACCTGCGTGCGGCGGAGCACCATAGCAGAATGCGTTATACATTGCAGGGAATTTTGCCTTAACATCCTCTTCTCCGAGACGAACCATCTCGAATGCCTTGATCATGATCTCAGGATCATGGTTTCGAACAGCGCCTGATGAAAGCTCAACGCCATTACATACAAGGTCATACTGATCAGCCATGATATCAAGAGGATCGATCTCGCCTCTCTCAGCCTTAAGAAGTGTCTCCATACCGCCTGAAGGCATTGAGAAAGGATTGTGGCAGAACTCAAGCTCGCCTGACTCCTCACCGAACTCATACATCGGGAAGTCCACGATCCAGCAGAATGAATACTGCTCTTTATCCATATGTCCGGGAACTGCTGCTCCGAAGGTCTTAACTACGACACCTGCTGTCTTCTGAGCCTGTCCAAGCTTACCTGAGCTAAGAACAATGAGATCTCCGCTCTTAAGTCCAAGGGCTGATATAACATCTTCCTTCTTATCCTGAACGAACTTAGCAATACCACCAACGATCTCGCCGTTCTCATCAAGTCTGAACCAGTAAGGCTTAGCACCTGCCTGAACCTCAACATCAGCGATTGTCTTGTCAATAAATTTGCGGCTCTCCTTGAAATCAGAGATAACTACAGCCTTGATTCTAACGCCTGTCTCATCACCTGCGTTGAGAACACCTGAATTATCACCTGTCTCTGCTGCCTTCTCCTTGCTTGCAGCTGCTGCCTCTTCTGAAACAACGCTTGCAAAAGGACCAAATCCGCAATCCTTAAGAACCTCAGTAGCATCCTGAACAGTCAGGTCAATTCTAAGGTCAGGCTTATCTGAGCCATACTTTTCCATTGCTTCTCTGTAAGGAATACGTGCAAAAGGAGCACTTGAAGCTCTGTCATAAAGACCATATTTTGCAAAGATTGGAGGAAGCACATCCTCACAGATCTCGAATACATCTTCCTGAGATGCAAAAGCCATCTCCATATCCAGCTGATAGAACTCACCCGGACTTCTGTCTCCTCTGGCATCCTCATCGCGGAAGCAGGGAGCGATCTGGAAATAACGATCAATTCCTGAAGTCATGAGGAGCTGCTTGAACTGCTGAGGCGCCTGGGGAAGTGCATAGAACTTTCCGGGGTGCTTTCTTGCAGGAACAAGGTAATCTCTTGCTCCCTCAGGAGATGACACTGTAAGAATAGGTGTTGTGATCTCCATGAAGTCATGCTCGATCATTGACTTTCTAAGTGCAGCTATAACATTGCTGCGAAGAATAATATTCTTTTTAACCTCAGGATTTCTAAGGTCAAGATAACGATATTTAAGACGAGCTGATTCATCAGCTTCACGGCTTCTGTTGATTTCAAAAGGAAGCTCATTGTATCTGCAACGTCCGAGAACATCAATCTTCTCAGGTACTACTTCTATATCTCCGGTAGGGAGCTTGGGATTCTTGGAACTTCTCTCTCTGACTGTTCCTTCAACTGATATAGTTGACTCTTTATTGATTCCCTTAACGACCTTCATCATCTCTTCTGTCTCAATGACGATCTGAGTCGTTCCATAAAAATCCCTCAAAACCACAAAGCCAAGCTCTGATCCAACTTCACGCAGGTTCTCAAGCCAGCCTACAAGCTTAACTTTATTACCCACGTTCTCAATTCTGAGCTCACCACATGTATGTGTACGTGACTGCATTTTTAAATCTCCTTAAAACAAATCCAAAAGTTTTCTATTTTAATAGGTATTTCCTATAACTAAACATCAGAAATCATTTTAGCACAATTATTCACACTGTGTTAAAAAACTTTATCTGTTACATTGCTTCAGATTCATAGTTTATTGTGTAATCCTCGTGGCCTTCAATCTCATTCCACCTTTCGACAATTCGTTCAACAGGGGTATGCCCATTCTCTGCCGCTATATCCGTGAGAATAAGAATAACCTGATTCTTACCGTTCATGGCCATGACATCATTGCTTCTAAGGCTGGCAGTCAGAACCTCTATGAACTTTTCCATAACCTTTTCATCAACTTCTCCGCCATCATTTCTGGTCATTATAAACTGGCACAGATAGATATTAACTATGGTTCGCTTTGCCATTCTTGAGAAAAGCCTATATGCCATCTGCAACTTATCAAAATCCACAAAATACGCTCCCTTTTTAGCGCCTCTCTCTTCAAGAATCATCTTTATACCTGCTACTCCCTGAGCATTAATCTCATCTCCCGCACCAATACCTGCATCTTTGTACATAAAATAGCCATGCTTGCCATTCTGCTTTACACTGTAAAGGGCCTTATCTGCCTTTCTGAAAAGCTCAGTAAAATCATTTCCTCCATCAATGGTAGAAACCGCTCCGATAGAAACTCCGAGAGGTATATTCATTTCATTACCCATGATGTCTTCACCACTTTTCAAAATTTGTTCATTGAGGAACTTTTCCTTATCAGCAACCGCAGATTCATCACAGGTCCCCTGGATAAATGCCACAAATTCATCTCCGCCGATACGACCTATAAAATCTTTTTCTCTAAAGCATGATCTGACAAGCTCTGCAAACTTTGCCAGAACCTTATCACCCATCTCATGTCCAAAGACATCATTGACCAATTTAAAATTATCAAGGTCAATCATCATAAATATTCCGCTGGACTCTTTACAGATGTCTTCAAGAGCTATCTGTGTGTAGCGTTTATTCCAGAATCCGGTCATGGGGTCGATCCTGGCTTCATTCTGCCACCTTTCCATATTGTGAATTCCAATTCTGATATTTCCTATAAGCCATCCAATGAAAAGTACAAACAAAGTACAAACAAATATCAAATATGCTTTAAAATATGGCCTTTCAAAAATCTGTGATTCCTTATAAACCTTGAATTTCTCTTCTCTTATTACGTTTTTACCTACAGAATTGTATACCTGAACATGAAGCACATAATCACCATATGGAAGATTTATGTAACTTAAGACTTTCATATCCTTTTGATAACAGGTTATACCTTCATCTTCAGCACCTTCTAAAAAAATGTGAACGAGAGGATTTGAAAGTGTAAAATTAAGTACTGCAATCTCGAAGGATACCCTTCCGGAAATAGCCGGAATGTAATAATCACCATTGGCGTCCGGTTCGATTTCCTTATTATTTGCAGTCAGCTTATTTATGGCAATTGTGTAATCTCTATCAACATAGTTAGGCTCATTAACCGCAATCCTTCTTACTCCATCTGTACAACACAGGTAAAGAAAACCATTTGCATATGAATTGGAGGAATTAGCGCTAAGTGATGAATATAATCCGCGGCCCTTATTCAAAAGAGTGTAATTGTATTCTGTATTACTGATCAGATCATCCTTTTTTACTATAAAAATTCCTGCACTGGAGGTTACCCATGCATTACCATAATCATCGAAAAAGACATCATAGTTGTTGTTATACGGAAAATTCGTAAGCTTGCTGACCTTATTATCCTTATAGTAATACAGAGCATTGCTTGTAACATAGATATACTCACCCGCTCCACAGGGAATTACCTTCATTACAACCAGCGATTCCATCCCTTCTGCCTTGCCGTACTTATAGCGGATTTTGCCGTCACTGATGATTACTATTCCATCTCCATCAGTACCACAAAAAAAATCTCCATCTGCTATTTCATGCATACAAAGAACCTGGGTTTTTAACCCCTGCTCTTCACCTACAGTTTTTGTTACAACTCCGTCTTCAATATAAGTAATTCCTGTAGTACTTGCAGCTATGATGGTCCCATTGGAAAGCTCAATCGCTAATCTGAAGCTATTTCCTTCGGTTTTCTTGTTTCTTTCGTTAAAGGTTTCTATTCTGCCATCGGCTTTTACTTCTATAAGGCCATTTTTCCCATACGTACTGACCCACAGATTCCCGGAAGAATCCTCCATAATATCCCGGATTTTTACGTCATTAAAAAGCTCCGGATGGGCAATTGGCACTGAATAAAATGTTTTCAGATCAATTGTCAAAAGACCATCATTAGTTCCAACGTACAAAAGTCCGTTCCTTATCAAAGTGCAGTTTACAACAGCAGGCGGAACCTTTGCCCTGGCAAAAATATCCATGAAAGGATTCCAGGAGTATTTGGCTATGCCCTGCTTATTTGAGGAAAACCATACATTTCCCTGATAATCTACAGTAATATCACTGACTTCACCATTAAACTCTTTGGTGGACATGTTGGTAAATTTACCTTCATTAGTAATAAATCCGTTTCCATTACTAAGCGCACAGAAAAATCCATTATTCTGTTTGGAATAATAGAGCTTATTAAAATATTCATTATCGCTAATCGTATACTTCTTCCCACGCTCTATTCCATTATCACTGACCACTACCTGAATCAGATAATTTGAAGTTGTACCCGCCATAAATACGCCATGTTCCCCTGCTGCCACAGCGGCAAATTTCACATTCTCGTCATCAGTCTCGATCTTGCCAGCATACGTTTGATTTTTTATGAAAAAAAGTTCTCCGGTATTACTTACCCCTGCCATGATTCCATCTGAATTACAGGAAAGAGATCTCACACCGTAAAGCTTTTCCTTTGAAAAGACTTTTATCTTTCCTTCCTTGTCAATCATGCAAAGGTCAGTAGCAGTACCCACATAGATATTGCCATCATTATCTTCACTGATTTCTCTTACTGAATTTGATGAAAGGCCTTCATCCTCCGTATAGAAGCTAATGGTTTTATCCTTGGGATGATAGCAGGCCAAACCACTGTCATTTGTCCCGATCCACAGATATCCGTTATGATCAACATAAAGACGCCGTGCATTACTGATTCGCTTATCCAGGTCAATCTGTTCAAATTCATAACCATTACATCTGTATACACCTGCATAAGTTCCCACCCATATATAGCCATCCTTTGTCTGAGCAATGGAATTTATTTCTACTGTTTCAAGACCATCCTCAGTGTCATAAATCGTTGTAGCATACTCAGAGCTCATATCGATTGCTTTTGCATTAATTGAAAAGCTCAAACATGCAACAGGCAAAACGAGCCATAAAATTGACTTTATATGATAATCTCGTTTCCTTCTGTCTGTAAAAAAATGATACAGGTATATCGCTCTTGATGCTATAACAACACTTAATGCCTTGTCCGGAATATCTACAAAAGCTTCCCCAAGGAAGGAGCATATTATCGGGACATTAACATCTCTGGAGATCATGTCTATAAGACCATCTCCCCATGCGTTTCCGGTTTTTCCACTATAAAAGATCATATTTAGGGGAGTAGAGAGAAAGACCGCCACAAAGCCTGCAAATACTGCTGTTGCCATGACTCTGAAAACTGTATAGTAGCTTGCTTTAGGGTAGAATATCCCCACAGAAATACCGATGCCTACAGAAACCAATGCATAAGCCATAGTTGTACTGCCGCCGCTTGTTATTCCAAGAATAATATTCAGGGCAGCACCACAGATAGCACCACCAAGGGGCCCCAGTTGAATGGCCGCAATGAGAGTACCTATTGAATCAAGCCAGAATGGAAGTTCCACATGACTTGTAATGCTTCGTCCGCAAAGATTAATCGCAATACAGAATAATATAAGTAAATAGCTCTGCCAATGCTTCATCTTCTCCATTGACTGTTCCTCAAGAACAAACTATGCAACGCAGGTACAACATAAAAATGGTATCTGCCATACCTGCCTGCAAAATGCTCTGCCAATATCTATCGGTTGTAATGTCAAAGTTTTACAATTAATTCTATCATTATGGCATTTGCCACTCAATGAAGCATATAGCAAGAAAGAATAAAGAAATAATAAACTTTTATTACAAACAGATGGCACCTACAAGAGGAATTGTTACCACCGATAATAAAGTTGTAAGTGCAACTCCTCTGGATGCAGTATCCTCATCACCGCCGTAATACTGCGCAAGCATTGCACTCATGCTGGCAACAGGCGTTGCGATCATAACGAAGCATACCCCCAAAAGAATCTGGTCCTTAATAAAAATCTTAAGAATAGTTACTCCGATTATTGGAATAACAACGAGCTTTATCAATGAGAAAATCATTAGCTTATAGTCTTCAAACAGACTCTTAAGCTTCATTCCACCAAGTGCATAACCTATTACCATCATACTCATAGGAACAGTAAGCCCGCTGAGACTTGTGATCACATCTTCAATCGGCTCCGGCACATGGACATGTGACAAATACAAAATGAGGGAGATAAATACTGATATAACTCCCACATTTATGATGTTTTTCCAGGAAAAGCTCTTATCGAAATCTATATCCTTGCCGCTTCTCATTGCTCTGATTCCATAGGTATAAATCAAAAGATTAAAAGGGAACTGGAAAAATGCTGCATATAAAAGTCCCACACTTCCATAGGTTGCAGATACAATAGGGAATCCCATAAATCCGATATTTGAAAAAATCGTCATTACCCTGTAGGTTCCAAAATATCGCTTATCAAGTTTTAATAAAAATGGAAGAAACAAGGATACAAGAATAAGCCCAAGATATATCATGACCGTAACCAAGGCACAGGCTAACAGCTGCCTGTTTGTTACCACCTGCTCTTTATTTATTCCTGCAGAGAGAATAAAAGCCGGACTTGCAATATTTACTACAATTCCCGACATTCCTTTACTGACTTTATCATTCATAAGTCCTGTTTTTCTGCATATGATACCGACTGCCATAAGCATGAACAGAACAAACATCTGCTGTAATAATATCATTTTTAAATTCCCTACTCTTTTAATATTTGCTGATAAACAGACTTTAATTTAAATAAGGGAAATTATAACAGTTAATCCTATTGCAAACAACCAATTCTGCTCTATCCTGATCATTTGCCGGTCTATCCCACACAATAATTATAAGTCTGGCTCTATCCTGAAGCTGAAAACTCCCCGGTACAAATGTACCGAGGAGTCTTTTTTTAAACTAATTTGTCCATGCTTCTATTGATGGTTTTGCTTCTGTGGAAAGCTCAACAACGCCATGTTCACTTCCATCATCCTTGTCATAAATCTTAAGCTGGTAATATCCAACTGAAGGTGACTTTTCATGGATATAGAAGGTTCCATACGGCATATCACCTACATAGTATGCGCCTGCAGAACCGGCTACACAATTTTCTTCGAAAAGCGAACCATCAGAATAATAAATATCAAAGGTTGCTCCCGAAACCGGTTTATTGGTGCCTGTGTTTTCCTTACGAAGTATTATTCTTCTCGTTTTGTCTGAGGTATTTGCAAGCAGTACCATCTTGGATGCAACAGCATTTTCTCCGGTACCCACAATGGTGAGTTCTGTGAAATCAAGCTCCGGAAGTGTCAAAAATCTTCCTTCAGGTTTCGTCGTTATAACAACATCTTCCTTCTTAATTCTTGTCACTTCATCAGAGTCGTTTTCAGTTCCATATACATCCCAAATATCTTCCCAGTTATCTGCTGCCTCAGCATTAAGCTCGTAGGAACCACTTCCTTCTGTCAGAATCTCACTGATGGTATATTTACCTTTGGCAAGGCCCTTTATAACAACCGCACTGTTTTGAATATCTTCTTTCCTTACAGTGTTACCATTAGTTCCTTCAGTACCTATATCGCCTATACTCTTAACCGTAATATCAATAGTACCTGGCTTCGTTTGACCCTCGTTATCAACTGATATCGGAGTTGCAGTTATTATTACGGCGCCGGTACCTTCAACTTCATAGCTTGATTCCATTATCGCAAGTGAGCTGATCCTGAGCTTAAAGTCTTTACCTGTAGTGGAGCCGTTTTTAAGTACCTTTGCCAGGTTGAGATGGAATCCCTTTTCCTTATAAATAGCATAAATAGTAGGTACTTCACCTGCAAAATTGTTCCAGGTCACATTATCCTTGCTCCATTTAAGCTGGTTGTCCACACTCTGTAAATACAGCGGTGCATAACTTGGTCCTGTTCCGACTTCAACATAATCGCTCAGATCAGTGATCTTGGTAATATCTGCAGACTTACCGATTCCAATCATAGAATAGGTCAGATACAGTTTGTTTGTATCATCATCCATAAGCGGCAGCATATTAAAGAAGTCCGTAGAGCTCTGACTAATCGTAAACAGCTCTGTACTTACCGGAAGGAGCTGTTCCTGTACAACCTTACCTTCGTTTGATTCTAGGTTAAGTCCACTTGCTATAGTCTGCTCATTGCCGTTATAGGTTATGTTATCCACAACATTGGTTCCATCAAGCGATCCCTTTACTCTGGTAAGAACACCTCCTTCACTTTCCTTAACATATACTACCCTCGGTACCCGGTAATACAGATAATATAATCGGGATACCGGCATTTCATCTGTATCCTGGAAATCTCTGCCCACCTTGTAGGTTCTGTCGCCGTTGAAGTAAAGATCATAGATATTTTCCCTATCCTCAAACAGCTTGCCATAGGTTATCTTTTCGATTGTACTTATTCCGTCAAGATTGCTCCTTGGCCACTGTATTTCTACCTTTCCATTTCCGTCTTCTTCGCCATAAGCTACGCCTGCAAAGCCATAGCCTTCAAATCCTGTCTTCAGAACACCTGCTGTACTATCTGTAGCAATAGGAGGCAGCTCTTCAAAAATTCCCTCAGCGTTAAAGAACTTGGTATGGTCACCGGTAGGATAGTTGATCTCTATCTCGAAGCTGTTATTCTGAGTGGTTTCCTCACCATCAGTACGCATCATTTCATCTCTTTGGATGATTGTTGTATCGCCATTATCGTCTGCGTCAATGACAGCAACATGGATCTCTACCTTACGTTTTTTCCTGATATTCGTGAACAATACTGACGGACTATCAAACAAATTCTCCTCAGATGTAGTATAAGTATATGTTCTTTCGTTTACTTTATTATCTCCTGTGGCATCGTTATTAACAGTAAAGTCATCTTTCTTTGTCTGAGTAATTGTAATAACCTGTGAAACTGTAGTACTTCTAATTTCTCCGGTTTGAGTAGTTGCACTTGAACTAACAGAGTTTTCAATTCTTTGAACTATCGTTGGAACATAGAATAACGAAATTGTTTCTTTTTCATCATCCTTCAGTACTAAAGTCTCAATTGACGGCTCTCCTTCAGGAGTAGTTGTTACTGGTGGTCCGTCATTTGTCCAATCTCCCCACGACCAAAAACTAGCCCAACGTGTTCTTTTTATCTGCTGTACCGTAACCGTTGTTTTTTCTACAATTTTGACTGTATATGTAAACTCCTCCTCCATGTCATTTTGTGTACCAAATGTTCTTTCCTTAAGTGTCAGAACTGATGGCATGGAATTAAAGTAGACTACATAAAGCTTTGCATCATAGCCAACATTGGTCCATTCTGTTCCATCAATCGTATACCTGAAACCATTCCAGGAGTTCTTGGTAGTAAGGACCGGCCTGTTACTATTACTGTTTGATGTCTTAGTGATCAGTTTTAATTCAGAGTCATTAGATACATTAGTTCCGCCTATAGCATAGGCATAATAACCATACTCTGTAGTTGTCTGATATGATAGCGGTGCTGTAATATTGCCATCAACACTGTATTCACCCAGCGTAGCCGTAAGCGGTGCATTCTGATTTACCTGAACCGGACTTATCGACCTGTTTGTATCCATCCAGACATAGCCAATATCTATATTCTTTGGATTCTTAAAGTACACAAAGTAAATCTCATCATCACTATTAAGCTCTCCGCTGGAGCCATTCTTATAGGTGACATAAATGCTTGCCGTATCGATGTTGTACCATACTTTGCTTATGGCATTAACTTCGGAGCAATTCTGAGTACTGTCACTTACGCATGTAAAGGCAAACTCATAATCACCGGTAACATTTGGCACATAAGGTGCAACATCAGTAGCTGTATCCAGGAATACATCATCATTGTTGACATCCACAACGGTCAGTCTTCCGTTCACAAGCCACTCATCATCCTTTTTAACAAAGGTCTCAGCTGAAGTATCAACTGCATGGGCAGGTATCGTTTTTACATTTCCCCAATGAGCATGCAGAATAAAGTTTGACTCAGTAACAGGAGTGCTGAAATTGTACTGCGCAGGATGCTCTGTATATCTCTCCCTTGACCAATAGTAGAACATCTTTTCAGGATCAGGAGATTCAGGGATGCACTGAGGTTCCCTCACTGTATTATTCACATATACATATGTGTAATATCTGCCACTTTCATCATCATATGCAAATATAGGATTTCCTTGCTCGTCAGTGTCATTCCAGTCTCCACCCCATCCTGCTTCTGGCCAGTTTTTATCAAAATAAGCCTTTATCTTCCATTCTGCATAAAGGGTTATGGGTTCTTCTGTGTCGACATAATACTCTCCGCCTAATTCATAATGTTCCCCTGAACGGTCCGGAGCTGTATTCCAACCTGTTAGCTCTGCTGTTCCGAATTCGAATCCTCTTCCACTGGACAAACGTATCGGGCTGTTATTAACCAGTTGAGCAATAGTTGCTGTTTTTGCCGCCGAATCAACCACCCTTGAAGGTGTTGGTGCATCAAATTCAGTCGGCATTCCATAATCAACTATGCTTTCATTAATTTCTCCATAGTTTGCATCATAGATAATCTTAGCCGTACCTATTCTTGTATAAACGGCATCGAGATATATCATTTCATTTCCGCCAACTGTTACCGTATACTTTGCCTTCATGATGAATGATTGTCCCGGGCGGTATATATTACCCGAATCATCACCTCTGATTCTCCAGCCAACGAAGTTATATCCTTCAGGTGCATGCGCTGTTCTTGTTACAACAACATTGGCATTATCAGAGTAATCATCTCCGTCGAGCTCTGCAAATACCTGTTCATTACTATCACCATTGTCAATCGTACCGGTAAGAGTTCTGCCATCTTTCTCAACAACCGGATTGTACTGAACAAAATATGTTCCAATTTTTTTCCAATGAAGAACCAGTTTTAAATTATGGGTTACCGGACTGTTAAAGTTATACAGGGTTTCATTTCCGTTATCATCAACTTCGTACCAGCCTGCATACCTATAAGCATTTTGAGCATACTTATACCTTGTGAAATCTTTTACATCATCCAGGCTGTCTGTATAATATGCCCGTCTGTCATCAGATTCATTCGGAACATACTCGTCAGGATAGCCATAGTATGCCCTGTTTTTATTAACGTAGTAATATGTACCAGAAGTTGACTCTACATAATCTCTTGTAACATCAGAGTACTCCTGTACAAGATCTCCGTTATATGGCTCCCAGAACCATGTTGCCTCTGAAGCAGATAACTGTCCATTATTGGGATCTATCTGAATAAGGTACCATATAGCGTCCCAGCCTGCATAAAATCTCAAATTATATGCAGGCATTCTATCAAACAGCGTAGGATTTTTTCCTTCTTGCTTAGCTTTTTGATAATCTGGATCGTTCTCGTCAAAAAATGCTCTTGTTGTACACTCTTTATCTGTATACCAGCCGGTAAAACTATATCCATCCCTTGAAGCAATTGTTCCACCAGCAATCTGTATAGGCGACGGATCATCCGGTAGATAATTCTTAATTACTTCATTGTATTTTATTGATACAGTATCCTCAAAATCACCATTAATATAAGCATGTTCACTTGTATATGAGTCGTAAAAATCAATAGAAAACTGATCTCTATCATAATATATGTAATTAATTCTATTTGTTCCTATATCAGCCCTATTTGTTGAAGGATTGAAAGCTGGCTGAGCATTTGTATAAGATCTTGTATAACCACTTATCGGATGATATTCCTCATTATAAGTTAAGTAATTGAAATTATGATTAACTGTTTTATATAGAGTATATAGCTTCCCATTAAATGTCCTTGTTGTTCCTGTACTCTCTGATGGATCACCAATCTCAACATAATAATAGAGCGTATTTCTTGTCCCGGGAGTTCCGCTGTTAACAAAAGTAACATCAGCATTTGGCATAGTATCAATTGAAGCCAATACATAAGTGTATACTCTTCCTGATTGGTCTGACCATCTATACCCATTGTATGACGTTCCACCCTGAGAAACTATTGGAAAGTTATCCTTTATACTTGCCCCAAATAGTGCAGTGATAGTTTTGACAGTATTGCCCCCAACTTTAAATGTAAGAGTATGAACATTTCTATCATAATATACATTTAGTACAGTAGATCCATCACTTGCTACAGTAGTTGCAGGATCATAGCGACCACAGGTAAATCCTTCATAATCACCTGTTGAATATGACCTATACTGGGCAGGAACACTTACCGTTGTTCCAGTGCCAGCATCCAGGCCAATAGTTTCTGCATAATCGTAACTCTTTGCAGCAGGCAGTAGATTAATATCATCTGTAGCCTTCTGCCTCCAAATAACTATAGAATACTGCACCGGTGCCTCAGACCAGTTCGCTGTCAGCTTTGTATTACCAGAAAGCATAAGCTTTCCGCCACTGACAGATGCTGTCGAAGCTGTCGCACCGTTAATCAGAACTCCATTACCATCTGATATTCTTGTACCTGCTGTAACGATTCCTTGATCATTAACTGTAGCATCTGCATACCAGCCTTCAAAGTTATATCCACTTCGAACAGGTACTGTAAGCGAAGAAGGGCCTTCACCGCTGTAGTAATACTTAGCAGGAACATAAGTAGCTCCTGATCCGGTAGGTCCTGCACTAAATGTCAGCCAGAATATCGACTGGAAAATCGGATACAGATCCGTTTTCTCTGAAATGCTGATACTGTCTGTTGGAATCCTGGAGACAGGATTACCCGCGTCATCAACAGTACTTCCCGGAGTTGTAATAGGGGTATATGACCAGCCGTAAAATGCATAACTGGGTGCAGTGTTCTCAGCACTTGTAGAACCATCATCATAAGCTACGCTTACATCTCCTATTTCTATTTCCGCTGTTCCGTTTATCTTCTCTCCCCTTCTTGTCTGAGCTACAGGGAATGACTGGCTTGATCCATTATACTGATCATGGAAAATGACATATGCATAATCAGCAAACTTGGCAAACAGATAGATAGTCTCAGTCTGTGTTACTTCAGGAATGACATCAAAATCAAATTCATCATCAGCCAGTGTAGCCGGTGTGAAATATGTAATTCCCTCAATGGTTGTACTGGTTACATCTGTTCCCAAATACCATCCGGCAAAAGTGGAGGTGTCGCTTCCTTCCAGTGAAGGGAGTCTTGGTACAATCACTTCTTCGCCATTGTTCTTGATCTTCTGTGTAAATGTGGTATTTCCGGCGTCAGTAAATATTGAATACTCCACATAACGCCTGTCGGTTTTGCTGACATAATTAAAGAAACGATATGTGCGTAAGAATGTGCTCTCGGTATATACAAATATTGAAAAACCATCAGTCCTGAAATCTATCGCACCATCATTAACCTCAAAATCTACAATGTTAGCATTATTTTCATCATCAGGAATATGAACCACGCAGAGATCAGCATCATCTCTAAGCTCTGTTCCAAGGAGCTCCATGCTTACCTGCACGCCTTCTCTTGGCTGATATTCCTCTCCGGTCTCAGAATTTACAAGCTTTATGTCAAAAGGACGGGCAAATATAAAGCTCTCTACCTCTTTTTCCTGAAGGTTGGCGCTTATCTGAACATAGTTATCATAATTGTCGCTTCCTTCTCCAATCTCTGTTACTAACAGCTCTGCATCACCGGGTATACCTGCACTTCCATCATAGGTCACAGTTACCTTATAAGTGCTGCCATCACTGCATTCTACTATTCTTTCCTTAACAGTACGTGTAACGAGATATACTGAAAATCCTGTGGTATTGAACTTAATTGCACCATCTTCAACAGCTATTCCGACAGCCTCTGCCTCTTCTCCAAAATGAGCTACAGAAATCATACTGTCTTCTTCATTCTCAGACATATCATCCTGAAGCAGCTTTATGGATACATTTACATCCTTTGAGGGCTGATACCTGTCACCTGTCTCAGGGTTTACGAAAGAAATATCAAATGCGCGTGCATAGGTTATAAGCCTGCCTTCGATGCCAAGACATGCTTTTCCTTCTTCTACATAATTATCATAACCTTCAGAGCCTTTCTCGATTTCATCCACCACGAGCTCAGCTCCTGCAGGAATACCTGAAGCATTATCATAGGTAACGGATATGTCATAAACATTTCCATCAGATGCTGTTACAACCTTTTCCTTTACAGGCTGTACAAAAACATATACTGAGAAGCCATCAGTTACAAAGCTTACTGTGTCGGCAGCTTCAGTTAATGCTGTATTCTCTTCAGTTTCTTCACTGACCTCTGATTCTGTCTCCTCCTCATTTACCTTAACTTCTGTTTCAATTACCTCAGCCTCATTATTTTCTTCATTAAAATGAACGGTAAGTATCTCATCATCTGAGTACACTTCCTTATTTTCGTATAACTGCTCTGTATTAAGTTCTACATTTACAGCAGCTTTAGGCTGTATTTCCTCGCCGTCCTTGATTATCTTAATATCAAGAACCTTAACACTTGCTACAGTATCTCCCTCAATTTCAAGAGCATTTGTTGCTCCGCTTACATACTCTTCATATTTTTCATCATCAGGAGTAAGTTCTACTACCTGTACTTCTGCGCCTTCAGGTATTTCTGCATCTTCACCATATATGAGCTTGACCATCTCTTCTGGTGAATAAAGCTCTCCTGCTGCAATCAGTTCTTCTGTAGCTTCTTTCTCCTTCTTTTCTGAGTCTTTAGAATCCTTTTCCTTTTTGTCAGCGGCTTCTTCAAGATCTGCTTCCTTTTCTTTTTCAGGGATATCATCTGAAGTTGTCTTTTCCTCAACAGTTTCAGTTGTAGTATCATCCTGTGTTGTTGCATCTGAAGTAGATGATTCACTTGAACTATCTGATGAATCACTTGTAGCCTCTTTTGAGGAATCATCTGCATTTTCTGTGGAAGCTGTCTCTTTCTCGGGTACTACAGCTTCTTCATTTTTATTTTCAGCACTCTCTCCTTCCTGTGAACCGGCTGATTCGTTTTCGCTTGCATCTTCCTGTGTGGTTTCTCCGGAATTTGCTGCATCACTCTCATTACTTTGTGCTGATTCTCCCTCCTCAGCATTAGAGGATGTATCCTCAGTCTGAGGCTGCGTAGTCTCTTCACTTGCCTGCTCTGCAGATTCCTGTGCTTCCTGTGTTTCTTGTGTCTCCTGAGGCTCCTGTACCACTTCTTCCTGAGATGAAGAAGATGCTTCCTCACTTGCCGCAGTCTCAGATGTTGTTACAGTTTCAGTGTTCCCACCGGTATCCTCACTCATAGCCATTGCGTTAATGACAAAGAAGTTTCTTCTATCTCTGTTTCTTGCTGATCCTGAGGAATCATTATAAATAATATGTTCAGGAACCGGCCAGTCTCCATAATGTGATTTCGCAAAGAAGCAGTCACTGGTGCTTGCAAGATCATCAGTGGTCTTCATACCATAGGTCTTATAGGTCATATCATAAGGACCTGCATTATCTTCACTGGGAAAACCTGATGCATCTACCATGAACTGGTTATACTTGGCAATTCCTTCAGCTCCGTCATTTTCTTCATCCACATCTACAGCTACTGCACCGGTAACCTCTTCTGTAGCCCCACCTATACCATACAGGTAAACAAATTCATCCGCAGTAGTATCATAGGATTCATTAATCAGACTTATATAATAATTGTTCGTAAGGTTTGCTGATGAGGCACCAACCAGTGCTCCCGGATTTGAACCCATCAAAACACGTCCAACTGCATACGAATTATTTATGCTGCCTGATGCTGATCCCGCAATACCTCCGGTTGCTGATGAACCTGCTGCAGAGCAGGTAGAATAGCTCGCATCAATACTCCCTGCAGATGATCCGATAAGACCACCGGCGTTAGTTCCAAGCACATTTATTCTTCCCTCTCCTGAAGTCTCATCACTATATATTCCCGCTCTTCCATCTACAGTTATGGTATGTCCGCCGGAGTAACTGTTTTTAACACTACCTCCTCCAAGCGTACCAACAAGACCGCCGGCATTTCCTGCTGTTGATCTGACATATAATGCTGCGCCACAACCCTCGATGGTTCCGCCTGCATTTTCTCCTATAAGGCCGCCTGCTGCCTGCGCACCTACTATCTCATATCCTGAATCATCTATATCAGCAGTTGTTCCAAGCGAATCTTCTCCTGTAGTAGCAGTCCCACCTTCATTACCGGTTCCTGTACCTGCTCCGGCATTAGGGTCAGTATTAGAATCAGGATCTGCAATTCCAGTTGAAGGTGTCATACCGTTGTAAGCAAGAGCATTTTTTATATTATTTGTGCTGGTTCCTTTTCCTAAAAGTGCTCCTGCTGCACCACTTGTTGAATTTACGCAAAGATTCTTTACTACTACTCCATCTAATGTAAGAGTATCAGCCTCGCCAATAACACCGCCAATATTGCCGGATCCATTTAATCCATTTGTAATTGCATCATCAGGTTTATTGTAGACATAGATATTTTTAACAGTTGATGTATCTGTTAATTTACTTGCAAGCATACCTATGGGTTCAGTTCCTTCGGTGTGCTTTATATCGAATTTTCTGAGCACAAGATTTGCAATAGTAATCCCTGCCTGATTTCCGAAAAGACCGGCATTTTTGTCAGTACCTACTATTTCATAGTTGGTATCCGTCGTATCAATTCTTATATTCTCAATCACATGGAACTTATTTGCTGAAGGAGTATCAGCTCCATTTCCATATTCAGGATTTACTGCAGTAACATTTTCAGGAGCAGCAATAGCTACAGCAGCTAACTGATCGATAATCGGCTGTGTAGTAGAAGGCTGCAGCTCAACTCTCTCTCCGGTAAATGAAACAAGCTGCGGATTCGAAATGGGCGTAAAATTCCTGACATTACTGTTATATTTATTCGCTTCCTCAGACCAGTCTATATCTTCAGCCAGGACAGCTGCTATCTTTGCACCGTTTGCAGGAGCACCATCAGCATTTGCTGCTTCTGCCTTTGCATATTCATAATCAAGATTCTGTAAATGTCTAGGATAAATAATCTCAGCAACGCTTAAATTATTCTTATAATCAAAGTCGCCAAATAAACTGTTTTCAATATTGGAAACAGCTGTTGCACTTCTGGTCTGCTGTGAGAGTCCATCAGCAGAATCAGAATCCCATACTTTTATGGATATACTGATATCCTGTCCGGGCTTAATCTCGCCTCCATGGCCTTCTACGGGAATTCCTGCAGCAAGAAGATCACTTAATCTATAATCCTTATCAAGCGAATCCAGTTTTATATATCCAATAAGTCCATAGGTATCCGCTGAGTTTGAAACATCGCCAAACCAGTTTGCCTGCAGACTTCCATCATTAACAGTATGCCTCTGACCTGACCCCACTCCAGCTCCTGTCATGTTAAGGTAATTGTTATCAGGTCCACCCTGATAGTTCTGCCATACAATATCTCTTCCTGTAATGTTAAGTTCTGTGTATGTCTCGTTTTCTCCGGTTCCGGTCTTAGGACCTCTCACCGTAAGTTTGTAGGTAAGGTTTGTTAAAAGATCCTTTGTCTCCTTATCAACAGTGATCTTTACTATACCTAAAAGATCTCTTCCGTTTACGATCCATGCACCTGCAGATAATCCGCTGTCAGACTTAGCACCAAGAGCACCATTATCACCCTCAGCATAATAACCTACATACCCCTTGTATGCGTCTATTCTATCCTGAGCAGTTCCTCTTACAGGAGCACCGCTTCCCTGGCCTGTAAGACCTGCAAGGGATGTTCCACCTTTATCCGGGGTATCGCTTAGAATTACAGCATATACATCAAGACTTATGGGATCATACTCAATAATTACATTGGATCCGCCAACTTCAGAGCTAAGGGTATTATCCTTGAAAACAATACTTCCGGAATCATCAGAAGTAACATAACCAAGCTCTTTACCGTTATAATCAAATTTATTTCCGTTATACAGCTCATCCACAACTGATACTGTTACGGTCTTTCCATCCTTGGTAATCTCTTCTTCAACTTTTTCCTGAGTTACAAAGAGCTCCATCATCCGGCTCTGAGCAGCATAGTAAACAGCCTCAGCTCTTTTATCAAGGTGAGACTGTCTCGTATTTCTTATTATTCTTGTGCCGGCAATAACACCGACAGCCATCAAAATCAGGAGAATTCCAAGTGCAATCAGAATCTCTGCAAGAGTAAAGCCGGATATAGCTTTATTACGACCTTTTCTAGAAGTCCCCATAGTATTCACTTTAATCATACCCCTCATCTCCCAAGTCTTAAAATTTTGAGCAAATCCCTAAGAAAATCATTGTTTTACTTCACCGGGTACAGTAATCTCATACTTACCCTTTGTCAGTGAATTACCCTTTTTATCAAATACCTCTATGCTCAGTTCAAACTTCCAGTTAGGATCTTGTTTTGTAGGTTCTTCACTTTTTTCAAATACTGCATCTATCTCCAATTTCTCTGCATAATCGTGTGGACTTCCACCTTCAGTTCCCACGATAGGATAATACTTTTTATTAGTATCCTTCAGATTTTGCAGATAAATCGATGTTCCATCTACTATTTTGCATCGCCCACCTATAAGTCCGCTTCCGTCAATGAAAGTGATATCCCCCGAGGAATCATCTATTTCACTGGCAGTTGTAATCTCAGACCTTACAAAATCGGAGAGCGTAGACATTATCATCTGTGCATGTGCATGGTTCGTATAATCAATGTAATGTGCCGCCGCCAGCCTCATGGACTCCGCTATTAGCTGCGAAGCCAGAAGCAGTATCAACACGGCGAACAACATTTCAGCGATTGAAAAGCCCTTACTGCCTGCACTTTTTAGCTTCTTATGCAATTTATCAGTCAATCTTCTTATAATTTTCATTCCGTGTTTTTTATTGGTCTATAGTAAAACCAGAAACAGTAACCCCATTGTCATATCCTGCACCATTGCCGGAATCCTCATAGTATACGGATTCTTTCTTTGCCGCCAGATCTGCCCTGGTTGCAGCAGCCATTGCCCCCGGAAGCATAGTAAGTGCAAGAGCGGCGATCAAAAGCGCCACAAGAGTTTCACCAAGAGACTCGCCAAGATGATTATTTAGTTTTGCCCTTAGTCTTTCTGCCACTCTCATACCAATCTAAAACCCTTATGCATCCGACTTTTTGCTTATCACGTACATTCCGCTCTTGGACCATGAAATATACTTAATATCTTTTGTTGTATAGCTTCCAACGTTTGTCTTCGTTCCAAGAGTATCTTCCTTAACGATCTCTGATGATCCCGGTATTGTTAAAGTAAGCGGATAATCTGCAAGTGCAGAACCGCTATTACCCTTTATATAAACATCAATGGTTATCGTGTAACTGGGGTACATCGTTATTCTTCCCTTAAGTGTTCCCTTGAGTTTATCCTCTACACCTGCACTACTAAAAGTTATTGTCTTAGTTGTCTTTCCTCCACCCGCTGCTACTGAATCCGCCATAAGCTTTATAGTCTCGCCAAGCTTATTATCAAAACCCTCTATTATGGGCTCATTTGAATCAGTGGGCTGTGTGGAACTCACACCCGCTTCATATCTATAGCTGGCATCGTCTTTTATGCACTCTCTTATCAGATCCATAGCCTTAGTGGTTGCGGCATATGCTATCTCTTCCCTTTTTTCAGCCATTGTTCTCTGAGCGTTCAATATTGCTGAATTTACTATTGCAAGAGCAACAAAAGAGCAGACTATGAAAACAACCAGCGCCACTACAATAGAAGCACCGCGGTTATTAAGTTTTTTCAAAATTGCTTTTTCATTTAGAAAATGCTTCATGTGTTATCCTTAAGAGAGTCCTCGGGAAGCTCTTTATCCGGAACGCCATCATGCATTGTTTCATAAAATGCTCCGGTGAGCTTTACTGTTACTTCATTGTCATTTAGGTTTGTTTTGAGCTTATATGGAGTTACAACCATGTCCTCTATGAGACATCTGTTTTCACTTTCCTCAAGTTTCTTAATGATTCTCTCTGCTTCTGCGTAGTTTCGCACAGTGAAGGTCATCTCCCACATACGCCTGATAAGATCGCCCTCTCTTGTAATGTCTGTAAACCTTACTGAGTAATCCATTGTCTTATTCAAAGTATCGTGAAGGAAATCAAGCTCCTTCTTTCCTGCGTTGTAGCTTGGCAGGTAGCTAAGCTCCGCCTTCTTATTGGTATTTATGTCATCGGACATAGCTTCCATGCTTTTTATCTTATCCTGAGTAGCCTGCAGTTCTACATTCAGAGAATTCTGCTCCTTCCTTGCTGCTTCTATAGACTGCTCAATAGGAGTCGAGACAAACAGATAATACCCTGCTCCGATTATGACAAGCAGAAGAATGACCAAAAGTATTTTTTCATTTTTAGTAAAAGCTCTGTTTAGTATGTTCACGTTATCACTCCTCTTCAGAAGACTTCGTAATCAAATATACTTTAATCTCAGCATTTACCCCCGACTCAACTTCCTCCGTTTTTTCATCATCCTCTATGGTCTTGGCTGATACTACAGAACAGCTCTCAACTATATCCTGCTCATTTAGTTGTAACGTAAGCTTACTTACATCCTCCAGATTTTTAGCAGTAAGATCAATTGTCATCGCACCCTTTACAAGGTCCATGTATGTGACCTTCATACCCTGTTTTCCAATAAGATCCACGAGTTTTGCGGCATCAAGGCGGCTAATCCTCCCTCGTTCCTCTTCGTTCATGGTATCCCAGGTGTAGTGGTAATACTCATTTTTGAGATCCCCGGCACCCTCTATAAGTGAGCTTATCGAATCTATCTGATCCTGGATGAGCTGGGCTTTATATCTCTCAGCTATAAGTACACCCACCCTGTCAAGGAAAGTTAACTTACCAATTACAGCCAGCACAGCAATCGCAGCGACTACTGAAGCAATTATGATCCATATATTAGTTCTTTTCTTAACACCCGCAACAGCGAGATTATTCTTTGTGGTAACACCTACGGCATCGCTCAGGATAATTCCTACAGATCCGTAAGTAACATTTATTTCCTTTCTCTGATTGTATTTAGGAAACAGCTCGTCCATTGTCTGAACGTTTTTATCAACTCGCTCTTTTAATATCTCAACCAGAGGCTCTGTCATGGCACCTGTTCCGCAGAGAACCACATCCTTAAGTCTTGAAGTCATATCGGACATTTCATAGAAATTCAGCCCCTTTAAAACTTCTATGGAAATATCCTTGTAGGCATTTATCGCGGCAGGAAGCCTGTCACATTCGTTGTAGCCATTTCTTAGATAAGTAAGTGCAAGATGAGTATCTACATTCAGCTCATCTGCAAGAGCCTGTATAACATGATCCTCACCGATATCGATCATGTGTGAAAGCTTAAACTCTCCGTTTTTGAATATCATCATTCTGATGGCACGGCGGCCGATATCCATGAAACATCTTTCCTTTTTTACTTCTTCTTCATCTCCCAAAGTACTAAGAAGAGTCTCATAAACAGATGTCTCAGGCAGCGCCTTTATAAGCTTTAATCCCACCAGCTTCAAAGTCTCACGAATAGTTGTCAAAAGTTCAAGGGGAACCGCATAAGCCAGAAGATTTATAGTTGAAGCCTCATCTTCATCGCTCTGTCTTTTTACATAATCAAATACGTACTGATTAAGCTCTCCCTGAATAAAGTCCCTGAACTCAAAGGGTATATTGTAACGAAGCTGCTCATCATCAATTAAGGGCATGGAAATCTTTCGCACAAAAATGTCGCTATCTGCTATAACGTAAGCTGCGTTTTTGCACTTTATTCCCTTGTCCTTCATCTGTTCCCTGAGGAATTCAGCAAAAAGGTTCTGTGACAGGATTCTATTACCCTCAACTACGTTTGCGGGTATTTCTTCCCAGTAAGACTTACGTACCACCCCGCCCTTCATCAAGGTCAGCGCAAGTCTTCCATGTGAAACACTTATTCCTAATATGCCCTGATTCTTTGCCATCAGTTTACCCCTCTCATAGCAGCGTCAAATACCAGGCTGTTACGGCGTCTCCAACAATAAGTAAAATATAAGCTGAAGCAGCAATCGCAGGACCAAGTGGAAATTCCTGTGATGCCGATTTATCTATTCTTTTTCTTAAAAATGCAAATATCAGTCCCAAAATACAGGACAAAATTATAAGTTCGTAGGTTTTAGCAAATCCCAGATATACTCCAAGAAGTGCAAATAGTTTAATATCTCCGCCTCCAAGACTGTCCTTTTTTAGTAGTTTGTCCATTACAAGACTTATTATCAGTATCGCCGCTCCAAAAAGCAGTCCTGTAAGGATACTTTGTATAATGAACTTTATACTGCTTATTCCAAGTATGAATTCCACTACTGAAAAGCATATCCAGCTTATAAGCGCTACTATAAGCAGCATGTCCGGTATTTCATAGGATTCAAGGTCAGTTAATGCTATGGCAAACAGGCATCCTGTCAGAATCCACTCTTTGAAAAAGGTTATCCAGTCAGCCCCCGTATGGAGAAACAGGATTATCGACAGTAGCATGAAGGTCAGCTCTGCAAGAGGATATCTTATTGAAATTTTCTTTCCGCAGTATCTGCACTTTCCGCGGCTGAACACGTAACTGAAAACCGGTATAAGATCAGCTGCTGAAAGCTCATGCCCGCATTCCATACAGTGACTTCTTCCTTTTACGAAATCCTCTTTCCTGACAATCCGCATAGCCATGCAGTTTAAAAAGGATCCAAAAACAAGTCCGAATAGAGATATGCATACAATGTAATAAATAAACTCTGCCAAATCACATCCCCTGATACATGGTAAACATAGCCATGTAAATTGCTATTACTATAAATCCCGCAATAACCGCTATGAATATTAGAAGCGCCGGCTCCAGCATTGCTATTGCTTTTGCTACAGCCTGTTCAAGTTCACTGTCATAATACTTTGCTACAACGTCCATGGTGTGCTTCATCTCACCGGTTTCTTCACCCACGCCTACCATATCTGTCAGTATATCCGGCATGACTTCAATATCACGCATGGTATCTACTACTGTCTTACCTTCCTCGATCTTGCCCACCATTGCGGCAATTTCTTCCTTATAAACTTCATTTGTCATAACCTTTGAGGTTATGCTTACAGCTTTCGTTACAGGAAGTCCCGAACCTATCATGGTAGCCATTGTATTGGCAAAAAGACTTGCCGCATTAAGCTCTGCAATATTTCCAAGAACCGGAAGCTTTAGCTGGATCTCAGCAAGTTTTCTTGCTCCCTTTGGTGTTCTTTTATACAAAAGATATGCCACTACAAGTACCGCAAATACGAAGACAATCACTAGAATATATTTGCTGAAAAAGTTGGATATCCCAATAAGCATTCTTGTAATGAGCGGAAGTTCACTTCCGATTTCCTCAAAGATAGCCGTAAATGTAGGTACAACCTTTACCATGAGGACAATTACAACCACAACCGCTACAAATAATACGAACAAAGGATAGCCCATGGCACTTCTGACCTTGGCACCCATCTTGGTCTGCTTGTCAAAGTGTTTGTAAATAGAATCAAATGAGTTGGCAAGATCACCGGCTTCTTCCCCTGCTCTTAAGGTTTCGCAGAAAGTTGCGGGAAGCGTTCCGCCACCATGCTCATTAAATGCTGCTGATAGTGATCGTCCTGCTTCAACATCCGCAAATACCTTGGTCAGCATATTTTTCAGAGTCTTGTTTGTGGTTTTATCTCTTATGAGTTTAACTGCTCTGGATATAGGTATACCTGCAGAGAGGATAGTCGCAAACTGGCTGCACATGAGAGTAAAAGCTTTGGGATCAAGCTTTTTTCCACCGATTTCAGCCCCCAGAATATCCGGAAGTTCGGCACTACTCCCGTGTATCTCCTTAATTGAGAGAACCACGTTATACTGTTGTCTTATCTTAGCTGTAGCTTCAAGCTGGTCAATCGCCTCCAGCATTCCCTCTACTTTATCGCCTGAAGTTGTAAGCGCTGTATACTTGTAGCTGTTCATAATTCCCCTCTGACTTTAATTCATATTTCTGGTTACAAAGTCTTTATTTACAGCATAATGAAGTGCATTTTCCCTTGTGATAAGCCCCTTTCTAACGAGCATTACTATGGACTGATCCATTGTCTGTCCCCCAAGCTCTGCACTTGTTGCAACTGCATTAGCTATCTGAGGTGTATTTCCTGTTCTGATGAGATTCCTTATAGCATCAGTGACTATCATGTATTCTGATGCGAGTGCTCTGCCTCCGCCCTTTTTCTGAATGAGCTGCTGCGTAAGCACCGCCTGTAATACCATGGAAAGCTGCAGCCTTATCTGCTGCTGCGCCGCTTCAGGAAATACCTGCACCATACGGTCTATGGAATCAGCTGCGCTTCCTGTATGCAGGGTTCCAAAAACAAGATGTCCTGTCTCTGCTGCCGTTATGGCAGTTTCTATTGTGTCTCTGTCTCGCATTTCACCAATGAGAATTACGTTGGGATCTTCACGGAGCGATGCCCTGAGTCCCATGGCAAAGCTTTGAGTATCCTTGCCTACTTCTCTTTGATTGATTGCACATAAATCCGGTTTGTACATATATTCAACCGGGTCTTCAAGAGTTACTATATGTCTCCTGTAGTTATGATTGATGTTATCAAGGATTGCTGCCAGGGTTGTTGATTTACCTGAGCCTGTCTCACCTGTAACAAGTACAATTCCCTTGTGTAATTTCGGAAGATCAAGCACTGCCAGCGGAAGCCCCAAGGTTGAAAGCTCCGGGATTCTCTCCGAAAGTATTCTAAGTGCCAGGGACGGAACTCCCTGCTGCTTAAAGAGATGGATACGGCATCTGTTATCTGCAAACGTATCTGCAGCGTCAAGCTCTCCTACTGACATAAGCTCATTAAAAGCTTCCTCAGAACCTGCAAGTTTTCTTGCCAAATCAAGGCACTCCTCCTTACTTACAGGCTCGCTCTCCATATCTTCAAGGTCTCCGCCCTTCCTGTACTTTGGCGGAAGTCCGCATATAATATGTATATCAGATGCCCCTTCTGACTTTGCTCTGGCTACCAGTTCATCTATCGTCGTCATGGCATATCCCTCATATAAATCTAAAAACCTTAGTCGCTTTCGTTTACTACTCTCATTACTTCATAGGTTGTGGTTACACCCGCAAGAACAAGCTTTGCTCCTGCTTCTCTAAGTGATACAAAACCTGTTCCTTCTTTCTTAAGCGCCTTTTCAATCTCAGTTCTGCCGGCTCTCTTATAGATAAGGTCCCTGACTTCAGGTGTAATCATCATTATTTCAAAAACACCTATTCGTCCGGAATATCCGGTGTTAAAGCAGTGCTGGCAACCCTTTCCGAATTTAAACTTCGTTCCGGGTTCAATTTTTATACCAAGCCTTTCTACTTCATCACTTTGGGGCTCATAATCTTCGCCGCAGTAAGGACATACACGCCTTACAAGTCTTTGTGATATAACACCTCTTAAAGTAGCCGATATCAGATATGGCTCGATACCGATATCCATCAATCTGTCTATGGCTCCAACCGCATCATTTGTGTGGATGGTACTCATTACAAAGCGTCCGGTAAGAGCAGCTCTTAAGGCAATCTCTGCTGTCTCACCGTCACGAATCTCACCTACTGATACGATATCCGGGTCCTGACGAAGTATTGCTCTAAGTCCGTTTGCAAAGGTCATATTTGTCTTGGGATTAACCTGAACCTGATTCATTCCCTCAATGTTATATTCGATGGGGTCCTCTAAGGTTACAAGGTTTACATCCCTTGTATTTAATTCGTTTAGCATAGCGTACATGGTTGTGGTCTTACCTGATCCGGTAGGTCCTACAAGAAGCATAACGCCATTTTTATAATGGATAAGCTTTTCGTACTTCTCCATATCCTCGGGAGTCAGTCCGAGCATTTCTTTATCTATTTCTGTGCTGGATTTATCAAGAAGACGGCAAACTATCTTTTCGCCCCAGGCAATAGGAAGTGTGGATACACGCATGTCGATACTTTTGCCAAGGACACTTACTGCAAATCTGCCATCCTGTGGAATTCTTTTTTCTGCCACATCCATTCCGGACATGGTTTTAATACGGGCGATAACTGCTACAGTTACATCCTTAGGTACTCTCAGTACTTCTCTGAGCACACCGTCAATACGCATGCGTACATCCATATCATGTTCTCTTGGTTCAAAGTGGATATCTGAAGCACGCTCAGAAACAGCACGCTCAATGATCGAGTTGACAAGACGGATGGTGGGCGCACCTTCCCCATCTCCGCTAATAGAATTAGAAGTTATAACAAAATCAAACTGAGATAATGAAGGCTCATTATCATTATCAGTTGTTCCAAGCTCTCTCTTATAATCGGCAATAGCCTGCTTGGCATTTTCATTTCCATAGAGGGTATTGATTGCTCTCTCAACCGCCACATGCGTCGCAATCAGAGGCACAATCTTAAGATTAACAGCCTTGCGCACTTCATCAAGAGCATAGTAATTCAAGGGATCGTCCATTGCTACTAATAGCGAATCCCCTCTCTTTTGCACAGGCACAAGATGATTTTGCTTTGCAGTATTTCTCTGCACAAGCTTCGCCATATCCTGAGATATGCTCACCTTTCCCAGGTCAATGTAGTCAATCTCCATCTGCACCGCAAGCGTTTTTGCTACGTTTTCCGGAGTGACTATTCTGTTGTTGATCAGAACTTCACCTAGCTTTTCATGGGTCTGCTTCTGCATATCCAAAGCAAACTGAAGCTCTTTTTCAGTAATTAGGCCTCGCTCAATAAGCAGGTCACCTATCCTCTTCTTTGGCATATTTCCCCCTGATAAAAATGTCAAACTAAAGTAATTACGGTGCCACCCATTTAGAAGAGATACTATGGTCTTCTCCAAATGTAATTAACAGATATTTTCCCTTATGCTCTTTTGAGTTCCCATAGGGCTTAACTGTCTGCTTAGCTGTTGCCGGTTCTATGAACTTTTTACTCTCGATATCAAATACCGCCACAGTCCCTGTCAGAGAATCATCCTGAAGATAATTGACAAGAGCTTCACGCTCTGCAGAAATCACTATTGTCTCATCCATTTCCACTAAAGGCTTCTCTGTATTGATGCGTACAATCCTATAAACAATAATAGCGACAAGTACTGCGGCAATTAGTGCGAGTATTGCCACTGCTCTGGCTATTCCTTTGCTATTTCTGATCTTGTCCATAGGCAATGTCCTGAGTACGATAAATGACGAAATAATAATTATATAATTATCAGTATTATAGCACCTTTAAAGCATTAGTATCAATCACGCAGCTAATTGAATTGAGAATTAAAGCTTGTATTGTTACTGTTCACACCTTACGGTGCTCACAGCAACTGGATTTGCCCATTCCAGTTGCCTTCGGCAAAGGGGCAAATCTTATATTCAAGACGTAGAACATTCTCACGCTCAGCGCAGCAAGTGCGCAGAGCTGTCTGAACAGTAACCTTGTATTCCATTTTCAAATTACATACACCTTATACGCAGGCACAAATGTGCTATACTGCGGTTGCATAGTGGGCTGCGTATTTCAGAAAGTTGTAATTTCGCAGCTCATATTGCTGGATTTGTGCTGCGCATTTCAAAAATCTCTATTCCACAGCTCTTATTGTTGGACTTGTGCTGCGCATATCGAAAAGCCTCTATTTTGCAGCTCACATTACCGAACTTGTGCTGCGTATTTCAAAAGCCTCTACTTCGCAGCTTATACTCCTGGACTTGAGCTGCGCATATCTAAAAGTTCCTATTTCGCAGATCATATTGCTAGATTTGCGCTGCATATTTCAGAAAGGTCCTATTTCACAGTTTGGATTTGTCGAATTTGAAAAAGATATTAATTAGAAAATGGTGCATCAGTGAAGTTGTTAAGTTCCATTCTTATGAACACCACTTTAGGTCAATATATTCTCTAATAATGCAAAAAGATGATTACTACGTTGATTAATTTAAAGAGACTGAACACCTTCACGTGTATCAGTCCCTTTTCCTTTATATCACGATTCTAAATATCGCGAAATAACTGATTTTATTATGATCAACATACCTTTTTAGTTGCTAAACGCTATTTTAACTGTGTCTGCAGTTGCAGGTGTTCCTGTCCCTGAACCTGGTGTATAAGTTACTGTGCAGCTTCCACTTGCTTTTGGTGTGCCTTCTGTAGAAGCATCAACATGACTTCCGCCAGATATTTGTCCACCACCAGCAAGATTTGGAGCCGGAGATGTCTGCCAATTATCCTGCTTCTGCTGAAGTGTCACAGTACGCGTAACTGACGCAGATGTTGTCTGTGTTAATGCTTCTGCTACTACCTCAGCGTATGCAGCACGAATATTTGCGGCATCTGTAGCTTCTCTAGCCTTCTCTAACTGTGCTGTAAATATCGGAATAGCAATAGCAACCAGTACTGCTATGATCGCAACTACAATAAGGAGTTCAGCAAGTGTGAAGCCCTTCTTTTCATTTAATTTCGCCCTCATTTTCTTAATCATTTCATTTCTCCTTTTCTAACTTGAAAACCAACTATGAAATAATGTTTATAGTCTTATGCTATATCTTATATCGGATAATTGCAAGAATACTTAAGTGAATTATTCTAAAAATAGTATAAATTTATTATATTTTTATACAATTCGCATCCTTTAACCGATACTATACCTTGTTATCTGAAAACTTCCTCCCACAACATCTTCCATATGGTGTAAACGGAATGAAATATTATTACAAAATGTAAAAAATTTATAAATTTTACAAGAGCTCTATTCCCCGGCACGTTTCAGAAGTTGAACACATGCCTTATATCTCAGTCTGAAATTTCTGGATACAGCAAGGCAGGTCAGGTCATCCGTTGTCATATTTGGATTCTTTACAATCAGCCTTGTTACACGCAGATCTTCGTCATTTCTCATTTTCATAAGTGCTTCCGGCGGTGCATTAACGTTCTTGGCAACATTCTCACGAACCAGCCACTCATCATCCTCTGAAAGTCTGACAAGAACTTCAGGCGGAGCGTTCTTATTGCTTGCAACAGCTTTTCGTACATAACCATCTCTGTAATCGGCAAGAAACCATAGCACATCGGGAGGTGAGCTAGGATTCTTGGCTACCTTTTCACACACTCTCCAGTCATCATCCTTTGAAAGTCTTCCTAAAACTATCTCAGGGGTGTTTCGGTTACTTGCAACAGCTTTTCTCACGTATGCATCGCCATCATCTGACAGATACCTTAATATTGCTTCAGATGAATTAGCATTCCCGGCTACTGCAGTACGAATAGACTGTTTCTGGTCATTTGCGAGCTCCATCAGCTGGTCCACCGGGGTACTCTCGTTTGCAGCGACACCGTTTCTTACAACTATCTCATTATCTCTAATAAGCTTCTTTAATACATCCGGTGGCGTCTTCTTATTCTTAGCTACCGCTTCTCTAACAGCCGTACTTTCGTCTGATGCCAGGCTTATAAGTATTTCTTCATTGACGTTTGGATTAGTTACAACTGCTGCCCTGACATTCCTGTCATCATCAGTGGCAAGAGCGCTCAATATTTCAGAAGGTGTATTTCCGTTTTCTGCTACTGCAAGGCGTACAGTCTTCTCCACATCATGAGAAAGTTTTGATAGCATTTCTTCCGTAGCATTTTCATTTGCCGCAACCCCGCTTCGCACTATTTTGCTCTCATCAGTTAGAAACATTAAGAACACGGCTTCCGACGTATTCGGATTAAGCGCAACTCTGTAACGGATAACTTCACTTTTGTCACCTGCCAGTTTACGCAAAACCTCCTTAGGTGTACTTAAGTTTTCCGCCACGCCCCACCTTACCGCGTCATTTTCATTATTAGCCAGCGTCTTCAAAAGCGAAGGAGAAGCCTTTCGATGTATTGCTATCCCCCTCAGAACTCTTAAGTCCGTCTTATTAGCTTCATATAGAATATCCAGAATTTCTGACGGTGTATCATCATCTTTGAGAATATCCTCATTGAGTTCTTCCCAATCAGCAAATTGGTATTCATAAAGGTATGTTTCTTTTAATTCAATGCTAAGTTTATCTTCCATATTCCACCAACCATTTCTGAAAAACCGCACAAATACATTCATTAATTCAATTATATAGCATCCCACTGTTCTTTATCTATAAAACATCCCTTAATCATTCAATAAAAATAAAATTGGTCACAAGAATCGTACGAATTTTATCGTCAGTTCCTGTAACCAATCTTTTTTTTGGAATGATGTCATCACCCATCCTCTATTATTGTTCCCTTACATATTACAATTATATTTATTTTTTTACAAAAATCAATACTTTTTTATCGTTTTCGTAATTTTGCGAAATATTTATGTAATATTTTTTATCATCTTGAAAATCAGACAATTTATTCCAGCCCATTTTTCTTCATAAGCATCTTCATAAACAGAGGTTGGAAAATGAGTATCAGGAAAAAGGCAACCACAAAGCAAATGATACATGAATGCAAAAACATGGGCAAAAATGAGATCTGCGCCATTCCTCCGCTTTGTCTCATAGCCATATTGTAGGCAAACGCCACCATGGCAAGGGTCATGACCGGAGTATAAATGATATCGGAAATCAGGCTCTCCACTATCCTTGTCAGCAGCTTACCTCTTTCAAGTTTCAGCTTTTTACAGACAGCTCCGGTTACTTTCCCCACCGGAATAATAAGTCCGATGATAATGCTGATTATCGAGCTTATTATAAAGCCGGATATGAAACCCGGAATTGTCAGATGTCCCGCTGACAACGGGCCGATGATTGCCATAAAAAAGCTCATAAGAATTCCCATTCTTATTCCCATCTGTCTTCCGATTATTCTCATCTTCTCGTCCATATAGCCCCTCTCTTTGCAAGTATGTTTTGCAAAAAATCTGCTTAATTAAAGTGCTCCGGGTGTTCCTTGAAATACATCATCATTGTTGCAGTCAGACTAAGGTTCCTTGCCTCTTCTCCTATGTCATCTCTATGGACCCATTCAGCATGGGAAAGCTCATTTTCATCTATATTCACTTTTCCCTCGCCGTCAAGATCACAGAAAAATCCCATCAGCAGATTAGAATCAAATCCCCAGGGCTGACTTGCAAAATACCTGATATTCTTAACTTTTAATCCTACCTCCTCAAAAACCTCTCGTCTTACGGTGTCCTCTGCCGTCTCTCCAATTTCACAAAAGCCTGCAATGAGCGCATTTCCCTTATATGCTCTTCCGGCATACCTGGTCATCATGATTTTTTCTCCATTGGTGAGACCGACAATTACAGCCGGACAGATCTTGGGATATATAATATTTCCGCAATCAGGGCACTTTAATGCCCTCTCCTTATCATAGATTTCTGTCTTATGTCCACATCTACCGCAAAATCTGTTATCACTATACCAGACATGGAGATGGTATGCGGTCATTCCTGCAAAACACAGAAATCCCGGATTGGCTTTTCTCAGGACCCGTATATCTTCATAGTGATATTTTTTCTCAATATCTGAGCCTTGCGGCGCTTCAGGGATTTGAATGTCATTTTCATTTTTCGGCATAAAGAAGCCGATATCATCGATGGAAAAGAGATATATCAATTTATCAGATTCGGTTCCCAGCTCTTCTACCTTAGGGAATTTTACTTTTTCATACTCTCCAAAAGCGCACAAAAGCTCCCTGCCCCTGAAAGATAACAAGTAATCTCCGGGCTTTGGATGCTTATTCTTATATTCATTATTATAAATTTTCGGTGTTATATCCTGTATCATATTTTGATTATACAGTAATAGTCCATGCCAGCAATAGATTGTTTTCAATTTATATAACTTTTATGACTTTTGATTTATTGCCTTTTAGTATTTGTAGTCTTATAATACATTTTATACAATCTAAATCTAAAGGAGGCATAAAATGCAGGAAGTATACGAGTTTTTAAAGAAGTGTAATACCTATTATCTCGCAACAGTTGAAGGTGATCAGCCAAGAGTTCGTCCTTTTGGTACTGTCGATATTTTTGAAGATAAGCTTTATATTCAGACCGGAAAAGTTAAAGAGGTTTCCAAGCAGATCCAGGCTAACCCCAAGGTAGAAATCTGCGGCTTTGCAGAAGGCAAGTGGGTACGTGTTGCCGGTGAGCTTGTTCGCGATGACAGAGTAGAAGCTAAGAAGCACATGTTAGATGCATATCCTTCACTTCAGGGCATGTATTCAGCAGAAGATGATAACACAGAGGTTCTTTACTTCAAGAACGCTACTGCTACTTTCTCATCATTCACTGATGAACCCAAGGTTGTAAAATTCTAAGGCACACGGCAGACTGAAAAGAGACTAATTCCGAGTTATATGAATCAAATTCTATCAGTTTGCTCTACTAAGCAGGTTCCACTGAGATCGGCTATGCCACTCTAAGTGGACTTATATGGCTCGCACCAAGATTGTGTAGAGCCTGGCTAAGTATTCTGCTCAAGCAATCAGCCACTCCTTATTGCATATCGCAGTAAAGAGTGGCTGTTTTTAATTAACATCAGCTTTCATGGGATTTTCAGGTTGTCACATCTCGTCACATACCTGGAAAATGTAGAACTTCAAATAGTAGGAAGCGTCGTTTGACCAGAGTATCGGATGATCAGCTGCCTGCTGCCTGAATTCGATCTGTCTAAGCTGCTTATGTGCGCTGCGGGCTGCCTCCTTGATTGTTTTTGCAAACAGTTCCTCATCCATGAAATGTGAGCAGGAACATGTTGCAAGGAGACCTCCGTTTTTCACCAGCTTCATTCCTCTGATATTTATCTCACGATATCCTGTGACCGCCTTCTTTATAGAAGCCCTGGATTTTGTAAATGCAGGGGGATCAAGGATCACTACATCATATTTCTCGCCCTGCTTTTCAAGTTCAGGCAAAAGATCGAATACATCAGCACATTTGAATTTGATAATATCCTCCAGGCCATTCAGTTTTGCATTTTCCTCAGCCTGAGCACAACCAAGATCCGATGCATCAACTGCAAGTACCGAGCTAGCTCCTGCCTTTGCACAATTAAGTCCGAAGGAGCCGGTATGTGTGAAGCAATCAAGCACCTTCTTACCTTTACATAACGAAGCTATCGCTCTTCTATTATTTTTCTGATCAAGGAAAAATCCGGTCTTCTGACCATTTTCAACATCCACGTAATACTTTACGCCATTTTCCTCTATAAGAACCTTTGTATCAAAAGGTTCACCAATAAAGCCTTTAATTCTTTCAAGGCCTTCCTGCTCACGAACCTTGGCATCGCTTCGCTCAAACACTCCGCGAATCACAACTCCGTCCTCTAAAAGCACCTTTTTACATGTGTCTATTATCAGTCCTTTCATACGATCCGTGCCAAGTGCAAGGGATTCTATTACAAGGATATCTGAAAACTTGTCTATCGTTATTCCCGGAAGAAAATCTGCCTCGCCAAATATGAGTCTGCATGAAAGCTTTTTAAGAGCTTCGCTTTCCGCATTATCTTTAACCTCAAAACCATAGACGCTGGGATTCATGACAGCTTTTCTGTATTCCCATGCGTTTCTTACTCTTTTCTCAATAAGCTCTTCGTTTACAGGATTCTCTTTACGTCTGGACATCATTCTGACTCTGATCTTGGAATGAGTATTTATAAATCCATACCCCATAAAATATCCATCATGATCAAGGACTTCAATGATATCCCCATTCTCAAAATCACCTTCAACTCTGTTTATCTCATTATCAAAAACCCAGGCGCCGCCTGCTTTGATAGTTCTTCCCTCACCTTTTTTCAAAAATGCCTTAGCATCTGATATAACTATTTCTTTCATATTTTTCTCTCACTTTTATTATTTATCTATCGCATCAGCCAATAGTCCTTATCAGGCTATCAAAACGCCAACATCGAATTTGTCCGTTAATTGTATCTCATTTATAGAACATTTTTAAGACACCAGTTTATTCCTTTTGCACATCTTAATTCTTCGTTATTAAAATGATTACCTTCATTCCATTCGAATGTGCTTGACATATCATTTTGCTGATCAAATATCTCTTTTTGCATGAGTATGCAGTTGCCAACGTTCTTCATTACTTTATTTCTCGTCTTATCCTCTTTATCCCCAAGGCTAAGATAAATATTTTTTGTTTTAGGCTGATTGGCTTTCGCATATTCAATCCAATCAGGGAACCAGACTGATGGAGAAACAGCCGCTACTGCATCAAACAAATCATTCTGATATGCGCTCCATAGGGAAAATAGTCCCGCAAGAGAATATCCTACCAGTATCTTAGGGCACTCCGGTGCTATTTTGTACTCCGCATTAATTGCCGGTAGCAGCTCATTCTCTATAAACTCAAGCGTATCCTTTGCTCCTGCTCCAAATGGTACATTTCCAAAAACCGGTGGTGCACTCCATGGTGCCAGTTCTTTATCCCAATCCTCTATTTTACAGAAAACATAGAGCACTTTGCGCTCTGAATCCACTTCGATATTCTCAATTTCCTTATTTATAGAATTCATTTCCAGCTCGCCATGTAGCTGAATAACAACGCATTCAGGCTCACTTACTTCATTTGAAGCACATTCTCTGCCACCTGCAATAAATCTTTTTAACTGCATTTTCATACCCCTGCCTTTAAGCTATTGACAAATAAACCATTTTCATTGTATCATATTTTTTGCTGCAAAGGTCATATCGTATCCTTTGCTTATATATATCGAAGTGTGGCTCAGTTTGGTAGAGCGCTGCGTTCGGGACGCAGAGGTCGCAGGTTCAAATCCTGTCACTTCGACTAATAAAAAGGGGCTGTCGCTTTAGATGATTAAATCATGCTTAGTGCGACAGCCCCTTATTAAAATTAGCACTAAATGCGTAGATAACAGCCATATAAACTGATAAAATATTGAACTGTATTATAAAAAATTGTTACGGGGATTGGGGTAGTGCATGAAAAATGAGAATTTAAGCAAGAAAAAGGTAGCTGTTATTTTCGTTATAGTTACACTTTTATTAACGTGGCTCTTTCAATTTACGCCAATAGTATTACAAATGAATGTAGAAGAGACTTCGGTATCTTCATTTGACTTTGCATCTATCTTTTTTGTTATCGGGGGTATGCTTCCATCACTTTTAGGAGGCATTTTTGTCGCTGTTTTATACAAAAAAGAGAATATTAAAGATTTCTTCAAAAGATGTCTTGTACCGGATAAAAGAAGTATTTTAGCTATATTTATCAGCTTGCTTCTCATATGTATTGAGTGCTTTGTCACACAGACAATATCCAAGATGAATGGAGGAGAAAATCTCGGATTTGAGGGGCTAAAACTTATTGCTGGAAATCCATTAATGTTTTTCTATTTCCTGTTTTGGGGGCTGATATCAGGACCATTCTCTGAAGAGTTTGGCTGGAGAGGCTTTCTCTCAGATATGGTAATCAATAAAAAGAATGTTGTAAAAGGTTCGATAATTATTGGATTAATCTGGGGAATATGGCATTTACCACTGTTCTTTTATCCTGCTCAGATTCAGTATGAATGGGCTCATTCGAACATGCTTTTAGCGGTATGCTTTGTACTTATGTGTGTAACAAATTCCCTTGTATATAGTTCGATATATGTTATTTCACACAGAAAAGTCTTTCCAATATTCTTTTTACATATGTTTGAAAATATCGTTCTTACAGGAGCAATGATCTATCCATTCAGTGATGTTTACAAAACACTGGTTAATCCGGTTTCAATTGTACTTGATATAGTATTTTTTGTAATCATTACCAGAACAAGATTATATAAAGATAGTCTTGAAGCCATGAATTAAATTTCAATAAATGCGCCCTCGCAGTAATGCGGGGGCGTACCTGTCAACATTTATTTATATTTGATTTATCTCGAAAGTTATCTTGCAAGGATATTTTTGCAAAAAACAATAAATTCATCACCACCCATTCGTCCAACCAAATCTGTGGAGCGTATGGCTGAGCGGATGATTTCTGCAAATCGTATGAGAACCTTATCCCCCATATCGTGACCATAGATATCGTTTACTGGCTTAAAACTGTCTAAATCAATCATCATAAGGGCGCCGGCATTACTTTTTGCTAGTAAATCAATTTCTTCCTGTGAAGAAGCTTTGTTTAGAAGTCCTGTCATGGGGTCTGTTACAGCAGCTTTTTTAAGACCTTGTATTTGTTCTACGGTCTTTAAAATCTAGTGCGACAGCCCCTTTTTTGTTAATTCAAGAAACATAAAAATATCAGCACCAGGACTTGATGTTTACTCACACGCTCTGTCCGCCCAGGATCATCAGGACTGTCAAAGCTCCTCCTATAACGTAGACAAGGATCTCTATGATTCCCAGAATAAGGTATTTTTTAGCCTGAGCTATGCCTTCCTTTGTTGCCTTTGCAGAATACACCGTTCCGATAATGGATATCACAAGACACGGAAACGGCGCTATTAACATATTCAGCAATCCAATAAATGCAAGGATCGAATATATTGCACCTCTATTCGTAGGAACTTCGAGTATTGTTGCAAGTACCATACAGATTACTGTTATCACCAAAACAATAATCGGAATCATTGTGAGTACTCTCGCGTTCGAATAGTTTCTGTTTTTCATATATACTAATTCTCCTGGTTTTTACAATTTTTATAAAATATATCATTTGGCAAAAGCATCCTGCATTATGCCAAGTAAAGCTCTTGCCCTAATGCTCAGTTATCTTTTTCCAATCAGCCCTACAAACACTGATATCATCATAACACCATAGATACACAATATGACAAGTTATGTAATTAGCTACTGGTGACCCCTACAGTAGCACCCCCTTTGTATGTGTTCTATCAATTATAGCACTAAAAGAGCCGCAATATTCCATCCATGTGATTTATCCGCAATTCTCCAATGGTTCGCACTAGTGTACTGACACATTCATAATTAACCAAGTGCCCTACTCAAAAATTATGGCTGCCTCTCGTGGAAAGGCAGCCAATACAGCAAAAATTTGATTTCAATTTTAAATTCTGGTAGTCCATTTAGTGCAGTCCACAACCTCAGTTGCAAGATCTGAGTAGAAGTCAGGTTCATGGCATACCATGACAACAGTTCCCTTGTACTCCTTCAAAGCTCTGTGGAGTTCATCCTTGGCATCTACATCCAAGTGATTAGTAGGCTCGTCAAGGACCAGTATATTTGATTCTCTGTTTATGAGTTTGCACAGTCTTACCTTCGCCTGTTCGCCACCGGACAATACCTTGCACTTACTCTCTATGTGCTTGGTTGTAAGTCCGCATTTTGCCAAAGCAGATCTGACTTCATACTGTGAAAATGAAGGGAACTCATTCCAAATTTCTTCCATGCAGGTCGTCTCAATATCAGGTGACATTTCCTGCTCAAAATAGCCTATTGCCACATTTTCACCTCTTTTAACCGATCCTGACAGAGGTGGAATTATTCCCAGTATGCTCTTTAGAAGTGTGGATTTTCCTATTCCGTTTGCACCTGTAAGCACAATAAATGAATTTCTCTCAATAAACATATTTAACGGCTTTGAGAGTGGTTCATCATAACCGATAACAAGATCCTCGATCTCAAAAAGGAACTTACTTGGTGTCTTTGCTGTTTTAAAATTGAACTCCGGCTTTGGCTTTTCCTGGATTTTCTCAATAAGCTCCATGCTATCAAGCTTCTTTTGTCTTGCCATAGCCATGTTTCTCGTTGCAACTCTTGCCTTGTTTCTTGCAACAAAGTCCTTTAAGTCTGCAATCTCCTGTTGCTGCCTGTTGTATGCTGCCTCCCTCTGAGCCTTTTTCATTTCATATACTTCCATGAACTTATCATAGTCACCAACATATCGGTCAAGGCTATGGGTTTGTCCATCCATGTGATAAATGATGTTGACCACGTTATTTAAGAAAGGTATATCATGTGAGATCAGAATAAATGCATTCTCATATTCCTGCAGGTATCTTGTAAGCCAGACAATATGCTCGGCATCAAGATAGTTTGTAGGCTCATCCAAAAGCAGAATATCCGGTTTTTCCAAAAGGAGCTTTGCAAGAAGTATCTTCGTTCTCTGACCTCCGGAAAGCTCGGTAACGTCTCTGTCCAAACCAAGATCAATAAATCCCAGCGCTCTTGATACTTCTTCAATCTTCGAATCAATAAGGTAAAAATCGTGGGTAGTCAAAAGGTCCTGGATAGTTCCAAGCTCTTCCATGTATTCCTCAAGCTGCTTTTCATCCGCTTCGCCCATGGCGTCACAGATCTCATTCATTCTGCGCTCCATATCAAAAAGCGGCTCATAGGCTGATGCAAGCACGTCCCTGATCGTCATGCCCTCCTTTAAAACAGCATGCTGATCCAGATATCCGACCTTAACATTCTTAGCCCACTCGATATTTCCGGCATCGGGCATAAGCTTCCCGATAATTATGTTCATAAATGTAGATTTACCCTCACCATTTGCTCCTACAAGCCCGATATGTTCTCCCTTAAGAAGTCTGAATGACACATCATCAAAAATCGCCCTGTCACCAAAGCCATGTGTAAGGTGCTCAACATTTAATATGCTCATTAAAAATACCTCATCTTTCTTAGCAATATTTTTGCGTTTTTCTATTATAACATTGATTCACCCTTTTTCCATAAGGAAGCTACCCTGCACGCAGTAAAGATTAATCCTAAATGACAGTAACACTAAAAAAGGTATCAGTCCTGTTTCCAAAACCAATACCTTTAATATCAAAACTAATTCAATTACTATTACTTTGGCTATTTATATAATAATTGTGACATTTCGTGGCCAAAGTAATATTTACATGAGTTTAAGTATTTCATCTCTAACTGCATCCATGCGAGCATCGGAAAGACCAAAATCCATCTCCTTATAGCTCCATGCTGCTCGTCCGATATTGTACTTGTTGAAGCAGGTTCCAATAGCCTGATACCACTTAAGGGCATCTTCAGGAGTCGCAAGATCGATAACTCCGTACTCACCACAGTACAAAGCTACATTTCTTTCATTGGCAACTCTTACTGCCTCTTCCATGTACTGCTCAAAATACTCAATTCCAAGCTTTTTATCAGGATCAGATACTTTAAGCTCCTCAGGTCTGTTACCAAGCTGAGCAAATGCATTCTCATCATACTCACGATAGGTTGAATCAAAAGGCATGCGGAATGAGTTATCCATGGACTCAATCCAGGCTGCGCCCTGATGCGTGAAAACAAGAGGCTCATAGCAGTGGAAGTTGTATACTACATTTTCATCATAGGGTGCACAGATATCCTTAAGTGCAACTATGCTGTTGTTGTAATAGCCTCCAAGAAGAATCTTTATTGTAGGCGCAAATTTCCTGATTCTCTTAATGCATTCTGTTGAGACTCTGTTCCATGTGTCGCAATATTCCTTCTTTGTTACTTCATTTAAAAGCTCAAAAGCAAGTCTGTCCTCGTATTTGCCAAAACGCTCTGCGAACTGCTCCCATAACTTGTAAAATCTCTCCTGATACTTTTCATTTTCAAAAAAGCCGGCTTCCTGTTCTCCGTTATCAAAACTGTAGCCAAAGGTTTTATGGAGATCCAGAACCATATTCAGTCCGTACTTTCCTGTCCAGTCTATAGCTTTCTGAATATAGGCAAATCCGTCCTCTTTATATGTTCCGTCCTTTTCCTCAACGAGATCATAGTCAACAGGAACTCTTATATGGTCAAGTCCCCAGCTCTTAATCTTTTCAATATCGCTCTCTTTAATAAAATTGTCATAACGCTCCTTAGTGTGGTTACACTGAGACAACCACCCACCAAGATTTATTCCGTGTGAAAATCCCGGAAACTGCTTCATACTAATTTCCTCCTTAAACTTATACATGATATACAGGTTTCAAAATACTTGTATACAAACGTCTTTAGAATTTGCATGATACTAACCAAGCCCTATCATATAGCGCTCATCTGCAGTTTATAATTTTATTCTCCGGCGATTAACTTTTATATAAAAACCATGTCATTTTTATCAAATGTATGACTTCAGATTCTCAATAATTTATGAGAGCTTTAAATCGCCTTCCTTTATCCAGCCGATTTTTCTAAAAATCTGGCCAAATACAGTTGTCAAAACTGCCGGAAGAACAAAGCATATAAGGATAAGTCCGATCCAGTCAAAAGCTGTGACAGAAGCCTTTGCGCCGGTTGCCACATCGTTAACCCATCCTGCATATACACCAATCTGTCCAACAAAGCCGCAGGTTCCCATACCTGATGCCACTGCACTTGCAGGGTCATTCATCTGAAGATGGAAAATGCAGGTAGCAATAGGACCTGTTATAGCACTTGTGAGAATAGGCGCAATCCATATTTTAGGATTCTTGACAATATTTCCCATCTGGAGCATTGATGTTCCGATTCCCTGAGAAACAAGGCCGCCCCACTTATTCTCCTTAAAGGACATGCACGCAAACCCAACCATCTGTGCACAACAACCTGCTACCGCTGCGCCACCTGCAAGACCTGTAAGTCCGAGAGCAGCACATATAGCTGCAGAAGAAATAGGTAATGTAAGTGCTATTCCTACAACAACTGACACTATGATTCCCATAAGGAACGGCTGTTGTTCTGTTGCCCACATAACAACTGATCCAACAGATGATGCTGCTGTACCAATTGCAGGTGCAATAAGGCTTGCAAGACCGACACCAACAAGAATGGTTACGATCGGTGTAACAAGGATATCTACCTTTGTCTCCTTAGAAACAGCCTTTCCGCATTCTGCTGCGATTATTGCTATAAAGAGAACTGCCAAAGGGCCGCCTGCACCTGCTCCGCCTGAAAGAGTTGTACTTCCGAGTGCATTGGCAGCATATCCTACGGTTACAAGTGAAAACAATACAAGTGGTGGTGCCTGAAGAGCATAACCAATCGCTACAGCCATTGCAGCACCGCTCATTGATGAAGCATACTTTCCAATCTCCGAAAGCCACGCAAGACCAAGCTGGGTTCCGATAGTGTTAAGGATTGTTCCTATCAGTAATGACGCAAACAATCCCTGTGCCATGGCAGACAGTGCTTCGATACCGTATCTCTTGCCTGAGATCACGATATTCTTCCTCTTCAAAAATTCTTTCATTTCTCCTCCTTGCCTCCTTATATCAGTCACTTTTTGACTGTATACGTAAAGGACTTAAATTATTTATGCTTCAATGACAGCATTCACAAAAGCATCAAGCTCCGGAGCGTCTGTCTCATGAAGTGCACTCTTTATTGTGAGCATTGGCTCAACAATTGTCACATTTTTAAGACTCTGGAGTTTTTCTGTCATAAGCTTTCCTGAAGCAGGCGCCCAGGTTCCGTTCTGAGCAAGTGCAAAGATTCTGTTCTGTACGGTAAGAGCCTGACAGTCAGACAGGAAATTCTCCATAGGTATATAAATTCCATTGTTGTATGTAGGGCAGAAAAGAACTATCTTTTTACATCTCCAAACCTCAGAAATAAGTTCTGAAGTATGTGTCTGAGATACGTCATAAACAAAGACCTTTTTTCCGCTCTTTTCACGGATCATGGAAGCAGCCTTCTGCGCTGCACTCTCAGTATGTCCATAGAGACTTCCGTAAATAACAACTATATCCTCATCCTCAGGTGTGTATGTACTCCACTTTTGGTATTTATCAATAAACCAGGCAATATTCTCTCTCCAAATAGGACCATGCAAAGGACAAATAAACTTAATATCAAGTCCTGCTGCCTTTTTGAGCACTGCCTGAACCTGCATGCCATATTTACCTACAATATTTGCATAGTATCTTCTGGCTTCATTAAGGAAAATCTTCTCAAAGTCATATTCATCTGCAAAAATGCCTGCATCAATAGCGCCAAAGGTTCCAAATGCATCTGCGCTGAAAAGTGCGCCGGTTGTACTGTCAAATGAAAACATAGCTTCAGGCCAATGAACCATAGGTGCCATCACAAAGCTGAGTGTATGCTTTCCAAGCTCCAGCTTGTCACCCTCTGCCACAGTAATCTTCTTCTGGTCATTAAGCTCTGGGAAAAACTGGGAAAGGAATGTAAAGCTCTTGGCATTTCCTACAAGAGTTACATCCGGATGCATAGCAACAACAGTAGCTATCTGTGAGCAGTGGTCAGGCTCCATATGATTTATTACAAGATAATCGAGCTTTCTACCATCAAGTACACCATTCAGATTTTCAAGAAACTGATCTGAGATTGAGATATCTGCTGTATCCAGTAATGCAGTTTTCTCATCAGTTATAACATAACTGTTATAGGAAACGCCATTACTAAGTGGAAAAATATTCTCAAATCTTGAAAGTCTTCTGTCACTTCCGCCAATCCAATAAGTTTCTTCAGCAATTTGCTTGTAGTTAATCAAAATAACACCCTCCTTATACGCTCAAAATTTAATATTTTATTAAAACACCACCGCGCCTCGTATGAAGACCCGCTGACTGTTCCTTTTAAATAAGGGCGCCATTAATATGGCGCCCTTATAAATTCAGTCTATTTCTATCTCTTCATCCTCAGGATTCTTTTCCTCCGTGGATTCATGATACTCCTTCTCAGTATTAACGCTCCAGATATTACTTCTGTCACGTGTGCCGCTGAGAATAGTTTTAACAGTCTCAAATGATGTACACATAGAGTGATCTATATTGTTGTATCTGTGCTGACCATTTCTTCCTACGCAGAAGAGGTTATCTATAGAATTAAGATAATCGATCAGCTTATCGATCTCATCATAGGTGTCAAAGTAAGCAGGATATGCCTTCTTAACACGCTCAACATGATAATCGATTACTTCCTTCTCTTCATCGATGAGGTTAATCTTGACCATCTCCTTGATAGCCATGTGTGCAAACTCATCATCAGTCATGCTCCACATGGAATCACCTTCATTGCAGAAATACTCAAGTCCCATCCATACAGTGTGGTCTATATCCTTAACAAGATACGGTGACCAGTTGTTATAAATCTGGAAACGTCCCATGGATACATTTCTGTCATGAACATATACCCAGTTATCCGGTACTATATTTCCGATTGTTCTAACTTTAGTCTTATTCTGAAGGTTAAGATGCGGGATAAGCACGCCAAGAGTCATATAATCTCTGTAAGGAAGTCCTTTGGCGATTCTCGCATAATCAGCAGGAACATCATTCATTCCGGCAACGAGATCCTTGATAGGCATTGAGCTTATCACATAATCACCGTTAATAGTAACCTGCTGTCCATCCTTCTCATAGGTAACACCTGAAAGATGATCGCCCTCTTTATTGATCTTAACAACCTTGGCACCTGTAATAATTGTGCCACCTTTTTTCTGAATCTCAGCAGCTGTTACATCCCAAAGCTGTCCGGGACCAAGCTTAGGATAGCTGAACTCCTCAATAAGTGAGGTCTCTACCTTTCCGCCTGTCTTACCACTCTTTTTCTTAAATGCGTTGGCAAGGACGGCCATGATGGACACGCCCTTAACTCGCTGTGCTCCCCAGCTGGGATCAATTTCTGAGGGATGTCTTCCCCAGAGATTTGCTGTGTAATGCTCAAAGAACATTGAATACAGTTTTTTACCGAATCTGTTTACATAAAAGTCTTCAAGTGAGTTCTCTTTACGCTTGAAAAGCATTGCCTTTATGTATGAAAAGCCTGCTACTATAGTAGTTCCAAGACCCATATTTGTGAAGGTCTCAACCTTAAGTGTTATAGGGTAATCAAAGAACTTTCCATTGAAAAAGATTCTGGAAATTCTGTTTCTTCTAAGCATTACTCTATCTTCTGTCTCAGGGTCAGGACCGCCCTTTGCAATTGTAGATGTACGCTTCAAGACTATATCGTCATAGGACGGACTTCCCTGTCTGGGAAGCATTTTATCCCACCATTCATTTACTTCGGGAACCTTGGAGAAGAATCTGTGTCCTCCCATGTCCATTCTGTTTCCCTTATATTCAACGGTTCTGGAGATTCCTCCGAATTTGTCCGTCTCTTCAAGTACCACGACTTCAATGTCGTCTGACTTTGTCAATAATTCGTACGCAGCCGTCAGTCCGGCAGGGCCGGCGCCTATGATTAAAGCTTTTTTCATTTCTACATTCTGCTCCACTATCTATTTTTTACGATCACAATAGTACAATTTTAACATTTATAGTTATTTATGTCGACAACCGATTTTCTCTTAATGACATAATTGTTGACTCAACCACCTTCATATCTATAGGTTTTGCAATGTGAGCATTCATTCCAGAATCAATTGCCCTTTGTACGTCATCCGCATAGGCATTGGCGGTCATGGCTATAATCGGTATATCCTTTGCACCCTCTTTATCCAGCTTTCTGATAGCAAGAGCAGCCTGATATCCGTTTAAAACCGGCATCTGAATATCCATAAGGATCATATCATAATATCCCTTATCTGCCTTTTCAAACATTTCAACCGCTTCCTGACCATTTGATGCTCTCTCGACCAATGCGCCTTCCATCCCCATAAGCTCTGCCAGAATATCGGCATTTATGTCATTATCCTCGGCTGTAAGGAATCTCATTCCATCAAAGATTTTTCCATGCTCTTCCTTAACAGAACTGCTCCTGTTAAGAATATCTTCCATAAGCTGTGAAAATGATGAGAAAAAGAAAGGTTTTTGCATAAAATCATATATTCCGGCTTCTCGTGCCTCCTGGGCTACCTCTTCCCAGTCGTCAGTCAGAAGCAGGACTATAGGTTTTGGATTAAAATTCTTGTCACGTATGAAGGCAGCAAGTTCAAAACAGCTGATACTTCTGATCTGCATTCCCAAAAGAATAACATCAAAGCTCTTATTATCATCAGCACTTACCTCTATCAGTCTTATGGCCTTATATCCGCTTGTGCAGATAAATACTTCTACACCGGCGTCCCGCATGGCTGTTTCGATTTTAGTACACTCCTGTATATCATCATCTATTATCAGCATTCTGTGAATGCCATGGTTTTTCCAGAAGCTTCCTTTGTCCTGATGAACTCCCGGGAGTCTCAATATAATTGTAAAGGTCGAGCCAACACCTTCTTCAGACTCAACAGAAATAGTACCTCCCATCATCTGAACAAGACTTCTTGTTATCGCCATTCCCAGACCGGTTCCCTGAATACCGCTTGTCGCCTCCTTCTCTTCTCTTGAAAAGGCGTCAAAAATTTTTTCCTGGAACTCCTTGCTCATTCCAATTCCATTATCCTTTACGGAAAACTTAAGGTCCCAGTAATCTCCCTTTGAGATTTTTTCCTCATTTATTGTAAAATCTATCCTTCCACCCTTTGGTGTGTATTTAACAGCATTTCCGAGTATGTTCACCAGTATCTCATTGATTCTTTTTTTATCACCAACAAACAGATCCTGCTGCATTCCACCTGAATGAACCTGGTAATCAAGTTGTTTGCCCTTTGCCTGAAAAGTTATTACGGAGTTGACTTCATCAAGCAGCAATCCAAGGGCAAATTCCTCATGGTTTATATCTGCCTTTCCACTTTCAATTTTACTCATATCAAGGACATCATTTAAAAGTGACAACAGATTCTGGCACGCCAGCCCGATTTTATGTGTGTAATCTCTCACCTTCTGCGGATTATCAGAATTTTTTGCTATAAGCAGATTAAAATTGGTTATGGCATTCATTGGAGTCCTGAAATCATGGGACATATTTGCGAGGAAATTTGTCTTGGCCTCATTTGCCGCCTTTGCAACTTCGATCATTTCCTCCATCTGCCTGTTTCTTTTTACCTCTTCAGTTATGTCAGCCCACACAAGTAAAAATCTGTCCTTGTCCTCTATATCCGCATGGTTGATATTCCCTCTGAAATAGCGGATTTCTCCTGTAACTCTATTTTTAACTTCAAGAACATCTGCTTCTACCATCTCACCTATTGAAAGCTTACTTAGATTCTCATTGGTCGGCGGAGGCTTTAAGTCAGAACGAACGCCCATCATTAAAAGATTTCTGACATCAGACAGGATGCTTTCTCTGGGCACACCAAGAATTTCCTCCACATTGTCAGTTAAGTATTCCACCTTAAAATCCTGTGCAGAGAAAATTGCTGCAATTATGTTGTTTTGTCTTATGACATAATCGAAAAACCAGTCTTTACATAGACCCTTTCTTTCATTGCCGTCATTTTTATTATCAATCATACTGTTTCATGCCCCCTGCATTTAAAGGCTTTGACGGTGTTCTCAAAAAGCTTGATATCTATAGGTTTTGCAATATGTGCATCCATTCCGGATTCACTTGCCTCTTCTATATCTTCCCTGAAAGCATTTGCACTCATTGCTATGATTGGTATGGTTTTAGCATCTTTTCTTCCCTCATCTGCAAGATTACGTATCGCTTTAGCCGCTTCATATCCATTCATATTCGGCATTTGGATATCCATAAGTATCATGTCATAATATCCAGGCTCTTTTTCCTTAAAAGCCGATACTACTTTTTCTCCATCCTCAGCCACATCAATCAACTCCGCTTCATTGAGTTTTAATATTTCCACAAGAATTTCTGCATTTAGTTCATTGTCTTCAGCTGCCAGAAAACGCATCCCCTTAAATGCATTTTCTTTTTCCTCTTCATGATCTTCTTCATTTTTTTCGAGTTGCTGCTCAATTTCTCTTATTTCTTCAAGCTCTGTTTTTTCAGCAATTCCAAATGACAGTCTTACTATAAAAGTACTACCCTCATTTATCCTGCTCTCTGCTTCGATGGTTCCACCGAGCATATCTATTATTCCCTTTGTTACGGTAAGGCCAAGTCCTGTTCCCTGCTCCTTACTGGCATTTTTTCTGCTCTCCTTTTGAAAGGGCTCAAAGACATGTCTGATAAACTCTTCGCTCATTCCGATACCGTTATCTTTTATCTCGAAACGAAGCTGTATAAATTCCTTATCTTCTTTATCTTCAGGAAATACCTCCAGTTTAATCTCACCGTTTTCATCAGTATATGTAATAGAATTCTGCACCAGGTTCTTCAGGATTATCTCCAGTTTATTGGCATCTCCCATAAAAGCATCTTCTTTAACATTACTCCTGTCAATGCTGAATATCTGATGTTTTCCCTCTGCAAGAGCACCCATCTCATTTTTAACTGTTAAAAGAACATCATTAAGTGAAAATCTTTCACTAATGATTTCATCCCCGCCGTTTTCCATTTTACTAAGTGCAAGGACATAATTGATCATATTTAATATGTTTCTGTGGGCATATTCCGCCTTTTCTCCATACTCAATGACCTTTTCCGGGTTGTTCGCATTTTCTTTCATGAGAGAAAGATAACCCGATATTGCATTCATAGGTGTCCTGAAATCATGGGACATATTTGCCAAAAACCTTGTCTTTGCTTCATTTGCCGAATTTGCAACATTAAGCATATTCCTCATAGAAATAGATCGCATTATCAGCATCATGATTGCAAGTACAATTGAAAATGCTGCTATAAGTAAAATATTATTAATTTTCTTTATCTCTGTGATACTGCGGTCAATAGTCTCAGAAGGAGTAAGACATACAAGCATGGAGTCTTCGAATTCGCACGGAACGTAGCTAAGGTAGTACTCAACTCCATCTATACTTATAACGATAACTCCAGTCATCCTGTCTGCCACTGCTTTAGAAAGTCCCAATCCGGTGGGATCATATATGATTTCACCGTTTTGGACAGCATACTCTACAATATTTTTCTTTTCATCTCTTAAATCAACAGACGTGATTATCAGATTTCCATGTATATCCACCAGATAATTTTGAGAGTTGCCCATATCGCCCTTACTGACGGTAAGTCTGTTTTTCATCTCCGTGGTGTCGATGGCAAGTCCTAGGGCACAGTATTCCTTGTTTTCAAACTTCTTCGGCTTAATTCCGAGCACAAAAAGATCATGATGCATTCCCTTGGCACCAATTATGTGAGTAACCTGCATTTCTCCTTCTTTTGAGAGATTTTCGATAAACTCTGGTTTTTCCTTCAGCGTACCGATTTTCCCATCCGCATCCCTGTACTCACCTTTATCATTGAAAAAATACACCTGATCTATTTCCCATATTCTTTTTTCCGCAGACACATATGAAATAAAATCATTGATTCCCGAAGACTCTTCGTTATCAAGATGATACGACCAGCTTTTTAAAATATTAAAATATCTGGTAAATCTGGTCGCAATAATAGATTCCAGCTGAGTATAATAAGTTGTCAGCTGGGTGATTCGATCTCTATAGATAAATCTGTCCTGGATTATATTTACGGAAATTACCAAAAATACAAATAGTATTACGGTAAAAAACGGTATAACCCATTTTCGCAGTTTTTCACTACGCATATTAACCCCTCATGAAAATAGCGCTTTGTGAAGGTTATCTGATTTCGTACATCCGCTCTCCGTGAAAATATTCTCCGCATTTTCTCAGCTCAGACAGTACCGTATTGTAACCTTTAAGGTTATCCATCCAGGTATCAATGCTGAGCCCTCTTGTAACCACGGGACATACTGTTATTTTGTAATCTCTAAGCTCTGACTGGAATGTCATCAAAGCTCTTCTTGCATGAAAGGCCTGGCAGCATAATATTATATGCCCGATCCTTTCGTTCTTTAATTCGTTTTCAATCATATCCTTTGAAAACCTGGCATTTTCAAAAGTATTTGTGGACTCGGTTTCCTGAATTATAGCTTTTTCATCAACCCCATACCGCATCATGAGTTTTGTAAGATATTCAGCTTCCGTACTACAGCCAAGGCAGTCAGCATCCTGCTTAAAAACAGCCCCACACTCTTCCTCAAAGCTTTGATAGGTCATATAAAATTTACCGGAAACAAGTATTTTTGGAGCATATCCCTCATTCCACAGATGCGCTCCATACTCAGCAAGCTCTTTAGTCGGAGAACCGGGAATAAGAATCAGGTCTGCCTTTTTCGGTTTCTCCGATAAAAATATGAATTTACCAATTTCTTCCAGTGATTTTAAATTTGCCGGTTTCATCGAATCATTACCTTTTTAATTTCTGCAATGTAAAACCAGTGATAGTTTCCTTTATCATAGAAATTTGCTATCACACGGCCATTTGTTACGCATTCTTCTTTCATTTGCTGTCTATATAAAACCTTACAGATAAGAACATTGTCAGCTTCATCGACAAAGGGGATACCATCATCGAAGTTGAGGTTAAGCTTTGCATTTGCAATCTTGTCCTCATCTCTGCCGGATACAGATCCAAGATATTTTTTAAGGCCTCTGTATTCATCATGATTCAGGAATGATAAGGAAAACTTTTTTTCTGCGTCAATAAATTCCTTGGTATATCTACTTTCCCTGACATATATTATTGCGCAGGTCTTATCCCAGACATAGGTAATACCACCCCAGGAGACGGTCATGGTATTAGCCTTATTTTCGTTTCCTGCAGTAAGTAGTGCCCAGGTTTCTCCACCAAATCTAAAAGCGCCCTCCAGAACATCATCAAGTTCAACAGGCTGAAATACATGAAGACCCATAATCAATCCCTCCTACGATTATTAAAAATCCCTGAGTTTATCCTCTTCTGTAAGTTCAGTATTCTCTATTTTCAGTATTGTTATGTCATAGCTGTAATCATTATTTACTTCGATAGTAAGCTTGTCTCCAACTTTATGTCCCATAAGCTGCTTACCAAGCGGTGACTCGATACTTATAAGTCCCTTTAATGCATTTCCACGCATTGTGGTAACAATTTTGTAGGTAGCCTCTGAACCGTCATCTTCCATACGAACAGTAACAGTCTTGTTCATTCCGACTTCGTCTTCAGCACTGGAATCATCCACTATCTCAGCAGTTTTGATCATTCTCTCAAGAAATCTTATTCTGCTCTCATTGGCATTTTTCGCTTTCTTGGCTGCATAGTATTCAAAGTTCTCACTCAAATCTCCCTGAGCCCTTGCTTCCTTTACATCCTCAAGAAGTTCCTTTCTCACTACGGCTTTGCGGTGTTCAATCTCCGCCTCCATATCTTCAATGTCTCTTTTTGTAAGTTGATTATGCATTTTTAAATCCCTCTCTTTATCTCCTTATGACAGTTAAATCTGTGAATTCATAACCAGCTCCGAAGAATCATTCCCTCTTTACCAGAAACAACTAAGCATTTTGCAATTTTTTACTGCCGCCTTCTAAAATATGTCTTAAGAAGGCACAAGAAGATATTTTAATTTTACACGATATATTAGAAAAAAAATATTAAGAAATAGTAAAATAAGAATTTTGCTTGCAAAATTCTCGCGCCGAGCGCGGTTGCTACAAGCAACATATTCCTATCGCGCGAGTGCGCATCCTCACGGAGTGTTCTTATCTTATAGGAAATCCGGAGGAATTTCCTGTAAGATAAAAAAACTGCCACAGAAAAAATCTGTGGCAGCTTAATCATTTTATGTCTTCTTGAACGCTTTAAATCAAGCCTTTCCGTCAGAACCAAGAACGTTGATAACCTTGTCGTGAACGATTTCCTTAACATAAGCACGTCCATCACCAAGATACTGACGAGGATCAAAGTGCTCAGGATGCTCAGCGAAGTGCTGACGAATACCTGCTGTCATACCAAGACGAAGATCTGAATCGATGTTGATCTTGCAGACTGCACTCTTAGCTGCTGCACGAAGCTGCTCATCCGGAATACCAATAGCATCCTTCATAGCGCCGCCGTTAGCATTGATGATTCCAACGTACTTCTGAGGAACTGCTGAAGAACCGTGAAGAACGATCGGGAATCCGGGAAGTCTCTTAACAACTTCCTCAAGGATATCAAGACGAAGCTTGGGATCCTGGCCGGGCTTGAACTTGAATGCACCATGGCTTGTTCCGATAGCAATAGCCAGTGAATCAACGCCTGTACGCTTCATGAAGTCCTCAACCTGATCGGGATTTGTATACTGTGCTGCATCATCAGCTACGTTTACATCATCCTCAACACCTGAAAGAGTACCAAGCTCAGCTTCTACTACACATCCCTTAGAATGAGCATAATCAGCAACCTTCTTGGAAAGTTCGATATTCTCTTCATAAGGCTTGGAAGAAGCATCGATCATAACAGATGTGAATCCATTATCAATGCACTCCTTGCAGATTTCGAAGCTTGCACCATGATCAAGGTGAAGAGCGATCGGAATAGATGTAGACTCAGCTGCTGCCTTAACCATGTTTACAAGGTAAGGGAACTGAGCATACTTGATAGCGCCCTGTGAGCACTGAAGAATAACGGGGGATTTAAGCTCGTCACAAGCCTCTGTGATAGCCTGAATGAACTCCATGTTGTTGATATTAAATGCACCAACAGCATATCCACCATCGTATGCTTTTTTAAACATATCAGTCGTTGTAACTAATGGCATAATTTTTACCACCTTTCGTAAATATTGTTAACAAAACACTAGAAATATTATAGACCAAATCATAACTTTAGTACAACCTTATTTGCTATCATATTCGCTTTTTTACTAATGATTTTATGATACAATAGGTTAAGATACTCTAGAGGAGGAGTTATAAATGACATTTTATGATAAAGTCCTAAAAAAGCTTGACCAGAAGATCATGGCAGACTATCTTGATAAAAGCACCGGAGGAAGCAGTGTATCTGACGATGGAAGATATCCTGCATATTGTCGGGTCGCAAGTAAGAACGGATTTATGTTCCACCATTTCAGACGTAATGAGATCTACAATCTTATCCTGGAGCACATGTCAAAAGAACAGGGTCAGGAATATCTCGATGAACTTATAAAAAATCCCGATTTTAAAAAAATATCTGACAGATTAGGTGAATATTTAAGAAACGATAAGGTTGGAAAGCCCCGTATTTATGAATATGACATAGATAACAAGGATGTTTATGTTTCTCCAACAACTCTTAGATATATTAAAGTTTTAGCCGATTTAAAGAATCTGTTTCCAATGAATGAGATTAAATCCGTCGCAGAAATCGGTGTCGGCTACGGCGGACAATGCAGAATAATCCTTTCGGATTACGAAATTACCAGATACTCACTGATAGACCTTCCGGAGGCACTTGGACTTACCAAACGCTTTCTTGGAAAGCTTACAGACCTTTCAAACATTCATTTTGTGGATGGTACTGCTATTGACAAGGAGAATCTTCCTGAGCATGATCTTGTAATCAGCAACTATGCTTACAGCGAGCTTGCCAGAGTTATCCAGAAAGCCTACTGGGATAAGGTAGTTTCAAAAGCTGCCCACGGTTACTTTACCTGGAATCTGGAATCCGAGAGAAAACTGGACGGATATACGGTTGATGAATTCACTAAAATGTTAGCCGATCTTGGCAGAGATGTCCGCGTACTCGAAGAAAAGCCGCTTACCGCTCCTGATAACTGTCTTATTGTTTGGTAATAAGGAAATATAAAATGCATCAGCTATGGAATTATCCATTATGCCGATGCATTTTTTTACTTTTCCGTTTGTGAAGTTCTTCAATAAGCCTTTGTTAAGAAAGCTTATCTTATTATATTTTTTGTTAGTATCTCTTATTTAGCTTTTTCCTTTTTAGTATCGTCCCAACAACAAGAGCTATTGCAAATAGCAAAGAGACTATTTCAGAAACTCTCCAATAAAACGGTTCTCTGAATCTGATTTTTATTACACTGTCTGTCCCTGCAGGTAGCTCAATTCTTAGTTTATTATTATCTCCCGCTGAAAGCTTGTAGCTTATGTTTCCATCGGTTCCATAATAATATGGATATGCAAGTATCGGCAAATCAGCGTATCCTTCATCCTGTGAGTTGTTTGAAAGTCTGAGTGAATACTCTCCGCCCTTTCTCTCCTCATCAGAATATACTATATCCTCAGAAGATGGCAGAACTGAAGCATACTGCAGTCGCTCCAAATCTGTTCCCTGCAACATATATTGCCTGTCATCATCAAATGATGTCCACTCATCCACGGTTTTGATAGCCACAATATTATCCTGCTTTTCCATGAATGCATGGATGTAGGAACCACTCTGCCACAGGCTTATAGCCAGAAGAATAATGCTAAGCTTATACGTTACCTTATTTTTTTGCATAATCGCATAGACCGTACAAATAAGCACTGTTGCAGCTGTCAGGTATCTTGCAGGATACTGTATGCTTCCAAGGATTTTAAAAACAAACTTTGCTTTGTTATAAAGCATATCGTAAGGAAAATAACATGTACTAAGGACAAGTGAGACTATTCCAAGTCCCCACACCAATGTGGCAACTAAGTTGTTTTTTAACTCTTTTCTCTGCAGGATCAGATATGCAACAAATGCGATCAATATTATAATCAGTGCCAGTCCCGGAGATTGCGGCATTTCGGTGACAGGCTCGTTTCCAAGCTCTCTCATGGGCGCAATCACATCATAAAAAGCTCCAGCCATTTGTCTCCAGGTAATACCAAAAGTCTGAATAGGCGCTGTCTCCCCGGAATTAATGAGCATGGGCGCGTTTTTATAATAGTCAACAAGCGGAACTATCTGCCAAAGATTAAGTAACATTGTACCAGCGGCTGCCATGATAAGAGTCTTCCATTTCCCACCAACCAGCATGTTTTTAGCATCAGCAAGAACAAATATCACTATGAACAGAGCTGCCATAACGACGCTCAAAAGATGCGTCATAAAAAGTCCTGTCATGCCAACGCATAGAAGGATTGCCCCTCTTTTTACTTTTTCATTCCTGTGTATTCTTGCAAGTCCCAGAACAATAAGCGGGAAAAATGCAAACGCACTATACTCCCCTGCTGCCTGCCTTGTAAATAAATCCGTAAGTCTCCAAAAAGATAAGAAATAAAGTGCCGCGCAGAATATTCCTGAAAGCCTGTTTCCTGAAATATATCTAAAGCATAAATAAGCAGTAGCTGCAGTAAGTATCTGAATAAATATCATGTAAAAAAGATATGTCTCCCACAAGGGCATACCCATAAGATGCATGATAGCCGGTATGTACAACAGCGCATCTCCGTACATTATTCCAACAGGATAACCGTAATTATTAAACCAGTAATGCTGAATCTTAACCGGAAACTCTCCTGCCTTAAGTCCCTCTGCGATTCCTGCAATTCTTCTCACGTGGAAAGGAAGATCGTGACCAAAAGGAACACCCTTATCCTTTTTCTCACTCAGATAGCCAAAGTCTGACTCTATCTGTTCGCCCTGCCATATAATCGATGCTCCATCAGATTTTAAGATCTGATCGCATCCCATATTCTGAAGACTTTCAATCCTCTCATCATTGTTATCAAATACAAGATACACATAATCAGGACTTAGTTCTTCCGGTGGATTGAACAGATATCTTCCATAGTAGGATGTATCACCCATATTGAAATCATAGGGTGAAAGCTTTGTTCCAAGCAGATAAAAGATATAAGGTGGAATATATGGCTGATTATCGTGGATAAACACTATCTGCTTATCTGAAAAGTATTCTTCATTTTCCAGTATTTTAAGCGGCTCATCTATGGGCTTTTGGAAAAGGTATAAGTTGTCGGAATACGTTCCAAAATATCTTGTAAAAAAGGCTCCTGAGAATCCAAGATACACACAACAAATCAAAACTCCAACAACAGTTCCTAAGATCTTATTACCCATAAACTTCTTAATGACGAATTCTATTCCCCATGCAGCCAAAAATGCCACACTAAAGAATATTCCATTCATCTTGTTTACATTTGGTCCATCTCCGCCCAGCATTGAACCTATTAAAAGCTCTGCTGCAAACCAGAAAAAAGGTAAAACAGCATAGCTTACTCTTTTTTCTTTTATAGAAGAATAAATCTCTTTGATGACTCTATAAATTCCAAGCGGCACAAAAAAGATAGTTATAAAATACATCGTTCCAAAACCTGGAATGCTGTTATAGTTCAGGCTGTCAAAGAGAAATACACTTTTTAAGGTATTAATAAATCCTGTAATGGATGGAGCCACTATCTCACCGCCGCGATAAAAGGTAAGTGCCGGCATCGTGATAATTCCAAACACTATAGAATCTTTTCCGTTTATGTTTACATATTGAGTAACAAGAAGTGGCGCTGCCAAAATTGCAAGAGGTATCACAAAGCTTATAATTCTTTGAATGTTAAGCTTTTTCCAAACCAGAAGAGTAATAAAAGTAACCAGCAGAAAAAGTGGCATTATTGCATAGCATATAGCGTAGGTATAAAGCGATAATCCTGAACAGATTCCTGAAATCAGATAATCTATGCATTTTCCTGACTCAATCGCTCTAATCAAAGTGTAGATAAACAGCGTTGTCATTCCCAGCATCAGATTGCAGTCCAGTCCGAATCTGGCACTCATTACAAATACCGGACATATTGTGAACAATACAGGATATGCGTATGAAGCTATCGAATCCTCTCCGCAAATCTTTTTTACTATCTGCTCACCTGCAAACAAAGTGATAAGTGAAAATATGACTCCGGGGAGTCTTAGTGCAATCACATTAAGTCCCAAAAACTTGATAAATATCGCTGCTATATAGGCGTATAGTGCGCTCTGCCCACCTCCGAAGTTTATCAGATAAACAGGAAATGAAAGCAGATTTCTGTCCACTCCATAATTTGCAAGACAAAATGCATCATAAGCCATTCCGGCTTCATCAACATGAAGACCTGCGGGTTTGCTACTTAGAAAAATAAGTCTGGAACACACCGCTATTATATATACCAGTAAAAAAAACAGTTTCTTTTTATTGATGCTATTATTCTCTTCCCGCACGTTTCTTCTTCTCCATAACCGTAAGTATTATTAAAATTGCAATTCCTCCGATTGCCAGAACCAGCCCCATCAAAAGTCCCGGTGTGTGGTACCTCAGAACAATATTATGCGTACCTTCTGTAACAGGAGTTCCAAGGAACATGATATTTGCCTTCTCAGGTGTCCTCTTTTCCCCATCCACATAGATAGTCCATCCTTTATCATAGGGAATGTTTATCACAAGATAGGAATCCTGAGCCGGGCTTACTGTTCCTGTAATCTCATTTGTCATAAGTGACATTTGATTTCTGTGAAGCGCATTGTCTCTCATGGTTTCTGATGCAAATTCACCCATATGCTCTGAATATGCCTGCATTTTCTGGCAAATGATCTGCAGATCATCATAAGTATAGCTTCCCTTATCAGGGAAAGTAATCGTTATCCTGCTTCTTCCCTCGTCACTGTAGCAGAGATTAACAATATAATCATGCCAGCCGCTGTAAAACTGGCTATAGGGCGTTTTAAATGCAATTGTTTTCGTTATCTGTCTGTTTTCAGGTGTATCGGTTGAAACTGTAATATTAGCAGCATCATATGGTGTCTTGCAGTTAAGGTTCTTAATATACAGATATGTTTCCGATTCCGGCACACCACTAAACGCCAATGTCACAGTAGCATTCTGCTTCTTTACTACGAATTCATGGTCTTTAATCTTAACTCCATGCTTTTCCAGCACCTCATATTGAACTGTCTCATCTGAAAAATATGACTGATCATTTATATCAAGGTTTGAGATCTCGCATGGAACATCATCGTTTTCTTTTTCTCTGACAGCACCATACAGCATCACCTGCTGCCTCTGTACAGGTGTCAATTTATCGTAATCATCCCTTGATAATACCTGATTTTTGGTATATCCAAGAGCAGGTGCACTGTCATTTGAATAAATTCCAAAGTTATACCATTCTGCAAACGGATGAAATCCATAAGGAATATAGGCCTGTTCCTGTTCATTGTTGTATCTCAGCGAGTAATATTTTACTCCTGCAATATTCAGAGGCATTGCTCTGTCATCAAGTCCGAAAAATGAAAAGTTAGACATTTCATTTACTGCAAGTGACTCCATAAAATCTGAAACAGCTCCATTAGCCAGGCTAAAGTAAAACTGAGTAGAAGGAACGCTATATGGAAGCGATGCATTCCAGTTGAGGTTTCTGCCTGAATAACTATAATAATTATTCTGGGCTTCCGGCACCGTCTCAGACAAAGCTCTAAGCTCTGTATTCATCACCAGTTCCTCATACTCTTCAGGAGTCATCTTATCAACATATCCACTTGGAAGATTACCTGCTTCAGGTGCATTTGCAGCATATCCGTTCTGCAAAACACCAAGTATTACCAGTAAAAGCACGCTGCCTCTTCTTATAGCCTCAGGAATCTTATTGATATATAGCGGAATCAAAAGTAGTGCAAGCAGCACCAGCTGAGGATATACATTTACTGATTTTTCACCAACAGTAAGCATTACGATAACATACACTATGCTGCATGCAGTAATTATCAATTTTGCTTTTACATTAAACTCTGTCATCTTCTCCGACAGGAGCATGATCATGTAAGAAAGCAGCAGGCAATATGCAAAACTCCACCTGTTTATGGTGTATGAAAATCCCGTCATTACATAACCCGCTACAGGTACAAGAAGCATTACCGTGGTTAATACCGCAAGTATTCTAAACCTTATGGCATCACCCTTTTCATCATCATTAGCTTTTGTAAAAACTTCAAAAATCGCCGGTAATGCTATAAATGTCATGCTTATAACTGTGTCATACTTAGGAAAATATTTATAGGACAAAAGGCTTACCAGTAACTCTTTATAATATTCTGTCGAGTACAAAACAGGTACTGCGTGTGAACCAAGCCCTGCTCTGGGGTTTGAAATAAAAGCAATAATGACAGGCAAAAGTATCGGCATTGATATCAATGTTCCGATAATCCCAAGCCCCAAAAACTCTGCTATGCACTTAAATGCCTCCGCACGCTTTTCGAAATGTCCTGAAGTAAAAATGTAGATAATTGCATAGACCATTATCATGAGCACAAGCATGTAGAAGAAATAAAAATTACTTACAGCAGAGAGCAACGTTGCAAGAACAAATGGCATGAATTTTCGTTCATTAACATATTTCCTTACTCCATATATCAGAAGCGGCAGGCATATCATAGGCTGTACAAACTGCGGATTCCACATTCCTATGAACAGAACTATTCCGCAAAAGGAGTATGACAAAGCTCCGCTAAGACGTGAGCTGAGTGAAAATTTCCTGCTTTCAGATGCCAGAAGAAGGAATGATAGTCCTGCAAGATATGGTCTAAGCACGATAAGGAACTGAAAATAGTAATAGATATATTTTGAAGGTAAAAATGCTGCAGGAAGATTAAGCGGATCTCCTACCGCATAGTACTGCATGGATGTAAGAAAATCGGCACCATAACCTATTCCCAGATCATAATTCTGTATGGAAAGCTTATGCTCCACAAAAATCCTGTACATCACTCCTCTTAAGTATCTTCCGTACTTTGCCAGTGCATTAATATGCTGCTCAAATGCATCAGAACTGTTAATAAGTGACTTTCCACTCTTTACAAACCATCCCCATACAAGGATTGCCATAGCAAAATAAAGTATCGTAAAAAGAATATAGCCTGCCTTATTGGTTTGAGTAGATTTCTTTTTCATTATCAGGTTAACCTCGGATTATTATTTATCGTTTATTACATACGGAAGAAGTTAGTAGCCCAGAAGGCTTCTTCATTCACTGCCGTTATTCTGTTGTACTGAAGCACGACTGCTGAGTCTGCATCATAAGGTCTTACGAGTTTGCCGTTTTTTACACTGTAGCTTACAGGATTAGTCTTATATCCTTTTCTGCTGGTTTCAAGAACCCTTAGAAGCCTTGCTTCGTCCGGTATCCCCAGCGGCGCAATTTTAATCTCGCATACCGTAAGATATGCATTTGTATTAACCACCACAATTGTTGCCGTGGTTCTGTTAAATCTTCCATAAGCCAGTACACCTTTATCCGCTTCAAGCCTTACAAGAGAACCCGTTTTTAATTCCATGCTGGACTTATGTATACGGATCATTTCTTTGTGAAACTGAATAAGATCATGGTCCTCAGTTCCCCATGGGTATGTTCTTCTGTTGTCAGGATCTGTAAAACCGCAGACTCCCGCCTCATCACCATAATATAGCGTAGGTGCTCCGGGCCAGGTCATCTGCACCACAACTGCCTGCCTCATGACAGCCTTGTTTATACCTTCCTCGGCAGCCTTAGGTCCCTTTGTGCCGCACCTTCCCACAACATGATTTGTTCTCGTAAGAAATCTTGAGTGATCATGATTTGAAAGCTGATTCATTGCAACAAATAATGATTCCTGTACAAAGTTGTCTGCTTCTGACTTAATCATTGTGTCCCAGAATCTGTCAACATCACCGATGTACTCTCTGTGAAATTCATCACTGTGTTTCTCCATACCGGTAAGGAAATATGTCAGCGGCTCCATGAAGGCATCATAGTTCATTATGCTGTCCCACTCTTCACCCTTTAGCCATTCATGAGCACTACCATAGTGCTCAGCAAGTATCAAAGCATTTGGATTAGCTTCCTTAACTTCTTTTCTGAATCTTTTCCAGAATCTGTGATTATACTCCGCTGAGTGTCCCAGATCCGCTGCTACATCAAGTCGCCATCCATCTGCATTATAGGGTTCGGAAACCCATTTTTTGCCGATAGCAATTATATAATCCTCAAGCTTTTTACTTCCCTCATAGTTTAGCTTTGGAAGTGTATAATACCCCCACCAGCCTTCATAATTGCTATTATATGGCCAGTTACCACCCTGGAAACCAAAATATTCATGATATGGACTATCCTCAGCAACATAGGCACCTTTTTCATATCCGGGAACATCCTCATATATTCTTTCCCGGTCCATCCATTTATTATATGAGCCACAATGGTTAAATACTCCGTCCAGTATGACGCGTATTCCTCTTCTGTGGGCTTCAGAGATTACTTTGGCAAATAGCTTGTCAGAAGCTTCAAGATTGCTCTTATTCGTTACTCTCTCGATATATCGCGTTGCTTTCTTATTATCTTCCCCATCCTTTAAGAGATTACCGTTATCTGTAACAATTACCCCGAAGTGAGGGTCAATATGATCATAGTCCTGGGTGTCGTATTTATGACATGAAGGAGATACAAAAAGAGGGTTAAAATATATCGCATCAATTCCAAGGTCCTTTAAATAATCGAGCTTTTCAAGTACACCCTGAAGATCTCCACCATAGAACTCCCTGATATTTCCGTCAGGATCAGGATATTTCTTCCAGTTTGTAACCTGCACGGACTTTTTCCCAACATAGTTATACTCGTTTGTCAGAACATCATTATCAGGGTTGCCATTCCTGAATCTGTCCACAAAAATCTGGTACATGACTGCGCCTTTTGCCCAGTCAGGGGTCCCAAATTCAGGAATCATTCTAAATCTGTATTTTTCTGTTACTGATGTGTTAACACCGCTCTGATCATAGAATAGTGTTTCATCTTTATCTTCAATTCGGAAATAATAAAAGACAGTCCCACCTTTTTCGGGAACCTTAGCTTTAGCAAGATAATAATCGAATCCATCTTCACAGTGATGCTTTTTCATATCTATCTCACCGGAATCTGAATCGCTTTTGTAAACAAGAACTATCTTCTCTGCATCACCCTCACCACAACGGAAATATATGAACATAATATTCCCCGGCTTTGGTTGTGTAGGCTGATAAAAGTCCAAAGTCATATCATGAAATAATCGATCTCTTCTAATCATAAAAACCCCTTACATAGCAAAAAAGACAGCTTAGGGTTGCTGTCTTTTTTAGAGAAGGTATTTCTTTCTTATGGGTATAGCAAAAAACTTTAATGTATTGGGGGTTACGAGATTATATTAGCACCACCTTATATTGTGGTAAATACTCACGTTTCACAAAATAACTAAAAACCCTCATACATTTTTGTATAATATGCACAAGTTTATATTTTTTCCGCAAGTGCTGCTACTTCTTCCCTTAGTGAAACAGCCGGATGGGAAGCGAAAAGTGCTTCAAACTCTTCACGTCCAATCTTTTCTTTTTCAATTAAAACTGCAGAACAGGAATGAAGAATATCTTCATAAGACCTTATTATCTCCTTAGCCTTCGCATAGCAAAGGTCAATTATATCCTTAACCTGTTTGTCTATTTCTCCGGCCATCAGCTCAGAATTTCTCTTGTTGTGCTGAATATCATATCCGATAAATACGTCTTCTTCCTGCTCATTGTAATTAATGATACCAATTCGCTTGGACATACCATATACGGTTACCATTTTTCTGGCTTCATTTGTTGCCTTCTGGATATCACTTGATGCACCTGTGGTTATATCACCAAATATGATCTCCTCAGCTATTCTTCCGCCAAGAACAACCATAATCTCCTGAAGCATCTTTCCTTTTGTAAGGAACATCTCATCCTTTTCAGGAAGGGGCATGGTGTATCCGGCAGCGCCCATACCGGTGGGTATTACTGATACTGTATATACCGGTCCCACATCAGGAAGAACATGATATAGAATGGCATGTCCTGCCTCGTGATAGGCTGTTATCTTCTTTTCCTTGTCTGAAATAATATGACTGTGTTTTTCAGTACCTATACCAACCTGAACGAACGCTTTCTGAATATCTGACTGAACAATAAATCCTCTGTTGTCCATCGCTGCATTTATGGCAGATTCATTCAAAAGATTCTCAAGGTCAGCGCCGGTGAATCCGGCTGTTGTCTGGGCAATACTTTCAAGATCCACATTCTCTGCAAGAGGCTTGTTTCTTGCGTGAACTTTGAGTATTTCATGTCTGCCTCTCACATCAGGTCTTGCCACAGTAATCTTTCTGTCAAAACGTCCGGGACGAAGTATAGCGGGATCCAAAATATCTACTCGGTTTGTAGCTGCCATGACGATGATGCCTTCGTTAACTCCGAATCCATCCATCTCTACAAGGAGCTGGTTAAGAGTCTGCTCACGCTCATCATGTCCGCCGCCCATACCTGTTCCACGTCTTCTTGCAACCGCATCAATCTCATCGATAAAAATAATACATGGTGAATTCTTTTTAGCATCTGCAAACAGGTCTCTTACACGGGACGCACCTACACCGACGAACATCTCCACAAAGTCAGAACCTGATATACTAAAGAAAGGAACTCCGGCTTCACCTGCAACAGCTCTTGCAAGAAGTGTTTTACCTGTACCAGGTGCACCCTCAAGCAGGACGCCTTTAGGTATTCTCGCACCTACTCTTGTAAACTTACCCGCATCCTTAAGGAACTCAATTATCTCAGTAAGCTGTTCCTTTTCTTCAACAAGCCCGGCTACATCAGTAAGCTTTATCTTATTGTCATCCCCTGTTGACATACGGGCTCTGCTTTTACCAAAGTTCATCATCCGGCTGTTGCCCGATGACTGGCCCTGAGCATTGTTCATCATAACAAACAGGAACGTAATTACAAACAGACCTACCAATATAGGAATTATACTGCTAATGAGCAGATTCTCTCCGGGAACATCCCTGACTACCGGATCAACACCATTTTGTACAAGAATATCCTCTATCTGCGAAATATCCGTTGCATACAAAACCTTTTCGGTATTATCCGAAAGAGTTATCTGTATAACTCCGGTAGGTGTCTCCTCATTAGGAATGATAACGGCGCTGTATACCTTGCCGCTCTTTAAATCCTGTACGAGCTGTCCCCTTGTGTAAGCTGTATCTGATGTGGGAATCCTTCCCTTCCCATACTCAAGGAAAGCAAGTGCAAGAAGTAATACCACTATCAGACCAAAGTAAAAATTAAATCCCCTGTTTTTATTCACTGTTTATCCCCTTTAATCGAACTCTACTACCCCAATGTAAGGAAGGTTTCGATATCTCTGATCATAGTCAAGTCCGTATCCCACAACAAATTCATCAGGAATCTCAAATCCTGTATAATCCACTTTTACATCCATTACACGTCTCTCAGGTTTATCAAGAAGTGTGCAGAGCTTTATACTTGCAGGACCTCTGTCTCCAAGCATCTTTATAAGATAGCTGAGAGTTCTTCCTGAATCCACAATATCCTCAACGATAAGCACATCCTTGTCCTTAAGGGGTTCGTCAAGATCCTTAACGATCTTAACCACTCCGCTGGATTTTGTTGAAGATCCATAGCTTGAAGCAGACATAAAGTCCATTGTTACAGGCACTGTGATTCTCTTTGCAAGCTCACACATGAAAAATGCTCCACCCTTAAGAACGCATACAAGGTGAACAGTCTTGCCAGCATAATCTTTGCTGATCTGCTCTCCTATTGCCTGTATTCTTCTGTCGACTTCCTCCTCAGAAAGTAAAACTCTAACTGATTCTGCCATAATTACCTCACTTCCAGGAGTGTAAATCACTCCGTCTTCTTCATTCTTTTGTTACTTTAACTTCCAAAACCCTGTTTGAAAAGTCATCCAGTTTATAAAGATCACCTATCCGGTATCCCGGAACCCATAAAACGTTATTCCCGTCAGCCAGAATATAAATAGAATCTCTAACATCAACCGGTATCTTTTCATCTATCATGAATTTTTTCAGTTTTTTATTTCCATTTCCGATTGAGATAATATCTCCGATACTTCTCGTTCGGAATTGCAAACTATTATTTATTTTATCATAATTGAGCCATTTCGTATATTCTCCCGTAGGGATTTTAGCCCCCTGCTCATAAGGAAAAACTCTAAGATTAACCTTCCCCATGCCCGGTATTCTAAGTGAAACGTGCTCTCCTCCATCAAGCGCTTCCATATCGGGAAACACGGTCTCTGTAAAAGGATTCTCAGCAGCTTTAAAATAGAATTTCAGTTTATCGTATACTCTTATAACCTTTATTCCATAGGGCAGATCCTGTTCCTTGGATCCTTCATTTGAAAGAACCATCCTGCTTATCGTATTGATGTGCACATCCTGAATATCCTTAACGTGCGGATACAGCATCTGTATTCCTTTTATAATCAGACGTTCCCTCACCACCTCATGCTTAGATGCAAGAACGTTGCAATCCAGAATAACCTCGCCGTCCTTACGGCTCACGATCCATCCCTTTGTCTCATCAGCCATAGCCTCTAAAAAATCATCTATTTTTGCAAAATAGTCAGCTGTTTCTGCTACATGCTTATCTGCCTGAGGATTGATCTGCTTTTTTGCTACAGGAATAATATTATGTCTTATTCTGTTCCTCGTATAATCATCAGTAAAATTGCTGTCATCGTTGCAGTGTTTAAATCCCTGCTCATCAAGATAATTCTCAATACTATCTCTATCAGTCTCTATAAGAGGTCTTATTATCTCAAAACCATCTCTTGATCCTTTGGCTCTTATTCCTGATAAGCCCTTTATTCTGCTGCCCCTGAAAAGATTATGAAGAACTGTCTCCGTCTGATCATTTCTGTTGTGAGCGGTTGCAATTTTCACATTTCTTCCATATTTTTCCGAAAGATAACCTGCTATCTCACAAAAAGCTTTGTATCTCTCGTTTCTGCCTGCCTCTTCTTCAGAAACATTGTTGTCATGATATATTCCCGGGATATCTATATCCCTTCTGAAATACTGTACATCATACTTTTTGCATAGCTCCTCGACAAATTTTGCTTCGCCTTCTGCAGCTTCCCTTATCATATGATTTATATGGACCACGGCAAAATTAAATAACAGTTCTTCCCTGAGGCTTCTCAGAACATGAAAAAGGCAGACGGAATCAGCACCCCCCGACACACCCGCAAGAATGATTTCCCCGTCTGCTATAAGTCCTTTTTCAACAATAAATTTCTTTACATCTTCAGTCAAATTGCTCATCATATAACCAAAAAGACTCCGGAGTGTTCCGGAGCCCTTATAAACTCATTTTCCAGCGCTCTTATCCTTGAAAATAATCTCTCCGGGATAAACAAGCCCCAGTTTTTCTTTAGCGACCTGTTCGATATACTTTCTTGTAGTTGTATATGTCTCAAATTCAGCAATTTCTTCTCTTCGTTTTTCTTCCTGCTCAATCTGAGACTGAAGTATATCAATTCTATTATGGTATGAATCCCTCTTCTCAACCAGGCTTATACTTCTAACTAAAACCACAACAAGAAGCAAGGCTACTGCAACAGTGGCCATTATCATACCATATTTGTTTTGTACACTAACTCTCTTGTATCTCGCTCTTGTTGCCATTAAAACTCCCCATCCGAAACAATTATCATTAACGTTATTTCGGAGATAAACCCCTCAAATATATTTTAGTACGCTCAAAAAATGCTGTCAACAAGTACACTATAGTCGATAGCGCTATATAAATCAGCGATAATTCTCACGCTGTAAGGTACAAACAGTGAATATGTTATACAGATATTAAAGGGTACTCAAATATATCTATATAGTGACGATACATCCTCTTTATGTATTGTTTCCTTAACGTCCAGTACTTCAACCTTCACATCTTTATTACCAAAGCTGATAGCTATTATGTCACCTGCCTTAACATCTGTGCTGGCTTTAGCCACTCTGTCATTTATCATGACTCTACCTGCATCGCAGGCTTCATTGGCTACTGTTCGTCTTTTTATGAGTCTTGTCACTTTTAAATATTTATCTAATCTCATGGCTGTCCTCCGCTGACTTCCTCTTGTTTATCTTCTTGCTTACCTTCCTCTTGTCTATCTTCCTCTTGTTTGCCTTCCTCTGGTTTATTCTCATCTCCGGAATCAGTAGAATCATTATTGCCGCTGTTATTCTCATCCGGATTATCAGTATTCTTTACCGGTACCATTTCGGGGAAGCTATAGGTCACATTTGTCTGTTCCTTATCCACCTGTATTGTGTAGCTCTTTGTTTCAAATCCATCTTTTTGAAGAGTAATTGTATGCTTTCCAGGAGTTTTTGCAAGGCTCACAGGCATGATTCCGACATAGTTTCCATCCATGTATACCTCTGCTCCGATAGGTGCATCAAAGGTTACCTTGTATCCACTTATTACATTGTCTTTATCTTCGGTATTCTCTCCATCTGATGAATCTCCTGTGTTGCTGGTAGAAGCTGCATCTGATGTGTTAGTAGTCCCTGTTCCTGAATCGGTTGCGGTATCTTCCTCTGCGGGAGCCTGCGTTGCTGCCGCCTCAGAGTCCACGGATGCAGTTGAACCTGTGCTGGAACTGGAAGAAGCCTTTGTATTTGATTTCTTTTTTGCGGTATCAGACTTGGACTTTGCCGCATCAGCGGCTTTTTTCTTCATCTCATCGAGCCATTCATCTGTTGAAGTTGCCACCTTGGGCTCATCAGAAACAATTGTCGAAGACTCCTCGGCAGAATCCACTTCTTCACTGGATTCCTCCTCACTTGAAGCCTCCTCCTCTGCTTCCTTATCCTTTGAACCCTCTTTTTCTTCAAGCTCTATAAAAAGAGTAGCATCCGGCTCAGCCACCTTAAGAGTGTGATCCTGTGGTTCATAGCCATCAGCCATTACATGCAGCTTGTGCATACCATAGGTATAGCTGTGAGGAACCTCTGTGAGCACCTCTTCTCCATCCACAAATACTCTTGATTCCTCAGGAGTAACCACAAATGTTACATTACCCTCTTTTATCTTTTCCACCTCTGCAACGCTGGTGTCTATAACGGTCTCTTCATTCCTGTTTACAACAATTTCAGATGAAAACTTCGCACCATTTCCCATGATGGCTACATTATATGTACCTTCGGGTGCACTGATGAGCATTCTGGGAGTTATTTTCCTGATTACTTCTTTATCAAGCTCTATCCATGCTCCCACAAGACTTCTGTCATTTACCGTATCTGAAGAGAGGCTCACATATCCATGGCCCTTTGTGACCACGATACTATATATTTCTTTATCTATTCCGCTTACACGTAATGTGTCGGTAGAAAGGATATCTTCAGGATTAACTGCCTGTCCCTCGGATATTATCAGTGTTTTGGGAGTAATATGTAAAACCGTGCCCTTTATTTTGGCCGTCTCATCATCACTTACAAGATCAAAATCATTTACTCCTGCCTCTACCCATGCATCAGCTGACACTGCAAGAGAATTCAAATGTTTTACGCCTTTTAAGAATGTGATATTAACAACCTGTCCGACTTCAAGCATTGATGCAGACATCGGATTTCCATGCACATCGTAGATCATGGAAGTATTATCATAAGTCAATGTATAATTCTTCCCTATATCATGATTTCTGAACTGGATAGACTTAGCATAAGTATTGACCTGCTTAACAATTGCTGTATCAGCAGAGTCATATTTTGCCAAAAGAGAAACTCTGACTTTTTCATCTTTGTTTATGATCACATCCGATGCCAAAGCATACGAAGGTCTGATCAATGAAAAAATCAGAGTAAATAGCAATATGAAAAATATTTGAAAACACTTTTTCATAGGCTCCCCCTTTTCCCAAAAAAGTACTTGCTTCACTTCTCCTTTTTATTTACAAATCCGAAAAATATATCCTCATCCAAAAGATATTCTTTCAAATTATGCGAAGGCTCTTCCAAAACATCCTCCAACATGGCAGAGAGAATATCTCCAAGTTCTTTTCCGGGTTTAATGCCTTTTTTTATAAGGTCATTGCCGTTGACTGCAAGCATTTTCAGAGAAATGCACTCATTATCACGTTTAATATCATTATACAGAGTTTCTAATTTATCAATCCACTCATATTTCTCATTTCTGCGATAATCACTCTGTGCAGCGGTATCTGCCCGTTTTACTTCCAATAGGAACGGAAAAAGCTCGTCTCCTATCTTATTGACTGCTTTTCTTACATTTTTCTTTTCAGCAGGGAATCTCCAATCGTGGTACTTCACAAGCACTTTAACCTTATCCATGGTGTCCCTGTCAAATTTCAGGCGCTTTAATATTGCAAAAGCTGTATCTGCGCCTTTTTCTGCATGTCCTCTGAAGTGATCCCTTCCACTTTCATCAGTAGTCCTGCAGGAAGGCTTTTCAATATCATGTAGAAGCATAGTAATTCTCAGTATTCTGTCATTTTTTACTGATTCCACGCTCCTTACTATATGCTCGCCTACATTATATGAGTGATGAGGATTTATCTGGGGTGTTTCAAAGCATCTGTCGAATTCCGGCATTATAACCGAAGTGATACCTGTCTGATATAACTCGCGCATCTCACCGGGATTAGCAGATATCAGAAGCTTTACCAGTTCTACCTGAATTCTCTCAGCACTGATTTTCTTAAGTGTTGGTGCCATGTCGATAATGGCCTGTCTTGTGTCCTCCTCAATGGAATATCCAAGCTGTGCTGCGAATCTTACAGCTCTCATCATTCTTAAGGCATCCTCTGTGAAGCGCTCCTTGGGATTGCCCACACAACGGATCACCTTTTTTTCTATATCGGCAAGACCGTCAAATTTATCAATAAGGCCATCCTCTTCACTATATGCCATTGCATTAATAGTAAAGTCTCTTCTCTTTAAATCCTCAATAAGACTGGCAGTAAAAGTTACGTCCTTTGGATGTCTTCCGTCTTCATACTCACCATCTATACGATATGTGGTTACTTCAAAGCCTTCCTTACCTATCATGATGGTTACAGTACCATGCTGTATACCTGTATCTATAGTTCTTCCAAATATCTCTTTTACCTGCCAGGGTCTTGCACTGGTTGTTATGTCCCAGTCCCCAGGCTCTCTATTCAGAATACTGTCCCTGACGCATCCGCCTACCACATAGGCTTCATAGCCTGCTTCATGGAGTTTATTAAGAATTTGAGCCGCAGGTTCCGGTATGTTAATCCTAATATCTTTTCGTTCCAACTTTTTCCCTACAGATGGAATCATGTTGCTTCAGCACAAAAAGGTACTAAATTCAAAATCCACCTTTTATTTCCTTGAAAATTAATATGCTCTGCCCCAGTAAACCATCTTGGTTGCAGGTTTGCCGCAGCATACGCATGTGCCTGCAAGGTTCTCCTGCTCAAAAGGAATACATCTGCTGGTTACAGAATAATCTTCCTTTATCTTGTCCTCACATGCTCTGTCGCCACACCACATAGCCTTTACAAATCCCTTGGTCTCTTTGAAGGCTTCTTCGAACTCTTCTTTATTAGTAGCAGCGAATGTATGTGTATCAAGATGATTCTTAGCTCTCTCATACATATCATTCTGTATCTGAGGAAGAAGTTCTCCTACCTTAGCTGCAACCTCATCGATAGGACATTCAATCTTTTCAGATGTGTCTCTTCTTACGAGGACGCACTTTCCTGCTTCGATATCCTTAGGTCCAATCTCTATTCTGAGCGGAATACCTCTCATCTCCTGATCAGAGAATTTGTATCCGGGGCTTCTGTCTGAATCATCAAGCTTAGCTCTAAAGTCCTTAAGAGTCTCCAGCATCTTACCTGCTGTCTCAAGAACGCCTTCCTTCTTCTGCTGAATAGGTATTATCATAACCTGTACAGGAGCAATTCTGGGAGGAAGTACAAGACCTGAATTATCTCCATGAACCATGATCATAGCTCCGATAAGTCTTGTTGTTGCTCCCCAGGATGTCTGGAATACATGATGAAGCTTGTTATCTTTTCCTGCGTACTGGATCTCAAATGCTTTAGCAAAACCATCACCAAAGTTATGGCTTGTTGCTGACTGAAGCGCACGTCCGTCATGCATAAGAGCTTCTACAGTATAAGTTGCCTCTGCACCTGCGAATTTCTCCTTCTCAGTCTTCTGACCCTTAATAACCGGAATAGCCATATCCTCAGCAAGGAAATCAGCATATACATTAAGCATCTGCTGTGTTCTCTCCTCAGCCTCTTCAAATGTAGCATGTGCAGTATGACCCTCCTGCCAAAGGAACTCTCTTGAGCGAAGGAATGGTCTTGTCTCTTTCTCCCATCTTACAACACTGCACCACTGATTAAGTACCTGAGGAAGATCCTTATATGAATGAATCTCTCCTTTATAATAGTCACAGAAAAGAGTCTCTGATGTAGGACGTACACAATATCTCTCTGTAAGCGGTTCTGTACCACCGTGTGTAACCCATGCTACTTCAGGAGCAAAACCTTCAACGTGATCCTTCTCCTTCTGAAGAAGAGACTCCGGAATCAACATTGGCAGATATGCATTTGTTACACCTGTCTTCTTAAAACGCTCATCCAGATGCTTCTGAATCAGTTCCCATATAGCATATCCTGCGGGCTTAATTACCATAAAGCCTTTGATATTTGAATAACTGATAAGTCCTGCTTTAGTAACTACATCTGTGTACCATTGTGTGAAATCCTCATCCATTGAGGTTATCTCTGATACAAGTTTCTTTCCATCCTGTGCCATGATAAATTTTCTCCTCTGTAAACAATATTTTAATTCTGACAAAAGCAGACAGGTAAATGTACCGCCATTGCAGAATATCCTATCATAATGTAATAACCGTGATTCATGAAAGCTTTTACTGTATTGCATTCATGAAGTGACAGTTTGTATCATGATAAAGCTTAAATGCACTGTTTGTCAATGATGTGGCATACGGAAGGCTTTACACAGGCCAAAACCATTTTCTTTGGAAACTTTTATTTTTTTTATTAAAATAGATGGCGTATTTTTCACGTTATTTAAGTACTAATTGTAAAAAAACATTAAATTTTAAAAATTTTTCAAAAAAGTGCTTGCATTATGAAAAGAACAGTAGTAATATATCACTTGTCGCCGAGATAACACGGCAGACAACAACAGATAAGCGCTTCTAGCTCAGTTGGTAGAGCACCTGACTCTTAATCAGGGTGTCCAGGGTTCGAGCCCCTGGAGGCGCACGCCGAGTACTGTTTTGTGGGTATATCCCATGGGGCGGTACTTTTTTTGTATCCTGAATTAATTATGATGAGTCTCTAATTGCTTTTGTCCCCATAGCCAAATACTTATCAAATAAGAAAAAACATTCAAGAATCTATGACTTTTTGTGGGCAAAAGCGGAAATCGCCCGCAAAAATCCTGCCTTCGGCAGGACACGCTCCTCGCTTCGCGAGGACCTGGTCCAATACGATTCCCGTTTTTCTGAAGAAAAACAGGAATCTATATATAATAAAACCCATCTGCTGATTAAACAGATGGGTTTTATTATATATATTCTTTGATTTCAATCATTAAAATAGTAGATATCAGTCATTCTCAGATGAAATATTTTCAGCATCCTCAGGATGCTCAAGCATCTTCTGCATAGTCTTCCATCCAAGAACCGCACATTTTACTCTGGCAGGCATATGTGAAATATCCTGAAGGGCTGCAGCTTCGTCCAGCTCCTCAAGTTCTTCTTCGTCCTTTATTTCACCCTTTATCATGCCCATAAAAGTACCGGCAAGCTTTATGGCATCTTCCTTGGTTCTACCGATTACCTGATCCGCCATCATATCTACTGAGGCTTGTGATATGGCACAGCCTGAGCCTGAAAACATTGCGTCTTCAATGACACCATCCACAATCTTAAGCTGAAGAGTTATATCATCTCCACAGCTGGGATTAACTCCCCTGAGAACCAGATCGGGATTTTCCATATCGCCCTTATGAGCAGGGCGAAGATTATGCTCATTAACTATTTCTCTATATAAACCTTTTAAATCCATTTTAACCTCAATAATTCGCTCTATAAGCTTAATATCCCATTACACTTCTAACACCTGCAAGATGCTCAAGAAACCTGTCTACTTCCTCTTCTGTATTATAAAAATACACACTTGCTCTTGCTGTTGATCCGGCACCGATAAACTGCATCAGTGGCTGTGCACAGTGATGTCCTGCTCTGACACATACATGATCATCGTTCAGTACCGATGATATATCATGAGGATGAACACCTTCCATAGTAAATGTAACTATTCCGCTGTGTTTTGCGGGATCTGATGAACCGTATATTTTTATGTAAGGAAGCTTTTTCATGCCTTCCATCATACGTGTTGTAAGCTTAAGCTCCTGCTCTTCAATAAAATCAAATCCCACATTCTGAAGATATTTGATTGCTGCTTCAAGACCTACTGCCCCTGCTGCATTGACCGTTCCTGCCTCAAATTTGTGAGGAAGCTCTGCATATGTGGCATCTTCTCTTGTAACATATTCAATCATCTCACCGCCGGTGAGGAAAGGATTCATGTTTTCAAGCAGTTTCTTTCGACCGTACAAAACACCGATTCCCATTGGTGCCATAAGCTTATGTCCTGAAAAAGCATAGAAATCTGCTCCCAGATTCTGAACATTTACCGGAATATGGGGCGCAGCCTGAGCTCCATCCACAATAACCGTAGCACCCATTTCGTGAGCATATGCAGCAATATCCTTTACAGGATTGGTAATTCCAAAAACATTGGAAACATGACCTATAGAAACTATTTTGGTCTTTTCCGTAATCTTACTCTTATACTCCTCAGGGGTTATAACGCCTTCTTCATCAGGCTCAAGAAAAACAAGCTTAGCCTTTTTCTGCTTTGTGACCATCTGCCATGGAAGTATATTACTGTGATGTTCCATAACGCTTATGACAACTTCATCGCCCTCCTCAACATTAGAAAGGCCATAACTGTATGCCACAAGATTAAGTGACTCAGTAGTATTTCTGGTAAAGATTATTTCTTCTGTAGATGATGCGCCTATAAAATCAGATACTGTTTTTCTGGCATTTTCATATCGCTCTGTAGCGTCAACGCTCCAATCATATAGTCCTCGAAGCGGGTTGGCGTTTGAATTCTCATAAAAATCCTTTATTGCATCCATAACTGCATTAGGTCTTTGAGAAGTTGCTGCATTATCAAAATAAATATAATCCCCTTTGCCTAATATAGGGAAGTCTTTTCGGTAATCTTCAGGTCTGGACATTTGCTTCTCCTTAAAGTATTGTTCTAATAAACTGCTGAATTCTGATAATCAGCGCTTCATCCGGTATCATGCGGGCTATACTTTCCATACGTGCACGGATCATGAGTTTTTTGGCTGTCTCCTCATCTATTCCGCGGCTTTCCATATAAAACAGAGTGTCGTCGCCAAGCTGTCCTATTGATGCGCCATGACGTCCGTCTACGTCTTCTTCCTCGCACAGAATTACAGGAACTGTCCTGTTAATTACATCGGGACTCAAAAGAAGTGTATCTTCCTGCTCATCACCTACTGAGCCAGCACTTCCTGACTTAAAGTCAAGTGTTCCTCTGAAGGTCTTCTCAGCCTCATCGAGAAGCACTCCTCTAAATACCATGTTTGACTGGGTCTTCTTTCCCATCTGATCAGCAACATAGTTCATATCATATGACTGCTTATGACGGCACAGATAACCTGTGTGATTGTTGAATACGCTGCTGTCTCCCAAAAGGGTTACTCTGCATCCTCCCCAGGTTTTTCCAGCTCCAAGCTGCATATTTATGGTCTCAATATCTGCATCTGTATCGCAGACTCCACCAATATCCTCAAAGTGAGTTATCTTTTCTCCGAGCATCTGAACCTTTACAAGGTTGATTTTAGCCCCTTCTTCTGCAAGAAGCCTTGTCTGAACTCCTAAAAATCCATTACTTTCAGCTTCGGAATCATATTCCATTATTACTGTAATTTCAGAGTTCTTCTTTGCATGAATGACCTGATTACCAAGTACATAATCTCCGTCATTTAAAGCATAACTGATAACTACAGGTTCCTCAACTTTATATCCTTCTTCTGCGGTTATAAGGCTGACAGGAACATTCATTTCCTTCATGAGATTATCAATCTCTGCTCCCATGCCTGTCTTAACTGTCTGGCTTTCGTTTAACAAAGAAGTATCTCCGTTTGGTCCCGGAAGACCAATTCTCTTTGATGCTATCTTTTCATTGATATCTGCAAACAGTTCAGTAATATCCTTCTCTGTTACATCATTTTTGAATGTAACTGCTGAAGGTATATTCTCAGGCTCAGGTGTATTTACAACCTTCACATTAAAATCTTTTATTTCTATCTCACTGTCGTTTGACTTTAAAAAGCGATAAGTCAGGGCAGGAAGATGATTTACTTTTAATACACTATTCAATTTCTCAGCCTCCTGACATCTCAAGCTTAATCAGATTGTTCATTTCTACTGCATATTCCAAAGGAAGTTCCTTTGATACAGGATTAGCAAAGCCGCTTACTATCATCGCTCTTGCATCTTCCTCTGAAAGGCCTCTGGACATAAGATAAAATACAGCTTCGTCGCTTATTCTTCCAATCTTTGCCTCATGACCTACATCAGCATCATTGGTTCTAATGTCCATACCGGGAATAGTATCTGCACGAGAGATCGAATCCAGCATAAGTGAATCACAGGATACGGAGGTCTTTGCGTGCTTAGCTTCCTTATTGATTATAACTGAACTTCTGTAAGTACCTATTCCACCGGACTTTGAAATTGATTTGGTTGAAATAAGAGAAGAAGTATATTCTCCCTGATGAACAACCTTAGCTCCTGTATCAAGGTTTTGTCCTTTTCCGGCAAATGTGATACCAGTGTACTCCATTGCTGAATGATCACCCTTAAGAATTGTCATGGGGTACAGGTATGATGTGTGGGAACCAAAGGAACCGGATACCCATTCCATACGAGCTCCCTCTTCCACAAGGGCACGCTTTGTATTCAAGTTGTACATATTCTTTGACCAGTTCTCTATTGTAGAGTAACGAAGTCTTGCATTCTTCTTGACAAAAAGTTCAACACAGCCTGCATGAAGATTTGCAACATTATACTTAGGTGCTGAACAGCCTTCAATAAAGTGAAGATCAGCCCCTTCATCAACAATTATAAGAGTGTGCTCAAACTGACCTGCACCGGCTGCATTCAATCTGAAATATGACTGCAGAGGGATGTCTACTTTAACTCCCTTGGGAACATAAACAAATGATCCGCCTGACCACACTGCACCGTGAAGAGCTGCATATTTATGATCTGTAGGAGGCACCAGCTTCATGAAATACTCATGAACCATATCTGCATACTCTCCTGTAAGAGCACTTTCCATATCTGTATAGATAACGCCCTGCGCTGCTACTTCATCTTTTACATTATGATAAACAAGCTCTGAATCGTACTGAGCTCCGACACCTGCAAGAGATTCACGCTCAGCTTCCGGAATGCCAAGTCTTTCAAAAGTATTTTTAATATCCTCCGGAACATCCTCCCATTTGCCCTTCATATCTGACTTTGAGCGCACATATGAGGAAATGAGATTCATATCCAGTTCATCGGTATCCGGACCCCAATCCGGCATTTCAAGCTTGTTATATATTTCCAGAGATTTTAAGCGGAATTCTCTCATCCAGTCAGGATCATGCTTCTCCTCAGATATCTTTCTTACAATATCCTCGGTGAAACCATCCTCCATGCGGTAGAAATCCTGCTCATTCTCCACATCTTTTATGTCATAGACACTGCGATCAATGTCTACAACGGATTTATTATTATCACTCATTAATTAACCTCATCTATCAGCAATGCTGACATCTTCTTAATAATAGAAGAAAGAATTTAAAATCATGTCCTGGTTATTGTTAGTTGATCGGATTGCATCCGTCACAGCCTTCGCATCTGATATACTTCTCAAAGCCGTGCTCATTGATCTCATCAACAAGACTCCCGTCACCTGTTGTAACGATATGACCCTTAACAAGTACATGTGTATAGTCAACATGAAGTGACTCTAAAATCTTTGTACTATGAGTAATAATCAGAAGAGCTCCGTCCTTCTTTTTCTGGTATTCCTGGATTCCCTTAGATACTGTTCTTACAGCATCAACATCCAGTCCTGAATCAGTTTCATCAAGAATAGCGAGCTTAGGATTTAGCATAAGCATCTGAAGTATCTCAGCTTTTTTCTTTTCACCACCGGAGAAGCCTACATTGAGGTCACGGTCTGCATACTCACCGTCCATAGTCAGTAGATCCATTGCTTCAGAAAGCTGTTTTTTATACTGAAGCAGCTTGACCGGCTTACCTGTCTGCTCATGATAGGCATTTCTTATAAAGCTTCCAAGAGAAATTCCGGGAACCTCAAGAGGATTCTGGAATGAAAGGAACATTCCTGCCTTAGCTCTCTTATCTGCGGACTCATTTGTTAAATCCTGTCCGTCAAAGAGAATAGTTCCCTTTGTTACGTTATAATGAGGATTACCCATAAGAGTGTATCCAAGTGTAGATTTACCTGCACCATTGGGTCCCATGAGTACATGAGTCTCACCCGCTTTAATTTCTAAGTTAATGTCGTGCAGGATTTGAAGATCATCAACTGATGCTGAAAGATCTCTGATCTGCAATAATGACTGTTCTGACATGCTATTACTCCTTTAATATATAAAAGTGAACACTATGTTTGCGCATAATCTTATAGATTATATCATAATCACTGTAGAAATAAGACTATTTTTCTTTTCCTACCAAATTACTAGGAATTATATTATCAAATGTCTCTATTAATAGCAATACCTGTAAAAGTCAAATAATTACGGGCTTAACAACGCACATAACGCCGCATGCCGCTTTAAATCTGAATTTGCGAAATTAAGCCATACAAAGTCTGCTTTTTCTGCGATATTTCAATGGATAATTCGAAAAAAAACATGTCGACAATTACTATATAAGAATATATAATCTGTAATCGAAAGAAAAAATTTTTCATGAAGGAGAAGTTAGTATGAAAAAACAAAACAAATCATTTTGGGGAATCGTTAAACGTGTAGTTTCTGTTGCATTAGTTGCTTCATTAGTATTTGCTACACCTATCAGTGCTGAAGCTAAGACTAAGACAAAGAGTCTTAAGGCCGTTGCATCCTTCAGCCCTGATACAGCTTATGCTGAGTCAGTTGCTACTGCCGTTACCAAGGGTAATTACAAATTTAAAATCAAAACAAAGAAGTATGATTCAAGAGCTTATATCAAGTTCACCGCACCTGAGACAAAGAGTTATACATTTACATTAAGTAAGTTAAAGTCAAACAGTGGCTCATACGCATGTGGATTCTATAGCTTTTTGAGTTCTGACCCTAATCGCAGCTATATTCATGATGATGAAATTCAGACAAATGCACCCGGAAGTCTTCACTTTGCAAGTAAGTACAATAAGAAGAGTCCTGATTTCCCGCTTAAGAGAAAAGCTACAATTAATGTAAATGCGGGTGAAACAATTTATGTTTATTTTGATATATTGTCAACACGTTCTAAGTACAATACTTTTGAATTCAAAATTAAATAATTTGTTCTAAACAAAAATTCAAAACTTAGAGTTTTCAAAACTGCCGCAATAAAATGCGGCAGCTTTTTTATGCCTTTTTTACCTTTTTTTTATAATAAATATCCTCATTTGCTCTTATACTGATAGTAGGCAATTATATTTCGGAATTTGCAAATTATCACAATATTGTGTATAAATGTTCCTATGCTAAAAAACTTAAAATTCTGATTTTATTTTTATAAAGGAGCTGATAATGGATTTTTGGATTGATGTGTTAGTTGACACTTTCAAAGACGGTATAAATATTCTTCCATTTTTATTTATTACATATCTAATAATGGAGTATCTTGAGCACAGGACAGGGGACAAGACTGAAGAGCTTGTGCAGAAGGCGGGCAAATTTGGTCCACTCTTTGGTGGAATATTCGGTGCTTTTCCACAATGCGGTTTTTCCGCTGCTGCAACAAATCTATATGCCGGCAGAGTAATTACTCTTGGAACTCTGATAGCAATATACCTTTCTACTTCAGATGAGATGCTTCCTCTGTTTATTTCAGAACAAGCGCCCATTTCCAAGATGGCTGCAATAATCGCTATGAAAGCCGTATTTGGTGTATTTTACGGATTCTTAGTGGATTTCATTGTTTTACACTACAGAAAGATTAAGAAGAGAGCAATAAGAGATCGTGTGAGAATCGATGAATTATGCAAAAGAGAAAATTGTCATTGTGAAGATGATTCTCCCAAGATATCTGCTCACAGAGGACGTACAGAAAAGCCAGAGATTTCTAACGAGAGCACCATTTCCCATGAATCTGCTCTGAATAAATCTATAAGCAAAGCTGATATTGCAAAAGAGAACAGTTCCAAGCATGAACACAGCCACGAAGAGGGACATGGGAATATTTTACATTCAGCTTTTATACATACAGCTCACATTTTTATTTATGTCCTGATATTTACTTTAATCCTTAACGCAGTTATAGCATTTATTGGCGAAGATGCTCTTTCAAATATCCTGCAGAAAAATGTAATCCTGAGTCACGGAATTGCCGGAATTATCGGACTTATTCCGAACTGTGCTGCTTCAATAGTAATTACAGAGCTGTACCTGAATGAAATAATCACCTTTGGAACGATGATGTCAGGTCTTCTTGTCGGTGCAGGAGTGGGCCTTCTGATACTTTACCGCGTAAATGAAGAACCTGTTAAAAACATACAGATCACAGCAATTCTGTATTTAATCGGCACATTTACAGGGTTCATGCTGGATCTGTTAGGCATTGTTGTCTGATGTCTTTATTTTCATGATGGGAACCCGAACTACGAATTTAATTCTATTTTCACCATCTGCTTTAGCTTCTATTGTTCCACCATGCGAAGTCGCGATTGCCCTGGCAACAGAAAGACCTATTCCATAGCCACCGGTTTCGCGGCTTCTTGAATTATCTTCCCTGTAAAATCTGTCGAACAGTCTGTCCAGATTTCCTTCCGGCATTTTCTCGCAGCTATTAACCACCTCTAATATTGCATTTCTTGACTTTCTATCACTCGAAAGAGTTACACTTACATCCCCGCCGTCATGGGTATACTTCATGGCATTATCTATAAGCAGTGTACATAACTGATTAAATGCATTCTTATCCCCATTTATATGGACATCATCTTCAATATTCGTTGTATATCTGATATTTTTAAAATCTGAAACAGCATTAAAATATGCCGTGCTTTCATTAACAATTTTGCTTATATCAATGTCTGAAAAGACCAGGTGTATGTTTTCCTCCTCCATCCTGGATAGAGTGAGCAGATTTTTCACAAGCTCATTCATTCGCTTAATCTGATTCTTGGTGCTCTTCGTCCACTCACTTGCTCCTGCTTCCAGCTCGATGACATCCATATTGGCAGATATAACTGCGAGTGGTGTCTTCAGTTCATGACCGGCATCAGTAATAAAACGCTTTTGCTTATCAAGAGATTCCACAACCGGCTGAACAGCTTTTCCTGAAAAGAGATATACAAGTATAAACATGGCTATCAGCGCAACAAATCCTATGAGAAGTGTCATAAGCAATAGTCTTGTTGCACTATAAAAGCCGTCGCTGCAATCAAAAAAGATCATAAGATATGATCCGTCATCATTTTGGGAAATCAGATATCTATAGTGATTGTCTATATAACCACGGGTCTTGTTTCTACTGTTAAAGAAAAGATTCTTTGCATAATTACCTGCATCAGTCGATGTTATAGCAGCAATATGCCCTGTATCTACCACCTCAACCTTACCAATCTCCGAAATCTTTACCCAGAAATATCTTGACTGGAAAGGTAGCTCAATCGTTCTGTTATAAAAAAGATTCTTATCAAATATTGATCTGCTAAAATCTTGGGGGGCCACATTCTCGAAGGGAGCCCTTTCGCCTTCCACTAATTCAGATTCATCAACAGGCTTTTTAAGTCTGTCTCTCATATCAGGAAACATTCCATCATTCTCTGCAAGAATATTCAATGTATCATCAGCGCCTGCCTGAACCTGAGTAAAATTCACTATGTTTATTACGCCAATTATTCCAATCAGAATTAAAAGAAGTGAAATCATTGCCGTAAGTACAAATTTACGTCTAAGTTTCTTTACCATCATTAACCTCCGATGGAAGATCTATATATTACTTTTCATGCATGGAGTATCCAACTCCACGGGAGGCCTTTATTTCGCAGTCTGCATCCAATGCTGCAAGCTTTTTCCTTAAGTTTGAGATATAAACCCAGACCACATTCACATCCGCTTCACCATCTGCCCATATCCTGTCCATAAAGGAATCCACAGAAATTACTCTGCCGGGGCTTTCCATCAGCATTTCAATCATTTGAAATTCCCTGCCCACAAGCCTGACAGGCTCATGCTCCGGAGTCTTAAGCTCGTAGCTTGCCCTGTCCAGTTCGAGATTCCCACACTTTAGATTATTAGGTGAAAAATCCGCTTTTCTCCTGGTCATTGCACGAATTCTGGCAAGGAGCTCTCCCATTTCAAAGGGCTTAGTCAGATAATCATCAGCTCCAAGATCAAGACCTTTGATTTTGTCATCAGTCTCCGATTTTGCAGTCAAAAATATAACGGGAGTATTGATTCCTTTTTCCCGGATCCTTCTTAGTACTTCGGTACCATCAAGTCCCGGCATCATGATATCCAGGATAATCCCGTCATAATCACTTGCTAATATATAATCCAAAGCATCCTGCCCATTATAAACCGCATCCACTGTATAGCTTGAATGCTTTAATATTGCAACAAGTGCGTTGGATAATTCTTTTTCATCTTCTGCAAGAAGTAACTTCATTTCTCATTTTCCCTTAATAATTATGATATCAGATAAGATTAATTTTATTTGTTAAGTAATTATAAAAATCCGCTTAAAATGCAGGTTATAAAGAAATAAAAATTTAAATTTAATAAATACACTCTATTTTGAATAATGCTCCAATAATAAAAGCTCAACAACTCTGTCATAGCTTGCCTTGCCGTCATTTACACCATTTACTTTAAGAGTGGTATCTACAAATGTATCAGCCGCCTTTTTTACTGTTCCTGTGTCTATCACTGCGGTTTCTTCCACCTTTTTCCAGCTGTCTTTGGTAAGGAAGATATTATCCATTTTTACTTTGTCAGATATTTTCACATGAGAATTATATTCTTCCTTGGATACATTCAGATAAAAGGCGTTGTTCACATAGTTAAGAACGCCAAGATATCCACTATATTTGAAAAATGTATCATCAGATTCTACACATGCCAAGTATGCAAGAAAATTCGCCTCATCTTCAAAAATATAACTCTTTGTATGAGCAAGCTCATGACACATAGTAAAGGGTTTATTCGTTACATACATGATACTGTTATAATTTGCTTCCATGGAAAACGGGAAATAATACCCTTGCATATATTGCTGGCTTATAAACTTCGAAAACAGCAGCTTTTTAGGTGTCACATAAAATCCTGAAAGCTTTGGAAACCTGCCTCCAAGAGCCTGCATTGATTCCTTAGCCTCTTTATTCATCAGTTCTTCATCATAAAAAAGTGTACCATCATCATTACGGGATACCTCTTCAGAGAGTTCATTACATTTTGTAACAATCACATCCCTTAATTCAGCCAGCTCATCAATAGTAAATTCCTTCTCATTCGTAAATGTCTTTTCGATGGGTGTACAGTGATAATTTATAAAGCAGTTAAGGGTCATTATAAGAAAAATAATTGAAAGCAGCCCCGGTGTAAGCCTTCTGATATTTTTCGAAAACAGAATCATCACAAGCCATAAAAGCCCCGCTATTATCAGGAATTCTCCTACTGAAAAGTTCACTAATGAAGTGACTCTTCCATAACTGTTAACCCACAGCGGAAAGACATATTGAGTATATTTGTCTGAAAAGCCCGGAATTACCCATGATAAGGCATTCAATATAATGGTAAATAAAAACAGATAGAGGCTCTTACTCTTTAAAAATTTTCTTTTCATTGGTTTTTTCTTGTTATTATTAGGTTTTTTATTTTTCTTTGTACTCATAATAGATATTATATACGAAAATATTGTGAATATTGTTGCAAATAATCTCATATGATATAGTTAACGACATAGTTTTACATGATTTCTATCACGTATAAAGGAGTGTTTCAATGAAAAGAAGTTTTCATATATATGCCTTAATCGCAGCATTCTCAATACTTTTATCTGCCTGTGGTCTTTCAGAGGAAAACCATAACAAGCTGACTGATGCCATAAATGAACTGACCACTCAAAAAGAATTTACAGAAGAAATGTATGGCAAACTGACTACAGATTCCTATGAAGGAGAACTCTCTGATCTGGCATCAAAGTATGATGAATATAAATCCATGGATATTTCAAAGCTAAGTGATAAGGAAGCCCCTGATACCTTAAATCAGATATCAGAACTTACTTCATCATATAAATCCGTATTCGACAAAATGGATGCTGAGCTAAAAAATGAGGAAAGCATCTCAAATGAAGCTGCAAAACATATAGAAATACTTTGCCGGATTGAGAATAAATCAGATTCTGATATTACATCAATTATTTTAAAAGATGCACAGACTTCATCAGAATCAGGCAATTTCATATTGGAAGGTCACAGCCTTTCATCAGGAGAAATCCTTGAAGGCGTCGTACTTCCGATATACACAGACAGCACCTTAAGAAGTCTTTTGGTAACTGACGCTTCCGGGGAAACTGCTGAATATGCTCTTGAGCTTAGCGATGTTAATGCAGCTTCCCAAAACGGAATATCTGTTACTATCGGTTCTTCTGAAGAGGGCATCATAATAGGTGATTACTCAGTAACCGCCAGTGAAGGTTCCAGCAATTAATTGCATTAGATGATTCCGGCAAAACATGACTACTTTTTTTATTTTTTACTGACAGATATAATAATAAGACTCCAACCTAAAATTAACCTTAATTCTTTAGATTTTCTTAAAAAATGGGAAAAGGTGTGAAAAAACCTTTAAAAGCCTTGAATTTAAGCTATTTTAGGACTATAGTTTTTTTGCAAGAAAAGGGCAAAAAGGCATTAAGAGGAGTTTATTATGGCAGAATATAAACAGGGTGATAAAATAATTATTTTAGATTATAACGGCAAGCCTTTGGTACCTCAGGTTGTTGCCAGAATCGAAGAGATATATCCGGATGGTAAATACAGACTTGATCTTCCGGACGGAGCAGCATGTTTTGAGTATGCTGAGCATTTCCAGAAAATAGATGAGGATACCTACACAAAATACTTAAAGGCAGTACATGAGAGAGAACAGGAGCTTCCTCTTGATCTTAAGATAGATATACGTAAGTTTGTAGCCAAGCGTCCGAGACTTCGCAGAGAGATTTACAGGAATTATGAACTGGACAAAAAATATGTCAGCATAATCCATGCATATGCAGGTAGAATTTCCATGTATGGAAGAGAAAATATTCCCAATCAGTTTATTTGGGAGTTTGAAGATGCCAAACAGGGCATTATTCAGACCAGATCATTCTTTCATGATATAGATGAATCAATCAAGGAAGTAGATGTACCTGATCAGGCTAATGCTCCGGTTATTCTTTAACAAGTCTTGATAATAAAAAGCTAAGTCAGAATACTAATCTGATTTAGCTTTTCTTTTTTTGATATTTTATTTTAGAAAGATCTAAATTTGATCACTGTGATCAAATTCTTTAAATATTTGTGCGTTTGGAGTAACTTCGAAATTCATTTCTTTTTTGGATACAGGATGTTTAAAAGTCAGTCTGTATCCACAAAGTGCAACGTTTTTTACCCCTATTATTGTGGATAACTTGGCACTATTTGGAGAATTATATCTGTTATCTCCAAGAAGTGGATGTCCAATGTTTGAAAACTGTGCCCTTATCTGATGAAATCTTCCTGTATACAGTTTTACTTCCACCAGGGATATTTTATTGGTTATGTTTTCTTCATCGGAAGTATCCGGCATCTTGTCAGCAGGTATTTCCAGCTCTGATATTACTTTATATTCCAGTCTGCTCTCTTTTGCTCTGCTTGAAGGATTATCCTTATCAGAATCTTTTGATGCGGTCACAACTGCTCGCTTTGTCTTTGAATCTTTATATATATAATCCTTAAGTTCTCCTGATTTCAAATTTTCAGAAAAGCTGCCATATACCACCGCAAGGTATGTTTTATTCATATCACCATCTGCCTGAACCTGGGAGCTCAAAGCAGCTGCAGCCTTTTTGTTTCTTCCAAAGACTATGATGCCCTCAACCGGTTGATCCAGCCTGTGAATCACATGAAGTACAGTCGATTTATTCTTTGACTCTCCTCTTCTTAGAATAATTGAGCGAAGAAGAGTCTCCATATCCGGGATAGTAACATTACTGCTCTGAACTGCAATTCCCGCAGGCTTTCTGCAGACAAGAATATCGTTATCCTCATAAAGTATCTCTATATTATCCATACTTCCTCATACGCAATTTCTGCTTTATCTTGCTATTGCCTTAGTTTTCCACTTACCAATCCGGTACATAACAAAAGTGATAAATGCTCCGATTGTCCAGGTTATTAACATTGAAACCTGCATCATGTAGCAGTTTCCCTGCGGCAGTTCCGGTGTTTTTGTCAGATTAACAAAAATGTAAGCCATTGGAACACGCATAATTATTGAAGAAAACATTGAAATCCACATGGGTGTCATTGTATCTCCGGCTCCGCGCATTATTCCCGACAGGCACTGTGTAACCTCCATTGCAATATATCCTATGATCAGTATACACATCATATTGTAGCTAAGGTTTATAAGTTCCTGTGTGCTTGTGAAAATTCCCATAATGAATTTTCCAAATATAAGAATGAGAACGGACAGAACAGCTGATATTGCCATTGCAGCAAGAGTTCCGTTCTTAGCTCCCCTGGAAACCCTGTCAAGTTTGCCTGCTCCGATATTCTGACCGGCAAAGGTTGTCATGGCTGATCCAAATGAAAAAGCGGGAAGCATTACAAATCCATCAACACGCATAACTATAACATTTGCTGCGATATACTGCTCTCCAAAAGTATTGGTCAGATTCTGAACAACTATCATTGACATTGAAAAGATTGCCTGAGTTACACCGGAAGGGAATCCCAACTTTACCAGAGTATTTATATAGTGTCTTTCCGGCCACAGATACTCTTTCTTTAAATCAAATATATTTTTCATCTGCGTCAGCTTCCAAAGTGAAAGGAAAGCTGAAACAAACTGAGCAAGAACAGTTGCAAGAGCAACACCTGCTACGCCCATTCTGAAGTAGGCTACAAATACAAGGTCAAGAATAATGTTGAGTACGGTTGCTACAAGAAGATATACAAGAGCTGAAACAGAATCTCCAAGTCCTCTCAGGATACCGCTCATGATGTTATAGTATCCACCACCTGCTATACCTATAAATATTATCCATAGATAGCTTGTACACCAGTCAATTATACTCTCAGGTGTCCCCAGCAGTTCCAATATAGGCCTTGTAATAAGCGGTCCTACTATCATGATAAATAAAGATGCAATACCTGTTAGTGTTATACTTGCACCTATTGCTTTTGAAAGAGCTTCTCTTTTCCTGGCTCCAAAATACTGGGATACCATGATAGAAGCACCCACAGCAACACCCATGAAAAGAACCAGCATCAGATTAAGAAGCGGTCCCGCACTTCCAACAGCGGCAAGAGCGTTATCCCCGACAAATCTTCCTACAATAATGCTATCGACAGTATTATACAGCTGCTGCGCAATATTACCTAAAAGCATAGGAATTGTGAATTTCACAATCTGTTTAACCGGACTGCCTTCAGTCATATCCACAGGAGCAAATAAATTCTTTATATTCATATTTCCTCCGATTTTATTAAATTCTGTGTTGGATTTATAGAACCTATCTCAGATATTTGATTAACAGAGATACAGTAAATAAAAATTGAATACAATTTTTATTTTAGCATAAAAAAATTTATTTATGAATATCTTTTTTTGTCATATAAGAAATCCAACGGATTTTCTGATATGACAAAAAAAGCGTTTGCAGCCAAAAACTGCAAACGCTTAGCATTTATATGATTAAACTTTAAAGCGATATCCAACGCCCCATATTGTTTCAATATATTGGGGATTGGAAGTATCAAATTCAATTTTTTCTCTAATCTTCTTTATATGCACTGTAACTGTTGCTATATCACCAATTGAATCCATATTCCAGATTTTACGGAACAATTCTTCTTTGGTGAACACATGATTAGGGTTCTCAGCAAGGAATGTGAGAAGATCAAATTCCTTAGTTGTAAAGCTCTTTTCTCCGCCATCCACGTATACTCTTCTGGCAGTCTTGTCAATCCTGAGACCTCTGATCTCAACAACATCGTTTGATTCATGTCCACTTCCGACAAGTCTTGAATAACGCGCCATGTGTGCTTTTACTCTGGCAACAAGCTCTGAAGGGCTAAAAGGCTTCGTTATATAGTCATCCGCACCAAGCCCAAGCCCCCTTATCTTATCGATATCATCCTTTTTAGCTGATACCATAAGAACTGGAACATCTTTCTTCTCACGAATTTTCTTACATACCTCGAATCCATCCATTCCCGGAAGCATGAGATCCAATATTACCAGATCAAATTCCTCGTTCAGAGCTGTCTGTAATCCAACATCACCGGAGTTTTCAATTTTCACTTCAAAATCAGAAAGTTCCAAGTAATCTTTTTCGAGGTCAGCAATCGCTTCTTCATCCTCAACTATAAGTATTCTGCTCATACCATTGGCCTCCAATCTTTTTATTGTTTATACACTCTCAAAATCATGTTCTACCACAGCTTCTCCGTCAGCCTTTTCATGATACTCCATGTATTTACGAAGAACGAAATGCATGCAGGTACCCTCTCCCTCATGGCTGGTCGCCCAAATGTATCCACCGTGATCCTCTATGATCTTCTTTACTATTGAAAGTCCTATTCCGCTTCCTCCCTGTTTGCTGTTTCTGGAGGAGTCTGTTCTGTAGAATCTGTCAAAGATATTCGGAATATCCTGAGAACCTATTCCTTTTCCGTTATCCTCAATCTCAACTCTGACCGAATCAACTTCATCAAGTATTCTTACATCTATTGTTCCGGTACCATCGTCACGTCCAAGATATTTAACGCTGTTACTTACAATATTGTTGACCACTCTCTTAAGCTGCTCCGGATCAGCCACTATCTGTGTATCAGGAGCTGTAAGGTTTGCATAATTAAGCTTTATGTCCTTACTGTCGAGGTCCATTCCTATTTCTTCTATACAGTCACCAAAATAATCTCCCACAACAATCCGGGTAAAATTATAAGGGATTCTGTTATTATCTATACTTGAATATAGGGTAAGCTCGTTGATGAGGTTATTCATATCATTAGCTTTATTGTATATGGTACGAATATACTTCATCTGTCTCTCAGGCGTATCGGCAACTCCCTCAAGAAGTCCCTGTGAATAGCCCTTGATCGCAGTTATGGGAGTTTTAAGATCATGGGAAATATTACTTATGAGTTCCTTATTCTGACCCTCCCTGATAACCTTTTCGTCAGCTGATTCCTTGAGCCTTAGCCTCATATCCTCGTAATTTCTATAAAGTTCGCCAATCTCACCTTTATCCCCAATATCGGTTGGCAGCATATAATCAAAATTCCCATCCTTAATATGCTGCATGGCCACATTTAATTCATCGACCGGTTCAAAAAAACCCTTTCTAAGCCATGCCGTAAGAATAAGACTGGTTGCTATCATGATCAGTGCAAAAGCTACCACCATGTACGTTATCAGGCTGGTATATGAATTTGCCACTGAATTCTGTATGACTACAAATGAAGCAACGACCAGGATAAAAGGTAATATAACTATAGTTGCTGATGTAATCATCAGCCTGGTTCTAAAGCGCATGTGTGCTCCTTAAGTATATCATAGACTATTGAATTCCTCTGAAATTTAAATCTGTATTGAACCTGGCGCACAGGAAAACATTATTTTTTTCATATCAACTGGAAAACACAATCCATTGTGGTGTTTATTACCACCAATGACTCATATATTATATATCGGGTATTTCTTGTTTTTCTTTACCCAAAATTTCCTGCATCGCCTTATAATATAAATCATATCTTCCCTGTCCGGTCAGATTTTCAAGTTCTTCTATAAGTTCATGGTTTTTCTCGATAACCTTCACTATCCTTGGATTATATCTCGTTCCTGCCTCAGCCTGAAGCTCCTTTAAAAGCTTCTTGAAATCCTTGCCCTTGGTATAGCTTCTTGAAAGTGTATCTGTTCCTGCTTCTACAGAATCTGCAATGGATATAAGATCAATGATCACTCTTATATGTGACTTGGTATTGTCATATACCAGCGGATAGCCATGCAGTCCGTCAAAATGCTTATGATGTCCCAAAATAACATCCGCATAAGGTCTGAGTGCGGCGTTCTTTTGTGCTTCTCTGTATCCTACCTCTGAATGCTTTCTTATAGTTGCATATTCCTTGGTATTAAGACTTCTGTTTTGTCTGTTTATGGTATCCGGAATATAGCACTTACCGATATCATGAACCAATCCGCTTATAGTAATAAATGAAAGCAGGTATGCTTTATTTTTCTGAACTTCTGCTGATGATTCTATGCTTCTTACACCAATAAGCAGGTCAGGATCAGCTTCAATTATTGCCTTACCTATAAGTGTTGCTATTTTGGCTACCATCTGTGAGTGTATATATGTAAACGGTTGCCGTCTTACTATCATTTTCATAATGAGCTGTACTTTATTAAGCTCACCTTCCAGCATAGGTTCAACAGCCTGATACCATCTTTCACAGACAGGCTGCATATCTCCGGTAAAAAATCTATATGGTATATTTGATAAAATCTGCATGGACTTCGGAAGAAATTTATCTGTCCATTCTTCGAGTGCCGATGCCTTTAGTTTCATTGAACCAAGGACCATTATCGCAGTACATGCATATTTAAAATGTCGCATTACAAGTTCAAAATTCACCGGATCATCATTCTCAAAATCCGGTGTGGGGATAATATCATTGATGCTATCTATCAGATCATTAAGTATTTCCTCTGATGACATTTCGCCACGAAGCCATTTGTAGGTTATACAGGTTCTGAATTCAGGTGATCCTTTGTCTGCTCCGCCATTATTAGCGGATCTTTTTGCGGCTTTATTAAATAACTCCAGATACCTTTCTCTGTCATCATCAGATAAGGAATCAATACCTTTACTCTTGGCTACAAATGCATCCTCGATTGTCATTAGAGACTTCTTGATATTCTCATTGTCTGCATCTAAATCCTGGACATTTTCATTTTCCCAAAGCGTCCAGGCATCATCATATAGCTTTATGCTCTCACTTTTGTTATTTTGAAATCCCGATAAATAAATCAATAAATTGGAATAATCCTGAAAAATGAATTCTCTGATTTCGGGGCTTGAAATCTGTGAATAACGTTCAGCCTCTGCCACAGATTTGCGAAAATAATCCAGTGCAGTGTGCATTCCCTTATCATCGCCTACTGATCGATAAAATTTAGCATATTCACTTCCTAAGACATGGTAAATTGCAACCAGAAACTCCGGCTCATCAATATCAATAAAAACCGGAAGGATGCGTTCACAGAATTCCGTCAACACAACAAAATCGTGATGACCATCAAAAAAGAAACCAATCGCCAGATCATATAAAAGCTCTGCTTCCTCAGGAGTTATCTCATCAGAACAATTATCCCACAGTTCTGCCATAAGTTCCTCATTTTCAGCATATACTTCACGCATTACATAAGAGCGCTCAGAAAGAAGCTGAATCCAGTCGAATGGATCCTGCAGAGTAAAAAGCTGATCTTCATAATTTTTAAGCTTTAAAGAGTTTTCAGTGTAAAGCTTCCTGAATTTCTCTGCAAGTTTTCTTTCTAACATCTGTACCCCTCATATACATTCAAGAAAAAATAATTGCAAAATATCAGTTAGATTAATAATACCATATTTAGTAAATATGTGCTATGGTGAGCATCATCAATTGCAGAATTTATTAGTATTTGCTAAAATTTTAGTACATTAATATTTAAGGAGGTTCCTATGAGCAAAAAGCGAAATTTCGTATTTTTAGGCTTATTCGCAGCCCTTATGGGAGGAGGAGCCGCAGCTGCCTCAATATTTTATAACATGGCAGTCGTACCTAAAAAGAAAACCCAAGAGGAAATTGATTCCTCACCTGTTGATAGCGAGGCTATAAAATGGCTCAGATCACTTCCATCAAGAGAAGATGTGTATATAAATTCAATTGACGGTTTGAAGCTTCACGCCCATCTTATTAAAGCCGATACAGACAGTCATAAGTATGCAATATGTATTCATGGAATTAACAGTGACGGAGAATTTATGTCACTGTATGCAAAGCATTATCATGACATGGGTATCAATGTACTGTTGCCTGATAACAGAGGCTACGGCTTAAGTGAAGGTGATTACACAGGTTATGGTTACTTTGACCGCCTGGACATAATGGAATGGATTTACTACATTACTCACATGGACAAGGATGCTCACATTCTTATCCATGGAACAAGTATGGGTGCCGCAATCACCCTCATGACTACCGGAGAAAAGCTTCCTGATAATGTAGTTTTTGCAGTAGCAGACAGCAGTTATACCACTTTGTCAGAAGAATTTGCAGCAGTATATAAATCATTTAATGCTTTTATTCCTGTATCTGTTGCGCTCTTTATCCTGCGGTTTCTGATTTTGATAAGATGTGGTTATGACATAAATAAGATAGATGTTCTGAAAGCAGTTTCAAAATCAAAAACACCTACCCTGTTTATACATGGAGATGAGGATAAGCTGATAGATCCTCAGATGTGTTCACGACTTTATGAAAAATGCACCGCTCCCAAGCAGTATTGTCTGATTCTTGGTGCAGACCATGTGGCAGGTGCATACGTTGATCCCGATAAATATTGGAATAAGGTTGATTCATTAATGGAAAAGACCGGGTATTAAAAATAGTGTAGCTGTTTTATATTAACTCGACTATCAAATAATATAGTGGGGAAATATAAAAACAGCTACACTATTCTTTTTTAACCGTCATATTCATTAAGTTTTACAACAAAGATTCCATCAATTATTCCTGTGCAGCCATCAGCCGGATACGAGGGCATGTTCTTAAATTCATCAGTAGCCATCAGTTTTTCTTTCTTTTCCATGGTTACATCACCTGTATCTATTCCAAGGAAAATCTGAATAAATCTGTCTCTGTTAGACGGAAGGAATAAGAGATCTTCAAGCGTTGCACCTTCAAAATCAACCAGTTCCTTACCATTCATATTGTGGCTGGCAATCGGAAGTGGATCAGGATAAAATCCACCAAGTATAGCCATTGGCTCACCATATTTATATCCTTCAGTTTCCTCAAGCTTAGTAATTATTCTGTTGTAGTACTGCATAACACGATTCTGAGCTACATAGCTTCTGTAATATGCATTATTTACAACTCTGGCACTTGCATATCCCTCAAATAGGAGAGTAATAAAAATCAGCGAGGAAATCAAAACAGCAATTTTCTTTCCTGCGCCTTCCTTTTTTGTTACAAGTCTCTCCATGACAGCTATAAGGAAAAAATAAAATACGCTGTAGGAATATATCATAACTGTTGATGCATGAGACAGCTGTGGCGCCATTACATACACAAGTCCCAATGCCAATGGAAGTATCAATAATAATATAACTGACAGTATTCCTCTTAAAAGCTCTGAAAATACCTTTTTCCAAACAAATAAAAGAATGATGGAAACAATAAGAAGCAGACAAAGAGCTCTGTTAAACAGAGTAGGTGCCCCCTTCATAAAGCTTTCCGGGGCAGTAACAAAATATTGCATAACTCTGTGATATGCCCTTAATACAGAAAGTAATATATCCTGTAGTGAGCTATGACCTATATCACTAAGTCCTTTATAATCGCTTAAGTCAACGAATCTCAGACTTATAAGATATCCTGCCATGGCAATAATAAGTCCAATAAGGCTTCTAAGTCCCTTTTTTATTACCAGTACAATATTCATTCCGTCCATCAGCATAAGAAGATATGCCAGTACGAACAGCGATGCTGATAATCCAAAATATGCCTGGTAGCATGCCATACTTAAAAACTGTAATAATGCTCCCAATATGAAGCCGAATTTGTACTTGATAGTGATGTGGACATTTATTACACTGGCAAGAATTGCAAGTGCAAAGGTAGGAGCAAGATACATATAGTACATATTGCTTGCCGTACTTGGCAGAGTGATCATCATTAAGCCGATAAGCATCGCCCCTGTTATACTGTTTACCCTAAGAATCGTAGATATTACACATGCTGATAAGGCAATAAAGATTATCGCCATTATTCCATTAAAAGCAGGACTTGACCAGGGAGAAAAAAGATCATGAACAGGTTCCTGAAACCACCTTCCAAGGACCTTACCTCCTCCAACTCCCGGTACACAGACAAGGTCGTCAAGGTTTGTAATTTTATTTGAAATCATGAAAAAATGTACCAAAAGTCCTGTTATCAAACTCGTAAAAAAGCAGAATCTAAGAGTTTTGGGAATTCTACCCCATATTCTATTAATATAATCAGGCATTTGGCTCGTTTTCTCCATCAGACGCTCCTTTAGTATATTAAAATCGAATTCAATTATAGCAGAAAATGTGGTAGTATGAACAGAATGATATTATGTATAGAGGACTTATAAATGAAGAAATTTCAAAACTTTCCGCTTTATTTTTTTCTTGTAAATCTGATAACACTTTTAATTTTTCTTACACTTTTCAATTTTAAATATCCTATCAGATATACAAATATGGGTGGTGATAATATATGGCAATCAGCATCAACCGTCAAATATGTAAATATCTGGCTCGAAGAAGGTGCAGCCAAAATGCATTTCACTGCCTGTGAGAATTATCGCTCTATAGAATTTCAGAGCTTTAATGACAGGGTACCCTTCATAAGCTATCCCAGCGGACATATTGTACTTGTCTGGTTATGTGCTAAGCTTGCGGGAAAGAGCATGATCAATATCTCATTTGTTAAACACCTGCAAACGGTTCTTTTTGCCATTGAGTCACTGCTTTTTTCAAGCTTTATATTCATACTTCTTTGGAAACACAAAATCGGCAGTCTGCTTTCTGATGCCATAATATCAGTATCCACAGTCGTTCTATGGATGCTTCTTCCTGTAAATGCATGGTATCTTCCAAACGTTTTCTTTACAGATCAGAGTGTCATATTCTATGTAATGATCTTTTTGCTATTGGAGCTTCTTCTTTATACTCCGCAGCTAAAGAATCATAAATATGCAACTATTGTTCTGCACATACTCCACTTTGTTACTATCTACGCAGGAATACTTACAGATTATTACTTCTGGATTCTAGCGTTCTTTGTATTCCTTATGCGTATCATAGGTGTAGCACTTAATAAAAATAAAATCAAAACTATTATTTCAACAGGTCTTTCTTATGCAGTACCGGTAGTCGTTGCTATTTTGACCTTTTTCGTCCAGCTACAGTTTGTAGACGGTTGGCTTGATACTCTTATATACAAATTGAAATTCAGAACAGGTGGAGATGACAGTTTTTCTGCCATAGTAGCAAGACTTATTGAAAATTACACCTCTGCATTTACTCAGGAGCAGAGAAGTTTTATGTTTTATTTAAGTCTTTTCCAGGTTGTTTCACTGATAATTGCATTTCTTACCTTAAAGAAAGGTTCAAGATTAAAAACTATATTTACAAATACTGATATTTCACTGATTGTGGCAGCCTATATCTCGGTAGCATTTCAGATAATCCTGCTTAAAAATCATTCAGCTGTGCATGAGTTTTCAATGATGAAAGCCGGATGGTGCGTAGCTATGACCGCTCCTATAGCAGCAATTAGTTATGTCAGGGCAATTAATATGGGCCATGAATCAAACGGTAGTACCTATTTCCTTGGTCACAAAATTGCTCCATTGATCCCGGCATTTGGAATCAGCTTCTTTATAATAATACTTATAACAGGTGTTCCTACTTCAACTTCAAAATATATAGCATCAAGAGATGGTGAAGCCGATTATACCTTGGATGAATTTTTATATAGAAATACTGACTACAATGATGTATGTTTTTCATTTACTAACGAAGTTCATTATGAGCCTCCAATGGACCTTACCATTTCACACGAAAGAGTGTATCTTATAAGTACAATAGATGAAGTAAACACCAGATTCCCGGATTTGTCAGATGAGGCCGTTAAACTTCTTCTGGTGGATGAAAACGCAATGGATCAGAATCCTGAGCTGAAAGAAACAGCTATGGAGATAATAAAAAGATCAAAAATCAGAGCAATGGATAAAGGATATATCCTTTATGAGCTTCCTGAAGATTTATGAACATACCGGTCATTTTTATGATAATCTTATGAATTAAGGAGCCTGGTACCGTCCATGAACGAAGTGAGTGGGTAACGGTACTGACATCCGACTGGACTTTATAAGATAATAAACTGTCGTTATTAGAGGAGATATTTGATATGTCTAAGAAAATCGTATTAACAGGCGGAGGTACAGCAGGTCATGTTACACCGAATATGGCGCTGATTCCTGAACTTAAAAAGCTTGGATATGAAATCAACTATATAGGATCCCACGAAGGAATTGAGAAGAAGCTGATAGCAGATTTTCATATACCTTATTATTCAATTTCAACAGGAAAACTAAGAAGATATTTTGATCCCAAAAACTTCACCGATCCTTTCCGTGTAATAAAGGGCTTTGTTGAAGCCAGGCAGATTCTTAAGAAAATTAAGCCTGACGTTGTCTTTTCAAAGGGAGGATTTGTTTCAGTTCCTGTCATACGTGCAGCCGCTACACTGGGTATTCCCTGTGTTCTCCACGAATCAGATATGACTCCCGGCCTTGCGAACAAGCTTAGTTTTTCCTCAGCAAAGACTATATGCTGCAACTTCCCTGAAACATTGGATCTTCTTCCTGCAGACAAGGCTGTACTTACGGGTACTCCAATCCGAAAAGAACTTCTTCAGGGTTCAAAGGAGGCAGGTAAAAAGCTCTGCGGATTTACTGATGATAAACCGGTGATCATGGTAACAGGTGGCAGTCTCGGTGCCCAGAGTATAAATGAAACCATAAGATATGCACTTCCAAGACTTCTACCTACTTTCAACATAGTTCATTTATGTGGAAAAGAGAAGATGGATAACCTTAAACTAAACATGGAAGGTTACAAACAGTTTGAATATGTAAAAAATGAGATGAAAGATATTTTCGCCATGTCTGATGTTGTTGTTTCAAGAGCCGGTGCGAATGCCATATGTGAACTGGCAGCTCTTAGAAAGCCCAACGTACTTATTCCCTTATCTGCAAAAAGCAGCAGAGGAGATCAGATAATAAATGCGAAATCCTTCGAGCAGCAGGGCTTTTCAGTTGTCATTGATAATGAAGAACTTGATGAAGATATTCTGGTGGAAAGCATTTTTGATGTTTATGAAAACAGAGAAAAATTCATACAGAAGATGCATGACAGTAACCAGTCCGGTGCTACTGAAACAATCATTAAAATCATAGAAGAAGCTGCTTCAAAATAATAGATGCTAAAAGACCTCAGTTATCTGAAATCAGAAAACTGAGGTCTTTAAATTTATATTGATCAAATATTAAGCAGATTACTGTAAACAGCAAGTGCGCCATCTGTTTCGTGTGCAAGAACTTTCTTTGCAAGTACCTTACCAAGCTGAACGCCTTCCTGATCAAAGCTGTTGAGATTCCATATGAATCCCTGGAACATTACCTTATTCTCGAAGTGGGAGAGGAGTGCACCAAGTGACTTGGGATTAAGCTCATCACCTATAATTATGCTTGAAGGACGACCACCCTTAAAGTTCTTGTTAAGGTTCTCATCCTTTTTACCACATGCAAAGGCAACTATCTGAGCTGCAACATTTGCACAGAGCTTCTGCTGGCTTGTGCTTCCCTGAATATCAACATCATTCTGTAACTGGCTGTTCTTAAAGCCAATGAACTGCATCGGGATAACATCTGTACCCTGATGAAGAAGCTGATAGAATGAATGCTGTCCGTTTGTTCCTGGTTCACCAAAGATTACAGGGCCTGTCACATAATCAATGGGTTCACCAAATCTATTTACGCTCTTACCATTTGATTCCATATCAAGCTGCTGAAGATGAGCAGGAAAACGGCTAAGTCCCTGTGAGTAGGGGAGTACTGCTGTAGAAGGATAGCCGAGAATATTTCTCTCATAAAAGCCGATGAGAGCATCTAACATAGCAGGATTCTGCATCATATCCTTGTTTGCAGCAAGTTTATCTTCTTCTGCAGCACCATCAAGGAATTCTGCAAATACTTCAGGACCAAATGCAAGTGAAAGCACTGCTCCACCTACACCTGAAGTTGAAGAATATCTTCCACCGATATAATCATCCATATAGAATGCTTCTATAAAATCATCGCTCTTAGCAAGAGGTGATGTTTCAGAAGTAACAGCAATCATGTGCTTAGCAGGATTAAGTCCGGCCTTTTTAAGCGCATCCATAACAAAGGACTGATTTGTCAAAGTCTCAAGTGTAGTACCTGACTTTGATACAAGGATAAAAATAGAATGTGCAACATCTACTGAACTAAGTACTGCAGATGCATCATCAGGGTCTACGTTGCTGATGAACTTTGCTTCCATCTTGAAGTTTCCGGTTCTGTGAGCCCAGTTCTCAAGTGCAAGATACATTGCTCTGGGGCCAAGATCTGAACCACCAATACCAATCTGAACTACAGTTGTGAATTTCTCACCCTTCTCATTTGCTATTTCACCTGAGTGAACCTTATCTGCAAAATCTGCAATTCTTTTCTGCTCTTTTACATAGAATTCACGTTTATTAACACCATCAGCTACTACATCATTTCCAAGCTGGCCTCTGGTCAACTGGTGAAGAACCAGTCTCTTCTCGCCTGTATTAATAACTTCGCCGTTATAAAGAGCTTCAAATTTCTCTGAAAGCTGAGCTTCCTTGGCAAGCTTATCAAGTGCTGAAAGGATATCGTCATCAATTTCCTTAGCAGCATAATTATAATTAAGTCCTGCTGCCATTTTTACTGAGTATTTCTTTACTCTCTCTGCTCCTGACTCACCGGTCATAGCTGAAACAAGATCAATGTGTTTAACATTTCCCAATTCCTTGTAGGAATCAAGTGTATCAAGGTTTTTCCAATTAACCATTTGTAGAATCCTCCTGTCTTTGATTCTTTCCACTTTCGCGTTCAAGTTTAACAAAACATGAATGATGTCGCAACAATTAACTAATTAAATATTGATTAATTTTAATTATATTAATCTTGATAAAACTATTATTTAGGCATAAAATGCTATCTTGAAACATTTTTTATAATAAAAATTAATTCGGAGAAATGGAAATGGATACTTTAGAAATCTTAAGAAATCTTGCAATTATTATCATAACTGCCAAAGCTTTCGGTCTTATAGCAAGAAAGCTAAAAGCTCCTCAGGTTGCAGGAGAGATCATTGCGGGTCTTCTTATTGGCCCCACACTTTTGAATGTAGTTTCCACAGATGACTTTCTGGCAGGCATGGCAGAAATAGGCGTAATTCTTTTAATGTTCAGTGCAGGCCTTGAGACAGATATTGATAACTTGAAGAAATCAGGAATCAAAGCTACAATTCTTGCCTGTTCAGGTGTTTCAATACCTCTTATTTTTGGAACTATACTTTTTATGTGCTTCTACGGATTTCAGGCTCCGGGATCCACAGGATTCATGCAGGCACTTTTCATAGGAACCATACTCACAGCAACATCAGTAAGTATTACTGTTCAGGCACTTAAAGAGCTTGGCAAAATATCCACTGATGTAGGCACAACAATAATGAGTGCGGCAATCATCGATGACGTTATAGGTATCGTTGTTCTGACAGCTGTACTTGGTTTAAAAGATCCTAATGCCAATTTGGGAGCGGTATGTATAAAAACTGTTTTATTCTTTGCTCTTTCACTTGTCCTGGGAATAGTTATTTTCAAAATCATGCAGAAACTTGATGAGAGATGGCCTCACACAAGAAGAATTCCGATCATAGGAATGACTCTTGCCTTTATACTTGCTTATGTCGCAGATAAGTATTTTGGAGTAGCTGATATTACTGGCGCATACGTTGCAGGAATAATTTTGAGTTCTCTTGATGATTCAGAATATATAGACAGAAAGATGGATATCAATTCATATATGATATTTGGTCCTATATTTTTTGCCAGTGTTGGACTTCAGACAAATCTACGAACAGTTGATCTGACAATTCTTGCATTTTCAATTGCTTTTGTAATTGTTGGTCTTTTAGGAAAAGTTGTAGGATGTGGTCTTGTGGCTAAGATTCTTGGTTATACACCATCTGATTCACTTAAGATTGGTGTCGGAATGATGACAAGAGGAGAAGTTGCTCTTATTGTTGCTCAAAGAGGTCTAAAGGCTGATATTATTGATAGCAGATATTTTACGGCAGTAATACTTTTGATCGTGATTAGTTCAGTACTTACACCTATCATTCTTAAGGCAATATATGCCGCCGATGAGAAATCTATGTGATTTTCAGGCTAATGCCAGATACGCTTTCATCTAAAGATTAAAGCTGCACTAGTCCGGTACGGCTTCTGTTTTTCTGAGAGAAAACCAAAATTTATATTTACTATAAATCCCCTCATTACAGGATAACCCGGTAATGAGGGGATTCTTATGCACAAAAAATGAGATTTGAAATACCTTTATTCAATTCCCTTTATAAAGCTTTCTGTAAGAGCAGCACAGTCCCTGGCAGCTTTTTTCTCAAATTCAGGATAATCCATGATATCACTTCCGTCAGCTTTATCAGAGATAGCCCTTAAAATTACGAATGGAATATTATTGAGTGCGCATGCCTGAGCAATACCACAACCTTCCATTTCGCAGCAAAGTCCGCCAAACTCGTTCTTGATACTATCTTTTACAGCGTTATCAGATATAAACTGATCTCCTGAACATATTCTGCCATCCCAGAGCTTTCCTGTAATATTTGCATCTTTTGCAGCTTTTTTAATATTATCTATCATCCATTTATCGGCTGTAAATTCGAGCCTTCCCGTCTGAGGGATTTCACCCTTTTTATAACCAAATATAGTAGCATCAACATCATGATAAACAGCATCAGTTGATACTACGAAATCTCCAATGTCAATTTTTGCATCAAGTGAACCTGCTGCACCGGTATTGATGATGTGAGTAACCTTGAAATCATCCACAAGAATCTGTACACAAAGAGCAGCATTTACCTTACAGATTCCGCTCTTAACCACAACAACATCTATCTTTCCAATCTTGCCCTCGTTAAATTCCATATTTGCCTTGGTAAGTGTTCTGGAAAGAGACATTTCATTTTTAAGGCTTTCCACTTCAATTTCCATTGCACCTATTATTCCGATTTTATAACTCATATTATACTCACTTTCACTAAATTTTTATTTAAGATTACTTTATCAAATCCTGGAAAAATAACAAGTTATAGCATACCTCGTCAAGTGCTCATCTCAAATAAAGAGTGCAAAACGTTTGCTTTGCACTCTTTAATACTATTATTTGAAATATCTGTCCAGAAGTCCCTTGAATGCTTTTCCGTGTCTTGCCTCGTCTCTTGCCATTTCATGAACCGTATCATGAATAGCATCAAGATCAAGAGCTTTAGCTCTTTTAGCCAGATCAGTTTTTCCTGCTGTAGCACCATTCTCAGCATCTACACGCATTTCAAGATTCTTCTTTGTTGAATCTGTAAGTACCTCTCCTAAGAGTTCTGCGAACTTGGATGCATGATCTGCCTCTTCAAAAGCAGCCTTTGTATAATAGTCACCAATTTCGGGATAACCCTCTCTATACGCCTGACGGCTCATAGCCAGATACATACCAACTTCTGAACACTCAGCATTGAAATTGGAACGGAGGTCTTCAATAATATCATCCGGAGCCCCCTTTGCAACTCCAACAACGTGTTCAGCTGCCCATGTCAAATCTCCATCCTGCTTACTGAATTTTTCTGCAGGTGCATGACAAATCGGACATTCCTTTGGTGGCTCGTCACCTTCATGTACATATCCACAAACAGCGCATACCCATTTCATAGCCTAATATCTCCTTTCTTAACTTATGCCAAAAAAAATATAGTAATAACTATTAAATAGTATAGCAAATAATTAATATACATTTTATCGTTTATAGAATTTTAATAATTACGCGAAGATATTATTGTTATTTAATAATGTAGTTACTGTTTTTGCGTTATACTATAAATGGTTATTTATGTTGTTCTCACTTAAAGAAAATGGAGAAGGACTATGTCATTATTAGAAGAAAGAATTAAAAGTGTTTATGCCAATCTTACAAGAGAAGAAAAAAAGGCAGCTGATTATTGTTTAAAAAATGATTCAAGTATTTATAATAACACTGTAGCAGAATTAGCCGAAGCTTCCGGTACTACTCAGGCGACCTGGAGCAGATTTTCAAAATCACTTGGGTATTCCGGCCTAAAGGGATTAAAAAGAGAAATTTTTTCTGATGCCAAGAAAGCGGAAAAGGCATCACCACATATAGAATTCAAGGATATCAATCAATATACTTCCATGCAGGCTATAGCTGACAATATATGTGCTACCAGTTCCCAGGCAATTCAGACAACCTATAGACTCTTTGATACTCAATCATTTGAGGGTGCTGTTAATGCTATTGTAGCTGCCAGAATGATCCGCATATTTGGTGTTGGTAGCAGCTCTCTTGCAGCATATGATCTTTTCACCAAATTCCAAAGACTTTCTTATAATGTGACATACAATGAGGACTTCCATAATAGCCTGATGAATGCTGCTCAGCTTCAGTCAGATGATGTAGCCATTTTCCTTTGCGATTCAGGCAGAACAGAAGAAATCATGCAAATTCTTAAAATTGCAAATGAGAAAAAATCAGAGACAATAGCAATTACAAAACTCGGTAACAGTCCACTGGCACAGGGATGTAACCACGTACTTTTTACGACTTCTCCCGAGATTGACAAGAAGAGTGGTGTAACAAGCTCAAGATTTGCACAGCTGTTCCTTGTTGATACTTTGTATACAGCAGTAGCTAATAAAGATTTTACAAATATAAGACAACATCTTCAGGATTCCTATGATTTGTTCCACGAAATGGGTTCCTACTAAGAAGTTTATAACTGTATTAATTGTTCTTCTGTAAAACGGAGGAATGAGTCGTATCGGGCGATACTGCGATTGATGATAACGCAGCAGAGGACAATTCAGGTAAGTGATAAAGTCGACTTATTTGACGACATTAGCACTAGTTCCTATTAATTCAGAATTCTAAAAAACTGTAAGACTCCTTAATTGAAATAAGAATTCTTACAGTTTTTTCTTTTTTATTCTTTTCTTAAATATTCTTCCACACGGTGTTGAATTAAAGTTGAGGCTCTCTCTGCTGTTATTTCTTCATTATAAAAATGAGTTGCAGTTTCACTTATTATTCCAATAAGCTCAGTATCCTGATGCCTTAGCTTATTTATTTTGATTATAAATGACTTTAACTCCGTTGCCTCTTTCTTGTTAAGAGACTTTATAGAGTAAATCCTGTCGCCGATTGTTGTTTTACTTTTTGTTATTATCTTATGTCCATTTTCATCAATATAGTATTTTTCATGGCAGGAAGCATCCATCATTATATCAAGTGCCTTCTCATTAACCGGGAATCCCCAGTCAATACTGTATTGATATTCATCCAGCAGGAAATATCTGATAAACTCCCATGCGATTTCTTTATTATTGCTTGAGCTACTGATAGCAAACATCATCCAGGGATTAATATAGGATGATCCACCATCGATAGAAGGATATCCATTAAATACTATATCTTCTCCAAAATATCCGTCTTTTATTATTTTATAATCCTCAAATGAAGTTATGAAATAGGGGAGTAGTAGTGCATTTTCATTTCTATAACTATCCTGACCAATTCGTGGTCCTTTATTATCTTCAAGTTTCTTAATCTCTCTTAGGTAAATCAGAAGATTTACAAATTTGTAGTTTTCAAAATCACAGGTATTATTTTCAAAATCTATGAAATCAAATCCGGATGTAGTATAAAAATCATCAATGCCTTCAAAATGTACATCTCCAAGCATATACTGAATTTTTATATTATGCTTGTTACATATATTCCGATAATTCTGCAGACTTACACTTGTTCCATCCAGATGATTTTTTGACACTGCACAGGTATCAACTGAAAAGAATGGAATTATCATATAGGTTTTTCCATTCCTTTTCTGAAGTTCAGTTATATTGTGAAGATAGTCATTTTTCTGTATTTCAGTATCTTCTTTCAGATATGAATCGAGAGGCTCCAAAAATCCTCTTGATATATACGAATCTATGGATGAATAGGAATTTAAAACCAGAATATCCGGTGCATTTCCTGATTCAATATCCTCATTCATCGATTTATAAACTGAATAATAGCTTGAATACCCTCCATCAGAGTATTCTTTGATCTTTATCATGTATTTATCATTATTCTGATTAAAATCTATGATTCTCTTTTTTATGTTTTCATCTGTAAAAGCTGTTCCAATAGTGATTACAGTTTTATCATCAGTATTTTTTTCTTTTTTTGTCATGGAATAAATCTTGCCGGTATCTTCGTTATAGGAAGCAATAATCCTAAAATTTCCTGGCGATATTTCATTAAACATGACCGTATTATCTATATAAAAACCGGAATCTATAAAACTACAAATTTTATCAACACTTTTATCTCCAAAATTAAATCCGTAAACACATTCATTATCCACATAATAGAAATCATAGGAGATACCTGTAAAAAGGTATGACGATGTATATACTCCATCAGGAGCATCCTTTTTATTTTTGAGCGTCATCTTTTTTACATCAAATTCATATATTACATAATTCCACTCACTATCAGTTTCAAAGACAAAAACTTTTCCATCCTGTCCTGTAATCAGAATTCGATCGTTATGAACATTACCATTATCCTCAATTTCTAGAAATTTTCCCTTTCCAGTATTTTCATCATAGAATGAGAATCCGGTTTTTGTGTAAATCAATATCCCTTTATTTTTTAAATATGCTATATTTCTGGAATTTGCATTTTTATCCGAATCCAATAAAAATGTTTTCCACAATTCATCTCCGGAAGATGAATATTTAACAAGTCTCCTGGTTCCGGTCTTTGATAAAGAGTTATCGCTTCCAGTTTCCTGTACTGCAGATTTTTCCGGATAAAAAGTTCGGATAACATAAAAGCATCCATCACTGCCCATTATAACTTTCTCAAAATCATAATTTCCTGATCCAATAAAAGTTTCTTTTGGCTTGGTATCATCATTTTTAAGACTTAAAAAACTGTAATTTGTATGACCTTCACTGCTTGTTTTTTTCAGACCATATATACCGTCTTTATTGCTTTCTACGCAGGTATACTCAGAATTTGATGACATATTAAAACTTATATCATTGAATTCATAAACATATTCATATGCATTATTGTCACCATTTTCTGCTTTGTCATAAGTGTTAAGTATACTATTTTCATAACTGCCACATGAACAGACAAATAGCATACTGCTTACAGCTAAAGCAATGGTTGCAAATTTACTAAAGCCTTTTATCATCTTATTTTTCCAAATTTATTACTGGTTGAAAGTTAATAGCATGATAAATTAGAAGCATGGAAATAGCAATTAAAAATAGACTCTAAATAAAAAAATAAAGAAAATCTTAAGAATTAGAGGATGACTTTTGACCTTTTCGAGTTTGCATCATATAATTGATACATGTCGTTTAATTCATTTTCTTTTATTTTAATATATTTACCGCTTGTACTCATAGTTTGGTACGGGCTCAATAAAATCGAAAAGTGGAAGCTGGCTGATATTTTTCTTATAGCAGCTTCTTTGATTTTGTACGGATTTTTTTCAGTAAATTTCGTAATTATACTTCTGGCCTCAAGTCTGGTAAATTATCTTTTATCTAAAAAGATAGAAAATAAACCGGTTCTTATATCCAGTATTTGTCTCAATCTTTTACTGTTAGGTTATTTTAAATATTCTAACTTCTTTATTTCGAATATCAACTCAGTATTAAATAAAGACTTTTCAGAACTCAATATAATTCTCCCTGTAGGAATAAGTTTTTATACTTTTTCACAAATTGCATTTCTAATAGATCAGTACAGAGAGAAGAATAATACACTAAAGGTTGAAGAAAGACTTGGAAATGTAAGTTTTTCAGAATATTTGCTTTATATAACTTACTTTCCAAAAATAGTACAGGGACCAATAGCCCTTCCTTACGAAATTATTTCTCAGTTCAGAGATAGAACAAGAAGAATTGCCAATCCTGCCAATTTCAGAATAGGAGTGGAGCTCTTTATTATCGGTCTTTCAAAGAAGGTTTTACTTGGTGATAACCTTTCTAAAATTGTGGATTATGGCTTTAAGTACACTTATTATATGGATACAATCACAGGACTTCTTGTGCTTTTATCCTACACTTTTCAATTATATTTTGATTTTTCAGGTTATTGTGACATGGCAGAGGGCGTCAGTATTATGTTAGGCATAGAGCTGCCCCAAAATTTCGATTCTCCCTATAAAGCTATAAGTGTACGTAATCTGTGGCAAAGATGGCACATGACTCTTACAAGATTTTTCGTAAGATATGTATATATTCCTCTTGGCGGTTCACGAAAGGGAAATCTCAGAACCGCATTGAATGTCCTTATTATTTTCATTTTAAGCGGTTTCTGGCATGGAGCAGGTTGGACATATATCTGCTGGGGATTATTAATGGGACTGATGGTTGTTTGGGATGACCTTGGAATCATAGCAGTAACCGGAGATATTAAAAAGCATTATCTTCTTAGAAATAAGCCCTTATTTGTTATTCCAAAATGGCTTGGAAATATATTTACATTTATTGTATTTCAGATATCTCTCGTATTTTTCAGATCACAGGACCTTAAATATGCTATTCAGTTTTTTAAACAACTTTTTATATTTATATGGCCCGGATTTATGTATAAAACCTCTGAAATGCTTGATATTTCAGAAAACTATCTCATAATAACCGCAACTAATCTGTTTGCAAAGCAATATACAAGCATCATATATGTAATCAGCTGGCTTATTTTGTTAGTTATTTCAGCAATAGTAATACTTAATAAAAATGCCAGAAAAATTGCGTATAAAGGTATTCCTTCTAAAAAGTACACTGCATTTTTGATTATATTATTCGTATGGTCATTTATATCATTGTCTCAGGTAAGTACCTTTATTTATTTTCAGTTTTAAAACTTATTAGTTAAAACAGGTGAATTTTCTTGAATACCATAAAGAACGATATTAAATTTTTAAAAAGATTTTGCTTGATCACACTGCTGATCATCATACTGATTGGATTTATTGTATTCCTTATAGATCCTTTCTTTCATTACCATAAACCCTGGTTTGGTTTAAAAGCGGTATTGAATGATAAGGAATATCAATGTATCGGAACTCTTAGACATTTTGATTATGATGCAATCATAGTTGGTTCATCAGTAGCAGAAAATAATGATAATGGATGGTATGATGAAGCTTTTAATTGCAAATCCATTAAGGCAATTAGATCCTATGGCGCTACAGCTGACTTATGTTATTTGCTGGATGAAGCATTTTCATCAGGTAATGATATTAAAAAGGTTTTTTACAATATTGATCCTTCATCACTAAATGCCAGCACAGAACCTACTTATGAATCCACAGGATGCCCGATGTATCTTTATGATCATAATCCTTTCAATGATATTCAGTATCTTTTTAATAAAGGCGTTTTATTTGAAAAGATTCCATATATGATAGTAAATTCTTATATTGTAGATTACGATGAGAATCTTTCATACAATTGGGCAAAATGGAAAAGCTTTAACAAAGAAACTTCTCTCGGACTATATTTCAGACCAAATGATGTTAAACCCATGATGGAAGAGTCAGTATATGATGAAGAGTTGCAGGGAAATATTGAGCTTCTTACAAACGAAGTACGTAACCATCCTGATACTGAGTTTTATTTCTTTTATCCTGCTTATTCAATGCTTTGGTGGGATGGAATATATAGAACAGGAGAGAGGGATGCATTTATTCATTGTGAAAAGGAAATGACAAAAGCTCTGCTCCAGTTTGATAATGTTAAACTTTATTGTTTTCAGAATGAACCTGATGTTATAACTAATCTTGATAACTATATGGATTCAATCCATTTTTCACCTGAAATCAATAGGCTTATGCTTGATCAGATGATTAATGATGAATATCTATTAACATTAGATAACTATGAAGAATCTCTTGATGATATGAAAAACTTCTCAGATAAGATTGTAAATGAACTGATCAAGCCTTATGAAAATAATAATATGATAAATTACGAGCAAATATACGAATAGAAATATCTGCTAAATACTACTACATAAAAAACCTCACATATCACAGCTATTATAAGCGATATGTGAGGTTTTATTATTTGATTATAAGTCCTACAGGACAATGATCGGATCCCATTTGATCCTTATAGATAATTGCATCCTTGAGATTACTTTCCAATGATTTGGAAGTAACAAAATAATCTATACGCCATCCGGCATTCTTTGCTCTGGCCTGGAATCTGTATGACCACCAGGAGTAAGCCCCCTCAAGATCAGGATAGAAAAATCTGAATGTATCTATCATATCTGCATTTATAACATTATCAAATTTTTCTCTTTCTTCATCGGTAAAACCGGCATGCCCACGATTTGGTTTCGGATTCTTCAAATCGATTTCTTTATGAGCTACGTTTAAATCACCGCAATAAATTACAGGCTTGGACTTTTCAAGATTCTTAATATACTTCAGAAAATCATCCTCCCAGACACATCTGTATTCAAGTCTTGAAAGATCATCTTTTGCATTAGGAACATATACTGTAATAAAATAAAAATCCGGAAATTCCGCCGTTATAACGCGTCCTTCCTTATCATGTTCCTCTATCCCGATACCATATGTTACATTTATTGGTTCTTCTCTGGTAAATAAAGCTGTACCGGAATATCCCTTCTTTTCAGCATAATTCCAATATTGATAATACCCTGGAATATCGAGATTGATTTGCCCTTCCTGAAGCTTTGTTTCCTGAAGTCCAATAATGTAAGGGGCTTCAGTTTCCATAAACTTCTGAAATTCACCCTTCGATACACAGGCTCTAAGTCCATTTACATTCCATGAAACAAGTTTTTTAGTATCATTATTGAAATCACCGACATTTATAGTAATTTTGTCAGACATAAAATCCCCAAATCTGTTTTATTATTTTGCCATTGAAGCAATAAGAGCATCAATCTCAGACTGGCTAAGCATTTTACCACTATCAGCCGGATTAGGAGGAGCAGCTGGTGCTGATGGTGCTCCCGCCGCAGGCGTTGACATATGAAAATTCCCCGCGCCCTGCTGTGATGATTTACCCATTATACTTGCAAGTAAGGCCTGTTGTTCCGGATCCAGTCCGTTTGCATCAATTCCCATTCTTTTTCCTCAAAGTAATTAAATGCTAATGATATTTGTTATGCACATTTTAACTTTTTTCATTAGATTTAACAACTGTATAAATTCTTAAAATACCCTAAACACATTTATAAAAAAAGCCGGGTTTCTGAGTTAAACAGGATTAACCGATTGTCTCCATTCTTCTCATATTTTTAAGATTATCATCAGTTTCTTTGAGCATTTCTCTTAATGACAGACTCTTTTCATAATCAAATTCACATATTGAATAGATGAGATGGTTTAAATACTTTGTATTCTCCATTAAAAGCTTATTATTCTGTCTTGCCATCTCTATTCTAAGTTCTTCTGCCTTATATTCTTCATCGGTAACCTCTATTACCGCGAACTCATCACCTCTTATTCTTCCACATACACTGCTTTCACTAAAGACTTCTTTCAATATCTCTGCAACTCTCTTTACTGCATGATCGCCCTCATCATGCCCGTGAATGGCATTGATATTTTTTAATGAATCCATGTCAATATATGCAACTACGGCATAGGTTCCTTCTTTAAAGCTTGATTTTAATAAATCATAAGCTTTAGCAAAAAATCCTCGCCTATTAGGAAGTTTTGTTAAATAATCCTCATCTCCGATATGATCAAGAACAGAACCATCTCTGGCTATCTCTTCCTGACATTGTAATAATTCCTCTTCAGTGTCTACAAGACATTTCTTTAAGAAATATATTCTTATAGCACTTAAAACAATGCTGACTAACAGATCATCAAAGTTACCGATTCTGATGTTTTCATCAAATCCCATAATGAAAAAACCATATTGTTCTTCACAACGAAATACGTTTCTAATGATTTTTGTTCCTTTGATTTCTGACATATCGAATATATTTTTTGTGTCCACATATTTGATATTGTCTATCTTTTCAGCATTTCCATCATGAATTGTTATTATTCTCTTACTGTGTTTAGGTACCTTCCATCCTTTTTTTAAGGAGCATACCTGAGGATTTTCCAATAAGAATATTTCTAAATTCTGAAAGCCGGATTCAATGATTTTTTTATTTATATAATCATAATTATCCTTCACATAATTGCATTTAGAAGAAAAGTCTGAAAGAGAAGCTATTCTATTTATTGTACTAATTGCATCATCTGCAGAATAATCTTTAAGAATCTGTCTTCTGGATTTTACAGTGTTTCCGGTTATTTTCTTTAGTATCTGTTCAATCGATAAACAGCCAATTTCAAAGTCCGTATTGGATTTATCAAATTCTACTTTTTCATAACCGTCAACTTCAGTAAGAGTAAGAATAGGCTTTTTTCCGAATTGTCTTAAAAAAGACTGCTTTTTAAGTATCTGAGCATTTTTTCCGATTCTCTCAATATCTACTATCAGGCCATCAAATCCGGCTTCATAAATATAGTCATAAACAGCCTGATGTTGATACTCATAGGGATTATCCTTGTTAAAATTCTTATCGGTTATAATGCCTTTTCCCGGAAAAATAACAAGTTCAACCCCCAGATCTCTGGCAGCTATATCAGCTCCAAAACATAAATCACATACTTTTTTATATTTAAATTCGGTTATTAAAAGCCCTACTCTCATAAGATTTACTCTTCATTTTCTGTGTTATCTGTTTCTTCATCAAATTCTTCAAAAGAATCATCGAAGTCTTCTGAAATCTCTACGCCTTCATCTTCGGAAATTTCAACCATAGCATCCTCTATGTTCTCAAATTCCTCATCGCCGTTAGAAATTTTTTCACGTACCTTCGCAATTGCTACGACACTTACACCCTTATCAAGGTTTATCATCTTAACACCTGAGGTAACTCTTCCGTGAATGGTTATTTCTTCCATCCTGAGCTGAATAAGGATTCCACTATCAGTTATCATCATGATTTCATGTTCATCCTTAACTGCCTTGATTCCTATAACATTTCCGGTCTTCTCAGTTATTTTATAGCATTTAACTCCCTTACCACCTCTTAACTGAATATGGAATTCCTCAAGATTTGTTCTCTTTCCAAATCCTTTTTCAGAAACGATGAGAAGAGAATCGCCCTGGGAATTAAGCTGCATTCCTACAACTTCATCCTGATCTCCGAGCATAATTCCTCTTACACCCATAGATGATCTTCCTGTAGGTCTTACATCAGTTTCCTTGAATCTGATACACATTCCATTCTTTGTTACAAGGAAAATCTCAGATTCAGCTTTTGTAGTCTTAACTTCTATCAGTTCATCATCTTCATCAAGATTGATAGCAGTAAGACCATTCTTTCTGACATTGGCAAATTCCATTATAGGAGTTTTCTTTACAGTACCTTTTCTTGTGACCATAAAGAGATTCTTTTCTTCTGTGTACTCCTTAATCGGAATTGTAGCAGTAATCTTTTCATCCGGAGAAAGCTGCAGCAGATTTACAATGGCAGTTCCTCTTGATGTTCTTGAAGCTTCAGGAATCTGATATGCTTTTAATCTGTATGCACGTCCCTTGTTTGTAAAGAACATAATATAATTATGGGTCGTTGTCATAAGAAGATCTTCCACATAATCATTCTCTATGGTGGAAATACCCTTTATTCCTTTACCGCCACGGTTCTGTGCTCTGAAATTGTCTATAGACATACGCTTAATATATCCAACGTTTGTCATCGCAATTACAGTATTAACATTAGGAATCATGTCCTCGATGTTGATATCAGAATCGTCATGTCCGATCTGAGTTTTACGGTCATCACCATACTTATCGGATATCTCAGTAATTTCCTTCTTGATTACTCCAAGAAGTACCTTTTTATCAGATAAAATGAGCTTTAATTCATCAATTCTCTTTAAGAGTTCAGCATGCTCCTGCTCAAGCTTATCTCTCTCCAAACCGGTGAGAGTACGGAGACGCATATCTACGATAGCCTGCGCCTGCGCATCTGATAAACCGAAGCGTTCCATCAACTGTTCTTTAGCTATTTGAACAGTCGCACTACCACGAATAATACTAATAACTTCATCAATGTTATCAAGAGCTATAAGTAAGCCTTCAACGATGTGGTTTCTTTCTTCAGCCTTATTAAGATCATACTGCGTTCTTCTTGTTACAACATCTTCCTGGTGGACTATGTAATGATGAAGCATGTCAACAAGTCCAAGAACTTTAGGCTCATTATTGACAAGTGAAAGCATTATTATTCCAAAGGAATCCTGAAGCTGTGTATGTTTAAACAGACGATTCAGCATTACATTCGCGTTGACATCATGCCTTAATTCGATAACTATTCTCATACCTTCACGGTCAGATTCGTCGCGAAGGGCAGTGATTCCATCAAGCTTTTTCAATTTAACATATTCAGCTATCTTTGAAATAAGATTTGCTTTATTAACAAGATAGGGGAGTTCTGTTACGATGATCCTGCTCTTGCCGTTAGGCATTGTCTCTATATCTGTAACAGCACGTACTACAACTTTTCCTCTACCTGTTCTGTATGCTTCTTCAGCTCCTCTGGTACCAAGAATGATACCTCCCGTAGGAAAATCAGGCGCCTTAACTATGGGAAGAAGTTCTTCAATGTCTGTTTCTCTATCTTCGTTTACTTTGTTATCGATCATTTTGACAACAGCAGAAATAACCTCTCTCAGATTGTGAGGAGGTATATTGGTTGCCATACCAACAGCAATACCTGTTGTACCGTTAACAAGAAGATTGGGGAATCTTGCAGGAAGAACAGTAGGCTCTTTTTCTGTCTCATCAAAGTTTGGTGAAAAATCAACTGTGTCCTTATTTATGTCAGCCGTCATTTCCATTGAAATCTTGGTAAGTCTGGCCTCTGTGTATCGCATTGCAGCTGCACCGTCACCATCAACTGAACCAAAATTTCCATGTCCGTCAACCAGACAATATCTCATTGACCATGGCTGTGCCATGTTAACCAATGCACCATAAATAGAACTATCACCATGGGGATGGAATTTACCCATTGTATCACCAACGATACGGGCACATTTACGATGTGGCTTATCGGGCCCATTATTAAGTTCGATCATAGAGTAAAGAATTCTTCTCTGAACCGGTTTAAGTCCATCTCTGACATCGGGTAATGCACGAGATGCGATAACACTCATGGCATAATCGATGTAATCTGCCTCCATGGTTTTTTGAAGATCAACTTCCTTAATTCTGTCAGTTGTTACCTGATCAAAAATATCATCAGCTAAATCTTCTCCACTATTATTGTTGTTGTTATTGTTATCAGCCATTTTATATCCTCATCTGTCAGTTACACTGACACCTTATCTTGATAGAAAAGGTTAGTATTATATATCCAGATTTTTTACAAATTTAGCATTTTTCTCAATAAATTCACGCCTGGGTTCAACTTTATCACCCATAAGTGTTGTAAATGTAACATCTATGTCAGATTCAGCCTCTTCATCAATGTTAACCCTGAGAAGTACTCGTCTGTCAGGATCCATTGTAGTTTCCCAAAGCTGTTCGGGATCCATCTCTCCAAGACCCTTATAACGCTGAATCTTATTATTCTGATCACGTCCAACATCATTTAGAATTTTATTTAATTCTTCATCGCTGTACGCATACCATATTTTTTTATTTTTCTCCAGCTTATAGAGCGGAGGCTGAGCCAGATAAACATGACCTGTTTTAATTAATTCAGGCATAAATCTGTATAAAAATGTGAGCATCAAAGTAGCAATGTGCGCACCATCTACATCGGCATCAGTCATAATGATTATCTTATTGTATCTAAGCTTTTCAATATCAAAATCATCATGAATACCTGTTCCGAAAGCAGTGATCATAGCTTTAATCTCTGCATTTCCGTATATCTTATCTATTCTTGCCTTTTCAACATTCAGTATTTTTCCTCGAAGTGGAAGAATAGCCTGAGTTGCACGTGATCTTGCAGTCTTAGCTGAACCACCGGCTGAATCACCCTCAACTATAAATATCTCGCAATTCTTCGGATCTTTATCTGAACAGTCTGCAAGCTTACCGGGAAGTCCAAGACCATCCAGTGCAGATTTTCTTCTTGTCAGATCCCTTGCTTTTCTTGCAGCATCCCTTGCATGCTGTGCAAGAATAGCCTTCTCCAGAATAACCTTGGCAACCTGAGGATTCTGTTCAAGGAAATATGTGAGCTGTTCAGAAACAACACTGTTTACAGCTCCTCTTGCTTCACTGTTTCCAAGCTTCTGCTTAGTCTGTCCTTCAAACTGAGGATCCTCTATCTTAACACTGATGATAGATGTAAGTCCCTCTCTGATATCATCGCCGGTAAGATTATCCTCATTATCCTTGAGCATTTTCTTTTCTCTGGCATAATCATTGAATGTCTTTGTAAGCGCAGCTTTAAATCCCTCAAGGTGAGTTCCACCTTCAGGAGTATTTATATTGTTTACAAAAGTATAAGTACTTTCATTAAACGAATCATTATGCTGAAGAGAAACTTCAACCTGAACATTGTTCTTGTTTCCCTCAAAATACATTATCTGATCATAAAGGACTGTCTTGCTCTTGTTAAGGTATTGAACAAATTCCTTGATTCCGCCCTCATAATGGAAGGTCTGTTCTATTATGTCCTCGCCTTCCTGAACACGATAATCTCTTAAAGTAATTTTAAGTCCCTTTGTAAGAAAAGCCATTTCTCTAAGACGCTGCTTTAGGATGTTATAGTCAAAAACAGTTGTCTCTTTAAAAATCTGAGCATCAGGCTTAAAGCTTACCTTAGTACCGGAGGTAACTACTTCTGTTGTTCCCATTTCCTTTAAGGGATAACATACCTTACCTCTCTCGTAGCGCTGCTGATAAATTTTGCCTTCACGTACAACCTGAACTTCAAGCCATTCTGAAAGTGCATTTACTACTGATGCACCTACACCATGAAGTCCACCTGATACCTTATATCCTCCACCGCCGAATTTCCCACCGGCATGAAGTATTGTAAATACTACTTCTACACCTGTAAGACCTGATTTATGGTTAACATCAACAGGTATTCCTCTACCATTATCCATAACAGTTATAGTATTATCTGCATTGATATTAACTTCAATATGATCACAAAATCCGGCAAGTGCCTCATCTACTGAATTATCTACAATTTCATAAACAAGATGATGAAGTCCTCTTGCTGCAGTAGTTCCTATATACATTCCGGGTCTTTTACGAACTGCTTCGAGTCCTTCAAGAATCTGTATTTGGTCTGCACCGTAATTATTTTCAACCTTACTCATTTTTTTCCTCTATTCTTCAGGTATACTTCCGTTTACAACTCTGAATATTTTGTTTATTTCAAAACGATTATTAACAAATTCATCGAGACCTGTACACGTAATTATTGTTTGAATATTTCCAATCGTATTTAACAAATAATTTTGTCTGTTACTGTCTAATTCCGATAGTACATCATCGAGTAATAGTACAGGATTTTCTTTTTTGGATCTTTTTACAATCTCAATTTCTGACAACTTCAATGATAACGAGGCTGTCCTTTGCTGACCCTGAGATCCGTATTTTCTGATATCTATTTCTTCAGGTACATTTTCAGTACGCACATTAAATGAAAAGTCATCCTTATGAGGACCTATTGTTGTCTGTTTAAGATATATATCTTTTTGTCTGGAACTTTTAAGCTTGTCCTCATATTCTTCTACTGTAACATTTGGTTCGTAGTAGATTCTTAATTTTTCTCTGTCACCGGTAAGTTTAGTATGAATCGGATCTATTATTTCACATAAATCCTTAATGAATTTATCACGGGACTTAATAATAACCGATCCATATTCCAAAAGCTGTTTATCCTGAACATCAAGAAGAACACTGTTTTCAGGATGTTCAAACATATCCTTAAGAACCTTGTTTCTCTCAGTTATCAGCTTATTATATTTTGCAAGATTCTCTAAATAAATTTGATCCAGCTGACAAAGCTCCATATCCATGAATCTTCGCCTTTCCGCCGGACCATCTTTAATAATACTAAGATCCTCTGGAGAAAAAAATACAACATTGCATCTGCCTACAAGGTCAGATGCTTTTCTTATTTTTTGACCATCAATTGCAATTCCTTTGGATTTACTTTTTCTCAGGTGCATATCTACACGATATTCAGCACCATCTCTTTCGATGATTGTTCTGATATGTCCCTCTTCTTTACCAAAGGAAATAATCTCTTTATCCTTACTACCTTTGTGGGACTTGGTTGTAGCAGCAAGATAAATAGCCTCAAGGATATTAGTCTTTCCCTGGGCATTGTCACCATATAGAATGTTGGTTCCACTGCTGAATTCTATTCTTAAGTTTTTATAATTTCTAAAATCTGCAAGTTCTAATGACTTAATTATCATTTCGTTATTTGTACCTGAATGCCTTCATATTCAAACATATCCCCACTATAGAGCTTACGGCCCCTTCTGGTCTCAACTTCCCCGTTTACTTTCACGAGTCCCTCTTGAATATCTACTTTGGCATCGACTCCGGATTCCTCAAGTCCTGCTTTTTTCATAGCCTGACCCAATTTAATAAATTCGTCGCCTTCTCTTAAATTTACTGATATTTTTTCCATTATTTTAGCTCACTGTTGTAAAGTTTATAGGAAGAACAAGATAAATATAAGTTGAATCCTTGTCCCTTATAAAGCAGGGTGCCTTAGGATTAACCATATAAATATCTATATTCTCATCTTCAATAACACGAAGTGCATCTATCAAAAACTTAGGGTTAAAACCAATAATAAGATCTTTACCCTGTTTTTCTATATCAATTTCCTCATCCATACTTCCTATGGTTGAGTTTATCTTTAATTCCATTTTCTCATCATTTATTGAAATAATTACCGGTTTCTTATCGCCTTCTTTGACGAGAAGAGTAGCTCTGTCTATACAATCGAGCATTTCTTTTCTGGAGATGGTCATTTTTGTTTCATAATCACTTGAAAGCATCTGATCAATGTTAAAATATTCGCCTTCAAGAAGTCTGGAAACAACTATAGTTTTATCAAATTCGAATAAAATATGTTTATCTGTAAAGAAAATATCTACTTTGTTTTCTGTGCTGTCACCGATTATCTTACTAATATCAGATAAAGTTTTTCCCGGTACAACAACCTTCTTAGGAGCATAAGAGTTCTGTAATTTAACTTTTCTGATGGATATACGATGTCCATCAAGTGATACGAGCTTTAAAGTATCCTGATTAATCTCAAAAAGCTCACCACTCATCATCTTATTTGCATCATTTTCTGCAATGGAGAAGATGGTCTGTTGGATTATATTCTTCAAAGTGTATTGTGATACAGATATTCCATCGATTCTCTCAATACTTGGCAGATATGTAAAGTCATCTGCATTACGTCCAACAATACTAAACTTAGCCTTTTCACAGATAATAGTAACTTTACCGCTGGAATCGGAATCTATAGTTACATCGCTGTCAGGTAACTTTCTGATTATATCAAAAAAGATTTTTGCATCAATAGCGATATAGCCTCTTTCTAAGATATTGCCATCAACCTCTGTCTGAATTCCAAGTTCCATGTCATTGGCAATAAATTTGATGACTCCTTCAGTAGCATCTATGAGGATGCATTCTAATATTGACATTGTTGTCTTATTCGGTACAGCTTTTGAAACTATCTGCAGTCCGGTAATAAGCTTTGATTTTGAACAAACAAATTTCATGAATGAAAGAACTCCCTCCAATCGATATGTAGTGGAACACACAAACTCCATGTATATATAAATTAATAATACTTAGTAGTATTTAGTAATAATAGATGTAGATTTGTGGAAATCCGTATTTATTATACAATTTATCTGGCTTATTTACAAATTTTTAATAGTTGATAAATAAAAATTTAATGTAGAAAAGTTTATTCTAGCCCACAGGGCAAATTTTGCGATTTCAGCCTATATAAAACTTTTCCACTCCAATTCACAGTTCATAAACAATTTATAAAGTATTTATAAACTGACTTATCCACTTTTATTTAATCAGAGCAACTGGCAAGATATATCACAAGCTTATTGCAAGTCATGTAAGTAAATCCTGCGAGGTTCATAGCAGCTTTACATTTATTGTTAAGCCAAAGGGTTTAGCTTCTTATTAATAATATCTATGTTTCTTTTTAGCTCATCATCAATTTCAAGAAGATCTTTTATTTTGCTAATACCGCTCATTACTGTTGTATGATCCTTTTTGCCAAGAGATTTACCTATTTCCTCGAGTGGAGCATCAGTAAGTTCTCTTGCAAGATACATAACAATCTGTCGTGGAAGAACGATTTCTTTGTTTCTCTTTTTAGAAGCAACATCTTCCTGTCTGACACCATACTGCTCACAGACTGTTGTAATGATAAGAGGTATTGTTATTACCTTCGAAGCGTCCGGATAAATAATATCCTTAAGAGCTTCTTTTGCATTATCCAAAGTTATTTCTACTTTATTAAGACGGGAGAATGCGATTATCTTATTGTACGCACCCTCAAGCTCACGGATATTTGACTTAATATTAGTAGCAATATATTCGAAAATCTCATCATCAATGTGCTTGGAATAACTTTCAGCGTTTTTCTTAAGAATTGCCATTCTTGTTTCATAATCAGGAGCCTGGATATCTGATATAAGACCCATCTCAAATCTTGATCTGAATCTTTCTTCAAGGGTTTCCATTTCCTTAGGCGGTTTATCAGATGAAATAATAATCTGTTTACCTGACTGATGAAGAACATTGAATGTGTGGAAAAATTCTTCCTGAGTACTTTCCTTACCTATAATAAACTGAACATCATCGACCATAAGTACATCAACAGTACGATATTTGTCTCTGAGTCTGCTCATGGCTTCGGCTTTACCACTTCTGATTGATTCGATAACTTCATTGGTGAATTGCTCAGATGTTACGTACAGTACTTTAAAATTAGGATTATTTTCTATAATAAAGTGACCTATAGCGTGCATCAGGTGAGTCTTACCAAGTCCGGGTCCTCCATAAAGAAACAGAGGATTATATGCTTCACCAGGTGATTCTGCCACAGCTAAAGAAGCGTTATATGCGAATCTGTTATTTCCACCTACTACGTAAGTATCAAACACATACTTAGGATTTAAATTGGAAAATTCATAATTATTCTGATTATTCTTAGATCCGTCATCGTTATTTGTAAGAGTTTCTTCATTATTAATATGTGCATCTTTTTCTAATAAGAATTCGACCTCAATATTCTTATTTAGAAACTCTGACAAAGTAACCTTGAAGAACATTTGATATTTCCGTTCTATATAATTAAGGAAGTTATTGTCATCAAATGGAATTAAAATAATAACAGTTCCATTTTCATATTTATAGAATGATAGAGGATTGATCCATGTTTCAAAAGAAATAGCAGTCATCCCAAGTTCTCTGCGTATTTCGTCTTTAAGATTGTCAAAGTTTTCTGCAAGCTTTTTAGTTATATCTGTTTCCTTTTCCATAAAAGTCTCCCATATTGAATTTAAGATTCATTTTATATTATGGATAACTAAATATCAAATTGTAGGAAATTGTGGATAACTTTTTTTAAAATATTTTTATTTTCAACATTTTTTGGGGTGTGAGTGGAAAAGTGGAAAAATAGTATAAAGATAATCACCGTCGGAAAGCCGCATGAATACTGGAATTGTGAAAAGTTATCCCTTTTTATTCAAAATGTTTTCCACAATTAATCCACAATTTGTGGATAAGATTTGCAAGTTTACAGATAATAACAGTTTATCCACAAAATCAACATTTAGATGTGGATAACTTTTTTTCACACCATATGTTGATAAACATTTTTTAAAAAATTTTAGTAAGTTATCCACATTTTTTTTTATAACTTGACGGAAATGCTTAATTTTATTATAATAACATCGATTTTTTCTGATTCAGACAATTAAATTATTTTGCTAAATAGATTTAAGAAGGAGGTGTATTTCGACTATGAAGAGAACTTATCAGCCGCATAAGCTTCAGAGAGCTCGTGTTCACGGCTTTAGAGCAAGAATGGCAACTAAGGGAGGCAGAAAGGTACTTGCTGCCAGAAGACTTAAGGGTAGAAAGAAAATATCTGCATAATAGGGACCACATTATGTTGTGGTCTTATTACGCGAATGTGCATAGATGCATATTCGCGTATTTTCTTATCTTGTAGGAATTCTGTTCAGATTTCTTATTATGATAAAAACACTCCGTAAGGATTATTTATATGCAAAAAACAGAGAGTTTAAAGAAAACTTCTGATTTTCATCTTGTTTATAAAACTGGTAAAAGCTACGCAGATAAAAATATTGTTGTTTATGTCAGAAAAAATGATAGTTCTATAAACAGACTTGGAATATCAGCAAGTAAAAAAGTAGGTAACAGTATTGTAAGGCACAGGTTTGCAAGACTAGTTAGAGAAGTTTACCGGCTACATGAAAATATATTTAATAGTGGTTTAGATATAGTAGTCGTGGCCAGAAGCCGTGCTAAGGATGCAACATATTTCGATATAGAAAAGTCATTCTTATATCTGGCCGGTAAGTCTCATCTAAGGAAAAATGATGAGGTGAAATATGAAGAGAGTATTGATATATCTAATTAAATTATATCAAAGGTATGTTTCTCCTTTAAAAAGAACAAAATGTCCGTATATACCAACATGTTCACAATACGGATTGGAAGCAATAGAAAAATACGGTGCCTTAAAAGGAAGTTTACTGGCAGCTTGGAGGATTTTGAGATGTAATCCTTTTTCAAGCGGTGGTTATGATCCTGTACCGTAAGTATTGGAGGATTAGTTTTGAATATTGTTACACTTACACAATATCAGGGGAAAATAGTAGGTCCGATTGCGTGGCTTCTTGGTCACATCATGAATTGGATTTTTATATTCCTTAATAAGATTGGTGTACCAAGTACCGGTCTTGCTATTATTTTATTTACAATCATTATGTATCTTTTTCTTATGCCGCTTACTTATAAGCAGCAGAAGTTTTCAAAGCTTCAGAGTAGGATGAATCCTGAACTTCAGGCTATTCAGGCAAAGTACAAAGGTAAAAAAGATAATGATTCAATGCTTGCCCAGCAGGAAGAGATAAAGGCTCTTTATGCTAAGTATGGTGTTTCACAGACAGGAAGCTGTCTTCAGCTTTTAATACAGTTTCCTATTATGATTGCCTTGTATAGAGTAATTTATTCTATGCCTGCATATGTTAGTCAGATAAAGGAATCATTTTATCCTTTAGTAAGTCAGCTCAGAGAGACAGCCGGTGCATCTGATTTCATACAGACACTTTCAAGTGCTTCACAGTACGCAAAACAGTTTAGCAATGAAGCTTTTACTTCAGGTGATACTTCTTATATTGAGAATACATTCATTGATGTTTTGTATAAATCATCAACTGCTGATTGGAATGCACTTACAGAAAAATTTGGAAGTCTTGCTTCTTCAATAACCAACACTCATGATTTACTTAACAGATATAATAGCTTCCTTGGACTTAATATAGGTGATTCACCTTCATATATGATCCAAACTGCATTTAGTAATAAATCATTTGCGTTGTTTATTGGTGCACTGATCATTCCTGCACTTTCATTCTTAACTCAGTGGATAAGTTTAAAGCTTATGCCTCAGCCTGCAACTTCAAATGATCCTAATGACCAGGCAGCTCAGATGGCTAATTCTATGAAGACCATGAATATGATGATGCCTCTTATGTCATTATTCTTTACATTCACATTTCCTGCAGGTCTTGGTATTTATTGGATTATTGGTGCAGTTGTTCGTACTATCCAGCAGATTCTTATCAATAAGCATATTGATAACATGGATATAGATGCTGAGATTGAGAAAAACACAGAGAAGTATAATAAAAAGCTTGAGGAAATGAAGTCAACACCTCAGATGAACAGATATGCTAATCTGAATACAAGAACAATGAATACAGTTACTTCTACTCGTTCTGAAAAAGAGAAGGAAGCTGGTCTGAAAAAAGCAAATGATATTTACTCATCTGGAAAGGTAAATAAGAATAGTCTCCTTGCCAGAGCAAATATGGTAAAAGAATTTGATAACAGGAATAACTGATTAGGGGATATAAAAATGGAATATATTGAGATTTCTAAAAAAACTGTAGAAGAATGCATTACAGAGGCATGTGCTCAGCTCATGGTTACAAGTGATAATCTTGATTATGAAGTTGTTTCTACCGGTTCAACAGGCTTTCTTGGATTAAATGTTAAGCCTGCTGTGATCAGAGCAAGAGTAAAAGAAGCTGATTCCAAAAATGATGTTCTGAAATCTTCAAATGATAATAAAAATGATTTCAAAGCAAAAGAAGAAGTCAAAAAAGAGGAATCAAAAAAACCTGAAGTTGTTAATGATAAACCTCAGGATAATACTGAGAAAGTATCATCTGCTAAAGAAAGTGAAGCTAAGGAGATATCTTATGTTTATGAGCATGATTTCATAAACAAAGCTAATGAATTCTTAGCTAATGTATTTAGTACCATGAACATGAAAGTTGATGTCAAGGCTAAATATAATCAGACAGATAAAATTCTTGAGATTGATCTTGCAGGTGATGAGATGGGTGTTCTTATTGGTAAGAGAGGTCAGACTCTTGACTCACTGCAATATCTTATTTCACTTGTAGTTAACAGAGATAGTGAAGATTACATTCATGTGAAGGTTGATACTGAGAATTATAGGGATAGAAGAAAAGCAACTCTTGAAAATCTTGCAAAGAATATTGCTTATAAGGTTCGTAAGAACAGACAAGCTGTTTCACTTGAACCTATGAATCCTTATGAAAGAAGAATTATTCACTCAGCACTTCAAACTGACAAGTATGTTACAACTCACAGTGAAGGTGAAGAGCCTTTCAGAAGGGTTGTAGTAACTCTTAAGAAATAATGATCAAATTAAGAGCTGCCATTGATTTTACATTAATTTCAATTGGCAGCTTTTATTACTATTTTTTTAAAGGGATAAAAATATGTTTTTTAAGGATGATACAATTTGCGCAATAGCAACGGCAATGATAGACGCCGGGATCGGAATAATAAGAATAAGTGGTGATAATGCCATAAATATTGCTGACAAGATTTATATAGATGCAAAAGGAAATCATTCCCTGAAAAAATATGAGAGTCATACCATTAATTATGGATTTATAGTTGATGAAAATGAGACAAAAGTAGATGAAATTATGATTTCCATAATGAAGGCACCCAGAAGTTACACAAAAGAAGATGTTGTGGAAATAAATTCTCATGGTGGCAGATTAATTATGGAATCCATTTTAAATCTACTGATCAGAAATGGATGCAGAATTGCTGAACCCGGTGAATTTACAAAGAGAGCTTTTTTAAATGGAAGAATCGATTTAACAAGAGCCGAAGCAGTAATGGATTTAATTCATGCAAAGAACGATTTTTCTATGAAAAATTCTGAGCTGCAACTAAGTGGAAAACTATTTAATAAAATAGAAGATTTAAGAAAAGAAATTTTATATGAAATGGCATATATAGAATCTGCTATTGATGATCCTGAAAATTATGATCTGACTGATTATGATACCAGACTTAGTACTCAGAACAGTAAATGGATTAAAAGTCTTGAAAAATTAATTGAGTCTTCAGACGAAGGCATAATTAGAAAAGACGGAATCAGAACAGCCATAATTGGAAAACCAAATGCAGGAAAGTCTTCCTTACTTAACAAACTTGCCGGAGAGGAAAAGGCAATTGTTACAGATATAGAAGGAACAACAAGAGATATTATTGAAGAGAATATCAGATTAGGCGATATTATTTTAAAGGTAATGGATACTGCAGGAATAAGAGATACAGAAGATAAGATTGAAAAAATCGGAGTAGATCTTGCTCTTAAATCTGCAAATAATGCTGATTTGATTTTATATATTATAGATTCTACAGACAAAGCTTTTTCTAATGAAAATAGGATAAAAGATCTTATTAGAGATAAGCATGCGATAATTCTGCTTAATAAGAATGATAGAACAGAAAGCATAAATGTTTTAGAAAATGACATTCAAAATATTTACGGGAAAAATATTCCTGTAATAAAAACATCAATGGTTGATGAAACCGGAATTGATGAATTAAAGAAAATAATAACAGATATGTTCTTTAGCGGAGATATTATTCCTAAAGAAGAGATATATGTTACAAATATCAGACAAAAAGAAGCTTTGATAAACGCACTTGAAAGTTTGAATAAAGTTAAGCTAAGTGTTGATGCTTGTATGTCTGAAGATTTTTACACAATTGATCTGATGAACGCTTATGCATTTTTAGGTGAGATAATTGGTAAAGAAGTTGATGAAGATTTAATTGAAGAGATTTTCTCAAAATTCTGTATGGGAAAATAAAATTTTTGGAGAGTATAAATGATAGCTGATAGAGTTGATGTGATAGTAATTGGTGGTGGACATGCTGGTTGTGAGGCCGGACTTGCTGCAGCAAGACTTGGTCTTAAAACTATTGTGTTTACACTTAGTGTAGATAATATTGCCTTTATGCCTTGTAATCCGCATATTGGTGGTTCATCAAAAGGACATCTTGTTAGAGAAATAGATGCTTTAGGTGGAGAGATGGGAAAAAATATTGATAAAACATATCTTCAATCTAAAATGCTTAATAAATCTAAAGGTCCTGCAATACATTCACTTCGAGCTCAGGCTGATAAACTTGAATATTCCAAATCTATGAAAATGATACTTCAGTCTCAAAAAAATCTTATGATAAAGCAATCTGAGATTGAAGAAATATTGTTTGATGAACTTGATCAGAATGAAGATAAGGAATTATTGGAATCAGGATACTCAAAAACAGTAAGAGGTGTTAAGACTGTAACCGGATTAGTTTATGAATCAAAGGCAGTAATATTATGTACCGGAACTTATTTAAAGAGTAGATGTTTATGTGGTGAATCTATTTCTTACACTGGTCCGAATGGGTTACAGCCTTCTAATTTACTTTCTGATTCTTTGATAAAAGCAGGAGTTGAATTAAGAAGATTTAAAACCGGAACACCTGCAAGAATGGATGGTAGTACAATTGATTATTCGAAAATGGAAATACAGACTGGTGATACCCCGGTTATTCCTTTTTCTTTTGATACAAATCCTGATGATATTCAGAAAGAGCAGTATAATTGTTATCTGACATATACAAACGAAAAAACGCATGAAATAATCCGAGAAAACATACATAGATCACCTATTTATTCTGGAGTGATTGAAGGAATAGGTCCCAGATATTGTCCTTCAATAGAAGATAAGGTAGTAAAATTCCCGGATAAGATCAGACACCAGGTATTTATTGAACCCGAAGGAACTTATACAAATGAGATGTATGTAGACGGAATGTCTTCTTCAATGCCTGAGGATGTTCAGCTTAAAATGTATAGATCTGTTCCCGGACTTGAAAACTGTGTGATAGTAAAAAATGCATATGCAATTGAATATGATTGTTTATGTTCAGGTCAGCTTGCACCCACATTGGAAATAAAAAATATCCATGGACTTTTCAGTGCAGGTCAGTTTAATGGAAGTAGTGGTTATGAAGAAGCTGCAGCACAGGGATTGTATGCAGGTATAAATGCATCAATGCAAATTTTAAATAAGCCATACTTATCAATTGACAGATCTGAAGGATATATTGGAGTTCTTGTAGATGACATTGTTACAAAGGATAATTTGGAACCATATAGAATGATGACATCAAGAGCCGAGTATAGACTTTTACTTAGACAAGATAATGCAGATATTCGTCTGAGAAAAAAAGGATATGAAGTAGGTCTTATCTCAGAAGAAAAATATTCAGCTTTGATTAAGAAGGAAGAACAGATTAAAAATGAAATGGACAGATTGAAAAGTATAAAAGTAGGTGCTTCTTCTAATGTCCAGGAATTTATGGAAAAACTTAATTCTCCAAAATTAAAAACGGCAGTCTCACTTGCTGAACTTATTTGCAGACCTGAATTAAATTATGAAAATATCAAAGAACTTGATAAAGACAGACCTTCATTACCGAATGATGTTATAGAGCAGGTTGAGATAAATATTAAATATGAAGGATATATCGAAAGACAGCAACGTCAGGTTGATAAATTCAAAAAGATGGAAAATAAGAAAATTCCTTCTAATATAGATTACGATGATGTAATAAGTTTGAGACTCGAAGCCAGAGCAAATCTTAAAAAGTTTAAGCCGAAAAATGTTGGACAGGCTTCTCGTATAAGTGGAGTTAATCCGGCTGATATTTCAGTTTTACTTGTTTACCTTGAAAATTATAACAGAAATAATAACCACTAATTATATTATATGTTTCACGTGAAACACTACATCTTGTATTTTTAAGGAGTACTAATTTTGAATAATAACTTTGATAATCTTGTAAGAGATTTGGAAGAATACAATATTTCAATAACTGATGAGCAAATTGATCAGTTAGAGAAATACTATAAGCTTTTATTGGAGTGGAATGAAAAAATAAATCTTACAGCGATTACTGAATTTGAAGATGTATGTAAATTACATTTTGTGGATTCAGTTTCATCCTGCCAGTTTTTTGATTTTCAAAATCAATCATTGTCGGTAATTGATATAGGAACAGGTGCAGGATTTCCAGGAATAATTTTAAAGATTTTTTATCCGGAATTAAATGTAACCCTATTAGATTCATTACAAAAGAGAATTACATTTTTAAACAAAGTTATTGATGAGCTTTCATTAAATAAAGAAGGTTCTATTAAGACTGTTCATGGAAGAGCAGAAGATTTTGCTGATTCAAAAAATGGTGTACTTCGCGAAAAATTTGATGTAGCAGTTTCAAGAGCAGTAGCAAGATTTTCAACCTTATGTGAGTATGATTTACCTTATGTAAAAAAAGGTGGATGCTTTATTGCTTATAAAGGCGATAAAGGAATAGAAGAAGTCAAAGAAGCTAAGAATGCAATTTTTCTTTTAGGTGGGAAAATAAAACTTGTTGAAGAATTTGTATTACCTAACTCAGATATTAAAAGAACAATTTGTATTATAGATAAGGTTCAGGAAACATCTTCAAAGTATCCGCGTAAAGCTGGAACACCTCAGAAAAATCCATTATAAAGGATAGTTGTCTGTAGTATAAAAGTTTCACGTGAAACATTACAATTTAAAATAAAAATTTTACAATAAATTGTTTCACGTGAAACATATAAACCCAATATATAGTTATTTCAAATCGTGAAACATTAATAGAAGTATTATTGTGCAAAAAATAGATATAATTTAGTAAATACTTTTAAAAAGAAGATTTTTATATAATTCTTTGTCTTTAGAATTGTCACATCTTAAACGCAAAGAGAAAAATTATGATATAATTACAAGGTTAAAAATTAAGAGGGAGAGAAAAAAATAATGGGACGAGCAATTGCAATAGCTAACCAAAAGGGTGGAGTCGGTAAAACTACTACATCAATCAATCTGTCTGCAACATTAGCAGAGAAAGGAAAAAAAGTATTAGTTATAGATACAGATCCTCAGGGAAATACTACCAGTGGATTTGGATTAAATAAAAATCAGTTAGAAAATACTATATATGAATTACTGATTGGAGAGTGCAAAGTAAATGATGCACTTTACAAAGATGTCGTAGATGGGGTAGATATTATACCTTCCAATGTCAACTTAGCTGCAGTAGAAATTGAATTGATTGACATGGAAGAAAAAGAATTTATACTAAAAAAGGCAATTGAAAAGATTAGAAAGAATTATGATTTTATTATCATAGATTGTCCTCCTTCATTAAGTATGTTGACTATTAATGCTATGACTACTGCAAATACAGTATTAGTTCCGATTCAATGTGAGTATTATGCATTGGAAGGATTAAGTCAATTGGTACACACGGTAAATCTTGTGAAAGAAAGATTAAATGAAGATCTTGAGATGGAAGGTGTTATTTTCACAATGTACGATTCCAGAACTAATCTTTCCATGCAAGTAGTAGAAAATGTTAAAGACCATATTTCAGAAAATGTATATAAAACCATTATTCCAAGAAATATCAGATTAGCTGAAGCTCCCAGTTATGGTCTTCCTATTAATTTATATGATACTAAGTCATCAGGAGCTGAGGCATATAGATTATTGGCAGATGAAGTTATTGGGAGAAAATTCTAAATAAAACTATTGAATATATGGTATAAATGGTATCACGTGAAACAAAAAAATTTTAATAACATATATTTAATAAAAAAGGAAAGAGGAAATGAATGGCAACTAAAAATGTTAAAAGAGGATTGGGAAAAGGTTTGGATGCTTTGATAGCACCTGCACCTGCTTCTTCTACTAAAAAGAGTGATAATAGCAATCATGAAGATGGACAGATTGTTACAGTAAATATTACAAAGGTTGAGCCAAATAGAGATCAGCCAAGAAAAATATTCGATGAAGATAAATTGTTAGAGTTATCTGATTCAATTAAACAATATGGTATTATTAACCCTCTCATTGTACAGGACAGAGGAGACCACTATGAAATTATCGGTGGTGAAAGAAGATGGAGAGCAGCTAAAAAAGCCGGACTTAAAGAAGTGCCTGTAATTATTAAGAATCTCTCTGATCAGGAAATAGCAGAGTATGCTCTTATAGACAATATTCAAAGAGATGATTTGAATCCTATAGATGAAGCATTAGCATTTAAAAAACTTATTGATGATTTCGGTTATACCCAGGATGTTGTCGCTGAAAAAGTTTCAAAAAGTCGTGTAGCAATTACAAACTCATTAAGACTACTCAAACTCTGTGAGGAAGTTCGCCAGATGGTTATTGATGGAAAGCTTTCGACAGGACATGCAAGAGCAATTATTTCTATCGAAGATAAAGAAAAGCAGATACAAATTGCCGAGCAGATATTTGACCAGAAAATGAGTGTTCGTGATACTGAAAAGCTTGTTAAAAATTTAGGTAAAACTCCTAAACAGAATAATAAAAAGAAAACAAATTTGAATCCAAGCGTTGAATCAGTATATAGAGAACTGGAAGATAAATGTACACAAGCTACAGGTACTAAAGTTTCAATATCTACTAAGGGAGATGGAATAGGAAAAATTGAAATAGAATTCTATAGTACAGATGATCTTGAAAAAATAACAGAAAGATTATTTAAATAGGGGTGATATGGTATGAACAGTAACTTATTTGAACAACTTGGATTAAATATTGATATTGCCTTTATACTTATTGCATTACTTGTAATTATAATAATCCAGTTTGTTTTAATATTTATTCAGGGGAATAAGGTAAATAAAATAAAAGAGCAGATATCAAGATTTATGAAGGGAAGAGAAGCAGCTTCCCTTGAAGATGAAATAGTAGCTCTTTTTGAAGATAATAAGATTATTAAAGCAACAACAGAAAAGAATCAAAAAGATATAGATGATTTATATGACAGATTAGCAACATGCTTTCAAAAAGTTGGGATAGTAAAGTATGACGCATTTAATCAGATGGGTGGACAATTAAGTTATTCAATAGCACTTCTTGATGAAGATAATAATGGATTCTTATTGAATTCCGTTCACAGTTCAGATGGATGCTATTCATACTCCAAAGAAATAAGACATGGAAAATGTAAGCTTGAACTTGGAGATGAAGAGCAGATGGCATTAAATGAAGCAATTGATTATCAAAATTAAAATATATTATTTAAAGGGGAATAAAAAATGATAGACATTAGATTTTTAAGAGAAAATCCTGAACTTGTAAAGGAAAATATAAAGAAGAAATTTCAGGATGAAAAACTTCCGTTAGTAGATGAAGTAATCGAGCTTGATGATGAGCGCAGAAAAAATCAGCAGGAAGCAGATAATTTAAGAGCTCACAAAAATAAGATATCCAAAGAAATCGGTGCATTAATGGCACAGGGTAAAAAAGAAGAAGCTGAGGCTAAAAAAGCAGAAGTAGCTGCCAATGCAAAGAGACTGGAAGAACTTGAGGAAAATCAGAAAGTTGTCGATGAAAAAGTAATGAAGATAATGATGGTTATTCCTCAGATCATTGATGAGAGTGTACCGATTGGTAAGGATGACTCTGAAAATGTAGAAATTGAGAAATTTGGAGATCCGTTTGTTCCTGATTTTGAAATACCTTATCATACAGATATAATGGAAAGATTTAACGGTATTGATTTTGATGCTGCAAGAAGAGTTGCAGGAAATGGTTTCTATTATCTCATGGGAGATATAGCAAGACTTCATTCAGCTGTTATTTCTTATGCTAGAGATTTCATGATTGATAGAGGATTTACATATTGTGTTCCTCCTTTTATGATTCATGGGAATGTTGTTGAAGGTGTTATGAGTTTCCCTGAGATGGAAGCCATGATGTACAAGATTGAAGGTGAAGACTTGTATCTTATCGGAACAAGTGAGCATTCAATGATTGGTAAATTTAAAGATCAGCAGATATTAGAAGAAGAATTACCGCAGACACTTACAAGTTATTCACCTTGCTTCAGAAAAGAAAAAGGTGCCCACGGAATTGAAGAACGTGGAGTTTATAGAATCCATCAGTTTGAAAAACAGGAAATGATTGTTGTATGCAAGCCTGAAGAATCAAAGATGTGGTATGACAAGCTTTGGCAGAATACAGTTGATTTATTTAGATCACTTGATATTCCGGTTCGTACATTGGAATGCTGCTCAGGAGACCTTGCAGATCTTAAGTGCAAGTCCTGTGACGTAGAAGCATGGTCACCTAGACAGAAGAAATACTTTGAAGTTGGAAGCTGTTCTAACTTAGGTGATGCTCAGGCAAGAAGACTTAAGATTAGAATTAAGAGTAAAGACGGAAATTATCTAGCTCACACATTAAATAATACTGTAGTAGCACCGCCTCGTATGCTTATCGCATTTTTAGAGAACAATCTTAATGAAGACGGTTCAGTAAATGTTCCTGTAGCATTAAGACCTTACATGGGCGGAAAAGAAAAACTTATACCAGAAAAATAAATACATGTTTTAATTTATTAAATAGAAAGGAGGTGAAATCCTTGCATAATTATTTAAGAGCCATAGGCTTTGAAAATTTTAAAAGCAGAGAAGATATTCAACAGTTAATAGCTATGACAGTTCAACAAGCTGACTCAAGATCCTATGTTACGAAAGATGGAGAAAAACTAATTGGAGAATTCTGCAAGGATTTCGCTGATGGAATAGGAATTTGTGTTTGCGGCGAATTCAATGAGCAGGACAAATTCCTATATGATTACTATTATCCATATATCAAAGGAACAAGAATAACTACTGAAGAAGATATAACTGTTTCAAGACACTCATCCAATGAATCATATGCAGGTGTATGTGATGATCTGAGAGTAGGAGTAACAATTATTTTCTATCTTCAGAACATGGTGCCTTATATAAAAATTCAAAATGAAAACAGATTCCCAATCAAAGGCACAACCCTTACTTTATCAGCACTTTCTCTTAAAGGCACAATAGTTATGCCTATAGCAAAAACTGATAGTGATAAGAAGTATGAAAAAAAGCGAATAAGAGAAAGAGAAAAACTGATGTACAAGGCACGTAAAGGTGATGAATCAGCAATGGAATCTCTTTCAATTGAAGAAATGGATACATACAGTGCCATAACAAAGCACATAAAGACAACAGATATTTATACAATAATTGATAATTATTTTATGCCGTTTGGAGTTGAATGTGATCAATACTCGGTGATGGGAGAAATATTGGAATGTCATGAAGTTACAAATAAACTGACAGGACAAAATCTCGAAATGATGACAATTAATTGTAATGAACTTATTTTTGATCTTTGTATAAATAAAAAAGATTTGCTGGGAGAACCTCTTCCCGGCAGAAGATTTAAGGGAAACATCTGGATGCAGGGGTATGTTAATTATCCTGATATGTAAGAATCTTGATGAAAAAGGAAAGTTTTCCACAATAAAAGTCATACTTTTTTGTGGATAACTATCCCTAAATCAAAGAATTAATGGAATAAATTTTATATCTCATACCATTTTTAATTAAGAACACCAGCAATCAATTCATCATGGTTGAATTAAAAAAATCACTGTGATAAAATATAAAAGTTGCAGAAAGTATATATTTTGCATCGATGTTCTCGTAGTTTAACGGATAAAACAAGCGCCTCCTAAGCGCTAGCTATGGGTTCGATTCCCGTCGGGAACAGTTTGAGAAGTCTTACATTGTTAAGACTTCTTTTTTTATTCAATAGGAAATTCCTTCGGATTTCCTATTGAATAAAAAGCGCTCCGCTATGGATGCGACTGGTGCGCAGATGAATTTTGCAAGCTAAAGCTTGCGCACACCAGCGCGCAAAGAGTCGCGAGCGACTCTTTGTTCTTATTTTGTTATAGTGTTTGTGACCAGCATATTGCGATGTTATCCATTTGAAAAAAACAGTATTGATGATAATATTAACAAAAGAACAAAAATATAAGGAAATAGTTATGGCTAAAGAAGATAAAACAAATGTAATGAGAGTTCTTGAAGGTAAAAAGATACCTTATACCAGTCACATGTATGAACCTGATTCATCCATGAGTGGTGAAGAAATAGCTGCTATATTAAATGAAGATGCAGACAGGGTTTTTAAGACTCTTGTTACTCAAGGTAAATCAAAAGAATATTATGTTTTCGTAATTCCGGTAAAAGAGGAGCTTGATCTTAAAAAGGCAGCGAAAGCTGTTTCTGAGAAATCAATTGACATGATACCGCAAAAAGAGCTTTTACCACTTACAGGTTATGTACATGGCGGATGTTCTCCGATTGGAATGAAAAAAGCATTCAAAACGATAATACATGAGAGCATTACAAATGATGAGAAAATTTTCTTTTCAGCTGGTAAAGTTGGATATCAGGTGGAAATATCTGTAAATGATTTAAGTAAGGTAGTCAGATTTCAAACAGCAGATGTCTGTGTCTGATCGATAGTAATCATGTTAGAAGATATTTTACGAGGAGAATAATAATGGCAAAGGAAACTTGGAAGCCTGGAAATATGCTTTATCCGATTCCCGCAGTGATGGTAAGCTGTGGAAGAGAAGGAGAAAAGCCAAATATTATTACAGTTGCATGGGCAGGAAATGTGTGCAGTACACCTGCTATGTTAACAATTTCAGTGAGGAAAAGCAGATATTCACATAGCATAATAAAGGAAACCGGAGAATTTGTAGTTAATCTTACAAGTGCAGAACTTGTAAGAGCTACAGACTGGTGCGGTGTTCGTTCAGGAAGAGATTACGATAAATTCAAAGAGATGAGATTAACGCCACAGAAATCTCAAAAAATAAATGCTCCGGGAATTTCTGAAAGTCCTGTGAATATTGAATGTAAAGTGAAAGAAGTTATAGAACTTGGAACTCATGATATGTTTGTGGCAGAAGTTCTGTGCGTTACAGTTGATGATAAGTATCTTGATGAAAGAGGGCGATTTGATCTAAATGCAGCTGATCTCATCGCTTATTCTCATGGTGAATATTTTAAGCTTGGAAAAAAAGTTGGAAAGTTTGGGTACAGTGTTACCAAAAAACAGGGTAAACAGCATCAAATCAAGAAAAATCGGGATGCTAATGAAAATTTTGCCATTGATAAGAAAGAGAAGAAAAATGAAAAGGCAGATAATATAAGCCTAAATAATGATAAGAATTTTAAAAGCGATAAAAAGGAAAATAAGCATAGTAAAAAAGAAAAAGTAAAAAAATCATCTGTTCTTAAGAAAAAGAACAAAAGGGGTTAAGTTATTTTTCTGAACAGATTATTAATATCGTAAGTTTTAGGGTGCTTGCGTTATCGTTTCCATTTGTAATGAGTCAGATAAATTTTTTAATTGAGGAGAAGGTTTATGGCTATTAAATTTATGCGCACAGGACAACAGGGAATCCTGGTTTGGGATGATGAAACAGGATATAAGTTTGGTATAGATTTATTTATTTCAGATATGGAAGGAAGACAGATAAAGAATCCTTTAAGTATGGATGATCTTAAAAATGTGTCTCTTCTTTTTGGTACTCATGATCATGTAGATCATATAGACAGAAGTGCCTGGTCGGAAATAGCAAAGATTCATCCACATATAAAATTTGTTGCACCAAAATTCTTTGAGAAAACTTTACCTCAGGAACTGGATATCTCAGAAGAACGATTTATTTTTATTGATGAAGGCATTGCTTTTAATGATGAAAATATCCGGATAGAAGCAATTCCAGCAGCGCATGAATTTCTTGATACTGGAAGTGATGGATTACATCCTTATCTGATGTACATTATAACTTACAAAAATATCAGGCTTTGTCATATGGGAGATACATGCCTGTATGAAGGTGTATATCAGAAGCTTAGAGAAAAAGGTCCATATGATGTGATGTTTCCTCCGATAAATGGAAGAGATGCAAGGCGACTTAAGGACGACTGCATTGGAAATATGACTTATCAGGAAGCTGCAGATTTGGTTGGAACTATAAAACCAAAGTTGGCAATTCCGGGACATTATGATATGTTTGCATTTAATGGTGCGGATCCGAAAGATTTTATAGATTATGTTGAGATAAAATATCCCGGACAGAAGGTAAAAACTCTGGAGGTATGTGAAGAATACACAATCGGATAAATCGTATTAATAAATACGCAGTAATTGCAGATATAAAGGCAAATATTGATAAGAGTATTTGAACAAATTACGTTAATTTAATATGGTAAAAGAGTATTCCGGGAATGTTCTTCCCGGAATATTTATATATGGAGAGTACTTAGTGAGGTCTACCGCAAAATTTGTGGATTTTTAGTAGAAAAATTTGGGAGGAAATCATGTTAAGACCGGATAAGTTAGACGATAATGGAAGATTTAGTTCCTTTGATAATGGAAAGATTTTGTTTAATAAGAAGAAAAACCATCTTCCTGCTATGGGATGGAATAGCTGGAATGCTTTTGGAAGTGGAAACACAGAAGAATTAACCAGGATAATGGCAGATAAAATTGTTGAACTGGGTCTGGATAAACTAGGCTATGAGTATGTGATTTTGGATGATGGATGTTATAAACCAGAAAGGATAGATGGAAAACTGTCCAATGAGGAAAACAAATTTCCAAATGGTTTTAAATCATTATCAGATTATATACATTCCAAGGGATTAAAATTTGGAATGTATAATGATATAGGTACAAATCTATGCGCCGGAGCAGCTGTTGGAACCTGTGGACATGAGAGAGATGATGCTGCAAGCTATATTGAATGGGGAGTAGATTTTCTTAAAGTAGATAATTGTTATTATCCATTTGATAATGCTACATTTTCTAATCCTGAGAATGCAGCATTTACATTTGCACCTGCGATAAGATCAATAAAAATTGTCAGAAATGAACAATCTCGAGAAGAATATACTTTTAATGCAATATCAGACGGAAAAATAACAGGGGATCGCGCGTTTATCGAAAATAACAGTGTTACAGGAATCGGAACATATGATGGAACGGGTCCTGAGGCTTCACCTGTTGGACTTAGAAGCAGTGAACTGATATTTAATATATGTGCTGATAATAAAGAGATAAAGTCAGTTAGTGATAATTCTGATAAAAACGATAATTCTGCTGAAGAAGAAAACTTTACATGTCTATTAGAAATAGAATATCAGGATGGCAAGGAAGAAGGAAAAGGTAATTGGACTCAGATTGCTGTAAATGATGACATTGTTTTTGACGATTTTATTTCAGAAGATGGGTGGCCATCTGAAAAAGATTCAGATGATAAAAATGCACCTGATGAAGAAACTAAAGAGATTAAACCTTTTGAATGGAGTAAATCCATAAAGATCAATTTGAAAAAAGGTTCTAACTGTATTCGAATAATGAATCACAGAAGACAGGAGAATACACTTAATTCCTACGCAAGACTTCTCAAGGAACTGAACGAATTGAAGCCTGAAAATGATATTATTTATTCTGCATGTGAATGGGGAAAAACTCATCCTCAGAACTGGGCATATAAAGTCTGTGACTCATGGCGCATCTTAAATGATATTACATTCCGCGTAGGAAGTGATGGAGACCCCGGATTTGGAGCATGGAACCAGGATTATACAACTAGTGTTACAGCACAATACAATAAAGCAGTTATTATGGATGAATTTGCAGGTCTTTCAAAGGGATGGAATGATCCTGATATGCTAATGATAGGCATGAACGGACTTGATGAAGTTCAATGCAGAACACATATGACTATGTGGTGCATGATGAATTCACCTTTAATGCTTGGAATGGATTTAAGAAGAGTATCTGCAAATGACTGGATGTATAACATAATTGCCAATAAGGATATGATCTCATTAAACCAGGATGCACTTGGAATACAGGCAAAACGTATTTTCTCAACACTTGCAGAAAAAGAACCTGATAAGGAATATATCAGGGACATAAACAGAATTGATGTTCTTGCAAAGCCTCTGTCAAATGGTGATTTTGCTCTTAGCTTTATAAATGTCAGTGAAGAAGGCAAAAATGAGAAAATCAGCGTATCGATAGAAGATATAATAGGGTATTTTGGGGAAAAGATTACCAGAGCTGATAGTTACAGTGTAAAAAATCTTTGGACAAAAGAGGTTGAAGAAAATAATTCAGGAATCTTTGAGATTGACGGAATAAAGGCCTGCGACAATGTGACATTCAGAATTTCAGCAATAGTATCATGAATATCGAGGAATTTATAGATTTTATAATAACTGAATATGAATCCGGAAAAAGCAAGGAAAGTGAAAAAGCTTTTCAGGAAAATAATGATTTCATTAGAGAAGAGCAACTAAACAAATTTTGGAAAAATGTCATGTCTCTGTTTTCCGAAAAAATGATAAAAGAAAATGTATCCAGAAAAAATGCGGCAAGAATCCTATATGCTTTCTATAAAGATGTCTATAATGAGAGCGATATAGATTGGGGCAGTTCAAAAAAATTAAAAGATATTTATGAATGCCGGGTATGCGCAAATGCAATTGCTCAGATGTATGATAATGGAATATTGGAATCAGCTACAAAAGAATATTTTGGATTAAATGACATTCTAAGTAGTGATGAGCTGATGGGATCTGCCTTGAAACTCTTAAAGCATGACTTCTTGCAGGCAAAGGAAGAGATAGCCATCAGGAATCTATAGATTCCTGTTTTTCCTCAGAAAAACGGGAATCGTATTGGACCAGGTCCTCGCGAAGCGAGGGGCGTGTCCTGCCGAAGGCAGGATTTTTGCGGGCGATTTCCGCTTTTGCCCACAAAAAGTCATGACTTCTTGTAGACAAAAGCACGAGACAGGATGACATATTACATGTTCATCTGTCTCGTGTTAACTATTTATATTCTGGCTGCAATACCAAGTCTTTCATGCATTATCTTTTTATTTTCATACATTCTTTTATCAGCGAGAAGATATACGCTGTGGGAGTCCTTTGGATTAACTTCTGTGCTAAAAGCATAACCGCAGGCAACACTTCTTCTATATCCCGGATAAAGAATGTTTTTTATTTCCAGAGCATCTTTAAGTCTTGTAAGGATTGAATCGATATCTGAAAAATAAGGTTCTTTTAATATTGCAACAAATTCATCACCGCCAATTCTGGCTATAAAACATTTTTCATCAAAGCACTGTTTTAGTACAGATGAGAATTCCTGAAGATATTTGTCACCGGCAGCGTGTCCGTCATTATCATTGATTTCCTTTAAACCATTAAGATCAAGACTTATGATGCAATATTCAGCTGTTCCCTTATCAAGATCTGCAGTGTATTTATCATATCTTGATCTGTTGGGAAGGTCAGTAAGACCATCAGCATAGGCCAGATGCGTAAGAGAGGCATACTCTTTTCTCATGGCAAATGACTCAGAGATATAAATAAAATAGTTAATAAGATTTGCAAAAACGAAAATAAGACCGCCCATAGGAATTAATCTTACAGTCAGAAATGATTCCGGGAAAATATGAAAAATCTCAAATGTGAATGCCACAAAGTTTAATATATATGAAAGAGAAAAGAAGCTAAGTCCTATAAGCTCTATGGTTTCGGAAGGTGAAATCTTTTTCTGCTTAATGTCTTTTGCTATGACCACTATAAGGAAAATGGAGCACATTAGCGAAATGCACTGGAAATATCTTAAAGTTCTATTCATTCTTGCAATGTCCGAAAAATGAAGAACAATCAAAAATATACATATTATTGAACTTGTAGAAGCTACAACAAGGAAAATCCAGTCTTTGTAATGATCCTGAATGCAACCGATTATTATATAGGTAAGAGGAACCGTTATATATAGAGATAGATATTCTATCTCTGTGGTGATTCCATGTGTATTGATAAAAAAGTCGAGAAGTTTGAAATAGCATAGCATCCAAATGCCAACATTAATGAAAAGCAAAGAAGAAAAGAGCTGCGAAAGAATTGTAGGCAGAGTTTTGTAAAAGCTTAAAGTGATGATTAAAAATGCTATACCGAATATGATCAGGAAAATGGCGCTGGACAAAGGGAATATGTGCTTGAAAATATAGGATCTGATAACATCATGGTATTCCCCATAAGTAGGAGAAATAAAATATCTGTAGGCACTGTTTTCTGAGCTGAATAAAATAATATCCAACTGCTGAGTGTTATCACTGGATGGTACAGTTACAATATTATAGAAACAACCGATATATTTATCCTGAGCAAGTTTGTCAGTGAATTTTGATAAAACAAGTTTGTTGTCGATGTAAACTTCCACTGCAGAGTATCTCGAAAGAAACATGAGTGTCGGAAATGAATAATCAGAGCTCTTTTGCAGAGTGGTTGATAATCTTAGAATATCGCCTTTTGAAGAAGAAGGCAGACTTCTATCCAAATCCTTTATAGATACATTATCCAAAGTAAAATCGTTATATTGAATATTCCAGTTTTTATCCAGAGTTATAACAGGACTGGTCAGTTTTGGAAGAAACAGGAAATGACATATTGTTATTATCACTATAAAAGTTAATATGGAGATAATAAGGAATATTATGCGTTTCTTCATAACTTATTGTCTCCTTTCATCTGATTCAGAACCACCAAATATATCATTCACGAATCTGTCCAATTTAGCCTGATGATGGGTTTCTTTTTCTTTGTACATCCGGTTGTCCGAAAGAACAAAAACACTGCTTGCATCATTTTCGTCAGCTTCATAGCTGTAGGCATAGCCGCAGGATGCTGACAGATTGATATTTTTCTCATTTTTATTAAAAATCTGCATGCGGGTTTTTAAGTCAGCAATCATTTTTTCACAAATATCTTTATCGGGATTTTCAATTGCAACAAGAAATTCATCGCCGCCTGTTCTTCCAATCAAAGAAGATCCGACAAAGGACTGCTTCATTATGTCCGCAAATGATCTAATCATGCGGTCACCTTCCTGATGCCCGAGACTGTCATTTACGGTTTTAAGATTATCCATATCGATACTAATAATTGCAAATTTTCCATGAACTGAAGCCATGTATTGCATACATTTTGCTCTGTTCATAAGGCCTGTAAGTGAGTCAGTATAAGCAAGTCCTTCAAGATGATCTTTCATGTAAACCGCGTTCATATGCTCTATTCCATGATAAAAGTAGGATAGGAACAAGGTAAGAACAAAGCATAGAGCACCAATTGTCATGAAATTGATATCAGCATAAGCTTCTGCGCCACCAAAGAAAAGCTTTAAAATATTATATTTTATTATATCGATTACTGAGCAGACTATGAAAAAGGCAAGGCCAATTACAAGAAGACTGTCGGATGTTATTCCTGTATATTCAGGTGTGTTAATTTTGTCTTTGTGTTCCTTCCAAATATTGAGTACGAGCTGTGGAAGTTCATATATTGCTTCTGCTATAGCAATAATATGAAGAACAGGAATGAAAATATTAACATGAATAATATCTGTGAAATGAAGGATCAGTGCAATTAATGGAAAGAGGATATTGATAATAATGATAATTGTATTAATTCTAGAATTGAGTTCAGGGTGAGATGATATCAGAAAAGCTATAATTGCAAAAGGAACAAGGTATAAGGTTATATACTCAAGAAGAGTAAAAAAGGATTCAGCATCAGATAAAAAGCAAAAAATATCATTAAATGCCAGATTATAGGCACCAAGTACAAATGATATTAAAGAACTTAAAAACAGAGATAGGTCATGACTATGGTACATGTAAAGATATGATGATAATGTAAGAAGCATAAAAGAGAACATGCACAAGAAGCATCCGACGAACAAAGGCAGACGTTTTCCCTGCATGAATTCCTGCTCAAGATCATACCTGTTCCCATATCGAACAGATGCTATACCTGAAAATGCATTATTCTCAGAAGAAACAAGCTTTATAGTAAAAGTTTTTCCTTCAGGATTATCAAGTTTGTTAAGCGGAATAAAATTGTAATGCTTTGGAATCATTTTCCCGGATTCCAGATATTCATTACCATAGGTATAAATAACTTCGCTATCTATGGAAACTGTTACCACTGCAAGAACACTTTTGAACATTAAGCAGGCTGAAGGCACATGCTCGGTGGGTATGGTATTACTGAAAATAATGCTGTCACCTTTTCGAGAAGGCCCAAGATTAATCTCAGATAGTTTAGTATCAGACAGACTGATTTTGTCATACTGAACAGACCATCCATCTTCAAGAACAGTCAAATAATATGTATTTGGTGTAGTTAAGTAGGAACTGCCAAATACCATGAGCATAATTGGAACAAGTATTACAAGAATAGGCAGTAACCACACATTTAAATGAAAATAATCACGTAAACGCATCTTTTTCTCCTATTCTCTAGTATATCAATAAATATTAAGGCATTTTATAAAAAAAGAGTGATGTTTGTAAATTTTGTATAACAAGCCAGGATCAGGCTCGTGAAAAGCCTTGGTAAGTGCTCTAAAAAACCTTACCGCTTTGGAACGGTAAGGTTTTATCTGTGCAAGTGAACTTATTATTTTTGTCAGGTTATTTTAAAATGAGCCGCTACTTCCACCATGTGAAGTTCCTGAAGAACCGGAATGGGTTGAAGAGCCGGAGCTTTCTTTTGGTCTTGCTGTTTTTGTAACTGTTGTTCTAATGAAGCGATCCTGTTTACGGGAAAGAGAAAGTCCCTTTTGAGAATAGTTGGATGCACCTGCTTCCCAATGAACAGTTTTTAACTGACCAATAAACATAAGTAGTACAATTAATCCAAGTACTAAACCTACGATCAGACATATAAGAAATTTTCCGGTAGTAAAGGTTTTACTGTCAATTACATCCTGCTGTCTTTCATCGCAAGCGGATACAAACTGATCAAAGGCCTGATAATAGTATCCTGCAGACAGGCTACTTTTGCAGGCATCAATCAGATCTTCCTGGGCTGAATCCGTGAATATGTTAATGGCTGTACCGGTTGTGGTGATATGCCATTGTCTTGTGGATATGTCGATCAGGAATAATATTCCGTTATTTGTTCCATTATAACCATATCCATTATAGTCATAAAAATCATCGCCATATTCCTCAACATTTCTTGAACCCAGATCATCTATAGTAACTATTACTATAGCCGATTCATATTTATCCTCAACCTGATAAATATGCTGTGCAAGCTCGTTCTCTTCATCATCTGTCATAAGATCCGCAGCATCTATTACTGGGAAAAGTGTTCCATCCTGGCAATAAACAGGATCCACCATTCCGCTACCGTCAGCCTTTACCTGAAAAGAAGACAATAAAGGCAATGTCAGGATCATGCAGATGAGCAGAGGCATTAGATTATTTAGAATTTTTTTGCATTTCATATACTTATCCTTCCGGGCTACTAATATCAAAAAGAAATAATGATGAGGCAAATAAGACAGGCAAGAGCAGTGAATCCCAGACTTGATAAAATGTAAAGAAGGACTGCTTTGCCTTTATCCACAGGAAGATTACCTACAAACTTGCCGCTTTGCCCATTCATGGCAAACAGATAATTATTTCCGTTCCAGCTGGTATTAAGAAGCCAAACCGGATAGAGAGCATATCTATGCGTTAAAGAGCTTATCTTCTGGTCTTTTGATGAAATATTTACAGAAGAATAACCGGTTACAGAATTTTTAATGTCTTCCTCTACGGTATGCTTCATTCTATCCAGAATATGTTTTTGGGTATCCTTTGCATTTACGTCATAACGGTTTGCAAGAAAACCTGCAAGATAACCACTGTTAAAAGGAACTGCTTCACCAAAACTGAAGGGTTCTATTGATTCCATCAGATCGTCAGGCATTTCTTTTGATGCATCATGAGGAACATGAGAAAATTCTTCATTTCCTTCACGAACTACATCAAAGTGACTTGTTTCTGTGTAGTTATAGTCACTGTCGCTCCAGGTTCTTACCTTTGTTGCATGGAAATTGTAGTTTGCATTTATCTTTGCATCATACAGCCAGTAAGGAATATAGATTCCACGAATTTTGTCTATATGATTCTGGGCAAAGAATACCTTTGGCAGAAGTAGTTTTCCTTTTACATATCCTGCATATGCATCCATAGCATCCTGCTTGTTTTTCTTAAATGGAATGACGTAATCAGGACGCAAATCACCGGCAAACTTTTCTTTGACAACAACATTATTACTGCAGAAAGGGCAGGTAAGTGAACCTTCATTTTCTGAAGCAACAATTTCACCACCACAGGATTGGCAGGAATAGACTACCATGCCATCAGTTTCTCCGGGCTTCCATTCTGTACCTTCTGAAAGCCATTCGTTACTGTCAGCTTTTGCATCTTTATCCTGTTCTGCCTGTCTTGGAGCAACATAATCGCCTACCTTTATCTGTGTGTCACAGTAGGGGCAGGATAACATTTGGTTTTTAGCATTAAAATTCATCACCCCGCCACAGGCGGGGCATTCATATTCGGTTAATCCCATAGACTTTTCCTATATAAAATTATTGTGGTCTTGGTGCTCCGCAGTTAGAGCAGAATTTACCACTGTTAACGGTACCGCAAGAACATGTCCAATCAGCACTCGGTCTCGGCTTACCACAATTGGAACAGAAATTGCCATTATTTACAGTACCGCAGGAGCATGTCCATCCTGCCTGACTCTGAGGCTGCATCTGGGGCTGAGGCTGAGGAACAGGCTGTGCCTGCTGACCCATGGCAAAGAGATTTGAAGCGTTTGCTCCACCTGCCTGCTGAGCCATATTCATTCCTGCAAATGCCATCATAGGACCTGTTGCTGTATTTTTTGCAGCATCTTGCATAGCCTGTGCCTGAGCACCTACAAGGGTAGCGGCTGCCATGTTAGGATTTGTGAGAACAGCATTCTTCTGAAGCTCTTTTATCATCTTTTCATCTTCTTCAGAAGCATTAACAGAGTTTATACCAAAGGTTGAAATAACGATGCCATAGGTGCCGCCCCATTTTGATGAAAGGACTTCATTTAATGCATCGGCGATTTCAGTTGTATGACCCGGAAGGGCACTATATCTGACACCTGTTTCGGAAATCTTTGCAAAAGCAGGCTGAAGAGCGGTAAGAAGCTCACTCTTAAGCTGAGACTCGATGGTTTCTCTCTTGTATTCGCCCTGGAAATTGCCGCAAAGATTTGTGTAGAAAAGAATAGGATCTACAATTTTGTAGCTATATTCACCATGGCAACGAATTGAGATATCTACATCAAGGCCGATGTTTCTGTCAATTACGCGGAAAGGAACCGGATTAGCTGTTCCATACTTATTTCCAATGATGTCCTTAGTATTTATATAGTAAACGCGCTGGTCATTAGCAGCATCACCGCCGAAGCTGATACGCTTACCTATTTTTTTGAATGTCTCTTTGATATTGTCAGAGAGGCTACCGTAGAAAAGAGAGGGCTCTGTACTTACGTCATATACGAACTCACCGGGTTCTGCGCAAACTTCAGTAACCTTTCCCTGATCCACAATGATCATGCACTGACCATCAGCAACTGCAATAATTGAACCGTTGGAAATGATATTATCGTTACCTTTTGTATTTGAACTTCCCTTACCTGTGCGTTTTGCAGCTTTAATAGCAAGAGTGTCACTTGGCATTGCATCGCAGTAGAAATAATCTCTCCAGGAATCAGAAAGAACGCTTGAAGCAGCACCGATTCCAGCCTTTAAAATACCCATATTTACATACCCTCCTTAATTTCACATATTTGTTATTATGTATCATTGTCAGACACTGAAAAAATTATAACACAATTGATAGGGTAATTTTGAAAAATAATATCAAATATATAGTAAATTGCCATTTTTTGTAATTATTGAAATACAAGTTACATCGAGATGCGAACAAAAACAATCTAAAACGATAAAATAACAGATAAATAATACTTATTAGTGAAATAGCATATTTGTATTCTCGTTTTATAGTATAATAGTAGGTGTATTGCATGACTTCTTGAACGCAATAAGGAAAAAGCGTTAAAGAATCCTGTTTTTACAGGACATGCCCCTCGCTTTGCGAGGACCTGGTCCAATACGAATTTCGAATTCCTGAACAAATTCAATATTCTATGGAGTATGAGAAAAGAAATCATTTTTAGATCGGTGAGCCTATTTGAAGAAGAAATGTGAATTAGTTTATAAAGGACAAAGCTATGTAATAAATGAGGGGACCCTTCTTTCTGAGTTACTCATAAGGGAAGGAATAGTACGTAACATGCCCTGTGGAGGGATGGGCAGATGCGGAAAATGTGTTGTCAGATTTAAAAGCGGTGCATCAGCGGTCACGGTAGCAGACAGGAAATTTCTATCGGAGGAAGAGCTTAATAATGGTTACAGATTATCATGCAGAGCGTTGATAAAGCATGATGCAGTGCTGGAGAGCTTGGGAGACTATTTTATTTCTGACAGTGAAAATATATCAGTCAAAGACAGCGATTACTTATCAGATAGGAAAAGCAAGACAGGAAATGAAAGCCTATACGGGAAGGGAGCGAATGTCTCTGATATAGAAGAAAATAATATTTGCGGAAATGATTTTTACAGTATCTCGATTGATATTGGTACAACCACGATAGCAGCGTCTTTATTAAATAAAGGTAATACCGTAAAAAAAACAAGTACCATGAATAGCCAGGCTGTTTATGGTGCAGATGTCATCAGTCGTATCCAGGCAGATTGCAGTGGGAAAGCCAAACAGCTGCAGGAACTTGTCATAAATGATCTAAGGAAGGTTATCACAGAGCTTCTTGGAATTTTTATCTCAGACAAACAAGCTTATGAAGACAGATATGATAAGAAGGATTTTGTGCTTAAAACTATAGTCATAGCTGGAAATACAACAATGCTTCACATCCTTATGGGAGATAGCTGTGAGGGGCTTGGAAAATCGCCTTATAAACCGGTAAGACTCAGTTACCCTGTAACAAAATTATCTCAAATGCCTGAAAAGATAAGAAGCGGACTACTTGGTGACTTTGGTGACAGTGAAAACATAAATGTTGTGATAATTCCCGGAATATCTGCATTTGTTGGAGCTGATATAGTGTCGGGAATGTATTCTCTTTCATTTGATAAAATTCCTGCAAATAAGAAATACATGCTGATCGATCTTGGAACAAATGGAGAGATGGCAGTCGCTGATTCAGAGAATATAAGTGTATGTTCTACCGCAGCAGGACCAGTATTTGAAGGTGGAGGAATTTCCTGTGGAATGGCTGGGGTACCCGGGGCAATTGAGCATGTTACTTTAGACAAAACTGATGGAAAACGATATGAAGCAGATATTACGACTATAAAAAATGAAGAACCCAGAGGAATTTGCGGAAGTGGAGTACTCGAACTGGTTTCAGAGCTTTGCAGAACAAAACTCATAGATGAGACAGGACTTCTTATAGATGGTCTGTTTGATGATGGAATAAGACTATATTCATCAGCTGATGGAAAAGAGATTGTTTTTTCTCAAAAAGATATTCGTGCAGTACAGCTGGCAAAGGCCGCTATAAGGAGTGGGATAGACAGCCTGCTTAAAGCTCATGGCTGTAGAGCCGGTGAAATAGATAAGGTATTTCTGGCAGGAGGCTTTTCAGAGCATCTTGATACAGAAAAAATAAGATATCTTAATATGTTTCCGGAAGAATTTTTAAGAGGAGGGGTAATAGATTGCGTAGGAAATACTTCACTTTTGGGCTGCGAAAAGCTTATAGAAACTACGGTACATCCTGATGGAAAAGATATAAATAGTCCTGATAAAGATGTCCGGGATTTACAGAGCAGTACAGAATTGATCATTAAGAATATAGCAGAAAAGTCAAAAGACTTAGTTCTTGCTGAGACGGATTCTTTTAGTGAAGAGTTCATTGAAGCTATGAATTTCAGATTTATCTGAAGTAAACAATGCGTTTTAAGTTTATAAAAATTTAATAATTGTGTCCTCAATTTCACATGTGCACAATTGATTTATGATTTTGTTATACTTATAATAGAACGAAATACAATATTTAAGAGGTAAGCAATGGATAACAATTATAACAACAATAATGGATCCGGAGGAGGAGATAACGGTCCCAAGAAGCAAAATATATTGCTTTTGGTTGTCGCTGCTCTGGTTACAGTACTCTTTATGACATATTTCATGCGAGCAGTAACTTCTACCAGTAACAAGGAGGTTACATATTCTGAATTTATTCAGATGATCGCTGAAAAGAAAGTTGAGAGCGTAGTAATAGAGGATGACAGGATAACAATTATCCCCAAAGTAAGTTCTGATCAACTTAAATACAATCCTTTTTACGGATCTACTACCGTAATGAATTATTACACAGGAAAAGCGGAGGATGATTCCACTCTTACAAAGAGACTTTTGGATGCAGGCATACCGGTAAGCAGTGAAGTACCTGATTCCTCCAGCGCTATTATTTCATTTGCAGTATATTATGTTCTTCCAATACTGCTGATGTGGCTCATCCTGTCATTCGTATTCAGACGTATGTCTAAAGGCGGTGGCCCCCTTGGTATCGGTAAAAACAATGCAAAGGTTTACATGCAGAGAGAGACAGGGGTTACATTTAAGGATGTTGCCGGAGAGGATGAAGCAAAAGAATCCCTTGTTGAGGTTGTTGATTTCCTTCACAATCCCGGAAGATATGTGAAAATCGGTGCAAAGCTTCCAAAGGGTGCACTGCTTGTGGGACCTCCCGGAACAGGTAAGACACTTCTTGCAAAAGCAGTAGCCGGAGAGGCGCATGTTCCTTTCTATTCTCTTGCGGGTTCAGACTTTATCGAGCTTTATGTAGGTGTCGGTGCAAGCCGTGTTCGTGAACTTTTTGCAGAAGCCAGTAAGAATGCTCCTTGTATTATTTTCATTGATGAGATAGATGCTATCGGAAGAAGCCGTGACAGCAAGTATGGCGGTGGAAATGAAGAGCGTGAGCAGACTCTGAACCAGCTGCTTTCAGAGATGGATGGTTTTGATTCATCTAAGGGTGTACTTGTTCTTGGAGCTACAAACAGACCTGAAATACTTGATAAGGCACTTCTCAGACCCGGACGTTTTGACAGAAGAGTTATTGTTGATAAGCCGGATCTCAAGGGACGTGAGGAAATACTTAAGGTTCATTCAAAAGATGTCAAAATGGATGAGACTGTAGATCTTAAGGCAATAGCCCTTGCTACAAGCGGTGCAGTAGGTTCTGATCTTGCTAATATGATAAACGAAGCTGCGATAAATGCGGTTAAGGCACACAGAGAATATGTTTGCCAGCAGGATCTTATGGAAGCTGTTGAGCAGGTTCTTGTCGGAAAAGAAAAGAAGGACAGAATCCTCAGTAAAGAAGAGAGAAAGATAGTTTCTTATCACGAGGTTGGACATGCTCTTATCAGTGCTGTTCAGAAGAATACAGAGCCTGTACAGAAAATAACCATAGTACCCAGAACCATGGGAGCACTTGGATATGTTATGCAGGTACCTGAAGATGAAAAATATCTTCAGACAAAAGACGAGCTTGTTGATGACATTATCGTATCTCTCGGAGGTCGTGCTGCTGAGGAGGTTATCTTTAATACAGTAACAACCGGTGCTGAGAATGATATAGAAAAAGCAACATCAATGGCAAGAAGCATGATTACAATGTTTGGTATGAGTGATAAATTCGGACTTATGCAGCTTGAATCCATTCAGAACAGATATCTGGACGGAAACAGAGTGCTCAACTGCAGTCCTCAGACCGAGTATCTTGTAGATGAGGAAGTAAAGAAGCTTCTTGCTGATTGTTACGAGAAGGCTAAGCAGATAATCCGTGATCATATCGACACAATGGATAAGATTGCTCAGTTCCTTATCGAAAAGGAAACTATTACCGGTAAGGAATTCATGACTATCTATCGTGAGGTTGAGAATATTCCGGAACCTACTGAAGAGGAGATAGAGGCTTCAAAGCACGGTAGAATATATGCTACAAGACCTGAATCTGCAGCAGTAGGTGAAAATGTTCCAATTAAGGAGAAAAAACCAAAGGAAGAGACTATTTCATTTCCTGCGGAGAATCAGACAACACCTGATAATGCTCAGTACGGACAGCAGAGTTATGCTAATCCGCAAAGCTATAACAATCAGGTAAATGCTCCTTTTGAAAACATGATGCAGCAAAGAACAGTAGGTAGTATTTTTGAAGCTGAAGTGAATGATGACGGCGGACAGACAATTACTACCGGAAACAGTCAGAATGTCGTATCAGAGAATGATGATAAGGAACAGCCTTCAGGCGGACGTTTCTCACATGTTCCTGATAACTTTGATAAGTAAAAATAATTAAAAGTTTTGTGGGCTGCCGCGCTGCGGCAGCCTTTCTGATATTATAAAGAGTATGGAAGAAAAATTTGACGTTCAGGAAGAATTAAAAAAATTACCTAATCAGCCGGGTGTTTACATTATGAGAGATGAAAATGACACCATAATGTATGTCGGGAAGGCTGTAAACCTGCACAATCGTGTGAGGTCTTATTTTCGAAAAATAGTAGGAAGAGGACCTCAGATAGATCGAATGGTACAACAGATAGCGCGCTTTGAATATATTGTAACTGACTCAGAGCTTGAAGCGCTGGTCCTTGAGAATAACCTTATTAAGGAAAACAGCCCGCGCTATAACACTATGCTTAAGGATGACAAGACTTACCCTTACATAAAGGTAACGGTTTCAGAGGAGTTTCCAAGAATACTGTTTTCAAGACTTATGAAAAAGGATAAGTCCAAGTATTTTGGTCCTTTTACCAGTGCAGCTGCAGTAAAAGACACAATAGAACTCATAAATAAGATTTATGGACTCAGAACCTGTAACAGAGTTTTGCCAAGGGACATCGGGGTAGACAGGCCATGTCTGAATTTTCATATGAACAGATGCTCTGCTCCATGCGATGGGAGAATTTCAAAAGAGGAGTATGCCAAGAGAATACAGGGAGCATTGGATTTCCTTGAGGGAAATTATGCTCCGATAATAAAAGACCTCACTGATAAGATGGAAGAAGCATCTGAAGAACTGAATTTTGAGAGAGCTGCCACCTACAGAGATCTTCTTTCAAGTGTAAGACAGGTTGCACAAAAGCAGAAGATGACTGATCAGGCAATGGAGGATAAGGATATTCTTGCAATTGCTTCAGATGAAAACGATGCAGTTGTGCAGGTTTTCTTTGTAAGAGACGGACGACTTATCGGCAGAGAACATTTTTATATGACACATGTATCTGAAAATCCCCAGGAGGAGATACTGCTGAATTTTGTAAAGCAGTTCTATGCCGGAACTCCTTTTATACCAAGAGAACTTATGCTTCCGGAACAGATTGAGGATATGGACATTATTGAAAAGTGGCTCACTCAGCGAAAGGGCAGCCGCGTATATCTAAAGGTTCCGGAGAGAGGCCAGAAAGAAAAACTGATGGAGCTTGCCGCCCAAAATGCCGCTCTTGTTCTAAGCAAGGATAAGGAGAGGCTAAAGCGTGAAGAAGGAAGGACAATAGGAGCGGTCAAGGAAATAGAAAAGCTCCTGGGTATTACAGGACTTTCAAGAATGGAAGCATATGATATTTCAAATATCAGTGGCTTTGCAAATGTAGGTTCCATGGTAGTCTATGAAAAAGGTAAACCGAAACGAAGTGACTACAGAAAGTTCAGGATTAAATCCGTGTCAGGACCTGATGACTATGCATGTATGAAAGAAGTGCTGACGAGGAGACTGATGCATGGTCTTGAGGAAAGACACGAGCTTGAAGTCAGGGAAATAGATGCAAGATATGGAAGTTTTACGAAGTTCCCGGATCTGATTCTCATGGATGGTGGACGAGGTCAGGTGAATATTTGTCTGCAGGTGCTGGAGGAGCTTGGTATAAACATTCCGGTATGCGGTATGGTTAAGGATGACAACCATAGGACAAGAGGCCTGTATTTTAATAATGAAGAACTGCCAATCGACAGAAGATCAGAAGGCTTTAAGCTGATAACAAGAATTCAGGATGAGGCTCACAGATTTGCAATAGAATACCACAGATCTCTTAGAAGCAAAGCGCAGGTAAAGAGCTCACTTGATGAGATACCGGGAGTTGGTCCTGCAAGAAGAAAAGCTTTGATGAGACATTTTAAATCCATTGAGGATATTCGAAATGCAGATGTGGAAACTCTAAAACAAGTACCTGAAATTCCTGAGAATCAGGCAAGGCAGATCTATGAATTCTTTCATTCCGCTGAATTGTAAAAGCCCAGTGTTTGTGCTAAACTGTGGTAAGTTAGAGGGAGGTATCGAATGTCAACGGTAAAGCTAAAAACAGTTATTAAAAAGATGGAGCTGGAAAATCTTACACCTGAATTGGACATTTCCAGGATAAGGATCCATCAACCTGATATAAACAGACCGGCACTTCAGCTGGCGGGTTATTTTGAACATTTTGAAGCAACAAGACTTCAGATCATTGGATTCGTTGAATATACTTACATGGAATCCATACCGATTGAAGAGAAGGAACGTGTTTATAGGGAGTTCCTTTCTTTTGATATTCCATGTGTTGTTTTCTGCAGAAATCTTATACCGGATCCCGTATTTGTAAAAATTGCGATTGAGGAAAAGGTTCCGATCATGGTAACCAAGAAGCCCACATCATCATTTATGGCAGAGATAATCAGATGGTTGAATGTTGAGCTTGCACCCTGCATTTCTATTCATGGTGTATTGGTGGATGTTTATGGTGTCGGAGTTCTTATTACCGGTGAAAGCGGAATTGGTAAGTCAGAAGCTGCTCTTGAATTAATCAAGAGAGGACACAGACTTGTATCTGATGATGTAGTAGAGATCAGGAAGGTAAGTGATGTAACACTTATCGGTACAGCTCCCGATATTACCAGACACTTCATCGAACTGCGTGGTATTGGTATTGTCGATGTTAAGACTTTGTTTGGTGTTTCGAGTGTACGTGATACTCAGAATATTGATCTTGCAATCAAACTTGAAGAGTGGGATAAAGACAAGGAATATGACAGACTTGGTCTTGAGGAAGAATATACAGAGTATCTTGGAAACAAAATAGTATGTCACAGGATTCCTATCCGTCCGGGTAGAAACCTTGCGATTATCTGTGAATCTGCGGCAGTTAACCACAGACAGAAGATGATGGGCTACAATGCTGCTCAGGAACTTTACAACAGAGTACAGAACTCGCTTGCCAAGAGCCGCGAGGATGATGACTAATAAATTAAGATAGGGGAAGTTTTTGTATGGAAAACCAGGGAAACAGTTTATTGGAGAGCTATGTATTTGGAGTTGATATAGGTGGTACAACCGTAAAGATCGGACTCCTTGACATGGATGGACACAAGATTGAAGTGTGGGAGATTCCCACAAGAACTGAGGACGAAGGAAAAAATATTCTTCCTGATATAGCAGAATCAATAAGAAAAAAGATGGAAGAAAGAGGAATAAAGGATTCTCAGGTTGTAGGAGTAGGTGCAGGAGCACCCGGACCCTTCAGTGATGACGGAACAATTTTTAAGGCAGTTAATCTTGGATGGAGCGAATTCAACATGAAGCATGAGCTCCATGATCTTGTAAAGATACCCGTTAAGTGCGGTAATGATGCAAATGTTGCAGCACTTGGCGAATACTGGATGGGTGGTGGCCAGGGCTACAAAGATATGCTTATGGTTACACTTGGTACAGGTGTAGGTGGAGGAATTATCCACAAAGGAAAGATATTTAATGGTGCAACAGGTGCAGGCGGAGAGATAGGTCACATTCATATTAATGATGATGAAACAGCTACCTGCGGATGTGGTAACAAGGGTTGTCTTGAGCAGTATGCAAGTGCTACCGGAGCAGTTCTTCTGATGAACAGACTTCTTGAGGAGAGCGATGAGGACTGTGTTCTTCGCGGAAAAGAATTCAAATGTAAGGATATCTTTGATGCAGCTAAAAATGGAGACAACCTTGCTAATGAGGCACTTAAGCGTTATGGCGATTACCTTGGAAAAGGACTTGCAATGATCGCATCAACCATCAATCCTGAGATTATCGTATTTGGTGGCGGTGTTTCCAAGGCAGGAGATATTTTATTTGATCTTGTGCGCCCTTCTTTTGAAAAGTATGTATTCCCGGGTGCTAAGAGAACAAAGTTTGCTCTTGCTAAGCTTGGAAATGATGCAGGAATTTTTGGAGCAGCTAAACTTGTTTTGGATTCTGTATTATGAGATTTGATTTAGATGAAAAACTTGCCGGAATACTTCCGGAAGACAGCATCATAAAAAATGAAGATATGAGCAGGCACACCACTTTTCGAACTGGTGGGCCTGCCGATTATTTTATAAAGATAAGCTCCGATGAGGAACTGGTTAGTATTCTCAATCTTTTGAAAGAGATGAAAATGAAGCCAAAGGAAGATTACTATGTTTTGGGAAACGGTAGTAATCTTTTGGTTTCAGATGCAGGTTTCAGAGGGGTAGTCCTGTCACTTTGCGGAGACTTTTCAAAATGCAGTATGACAGGGGATAATCATATAAAGGCCGGAGCAGCAGCTCTTAATGTAGCAGTAGCCAATTTGGCAAGAGACAATGAGTTGACCGGTTTTGAATTTGCACACGGAATTCCGGGTTCTATTGGTGGAGCTCTTGTGATGAACGCAGGAGCCTACGGCGGAGAAATGAAACAGGTGGTTAGAAGTGTATATGCCTTTGATGAAAACGCTTCACTTAGGAAACTTGATCTTGATGAACTGGAATTTGGATATAGAACTAGCATATTTAAAAAGAAAAATTATGTAATTACAGGCTGTGATATTGAGCTTAAAAAGGGCAAAAAAAACGAAATCGAAAGCCTTATGAATGAGCTCAAGGAAAAACGTATTTCCAAACAGCCACTTGAATATCCCAGCGCAGGGTCAACCTTTAAGAGACCGGAGGGATACTTTGCCGGTAAACTTATAGAGGATGCCGGGCTTAGGGGATATTCAGTAGGGGGTGCACAGGTTTCTGAGAAGCATTGCGGATTCGTGATAAATAAGGGGAATGCTACATCAGAAGACGTATATAGACTGATATCAGATATTCAGGAAAAGGTATTTAAATCATCCGGAGTTAAGCTTTCACCGGAAGTGATTCTTTTGGGAGATTTCGAAAAATGAGAATAGTTATTGTTACTGGAATGAGCGGTGGTGGAAAATCCACTGCAATTCACATGCTTGAGGATGCAGGTTTTTACTGTGTTGATAACCTGCCGCCAAGCCTGTTTGAAAAATTTGCTGAACTTATTACTCTGCCTGATAGCGAGGTTCAAAAGGTTGCACTTTGTCTGGATGTAAGATCAGGACAAAGATTTGAAGATGCTCCCAGAGTAATTGAAGAGCTTAGGAAAAGAGGGCTTCCTGTTGAAGTACTCTTTCTTGAGTGCTCAGATGAAGTTTTGGTTAAAAGATATAAGGAGACCAGAAGAAGGCATCCGTTATCGCCTGACGGAAGAATTGAAGACGGAATAAATAAAGAAAGAACCATGTTGGCAAAACTTCGTAAGCAGGCAGATTATATAATTGATACTTCTCAGCTATTAACCCGTGAGTTCAAGGCGGAGATGGAGAGAATATTCGTCTCTAATGAGAAACATAAGAATCTCATGGTTACGGTGCTTTCATTTGGTTTCAAGCATGGTATTCCGTCAGATGCGGATCTCGTATTTGATGTGAGATTTTTACCAAATCCATTTTATATTGATGATCTTAAGCACCTGACAGGTAATGACAAACCGGTTCAGGATTATGTTAAGAGCTTTCCAGAATGCGGACAGTTCCTTGACAAACTGGAGGATATGCTTAAATTCCTTATGCCGGGCTATATAAATGAAGGTAAATATCAGCTTGTCATTGCCATAGGATGTACCGGAGGTCAGCACAGATCAGTTACAATAGCCAATGAGATATATAAGAGACTTAAGGAAGAAGACGATTTTGGTGTTAAGATTTATCACCGAGATTTGAAGCATGTTAGGTGAAAACCATGTCATTTTCAAGTGATGTAAAAAATGAGCTGGCAAAACAGATTGCCTCGCCTCGTCATTGTCAATTATCTGAACTATCTGCACTCATTCTGTTATGTGGTGCAGTCGAATGTGATGAAAACGGCTTGTACACTGTGTTTTTGCAAGCTGATTCAGAGGTTCAGACTAGAAAGTTCTTTACAATCCTAAAAAAAGCATTTAATATAGAGGCTAGCGTGTTCGATAAAATGACTCAAAAGCATATTGGAGGTAAGGTTTATCAACTTGTACTTCAAGGCAGAGGAGAGATTTCTTCTATATTAAAGTCGATTCATATAACTGATGAGGACGGAAATATCAGGACAGCTGAGGATGGAATAAGTCATAGTTTAGTTAAGCAGTCCTGTTGTAAGAGAGCATTTTTAAGAGACACATTTTTATGTATTGGTTCGGTCAGCGATCCAAGTAAGTCTTATCATCTAGAATTTGCATGTGTATCAAAGCAATTTGCTGATGATCTGAAACAGATGATAGAGAGCTTTGACATAGAAGCAAGAATTGTAAAGCGAAAGAAGTATTATGTCGTTTATATTAAAGAGAGTACATCTATAGTAGATATGCTCAATGTAATGGAAGCTCCGATAAGCCTTATGAATATGGAAAATGAACGCATAGTCAAGGAAATGCGCAATTCCATAAATAGAAGGGTTAATTGCGAAACGGCCAATATAACCAAAACAGTCAATGCAGCTTCGAGACAGACTACTGATATATTATATTTAAGAGATCATTACGGATTCGAGAATCTTCCGAAGGGTCTTGAAGATATGGCAAGAGTCAGGCTGCAATATCCGGATGCAACATTGTTGGAGCTTGGGAAATACCTTGATCCACCTGTAGGTAAATCAGGTGTTAATCATAGGCTTAGAAAACTAAGTGAGCTCGCAGACAAGATTAGAGGTTGAGTGAGGCTGCGATATCTGCAGTAAGAGGAGGAATTTATGATCACAAAATCTATCGAGATTAAGCTTCCAGGTGGACTTGAGGCGCGTCCAGTTGCCGAGTTGGTTCAACTTGCCAGTCGTTTTGACAGCACAGTACACATTGAAGCACAGTCAAAGAAAGTTAATGCGAAGAGCATCATGGGAATGATGACACTTAGCCTTAGCAGCGGTGAGGAAGTTACTGTAATTGCTGATGGTTCTGATGAAAAGGATGCAGTAGCAGGAATGGAAAGTTTTTTGATGGGAAACCTGCAGCTTTCTTAATTAATAAATTTGTGGAAAGCACCGGTTACATTCTATATAATGAATGTAACCGGTTTTTTAATCTTATTATGAGGAAATTCCGTTGGTATTTTCTATGACACGTCCCTTGCTATGCAAGGATCTGTTCAAACACGATTAAAAGACCCCGCTTTAGATGTGAACTTGCGGACTTGATAAATTTTAATGCTAAAAATTTAGCAGCGGCGAGCAAAAAGTACTCTTAGTTCAAATTATCGAATTATGGAGGAATGTATGAGCAAAAGAAATATGCTTTTTGTCTATAATCCAAAGGCTGGCAAGGAACGAATAAGAAGTAATTTGCTGGATATTATAGATATTTTTTCAAAAGCAGATTATGAAGTTACTGTATACCCGACTCAGGAAAGTGGTGATGCCATAGAAGTAGTAAGAAACAGGGACAGCAGATATGACATCGTTGCCTGCAGTGGAGGTGATGGAACTCTTGATGAAGTGGTATACGGAATGTGGAAATCTGAGAAAAGAATACCTATTGGGTATGTTCCAGCCGGTTCCACAAATGATTTTGCCATGAGTCTTGGAATACCTTCAGCTATGCATGCTTCAGCAGAAGCCCTGGTAAATGGAAAAGAGTATGCCTGTGATATTGGTGTAATGAATGAGGATACATTTGTATACATTGCAGCTTTTGGGCTGTTTACGGATGTTTCATACCTTACCAAGCAGGATATCAAAAATGTTCTTGGACATATGGCATATATTATAGAAGGCGCAAGACGTTTGTCCGAAATTCGTTCCTATCATATGAAGGTCACAACAGATGAAGGTGTGATTGAAGATGATTTTGTTTTCGGAATGGTTACAAACTCAATGTCAGTAGGCGGATTTAAGGATATTACCGGTAAGCATATCAAGCTGGATGATGGTGTCTTTGAGGTTACATTGGTTAAGCTCCCGGATAATATGCTGGATATGAGTAATCTGATGGCGGCTTTCATAAACAGAGATATCAATACAGAGCTTATGTACTGCTTTAAGACAAAGCACATTATATTTGAATCCAAGGAAAGCATTGCATGGACCAGAGATGGCGAGTTTGGTGGAGAGCATAAATATGTAGATATCAGAAATGAGAATAAAGCCGTGACGATCATGGTTCCAAAAGATAAAAAATAGACGTTTATGTGGACGGGCAGTGAATTTGCCCGTTCATTTTTTGTTCATAAAACGTTAAAAGACTATTAACGCCAGATTATTTCTTAGACATTTATTTTCGGTATACTAAAGATGTCAGATGAAGAAAGGCAATACCAATAAAAATAACTTTTTCATAATATGCCAAGGAAACATGAGTTTCCTTGGCATCCTCCCTTTTTAGGGGCTTTTTTAAAGTGTTTCCGGTTCCGGATAAGTTACTCCAAATGTTTCAACTGTTACTTTTTCCATTACCTGTTCGGTGGTAGGTCTGTCCTGCCAGTCTGTTTCAGTCTCGGCAATCTTATTTACTACATCCATTCCTTCAATTACCTTACCAAAAGCAGCATAGGCTCCATCGAGGTGAGGCGCATTTTTGTGCATAATGAAGAACTGTGAACCTGCAGAATCAGGAATCTGTGTACGTGCCATTGAAAGAACACCTTCAGTATGAAGAAGATCATTCTTAAAGCCGTTCTGTGAAAACTCACCCTTAATAGAATAGCCGGGGCCACCCATACCTGTTCCTTCAGGATCACCACCCTGAAGCATGAAACCTTTTATAACACGATGGAAAATAACACCATCATAGAAATTGTGGTTTATAAGGGATATGAAATTGTTAACAGTATTAGGTGCAATCTCGGGGTAAAGCTCAGCTTTTATGACATCGCCGTTTTGCATGGTAATAGTTACAATAGGATTTTTAGTTTCAGCCATTATTTTCTCCTTTATTATTCATGGTTCATCTGAAATTTATTTATTTCGGTTTTCATGGTAGAAAACTGCGATTAATTATACAATATAGATGAGGTATAGAAAAGTTGCTTAGGGAAATCATTTTTGTCTTAAAATATCAGACTGATGTTAATATCAGCGAAAAAATTAATAGTGCATCTAACTATCTGACAGATCTGGGATTCAAGAGCCGGATAGTTTATCCGGACATGCTTATTCAGACTAAAGAAAAGCTCCTTCTCGGAATTATGGAGGGAACAAGTGAGGACAATCTTGGGAATATTCTTTTTATGACAGATTCTTCCGACCTTGCAGAAATCCTGTTATGCAGCGGAGCCTATGTCGTTGGAATACAGCATGAAGAAAATCAGAGCGAGATTTTTCCGGGATTAAAATATGTATTTACTGATATTGAAGAAGTTGTGGCTGATTCATATGAAAAGGCCTATCAGAGATACGCCAATCTTCCCTGGAATATATTGCAGACAGAGCGCTGTCTGATAAGGGAAACCACAGTTGAGGATGTGGATACATTTTATGAAATATATGCAGATCCCGAGATGACAAGATATATGGAGGGACTATTCAAGAACCCTGAAGATGAGAAAAAGTATACAAGAGATTATATTGAAAAAGTATACGGACTTTTGGGATTCGGAACATGGACCGTTGTCAGGAAAGAGGATGGCGCAATTATTGGCCGTGCCGGGTTTAGTATAAGAAGCGGCTTCAATGATGTGGAGCTTGGTTTTTTAATAGGTACGGAATATCAGCGTCAGGGATATGCCTTTGAGGTGTGCAGTGCAATCATAAGATATGGAAGGGAAATTCTTCAGTTTGAGAAGATGCAGACTTTTGTAAAGGCTGAGAATCTGGTTTCTATTCATCTTTGTGAAAAGCTGGGGTTTGTTAAAGTAGAAGAAGTGGATATAGAAGAAAACATCTATGGGGAGGAATACCATGATGGGATAAAAGTTGAACCATCTAAAGCTCAATTTGGTAAGTATGTGAGAATGGTGCTTGATATTTGACTTTATTTCAGTTACGATACAGTTGAGGAAAGAGGCATATTATTACGTAATACCCAAAAGTAGGAGGTATGGATGAATTCAATGGATTTGTTTTCGTTAATTGCAGGGCTTCTCGGAGGATTAGCTCTGTTTCTGTATGGTATGAATGTAATGAGTGGTGGTCTTACCAAGGCTGCCGGTGGAAAGCTTGAGATGGCTCTGAGCAAAGTGACAGCTCATCCTATCATTGCATATCTGTTTGGTGTAGGAGTTACTGCACTTGTTCAGTCATCTTCAGCATCAACTGTAATGGTTGTTGGTCTTGTTAACTCAGGGATAATGACACTTAAGGAAGCTGTCAATATTATTCTTGGAGCGAATCTTGGTACAACCTTTACCGCATGGTTGCTGAGTTTGAATGCTATAAGCAGCGACAATTTTCTTATTAATCTTTTAAAGCCAACTTCATTTACTCCATTCTTAGCAATAATCGGTATAGTTCTTTACATGTTTTCAAAGAATGATAAAAAGAATAATATTGGTCTAATACTTATTGGTTTTTCTGTTCTGATGTACGGAATGAGTATGATGTCAGGGGCTGTATCACCGCTTAAAGACAATACTGGATTTCAGAGTGTACTTATGACCTTCAGTAACCCTGTTGTAGGATTTCTTGTAGGTATTCTTTTCACTATGGTAATTCAAAGCTCTGCGGGAACGATAGGTATTATGCAGGCTTTGGCTGCATCTGTTCATATTCCATATAGTGTGGCTCTTCCGGTTGTAGTAGGTGCTGAGGTGGGTACCTGTATAACTGCAATTCTTTCTTCACTGGGAGCTAACAAAAATGGTAAAAGAACAGCACTTATGCATTTGTACTTTAATGTGATCAAGGCAGTTTCTTTCATGATAATATTCTATGCTATCCATACAGCAGTTGATTTTGCTTTTATGCATGAGACAGCAGGAATGGTTGGTATTGCTTCAATTCACACCCTTATAAATCTGGTAGCAACACCTCTCATGGTCCCTTTCTCAGGACTGCTTGTTAAGATGGCACTTTCTACTATTCCGATTGATGAGAAGGAAAGAGAAGAGCAGGAGGAGATGCAGGGAATCACAAAACTGGATCCCAGATTCCTCTCAAATCCGCCTTTTGCATTGGAACAGACTAAACAGGTTGCTGTTGATATGGCAAGCTTTGCAAGAGAGGGGCTTGAAAAGGCTATTCCTCTTTTGGAAAACTATGAAGCTGAGGTTGCAGATGAAGTAAGACGCCTCGAAGAAAAGGTAGACAGATATGAAGATCAGCTGGGTACTTATCTTATGCAGATCAACAATCATCACCTTGCAGAGACTGATTCAAGAACACTTTCAATAATACTTCACTGTATAACAGATTTTGAGCGAATAAGTGATCATACACTTAATATTGCACAGATTGCCCGTAACATGCATGAGAAAAATGAACATTTCTCAGCAAAGGCGAGTGAAGAAGTTCGTATTTTTTCAAATGCCGTTAAGGAAATTGTTGATCTGTCATTCCAGTCCTTCCAAAATCAGGATTTAAAGCTTGCTAAATCCGTTGAGCCTCTTGAGGAAGTCATAGATGGTCTTAATATGGAAGTGAAGAGAAGACATGTCAGACGTTTAAGAAAAGGTAAATGCACCATCGACATAGGTTTTAGCCTTTCAGAACTTGGTACGGATTTTGAAAGAATTGCTGATCATTGTAGCAATATAGCAGTATGTCTCCTGGAAGTAAGCGAAGGATTGTTCGATACACATGAGTATATTGAGCATTTGAAAGAGGAAAAGAATCAGGAGTTTGAGATTGCAGTTGATCTCTATGAGAGAAAGTATCGCCTTCCTGCCATGAAGAAGGGCTTTGAGGATGAAGATGTAGATCCTTCATTTATCGAAAACCATCCCGTTATCACAGATCTTATGAATACTGATGATATGGAAATTATCAACGAAGCAATGGGATCAGCGGGAGTGTTTGATAGAGAGAATACTGCCGAAAAGGTAAAAGAAAAGTCTAAGGAAAAGACTAAGGATAAATCTAAAGTAAAGAAAGACAAGAAAAAAGCAAATAAATAGATTGATAAAACATTTTAGATATTATTTTTGAAAGGATTAGTTATGAGTACCAGAGTAATTGAGCTTAAAAGAAGTGTGTTTGAAAGTAATGATGAGAGAGCTGAGCTTCTTAGAAAGGAACTTAAAGATAAAGGAATTTTTCTTCTTAATCTGATGTCATCACCCGGATCAGGAAAGACAACAACTCTTAAAGCAACAATCGGAGCCCTTAAGGATAAGTATAAGATAGGGGTTATGGAAGCTGATATTGATTCTGACGTTGATGCAAAAAAGATCGCAGAAACCGGTGTAAAAGCAATCCAGCTCCACACAGGTGGAATGTGCCATCTTGATGCTGATATGACAAGACAGGGCCTGGATGCTCTTGTTGAAGGAGATGTAGAACTGGCAATATTGGAAAATGTAGGTAATCTTGTATGTCCTGCAGAATTTGATACAGGAGCTTCAAAGAATGCCATGATCCTTTCAGTTCCTGAGGGACATGATAAACCTCTTAAGTATCCTTTAATGTTTAGCATTTGTGATGTGGTTCTTATAAATAAGATTGATGTTGCTCCATACTTTGATTTCGATCTTGAAAAATGTAAAGAATACATTCATATGAGAAATCCCAAGGCTGAGATTATTCCTATTTGTGCCAAGACAGGTGAAGGAATTGATGAGTTTGCCAAGTGGCTTAGTAACCAGGTCGAGGACTGGAAGAATTAATTTAGATAACGAGGATTAAGAAAACCCAATGACAAAAGGAAAAATCCATTCAATAGAGACTTTTGGTTCAGTAGATGGACCCGGAGTTCGATTTATTATATTTTTAAAGGGATGTAATCTGCGTTGTAAGTATTGTCATAACGCAGACACATGGAATCCTGAATCCGATGATGTAAGAACAGTTGAAGAGCTTCTGGACAGAGCTGAGAGATACAAGAGCTACTGGGGAGAAGAGGGCGGAATTACAGTAAGTGGTGGAGAGCCGCTGCTTCAGCTGGATTTTTTAAATGAGCTTTTTGCAGAAGCTAAAAAAAGAGGAATCAATACATGTATTGATACAGCTGCTGAGCCATTTACCAGACAGGAACCTTTCTTTTCACAGTTTAATCAGTTACTTGATAATACAGATCTTTTGCTTGTGGATATAAAGCATATAGATAATGAGGAGCATATCAAGCTTACAGGTAAACCGAATGAGAACATAAAGGACTGCCTCAGATATTTATCAGAGATAGGAAAACCTGTGTGGATAAGACACGTGCTTGTACCAGGAATCACAGATAATGATGATTATCTTAAAAAGACAAGAGAATTTCTTGATACGCTATCCAATGTGAAAAGAGTAGATGTATTGCCTTATCATTCACTCGGAAAGTATAAGTGGGAGCAGCTTGGTATTCCATATCAGCTTGAGGGTGTTGAAGCACCTTCATCTGACAGGATAGAAAACGCCAAGAAAATTCTCGGAGCAAATTTAAGTTAAAAAAGTAACAACTATATACATAAATTATGTTAAAAAAATGCCAAAGTTGACAAAAGTTATCAGCTATGGCTTTTTTTATGGGATTTTAGTTGAAAAGTGAGCCAGTATATGTGACAATACGAATTGGTGTCAAAGTAAAAAAATATATCTTGTGGTTTGTTAATTCCCATATACTATATATAGTAAAACAGGGAAAATATAAACCAAAATTATTTATTTTTGCTGCGATAGCAGCTTTACATAGACTCTGAGGGTGGTTTGTTAACGCAATAGAGAGGAGTGAAGATTTATGAAAGAACAATGGAGAGGTTTTAAAGGTAACAAGTGGACGGATGAAGTTAATCTGAGAGAATTCATCCAGAATAACTACACTATGTACGATGGTGATGAGAGCTTCCTTGCAGACGCTACAGAAGCTACAGATAAGCTCTGGGGTAAGCTTCAGGAGCTTCAGAAGAAGGAACGTGAGAACGGCGGCGTACTTGAGTGTGAGACAGAGGTTGTATCAGGCTTAACAGCTTATGGTCCCGGATACATTGATGAATCCATGAAGGATCTTGAGCAGGTAGTAGGACTTCAGACAGATAAGCCGCTTAAGAGAGCATTCATGCCTTATGGTGGTATCAAGATGGCTGAGCAGGCTGCTGATACTTATGGTTATAAGGTAAATGAAAAGTTCCACAAGATCTTTACAGAGTATCATAAGACTCATAACCAGGCAGTTTTTGATGCTTACACACCTGAGATGATGGCAGCACGTCACAGCCATATCGTTACAGGTCTTCCGGATACTTATGGACGTGGACGTATCGTAGGCGATTACAGAAGAGTTGCTCTTTACGGTATAGATTTCCTTATCGAGCAGAAGAAGGAAGATCTTGCACTTTGCGGATGCGGAGTTATGACAGATGATATTATCCGTCAGCGTGAAGAGATAGCTGAGCAGATCAGAGCACTTCGTGGAATGAAGGAAATGGCTGAAGTATACGGATTTGATATTTCTCAGCCTGCTAACAACGCCAGAGAAGCTGTTCAGTGGTTATACTTCGGATATCTTGCAGCTATTAAGACTCAGAATGGTGCTGCAATGTCAGTTGGACGTGTTTCAACATTCCTTGATATCTATATTGAAAGAGACCTTAAGGAAGGTACACTTACAGAATCAGAGGCACAGGAACTTATTGATCACCTTGTAATGAAGTGTCGTATGGTTAAGTTTGCACGTATTCCCAGCTACAACCAGCTGTTCTCAGGTGATCCTGTATGGGCAACACTTGAGGTTGGGGGACTTGGAATGGACGGTCGTCACATGGTTACTAAAAATGACTATCGTTTCCTTCATACTCTTGAGAATATGGGACCTTCACCTGAGCCTAACCTTACTGTTCTTTATTCATCAAGACTTCCTAAGACATTTAAGAAGTATGCTGCTAAGATTTCAGTTACAACATCTTCTATCCAGTATGAGAATGATGATGTTATGCGTCCTGTATGGGGTGATGATTACAGCATCTGCTGCTGCGTATCAGCAACTCAGACAGGTAAAGAGATGCAGTTCTTCGGAGCAAGAGCAAACCTTGCAAAGTGTCTGCTTTACGCTATAAATGGTGGTAAGGATGAGAAATTCCTTGATAAGCAGGGCAATCATATGCAGGTAGGTCCTGAATATGCACCTATTACATCAGAATACCTTGATTATGATGAGGTTATGCACAAATATGATAAGATGATGGATTGGCTTGCAAGCCTTTATGTAAATATCCTGAACCTTATTCAGTATATGCATGATAAATACTACTACGAAGCAGCTGAGATGGCTCTTATCGACACAGATGTTCGTCGTACATTTGCAACAGGTATTGCAGGATTCTCACATGTTGTTGACTCTCTTTGCGCTATCAAGTATGCAAAAGTAAAGACAATCCGTGATGAGTCAGGTCTTGTTGTTGATTACAAGATTGAGGGTAACTTCCCTAAATATGGTAACGATGATGAAAGAGCAGACGAGATAGCAGTATGGCTTCTTAAGACTTTCCTTAAAAAGGTTAAGAAGAATCATACATACAGAAACTCTGAGCCTACAACATCAATCCTTACAATTACATCTAACGTAGTATACGGTAAGGCAACAGGTGCTCTTCCGGATGGAAGACCTGCATTCGCACCTTTTGCACCCGGCGCAAATCCGGCATATGGCGCAGAGCAGTCAGGACTTCTTGCATCACTTAACTCTGTTGCTAAGCTTCCTTACGAGTATGCACTTGATGGAATTTCAAATACACAGACAATTAACCCTGGTGCTCTTGGACATGATGATGAAGAGCGTGCAGATAAGCTTGTTAGTGTAATGGATGGTTATTTTGATCAGGGTGCTCATCACCTTAACGTTAACGTATTTGGTGTTGAAAAGCTTAAGGATGCTATGGAACATCCTGAAAAGCCTGAATATGCTAACTTCACAATTCGTGTATCAGGATATGCTGTTAAGTTCATCGACCTTACAAGAGAGCAGCAGCTTGACGTAATTAACAGAACCTGCCACGAGAGCATGTAAGTTTCATAAGAACAATTTTATATAAATTATAGATTAAACGAGCAGCAAAGATTTGTTGCTCGTTTTTCTATAGCTTGCATACAGAAAAGCATGCAGATGAATTCAGTTTTTTATTCATTATTTTTACTTAATAATGGTTTTTTTTTCTAAATGTGTTAAACTAAAGGGTGTTCCAAAGTTTCTCTAAACTATGATAGTTTTCAATGAATCCGGAACAGTCTTTTTCAAAATATCCCGCATATCGGGAAATCTCCAAATGAAGGGTGGTGGTTAAATGAAGCAGGACAATCATATATGTAGCGATAAACCTGTGCCTCGAAGTACGAACTTAATTAAAAACCACACCGAAAGGAGATTTCCATGGAAGAAAATACAATCATGGACGTAATCCGTGACCTCATCGAGAGCAAGCAGTATACTAAGCTTCGCCAAGCTTTTGCGGACATGAATACTGCTGATATCGCTGCAATCATGGATGATATGGAAAACGAAGACTCACTGAAGATGTTCCGCATTCTGCCTAAGGACATGGCTGCGGATGTCTTTGCCAACCTTGAAATTGAGGATCAGCAATATATCATTCAGTCTCTTTCAGATAAAGAAGCCGGTAATATTATCGATAACCTGATGGCTGATGATGCGACGGATCTTTTGGAGGAGATGCCAGCCAGTATCGTAAAGAAAATCCTTGCTAATGCAAGACCTGATACAAGAGCAGACATCAATCATCTTTTGAGATACCCTGAGGACTCTGCAGGTTCAATAATGACTGTAGAGTATGTTGATCTTAAAGAGTATATGACAGTTTCTCAGGCAATTGCCAGAATACGGAAGATAGGTCTGGATTCAGAAACAGTTAATATTTGTTATGTAGTTACTAACCAGAGAATACTGGTAGGAACAGTAGCGCTCAGATATCTTCTCATAAAGGATGGAGAAGAAAAAATCGGTGACATCATGAACACCAAGGTCATTAGTATAAATACTATGACTGACCAGGAAGAAGCTGCCAACATGTTCAAGAAGTATGACTTTACAGCCATGCCTGTGGTGGATAACGAGAATAGAATGATCGGTATCATCACCATTGATGACGTTGTCGACATCATCGAAGAAGAGGCAACTGAGGATATCGAGAAGATGGCAGCTATTATCCCTTCAGATAAGCCTTATTCCCGTATAGGAATCTTCGATATTTATAAAAACAGAATGCCATGGCTATTATTTTTGATGATAAGTGCAACCTTTACAGGGGCTATTATTACAAAGTTTTCAGATGCACTTTCTGCATATGTGGTACTTACAGCTTATATCCCAATGCTGATGGATACCGGTGGTAATGCGGGATCTCAGGCAAGTGTATCTATTATTCGTAGTTTGTCTCTTGGAGAGATTGAATTTGCAGATATATTTAAGGTCTGGTGGAAAGAAGTCCGTGTCGCAGTCCTTTGTGGAATAACACTATCCGTTGCAAATTTTGTAAAATTGCTGGTGATTGACAGACTGGCAGTTTCTGTTGCTGCAGTTGTTTGCCTTACACTGGTTCTTGTAGTAATTATTGCAAAGAGTATAGGATGCCTGTTGCCTATGTGTGCAGATAAGCTTGGTTTTGACCCCGCTGTTATGGCATCTCCTATGATCACAACAATTGTGGATGCTATATCACTTCTTGCATATTTTACTATTGCTACACAGCTGTTACATTTAGCAGTCTGAAAGAAATATTAAAGCCTTCCCGCAGTTTGGGAAGGCTTTGTTTTTACAAATTTTATTTAAATGATATAGCCGAAAATAAAACAGCTACATTGTAGGATCGATTAATCTTTATACACAAGTATTTCCTTACTGTTTCCACCTGCAAGGAAAGGTCCGGGAATCGCTGAGGGATCTCTGTGAGCTCCAAAGTAATCTTTATCAAAGGTTATAGGGGTTCCATCGGGGTTCTCAAAGTACTGTTCAGGTTCAAAGGCTTTTCCAAGTGATTCTGTAGTGAGAATATCACATGAAAAATCACCGAGCTTATTGAATAAGTCTGATTTGATGAACCAGCTTCCGGATTTTTCAGTTATTGAAACTGATACCTTGGATTTAGTGTCTACAAGTTTGTTGTTTTCTTTATGATAAACAGTTGCGCCACCAAAGTATGCATTACCGTCAACCCAGACAGGGAGATGACCAAAGTGTGCTTTTGCAAGGCCACCCATATCAGGGTTCTTTTCAAAATCAAACTGATCATTCCATTCCTCATATGTGGGGAATATATCAAACGGAGCTGTTCCTACTACCTCATAATCTGCATCTGCAGCGGTCTTTTCCTTATTTGTAATCTTATATTGCTGAACAAAAATGTTATTGTAAATTCTGTCATCACCGTGAAGGATGGTCATGAATCCGGCAACCTCGGTGCGGTGACGAATGTGGTAAGGAGTGTATCTGGGCTCTCTTTGATCGTTTACAATGCTGTCCACACCCGAATTTATCAGGCTGAAGCTTCCAAGTATAAGGTTGTGGATAACAGCGATACCTTCACTTGGTATAGTAATTGAAACAGGTGAAAGCAGAAGGTTGTTATCAATCAGAGTGGGACCATGGCCAACTTCGATGAATACATCTGTGTTGAACATTGCTCCGGGAGCCTGTTGGATTCCTTCAGGTCTGCAGTTGTCATGCATAAAGTTTTGAGTGACTCTTGCACCCTGAGCCTGCCAGTCAAGCCATACACCCATAATGCAGTCGTGTATATGGTTTCTTCTTATTGTCACATCAATTGCTGCATGGAGTTTAATGCCGGCAGTTTCTGCGCCACCGAGCTGTTGTGAATTGCAGATATGATGAATATGGCAATCCTCAATAGTTGAGAAAACGCCGCCCATTCTTCCAACAATACCTGTCTGCTCACAATGGTGAATATTGCAGCGTCTTACAATATGATGTCCTATGTTCTCCTTTAACCAGCCATGATACTGACCTCTGCAGACAGCATCACGCTCCATCTGGGTAGGACTCTTTACATGATGCTTTGTAAAGTACATATCATTTTCGGGATCAAGATATTTTCCAAGTGAAATACCACAGCATCTGCTATTGCTTATTTCACAGTCTTCAATAATCCATCCTTTACTCCAGTGAGGTCCGATCATACCATCCTGATATGCTGCGGGAGGAGCCCATGTTGTAGCAGCTTTTGTAATATCAAAACCGCTTACAGTGATATAATTGATACCGTTTTGATCAGGCATGAAGCAGTTTCTTCTTACAGTAATCTCGGTTTTTTCTTTGTTGGGATCCAGCTTGTGGAAATTTGCATAAATTACGGTCTCATCTTTGTCCTGCTCTGTATACCATAAATACATTGCTTCCTTAGGATGCCATGCGAAGGGATCCGGTTCGCCTTTTTCACATTCGGACAATGAATCTGTTTCGTACATCATCAGATCATTGATGAAAACAGAACCGGTGTGACGAATTTTAGGTGAAAAATACCAGTCGCCGTAAACGCGCTCTTTATAAGGATTAAAATCACCAAAAATGGAATTACTTATTCTTGCGCTCCAAACAGTACCTTTTTCTTTCTTCCATCCGGTAATTAACTCGGCACCTGTAATAACAGCTTCGAGAGGCTTCTCGGAGCGATATGTAATTCTTGCATCTTCCGTACCTGAATTAACAGGGATTACATGTTCTCTATAGATACCCGGTCTTACTACAACCTCATCACCTGCTTTAGCAATTTTTGCTGCATCATTGATTGTCTTAAAAGGTCTTGTTTCAGAACCGTCACCATCACGAAAAGCATTTGTGTCTACATAAAATATCATTTCTGTCCTCCATTAAACATTAAGCGAGATAAATTGTACACTTTTGAGATAAAACATGTACATATTTAGTAAAAAATAACGAATCATGGACTATTTTAAGCGCTTTAAAAATAATATGTCAATAATATGCATAAAATTAAATGATTAATAGCAATAATTATATGCAAAATGACAATATATGAATAGACCAGCATGATTTGAAGAGGCTAATATTTAAATGTATTCTAGTGAGTTTTTCTAAAGCTCGATAAACAGGGAGGTGCCAATTGACAAAGAAAAAAGCGTATTCATTTCAACTTTTCCTATTAGTGCTTCCATTTATAGTGTTGGTTTTACTATTTAGTTATTACCCGCTTTATGGATGGTTGTATGCATTCTATGATTATAAGCCACCAAAAACTTTGGCAAACAGTGCTTTTGTCGGTTTTAAATGGTTTGCTTCACTTGTTAGTAGTGATGTAAAGGTAAAACAGCTCATACAGGTATTGAAAAACACATTCGCAATGAGTGGTCTTACACTTGGAACAAGCTGGTTACCAATGCTTTTCGCTGTATTTCTTAATGAAATTAAAGGTGTCAAGTTTAGAAAATTCGTTCAGACAGTAACGACTCTTCCTAACTTTGTAAGCTGGGTAATGGTTTATTCAATAGCATTCTCACTGTTTAACAGTACCGGAATGATGAATTCACTTCTTACAAAGGCAGGTTTGATCACGACTCCGATACTTTTCCTTCAATCCTCATCACATGTATGGTTTACACAGTGGTTATGGCTTACCTGGAAAAATCTCGGATGGGCAGCAATCATGTATATTGCAGCAATCTCCAGTATAGATGATGAACTGATTCAGGCAGCAAGAGTAGATGGTGCCACAAGAATGCAGATCATTTGGAATATAACAATACCAAGTCTGCTCCCTACATATTTTGTACTTCTTGTATTAAATGTAGCGAATTTCCTGAACAACGGAATGGAACAATACTACGTTTTCCAGAATGCATTTAATAAGGATTATATTCAGGTTCTTGATCTGTATGTTTATAACATGGCAATGGGAAGTGGTGGTTATTCAGTTTCAGTTGCGATAAGTATGCTGAAGAGTCTTGTCAGCCTTGTACTTTTATTCGTAGTTAACAGAGCCTCCAAGTCAATTCGCGGTGAGAGTATTCTGTAGATAGTGTCAAATAATCTATGAAAAAACTGGGTCAAAAAAATAGGCTCAGATGAACCTTGAAAAATGCAGATATTTAGATTGAGGTAGCCGGACGCCACCCTTGACAGCACAAAAAATAACTGCTGACGGTTAATCACCGACGGCGAAGAACTCAAGAACAATCAGATTTTCTCCGTCGTTTGCAGCAGTGTAGCAGTT